>DATAXN010000030.1:0-11865 GCA_036273015.1 Bryobacteraceae bacterium | reverse complement strand
GGTGAGCAACTGCATGAAAGCGCTCGAAAAAAAAGATCTCAAAGTCACCATCGCGGATCTGTTCCGGCTGCGGGAGTTACAGAAGGAACTGGCGCCGAAGGAGCCCGAAAGGGCAAAGGTGACCTGGCTCGACAGCGGAATGGAAGCCGGCCGGGATTGATCCGCCGCCCCTGATAATTCCGGGTCTTATAATGAGCGGTGCGGGTGAGGCGGTGCCGGGCAAACCACAACGAAAAGCCGGAATGGAAAGTAAACGACGCACCACGCCGCCAAGCCGGGTTCAAGCTCTGATCCTTTGAGTCCTCGCTTCTTCATCGACCGCGTTCTCAACGCCGTGAATCACGACCCCTTCTACCTGATGACTGGCGGTCGGCGCTGAGCCGCCAAAGGATCTGATGCAAAAGCAGGCCACGAAGCTCCGGCAAGACTAATGAAAAATCGACTTCGGAATCATTCCGTGGACGCCCTTCTTCCCGTCCACAAGCTGTGTGATCCGAAAATCGGCTGCCACGCTCGTAAGCATATAAGCGTCGTCCTTAGTCATGCCTTTCTGTGTCACCAGAAAATCGATCATCTCCCGCACTGCAATCTTCGTCGCGACGACGAGTTCCTCATCCATTCCCATCACGATGTAATGCGTCGGGGTCTCTCCGCGCGGCCAGGTGAGATGCATATCTTTGCGCACGATGAACTGAAACGTGCCCACGAGCGACGTCTCCATCGCCTGAATATCCACTTCCCCATCACCCTGGCCGGCGTGGGCGTCGCCGACCTCGAACAATGCCCCTTTCACATGCACCGGGAGATAGAGCGTCGTTCCCGCGACAAACTCCTTGTTGTCCATGTTTCCGCCGTGAATCCATGGGGGCGCGCTGTTATACCGGCCCGCCGATGCCGGCGGCGATACTCCCATGCTCCCGAAAAACGGTTTCAGCGGGATCTCGATGCCGTTCCCGAAAATCCCCATCATTCTTTTTTCATCCAGCCGGATCAGCTTCTGCCTGGAATAGGGAAAATCCTCCTCCAGAAATCCGGCTGTTGAACGGAACGCATTCATCGCGTAAGGCACGCCCAGATCGATCTTCTGAATCCGAACCTCCAGAACGTCGCCGGGCTCCGCGCCATCGATATAAACAGGTCCCGTGAGGGTATGACCGCCGGGCCCGCGATCCTTTACCTCTTTGCCGATCCGCGCGAATGCTTCCGGTATCTCCTCCTTTGGAACACCCGCGGCAATTGCGCGCGCCGCGCCTCCGGTAGCGGTCTGGATCTTTACCGTATCGCCGGACTGAATCTTCAGAACCGGCTTCGCCTCCGACCAGTAATAACCGACCACCACCGTTTCCGGCGTCGCCTTTAATTCGTAGCTGGCCGCGCTTACGGACATTGCCCCTGTCCCGCAAAGCAGGAACGCCGTCAATATCGGCCGCATCAGAACTCAATCCGTCCGGCGAACTGCAGCATTCGTCCCGCGAACGCCAGGTCGGCGTTCTGTGTCGGAGCGCCATAGCTCGCCACGTTTACTACAGTCTGATAAGCGCCGAAGTTCGAATGGTTGAATAGGTTGAAAGCTTCAGCCATCGGAATGAACCGTATCCGGTCCTTCAGGGTGAACGCCTTCGAAATCCGAAGATCGACGCGCTCGATCGGATTCCCGCTCAGCGAATCGCGTTTCACGAGATCGTAAGCGACGCCGGCCAGCGTAACCGGCGTGATATTCGCCGCCGGGCCGAAGTACGGCGACGACGCCGTAAACAGCCGGTCCGTGACGCCGGAAAGTCCGAACGGATTCTGGTTCGCCGTGACCGAGAAGTTCTGACCTGAACCGTAGTGGAACGATCCGCTCAGCGTGATGCCCCATTTGCCGACATATGAGCCTGCCAGAGTCAGTGTGTTGTACTGATTGTCCGGGGAAACCGCCCACTCGGAATTCAGATCGAACTGGTTGTTCGGATAGTAGAACGCGCCCGTCGTTGAGTCCTTCAGCCGCGCCAGCGTGTAAGCGGCCGATGCGGTGAATCCCTGCGAGAAGCGGTGCTGCAGCGAAATCTGCAGGGCGTCGTCGATCGACCCGGCGGCATTCGGCGTCGTGAAATTCAGAATCCCCACGAAGCTTGGATTAGGACGCCCCAGCGCGGGATTCACCGCATAGCCGTCTGCCGGATTGAAGAAGAGGTTCGCGTCCGTGCGAATCCAGTCATGATAGACGCGCCAGTGTACGTAGTCGGCCGTAAGGGTCCAGGTCTTTGTGATCTGCTGCTCCACGCCGCCGCTGGCCTGGAAGGAGAATGGCGTATGAACGTTCGGCGCGAGCGGCTGAATCGTCTGCGCGCTGATCGGCACGGCGCCCGAAAGGAACTGGGCTCCGGTTATCGATCCGAACGGAGCCAGAAGATCTATTGGATTCGCGGCCGTCGCCTGAATCGCGGGCGAGATCGTCGTTTGCCCGTTGAATAGAGTATCGTCATAGGTTTGATTGGCCTGGATGTCGGCGTAGAAGGTGCCTGCTCCGCCCCGAATTACTGTGCGGCGGGAGCCGGTCACGTCCCATACGAATCCGAGGCGCGGCTGGAATAGAAGATTGTCGTTGTAGTGCGGCGTCTGGATTCCGCTCTTCAGGTACAGGTCCGGGTTGAAGATCCCCAGATCGTTGTCATACCGTAATCCGAGATTCAGTGTCAGTCTCGGACTGACCTTCCAGTCGTCCTGGAACCAGAAGCCCATCGCATTCGTGGGAATGCTGAAGTCGAAGTTGCCGAAGCCCTGCGTATAGCTCGTTGCATATGGGCTCAGCGCTGCGATATTCCACGTCGAGGGATCGTTCCATACCGGGAAGATCTGCGCGAGATTCAAAGCGCTGACACCGGACGAGAATCCCAGCACTGTTCCGCGCACATTCTGTCCGAAGTTCCCGTGGAAATTGTTATGCAGATAGTCGAAGCCGGTCTTGAAGCTGTGGGTTCCCTTCAGCCAGAACAGATCGTCGCGGTATTGCTCCACATTCTGTCCGATGTGCTGCGGATAGTTGTAGGGGCTGCCCACCGTGATCGTCGGCAGCCGGAATTCAGGCGTGGAGATCAGAGGACTGTTCGAATAATCGAAATGGTTGGCCCCCAGTTTCAGATCGTTCACAAGACCCGGTGAGATCGTCCAGGTCCACGTGACGAGTCCCGTGTAGCTTGTCTTCGTCGATTTGGTGGCGCGCGTGGGAGAGGCGCTGCCCGTGACATTGTTATACGGAACCCCCCAGGTATATTCCGAAGCTCTTACCGAAAGACGGTTGTTGGAGTTGACCTGCCAATCGCCATGGAACAGGTAGCTGTTGGTCCGCAGCTCGTTTTGGAAACTGAAGGTTTCGCCGCCGAAGCCGGTGGGCGTCGTGAAGCTCGTGTTCGGCTGCCGTTCCCCTTCATAGGCGAAAAAGGCAAACAGTTTGTCTTTGATGATCGGGCCGCCGAACGTGCCGCCGAACTGCTGATCCGAAAAAGGCAGCACTGTATGCGCCACAGGATCGCTGGCGTTGAACGCATCGTTCCGGAAGTAGCCATAAAGTGTTCCATGGTAATGGTTGGTTCCCGACTTGGTTTGCACGTTCACCTGGATGCGCGCCGAGCGCCCGAGAGTCGCGTCGAAGCGGTTGGTAATGATCTGGAATTGATCGATCGCGTCCTGGCTGTACTGCGGCTGGCCGAAGCTGTCGGAAGCCGTCGTCTGCGTCACCTGCTGGCCGTCGACGTTGATCTGCAGTTTGCCCGCGTCGGTCGCGCCGAGGGGCGAATTGGTCACGTCGTTACTGGTGATTCCAGGCACCAGCATCGCGAGCTGCAGGTAATTGCGCCCGTTCAGAGGCAGCTTGCTGACCTCCGCCGGGCTCACATCTCCCGAAACCGTCGAACTGGTCGTATCCACCGTGGTGGTATCCGCCGTTACCGCGACCGAACTCACCGCGGACGCGACCTGCATCGTCATATCGATATCCGCCGCCTGACCCACCAGCAGCGAAATCGTGCGCTCTGCCGGAGCGAAGCCGGGCGCTTCAAATCGAACTACGTACTTTGCCGCTCGCAGCGAAGGAAACTGATAAAGTCCCTGCCCATTGGTAGTCGTGGATAACTTGGACGCGTCGTCTCCGGTAACCGTGACGATTCCTCCCGCAATGCTGGCGCTCGAAGGATCGACTACGCGCCCGTTGATCGACGTCTGCTGTGCCGCGAGAGGCAGACAGAATAAAGCCGCCGCGCCAAATACGATTCCGCCAATTCTTCTTCCCAAGTCGTTTCTCCTTAAGAAATAAGCCGTATGAATAAAGACACTGAGGCCGCATAGTGATGTGGCCGTGAACCCGCCGAGGGGAAATTTGATGGGACCGCACTTTGTCCCGAACGAAACGCAGCGGAAAGGCGCTTCCCCGCTTCTCAGGGCCGTTTGTAAGGGAACGAGTCCCCAGGCTGAAGCAGAGAATTACTTGCCAGTATAGATGTGGCGCATAGTCACCGTCCAATTAATGATTTGAATGGACCGGATGTACGAAAGGCTGTGACAATTCCTCCTGTGAATAGAGATGGCCGTCTTTCATGACGAACTTCACGTTGGTGACATCGCTGATCTTTTTCAGCGGATCGCCCGCGACAAACGCGAGATCGGCGATTTTGCCGGCTTCCACGGTACCCAGGTCGGCCGATAAGCCGAAAGCCTTTGCCGGCAGATAAGTTGCCGTCTGCAGCGCCCTCCAGGGTTCGATTCCGTATTTCACCTGCGCCCGCAGGCTCAGATGCAGAGCGGTCGCGACGTTATCCAGAGGCGAATCCGTGCCTGTCAGGACCGTGCCTCCCGCGTCCAGGATCGCCTTGACCGTCGTCATCTCCTTCCGCAGCGTATTCAGCGTCGTCGAGACATCGGTGATTGCGCGCTCGCGCCCTGCCGCGCGCGGGGGCTTTCCCTGCGCCGAGTCGAGTTTACCCAGCAGCGCTTGCTGTTCCCAGACGGGATTGAGTGCGAGTAGCCGCTCATCTTCCACCATCTTTGGATCCTCTGCGTAAAGCGGCGTGGAACTGAACGGGGTCGAAATCACGAACATGCCCGACTTCACGAACAAATCCCGCATATCGGCGTAGCTCACGCCTGTCCCCGTCCGCGTATAGGGGAAGCCCAGGCGCGCCGTCGCGCTCACGTGGCTCATTCCATCCATCCCGTAGCCCATTCCAGGCAGCATGTAATGGGAAATCGTATTCACGCCCATCTTTTCGTGCGCGAATTTTACGGCCTTTTCCTGCAGCTCATGCGGCAGCCGGACATAGGTTTTCAGAATGTCGTAATCGAGCGCTTTGGCCCGCGATAATTCAAGCTCGAGCTGCGCCTCCGTCAGTGTGGGGCGCATGAAGTTGTAATAGACGCGCTCGCCGTCGATCGCCTCGCCGCTCGCGAAAAAGTGCGGCCCCACGCGATCTCCCGACGCAAACGCCTCCCTGGTCTCAGCCGCGCGGTAGGCGGGATCTCCCATCGATTGCAGCTCCGTCACTCCATACGCCAGCCACAGCCGTCCCAGGCGGTCGCCGTAAAATTTACCCGCGATCCATTCGTGCGTATGCGATTCCCAGAGGCCCGGAATCACCGTCAGGTTCGACGCATCGACGAGCCGCACATTCGCCGCCGCCGCGCGCTGGCGATGCGGTTCCACACTTTCGATTCGGCCATTCACGATAGTGATGTCTACGTCCGTCTTTTCGTCGCTTCCCTTGCCGTCCCACATTCGCCCCGCGTGCACGATCGTCCGTTCCGCCGGAGGCGCCTCGTTCTTCCATGTCATCTCCAGTGGAATGGTGCGCGGATTCGATCCATCCACGCCGATCATGCGCAGCTTCCCGTTCGAGAGATAGAGCAGTTGCTTCGAATCGCCACCCCACGTCGGCGCGTCCGTAGGCTCATGGTTAATCGCATGTGCGGGACCGGCCGGAATCCCGTTCTCATCCACCGGCCGGATCCACAGAATACTGCTCATCACCATCGCGATGGACTTTCCATCCGGCGAATAAATGGGACCGTCTTCTCCGCGCGTGCTGAGTGACTGAAACGGCGCCGGCTCATAGTATGCCGTCGCGCCCGTAGCGATGTCGCTGGTCAGAATCTGGCTGGTGCCCTCCCGGTAGCGGCGCGTATATGCCTTGAGAGCCCCGATGGCGATCGTTTTTCCGTTCGCCGACCAGCTTGGCTTGGACGGCGCGAACAGCGGGCCCACGACCCGTTTTTCCGTGCCGCTTTCGAGATCCGAAATATACGTCGCGCCATCCTGATCCTGCCAGGCGAGCTTCCTGCCGTCCCGCGACCACGCCGCGGCAACCTCGGCCGATTTCGCCGATGACGTAACGCGCTTTTCTGTCTTCGTGTTCACGTCCAGGACGTAGATGTCTTCCGTGCCCGCTTTGTCGGATGAATACGCGATCGACTTTCCGTCGGGCGACCAGGCCGGATCTTCCTTGTAATACTTATCGTTCGTCAGGGCGACCGGCTTTCCGCCGATCTCCATCAGCCACAACTGGTTCAGAGCCTCGAAGACAATCCGCTTACCATCCGGCGAGAGCGCGGGACTCACAATGCCTTTCACCGTATGCTCGGCCTTCGAATCGAGATCGAACTTTTTGCGCTGATAACCGGGGCGATGCAGCGTGAACTGCGCCTCAAACGGAATCTGGCTGGTCTCGCGGCTTCCGGTCTCTGTCACCTGTATCTTGCCATTGCCGGCGTAAAACAGTTTGTCTCCGGAAAGCCAGGTCGCGGGAAACGGAAACACATCGTCGCCGGGCGAGATCGCTTTCCCTGAAATCATCAGTCGGCTCTTATTGGCGGCGAGCTCGATGTATGCGACCTGTTTGCCGTCCGGAGACCATGAGGGCGAGTTGATCCGCGACCCTGGCGTCGCTTTCACCAGATCGCGCGTCGCGCCCGACCCATCGACTGCCCGGATGACCGTACCGTTTGCTCCGGCGCCGCTGACGAAAGCGATGGACGCGCCGTCGGGTGACCATGCCGGCTCAAACTCATCCGCATCCGCGGACGTTTTCTGCGTCACCTTGCCGGTCGCCAGATCGACGACCCAGATATCGTAACTGCCATGAAATCCCCGATCGGACGCAAACGCGATCTTCGTCCCATCGGGAGAAATCGCCGGTTCACGATCGTCTCCATGACCATCTGTACGCTGCCTTAGATCCGTTCCATTCGCGTTCATGGTCCAGATGTGGAACGTTCCGCCTTTGTATGCCTGGAATGCGATCAGATCCCCCTTCGGCGAATAGGCCGGACGCGAAGGCTCCAGCAACGGGTCGGTCAGCCTCCTGGCCGTGCCGCCCTGAAACGGCAGACTCCACAGGGTTCCCTGCAGATCGATGACGATCGTCCGGCGGTCGGGCGAAACCGTAGCTGCGATGTTGGTGCCCTCGCGCACCGTGACCGTAACGTCCGCGGCCGCGAGAGTCGAAACGAATGAAAGTAGTAAAGCGATTTGCCTCAAGAATGCTTACCTCGTCGAAAGCTGAAGATGGATCTGCTCGTCCGCTAGTGCTGGGGCAATCCGGCCTGGGGCAATCCCGCCAGCGCCAGCCGCAATGCCGGTGAATCCTGAATCGCAAGCGCGCGCCGGTACAGTTCCGCCGCCGCTACATAATCCTGTAACCGCGTTTCGACGTAGGCGTAAACCGAGAGCGCCTCGAAGTGGTTCGGATTGCGCGCCAGTATCTCTTTCAGGCGCTCGCGCGCCACGTCCGGATTTCCCGTCAGAGCGTCGATCCGCGCCATTTCAATCTGCGCGTCGTCGGTCACGCCTTTCGCGAGTGACGCGGTCAGATTCCGGCGCGCCTCTTCGATGTTGCTCCGGAGCAGCCACTGATGGCCGAGAAATGCCAGCCGCAGGGCCGGGGCCAAATTGGCATTGAACGAAATCACGGTCGCCTGATCGTCCGTCCGCCGCGGCTTCTCCGCTTCGAACTCCATGCTCCCCGCATCGCTCTCCGTCACGGCTTCGATCCGGTAGCTTCCCGGCGGCAGCCCCGCGGGCAGTTCGACGAAGGCAATGCGGGCCGGCTCCGAAACGGATCGCCAAACGACCGTCGAGCCCAGCCGAATCATCCACGTAACTTTTTCCGGCCGCGCCGGCGCCACTACTGCGTATTTGCCGTTGGTGTTCAAATCGAACTGGCGGTCTTCAAAGCGGAACGGCGTTTGCCGGCGGACGTCCGCATCCGAGATATCCGCCCGGAAAATTTGCCCCATCGAACGTCCATCGCCGATTTCAAGCGGATAGCTGCTCGCCTTTCCATCGATGGTGAAAACAGCCTGATAAGAGCCGGGCAGCAGATCCATCCGGTGCATGTAGATAACCGGCTGCGCGCGGGAAAAACTCAGGCGCACCGAATTCTGATAAACCGTCAGTTTGTCGCGCACGATCTCGACCTTGATCTCGTGAGCCGCGCTCGTTTCCATCCGCAGGTCCGCCTGCGTTCCACCGTAGTCCGAGCCGCTCTCAAACACGTCGAACTTTCCACGCCCGAGCACCAGTCGCGACGTGACATCGGTCTCAGGCGGTCTCGCGAGCATCCCGCGCGGTGAGCCGATCATGCCCAGGATCTCTTCGTTGCCTGAATATTTGATGCCGGTCGCGACATTCGAGGCCGCGCTGATGATCTCGTCTTCCGCGGGCGGCACCGTCAGAACATTCCGGATGTCGCTTTCGTCCGTGCTGTCATTCGGACCGAATGCGTGCACGGTGGCCGCCTCCGGCAGGAGCAACGCCCGCACCGTGTCGGTGATCGGCGAATAAAGTTTGAAATAACCGACATTGTTCTTCTGGAAGAAAATCAGCCGCAGCTCTGTATTCAGCAGGCCGGGCACGCTGTCGTAATACCAGATCTCCATCGGCACGAAAATCCGTGATGACGGATGCTGAGAGACTTTATTGGGCGGGCCGATCGTCAGGTAGACGCGGCCCTGATCCGTATTCGCGCCCGAGCCCGTTCTGCCGGAGCCGAACTTCGTATCGACATAGCTCAGCCGCTGAAAATACTCCGGACCTGTGATGGATTTGTTGGTCCAGAAATTCTCCTCAAACTTTATTCTTTCGTCCCGGGATGCGGTCAGGTAGGTTTTCTTTTCGGCCGGGCTGATCACGGGCGCGACCTTTTCCAGCCATGTCGCCTCGGCCGCCAGCAATCCGGTGCTTACGGCGAGCGCAGCCAGGACCGTTCGATGAACAGGCGATAATTTCATTCTCGCCCTAATCGCCGTTAATGAATCGTCCACGCCGCGGGTCGGCGCCGCCTTCGAGAACACTGTCCCCGATACGGATCACAATCGGCGCCGACGCGTTGTTCCACGGACCAGTCACCGTCACGACGTGTCCCATCGTTCCCAGTTTGTCGGCGGTTGCTTTCGGGATGCGCGATTCCAGATTCAGCTTGCCCGGAACGAACTCATGCATCGCAAATGAGCTGTAGAACGCCTCGGTCTGGAACCGCGGCGCTTCCACCGCCGCCTGCGGTGTCATGCCGAAGTCGATCATGTTCAGGATCACCTGCAGAAGCGCCTGATCCTGGTTGTCCGCTCCAGGAGTTGAAATCGCGTAGAGCGGCTTGCCGTCTTTCAGAATCAACGTCGGACTCAGCGTCACGCGAGGGCGCTTGCCCGCTTCGATTACATTGGGATGCCCGGGTATCGTCAACAGCGACTGAAGGCGCGTGCCGAAGGCGATACCCGTGTCTCCGGCGATCACCGCGGGCAGCCACGCTCCGCTCGGCGTCGCGGAATAAACATTGCCCATGCGATCGACCACATCGACGCACGTCGTATCGTTCACTTCTACCTTGGCCACTTTGCCGTTCGGCATCGGGATTTGGTAGCCCGCGATCGATCCCGGCCGCGACTCGAGCGAAGCCCGCATCGGATCGATCAGCTTCCTTCGGTCGGCCGCATAGGACTTGGAGAGCAGCGTTTCTTCGGGAATCTTGCTGAAGTTGGGATCGCCGTAATACATATCGCGATCGGCAAACGCGAGTTTCGCGGCCTCCACCAGCGTATGCAGATACTCGGGTGAGTTGTGCTTCATGCTCTTGAGGTCATAGCTTTCGAGCAGATTGAACATTTCGAGAAGCACCGGTCCCTGTGTCCAGAATCCGGGCTTCACGATCTCGTAGCCGTGGAAAGTAGTCGAGCGCGGCGTATCGATGGAAGCGTGAAAAGCCGCGATATCCTGATACGTCACCAAACCGCCGTTGGCCTCCGAGTACGCGCCCATCTTTTTGGCAATCGGCCCCCGGTAGAAGTAATCGCGCACCGCGTCGATTTTCGCGACGCGATCCCCTTTGGCTTTCTCTTCGGCAGTCACCATGGCCCTCAGGCTCTTCGCGAGATCGGGCTGATGAAAGACCTGCCCCGGCACCGGCAGTTTGCCGCCTGGAAAGAATAATGCGACCGACGACGGCCAGCGCCGCAGCATCGATTCATCGCGTTTCAGCGTATCCGCAAAAACTTCCGTGGTGGGAAAACCGTCGGCGTATTCAATCGCCGGCTCAACCACCTTGGCGAACGTCATGGTGCCGAATTTCTCCAGCGCCAGCATCGCGCCATCGAACATTCCCGGCGTGGTGGTCGCGAGAATGCCCTGCGCCGGAATCGGTGGCTTGCGGTCGGGCGTTTCCCAGGGCTCCAGCGGACGGTTCCTGAAAAATTCTAAGGTCGCTTTCGCCGGAGCGGTTCCAACGCCCGAAACCACCTGCACCGGCTTCCCCGCAAGTTTCACCAGCAGGGGCATCTCGCCACCCATGCTGAAGTGGTCTTCTTCCGTCACCGCCGCCGCGAGCGTCGCCGCCACACCGGCATCCACGGCGTTACCGCCGGCCCGCAGAATCCTCATCCCGGCCTCAACGACGAAATTGTTCCCGCCGCCAACCATCTCATGCTGCGCCCGGACCTCCGGAAACATCGTTTTTTCGGTTGCGCGCTGCGCCGCCGTGGCTTCGGGAAAATCGGGCGTCGCGGCCTGACGCCGCTGCGCCGTCAGAAATACCGGAACCGCCAAAACAGCGGACAGTAGAAAAACGCGCCGGAGATGTCGCATTCGTGACTCGTTCCTTTCAGAGCCGGACGAGGGAGATGCCTGTAACGGTGAGCGGGAGATTCGGACGGGGAAACTGGTGAAAGAGGGATTGTAAGTAATTGCCGCGTACAAAGTCAAACTCGCCACGGGAATCTGGCGGGAATCTGTGGCTATAGAGCGCTCGCGTTCACAATTCCCACGCCGCCTGAATTCTCAATTAATTCAATCGCTTCCGGCCCATTCCTGCCAGGCTTGGTTCGTTTTCGACCCTCCGACATGTATCCTCCACATAAAGCCGGATTCCGCGCGAACGACGCGCCATCGCAGTCGAAAATGGGTTTGAATTTGCGAAATTACTTTTCAGACCGGCTTGGCGGCGCTTTGTGCGCCGTGACGAATTGTCATCGCTGCCGCGGTCACCCAAATTCCGGTTCACGTCGTTTCAAAATAATCCGATACCCTTAAGAACCAATGGATTGGCCGCTCTATCGTCAAATGCCGGCATTCGAATTCGGTGTCGCCAATGGTAGCTTCAGGCGTGAGCGGAGGACGACCATGGCGCGGAAGCAAACCGAAACAGTGAAACGAACCGAAAAAGAGAGAACCGGCGAAAAAGCTCATCTCGACAAACTGGTGGCGAAGCTGGTGAGCAACTGCATGAAAGCGCTCGAAAAAAAAGATCTCAAAGTCACCATCGCGGATCTGTTCCGGCTGCGGGAGTTACAGAAGGAACTGGCGCCGAAGGAGCCCGAAAGGGCAAAGGTGACCTGGCTCGACAGCGG
>DATAXN010000029.1:0-35844 GCA_036273015.1 Bryobacteraceae bacterium | reverse complement strand
TCGGTGAAAGAAGTGGCCCGGGAGATGGGCGTGACCGACCAGACTCTGTACAACTGGAAGTCGAAGTACGGCGGCATGGACGTGAATGACGCGAAGCGGCTGAAGGCGCTGGAAGATGAGAACCGCCGGCTTAAGAACATGGTCGCCGACCTCAGTCTGGACAAAGAAGCGTTGACGACGGTGATCCGAAAAAACGGATGGAGCTTGTGAGCACGAGGCGGGACGTGGCGCTGGTTATGGCTGAGCATGGGCTCGGCGAGCGCTATGCCTGCAAGCTCCTCGAAGTGGACCGCTCAACATACCGGTATGAGCCGCGACCGGATCGGAATGCAGAGCTGCGCGATGCGTTACGAACACTCGCCAGGCAGCAACCGCGCTTCGGCTACCGGCGGTTGTGGGCTCTGTTAGTGCGCCAGGGCTGGCAAGTGGAGGTGAAGCGCGTCCATCGTCTTTACAAGGCTGAAGGACTGATGGTGCGGCGGCTGAAGCGGAAGCGCCTGTCAAGACCAGTACCGGTGAACCCGCTGGTAGTGAGACCGAACCAGGAATGGGCGCTGGACTTTGTATCCGATGCGCTGGCAACGGGGCGCGCACTGCGAACGCTGACGCTTATCGACAGCTACACGAGAGAATCGCTGGCGATCGAAGTCAACACCGGCATCTCAAGCAGGCAAGTAACGCGCGTTCTGGAGCGGGTCATCGAAGAGCGCGGCGCACCGGGTGCGCTCCGGTGCGACAACGGCCCGGAGTTCACCAGCGGACACTTCGGAGACTGGTGCGGAGACAGGGGGATCACCCTGATTCATATTCAGCCGGGCAAACCGGTGCAGAACGGCCACGTGGAAAGCTTCAACGGACGCTTCCGGGATGAGTGCCTGAACATGAACTGGTTCATCAATCTGTCCGATGCGCGGCGAAAGATCGAAGCCTGGCGAAAGGAATACAACGGGGATCGGCCGCACAGCAGTCTGGATTATCGGACGCCGGACGAGTTTGCGAAAGCCTGCTCAGAACTCACCAGCAGGATGGCCGCCATCCCACCGGACCGCCCGCCGGTTTCGGTGGATCGCACGGCGGTGCTCGCCGAAAAGGGTTCGCTGGCGCCGTGCCCTGACGGGCACGCCCTTGTCGGCTCCGCGCCGCCGTGCAAAGAAACGTGATCGCGACGGGCGGCTCCGGCGGGATGGCTTAAGAGACGGTAGTATGAAAACCGAACTTCCAAATTACGACTGGTAGAGAAAAACGGGGCAGGTCAGTGGATCGATACTCACGGCTTCTTATGAAATTTGCCGGGCCAGAACTCTCGAAACGAAGCGCGCAATGGCTTCGCCGACCTCGGCAGGGGATTCTTCCATCAGAAAGTGCGCTCCCTTGACAGTTACGGTTTCCCGATTGGGCCACGCGCGACAGAAGTCCCGTTGAGCGCCGATCAGAAATCCGGCCGGCTCAGCATCAACGAACAGTTTGGCTATGGTGCTGGTGGAAAGCCAGCGTGCGTAATTATCCACGACCTCAGTCACGTCCTCCGGTTGTCCTTCGATGGGCAGTTCCCGGGTCCATGCCAGGATAGGCTGCCGTGAGGGACCTGGATTTCGGTAGTACCGGCGATAGACGTCCATGGCCTCGCCGGAGATGTTGCGTAACGGCAGCAGGTATTCGATAACAGGTTCTTTTGGAGGATCAGGTCTTCGCCATCGGGCGTCCGCTGCGCTTTGAAGAATTCACGCGTCGTAGCGGGCCATTCGTCCCAGGAAAGGAATGGCCGGACGATCGCTTCCATGTAAATAATCGCCCTGACGCGCTCCGGGTACCGTTGCGCCCACCGGAACCCCAGCGCCGAGCCCCAATCGTGTACCACCAGGATGACATTGCGGCTGAGCCCCATCGCCTCAAACCAGGCGTCGAGGTAGCGCCGATGATCCCGGAACCGGTAGGATCCGTCCGGGCCGGTCCTGAATTTCCCATGCCCACAAAATCAGGCGCGAGGCAGCGTCCGAATGGCAGCAGATACGGAATGATGTTGCGCCAAAGATAGGAAGGCGTCGGATTCCCATGCAGGAAAACGATCGGGTCTCCCTCCCCGGCGTCAACGTAGGCCATTTGCGTGTCCAGTACGGAAACACGCTTTCGATAAGAGATGTCCTCAGTGGATATGGCGGGATGGCACATTTTAACGTTTCCTTTGAGCGATTGCGGCATCAGGGACGCGGGAATGAAATCGCATCGACACCGCTTTAATCCTAAAACTGGTGTTCATTGGATGATCCGGCCGGTCCATAGTTGCTTCAATGATGTTGCGGGATGTCCGGCGGTCGATCACGTTTGAGTATTCATAGATTGTCCTTTCATTCATACGTCGATTGGCGGACATCCGAATCGACAGCAGGACCGGAAAAATTACCGCTTTCTGAGCCGGTCTACGTTTTCGATGTAGAGATCGCAGAACGGCCAGCGCAGCTTCTCAAACGATTTGGGTCCGTTCTCCGTGAATTCAAGATAGGCCCGTGCGGGGTCGCTGAATCGCTGCCACTCCGGCAGTTTTGTGCCGTTGGGGTTGCCGGTCTTCGCGAAGTTAGTCCAATACTCCTGCATTGCATCCGAGATCGCGCGGTCCGTCGCCGACGGCCGGGTGAGCGTGCCGAACACGTACGAAACCTCAGCGCCGTGGACTGCTCCCAGCGCTTCCCGGCCCGGTGCGGCACGGTCAAACTGGTATTCCCACGCGGGATTTCCCGCCGCCGCGTGCCAGGAAAGCTCAGCGACGACGGGACACCGGTACATCGTATCCACGACCCATTGCGCGGCGGAGTCGCCGTAAATCGGATCGGTCTTGGCTCGATAGATGATCGCGGCGGTAGCCCCAAGGTCTCCGTACATAGCCTGCATCGCATTGACGAGATCCTGCGGCGTCGTTCGCGGAGTGCGCTCACGGGCATTGTTGCCTGCCAGCAGAGGTACGCGATGCTCTTTGCCGTTCGCGAATACTTCCGCCGGTGGACGCGGCAGCACCCAGCCATCCACTACGACTCCGTTCCCCGGCCCAATGCTCTTCCGCGGAGCCGCCGCGGCTTTAAGTATTTCCGCAGCCGGAAGCTTTCGCAGATACTCCAGACTCCCCGTCGCAGGCGCATTCAGCATTCCAGCCAGATCTTCGCCATTCTTCTCGGCTTCGGCCAATTCCGGGGCATCCGAATAAGCAACCTCTCCGCTCTTGACGGCCATCACCGACGCCAGCGCGGTCATCGCCAGAGTGCCCGCGTCGGGATTCCGGGTCACGGTGCCGCTTTCGGCAATGACCTTCTGAAACAGACCCGCCGCGAGAGGCGACGTCATCAGGACGGTCGCGTCCACCGCTCCGGCGGATTGGCCGAAGACGGTAACGTTGCCGGGATCGCCGCCGAATCGTGCGATGTTGTCCCGCACCCACTTCAGAGCCGCGATCTGGTCCATCAGACCGTAATTGCCGGATGCATGGTGCGCAGATTCGCGTGTGAGCTCGGGATGCGCGAAAAAGCCGAAAGCCGTGAGCCGGTAAGCGGCGCTGACGAGGACGACGCCGTGGCGGGCCAGGCTTTCGCCACCGAAGTTGGGGCTGCCGGTTGCACCTGCGTAGTTGCCGCCGCCGTGAATCCAGAACATTACCGGCTTACGCGTTGCGGGCGGCCACTCCGGCGTCCACACATTGAGATACAGGCAGTCTTCGCTGCTGGTTTCGAGCATGCGTCCGCCGGAATTTTGGGCACAAGGCGCGCCGAAAGTAACGGCGGTGCGCACGCCGGTCCACGGTTTCCGGGGCTGTGGCTCACGCCAGCGAAGGTTACCCACAGGCGGTTGAGCAAACGGCACGCCCTGGAACACCGCGCCGCCGCGCTCAAGCGCGCTGCCCTGAATCCGCCCGCCGGTTACCGCGGCAGTCGGAGGATTTTCGGCTGACCATACCGGAGCCGCGAACAGCGCGGCCAGGATCGCGATACCACGGACCAGGGCCATCGGCAGAGTCTAACATCTTTCTGCGTCATTGATTTTGCATCATTGATTTCCACGGCAGCGAATGATGTAATCTCCTTGGAAAAACATGCGCATCGTTTCTATAGGATTAGCGACAGGATTAACGACGGCGATCCTCGCCTTCGCGCCCGCGGGACTCTTCGCCCAGTGGCCGGATTACAAAGCCGCCGGTGTTCCCCGGACTGCCGACGGAAAAATAGACATGAAAGGCCCGACACCGCGCGCCGCGAACGGTAAGCCGGATCTTTCCGGCGTCTGGCAATATATGAGGCCGCCCGGAACCCCTCCTCCCGCGCCTCCACCGCCGGCGGCACAGAACGGCGCGGCGGGCGGGGGAGAGATCATCCCGGCTGCCTTCCGAACGAGCCAGTTCTGGAACCTCGGAGCGAGTTTCAAGGACGGTCTTCCGTTTCAGCCATGGGCCGCAGAGCTGCATCGGCAGCGCGTGGCCAACAACAGCCAGGACAATCCCGATGCGCACTGCCTTCCCATCGGAGTCATGCAGCTTCACACTCACGGTCAGCCGCGAAAGATGATCCAGACTCCGAACGAAGTCCTGATTACATATGAAGCGAACTCCGGGCTGCGCCAGATTTTCACCGACGGACGTCCACTGCCGAAGGACGCCGAACCCTGGTGGTACGGCTACTCTGTCGGCCACTGGGAAGGCGACACGCTTGTTGTAGAATCGACTAATTTCCGCGACATGGGATGGTTGGATGTTGAAGGCAGCCCGTTGACCGAGTCCGGGAAGATCATCGAGCGCTTCCGCCGCCCCGATTTCGGTCATCTGGAAATCGAAGTCACCATCGACGATCCGAAAGCTTACACCAAACCCTGGACGGTGACGGTTTATCAACGCATCCTGCCGGATACGGAATTGATCGAATTCGTCTGCGGAGAAAACGAGCGCGACGATCGGCATTTGAAATAAGCGAATGAAAGCCATGGTTTGGCGCGAAGCGCACAAATGGTGGATCGGGATGGCGGGATTCGTCCTGCTGTCCCCGGCACTTTTCGCGCAATGGCCTTCACACGTGACAGCGGGTGAGCCGCGAACGGCCGATGGAAAAGTAAACATGAGCGCGCCCACGCCGAAAGCGCCCGACGGGCATCCCGATTTGTCGGGTGTTTGGGACAGGGGCACAGTTCCCGGTGTATCGATGCAGTCCACCGTGCAGCCCGGGGGCTTCGGTTCCACTCCGCCGCCGGGACCGCGGCCGTTCCAGGATCTTCCGTCTCTTTTCCCGGATGGCCTGCCGCTGCAGCCCTGGGCGGCTGAACTCCGCAAGCAGCGCTTTGCCGAAAACAGCAAGGGCCACCCGGACGCGCACTGTCTGCCCCTGCATCCGGTGCAGCTTCACAGCCATCCTCAGCCGCGCAAGATTATGCAGACGTCCGGCGAGGTTGTGATCGTCTATGAAGCCAACGACGGTCTGCGCCAGATCTTCACCGATGGGCGTCCTCTCCCGGTCGATCCCGAACCCTGGTGGTTTGGATACTCGGTCGGTAAGTGGGACGGCGACACGCTGGTCGTCGACACGATCGGCTTCCGGGACATGATGTGGATCGACGAGCAGGGGACGCCGATCACGACGTCAGGCAGGATTCACGAGCGATTCCGGCGCGTCAACTATGGGACGCTTGAAATCGAAGTCACCGTGGACGATCCCAGGACCTTCACGAAGCCGTGGACGTTCAAACTCAATCAACGCCTGATGCCGGATACGGAATTGATCGAGTTCGTCTGCGCGGAGAATAATCGGAGTTTGCCGCACCTGGTGGGGAAGTAGCGATATTTAATCCGACAGCCTGACGGGAATCGAACCGGATTGGCAGGCTTTCACGCCAAGTTAAACGCCGTTAAGTAGCTGATTCTGCGAAGTAGACTTCTGACGATTCTAGTGGTTGCACGATGGCTGCAGGGGACGTGATCGCACCTCTATGGAGTGAAGACCCATTCGTAGCTTTTGGCGAGTTTACGGCGCGTGTTCGAATTTTTTTGGCCTATGACTTCGGCATGAGCGATTTCCTCTGGTATCGGATCTCTCACTACTCCTTGCTGCCACGATCTCACTTACCCGTCTCACCCCCCCGAAATCCCCCTCCGCGTCTGTCACAATCGAGCCGGGAAAAGGAAAGCACAAAGGGCGAACGCTCCGTTTTGCGCGAAAAAAATAGAAAATGAGCTCAATTCTTCGTATCGCAGCTTCCCGCGCCAACGGCGCCAAATCCCGTGGCCCGGTCACCCCGGAGGACAAGGCCAAATCGGCTGCCAACTCCATTCACTCCACCGGGCCTATCACGCCCGAGGGCCAAGCGCGCTCTTCTCAAAACGCCGCTCGTCACGGCATTCTCTCGGCCTCGGTCGTTCTTCCCGCCGAATCCGCTCCCGCCTTCACCGCCATCCTGACCGACCTCCAAGAAGAGCTGAGGCCGGAGACCGCCATCGAGCACCGCCTCGTCGAGATCATGGCCGTCGCCGATTGGCGTCGCAGCCGCCTCTGGTGTCTCGAAATGGCGCAGTACGTCCACGGCATACACAAGCAGGAACTCGCCCGCGACCCCCTCGCCGATCAGGAAAATGCGGAGATCCCTTCCATGCACGCTGCGCTTGCCTTCAAATCGCTCTCCGACGACTCGCGCGCTCTGGAGCTTCTCAATCGCTATGAGGGCCGCTTCAGCCGCGAATATCTCCGTACGCTCATCTACTACAAATGCAGCGCGCCGAACAACGCGGGCAAAACAGGCGGATTTCCAAAGGAAGCGAACCCAACGTCGGATAACTACGGAGTCCGCCGCTCGATCACGGCTGGCAAAACGACATCCTGTCCAATATTTGACAGCAACGCACTAATATTTTATTATCGTTTTCGGATAAGATTTAGTGAGCAATCCTGAATCCGACCAATCTGAGAGGAATCCAAGAGCTATGAGTACAACCGCAGTCACATTTGATCCATTCAATGGTTTTCGTCTTTTCGAAGACTACGGCGCCCGCCTGATGAGCGAACCACGCGGCAACCGTCCATGGTCCCCGTCGGTGGATATCTTCGAATCCGAGGATGCCCTGACCCTGAAAGCCGATCTGCCGGACGTGAAGATCGAGGACATCGACGTGCAGGTCGAGCATCAGACTTTGACCCTGCGCGGTCAGCGCAAATTCACAAAAGACGAGAACGTCAAGGGCTATCACCGCATCGAACGCAGCTACGGAGAATTTGTCCGCAGCTTCGGTGTTCCTTCAACGGTAGACACCGAGAAGGTTCAGGCGGATTATAAGAATGGCGTGCTTACGATTACGCTGCCGAAAAAAGAAGCGGCGAAACCGCGCCAGGTGAAAGTCGCCGTGCAGGACGGCGAAGCGAAAGTACAGTAAGTAAAAGAAGTTGCAGTAAGGCAGGACAGCCTGCTTTGTCGGTGGCGCGGCCCGGTAGAGGTCTATCGGGCCGCGAGCGTGTATTCAGGCGATTGTTAGAGGGAGAAAACGTGGCATTCCGATTTGAAAAACTGACTCAGAAGGCGCAGGAAGCCGTTCAGCAGGCGCAGGAAATCGCCGCTCAGAACGGGCATCAGGCGGTGCATCCTCTCCATTTGCTGATTGCGCTCGCCCGTGAGCGCGAGGGGATCGTGCGTCCTGTGTTGGAAAAGTGCGGCGTCCAGCCCGATCCGCTGATCGCCGAGGCGGAACGCCAATTGAATTCGATCCCCAAAGTCACCGGCCAGCCGTCCGGACAGTATATTTCGCCCGCCATGAACCAGGTTCTTGAGGGCGCGTTCAAAGAAGCCGAGAATTTCAAGGACGAGTTTGTCTCGACCGAGCATCTCCTGCTTTCTCTTTCCGACCAGAAATACGAGCCCGCCGGCACTCTCCTCAATAGGCAGGGCGCCAATCACGAGGAGATTCTGAAGGCTCTGGTTGCGGTCCGGGGAACGCAGCGGGTTACCGACCAGAATCCGGAGTCGAAATATCAGGCGCTGGAACGCTACGCCATCGATCTCACGGAGCAGGCCCGGCGCGGCAAGCTCGATCCGGTGATTGGGCGCGACGAAGAGATCCGCCGCGTAATGCAGGTGCTGAGTCGGCGCACCAAGAATAACCCGGTCCTCATCGGCGAGCCCGGTGTCGGCAAGACGGCTATCGTCGAAGGTCTGGCGCAGCGCATCCTCAGAGGCGACGTGCCCGACCAACTGCGCAACAAAAAACTGGTCGCGATCGATCTGGGCCAGATGATCGCCGGCACTAAGTTCCGCGGCGAGTTCGAAGACCGGCTGAAAGCCGTTCTCAAGGAAATCACGGAATCGAACGGCGAGATTATCTGCTTCATCGACGAGTTGCATACTCTCGTAGGCGCGGGCGGCGCGGAAGGCGCTATCGATGCGGCCAATATGTTGAAGCCGGCACTGGCGCGCGGCGAACTGCGCTGCATCGGAGCAACCACGCTGTCCGAATACCGGAAATACGTAGAGAAGGACGCGGCTCTGGCCCGGCGCTTCCAGACCGTAATCGTCGGCGAGCCGACGGTGGACGACACAATCGCGATTTTGCGCGGCCTCAAGGAGAAGTTCGAAATCCACCACGGCGTCCGAATCAAGGACTCGGCAATCGTGGCGGCGGCAGTTCTGTCGCATCGTTACATCACCAACCGCTTCCTGCCGGACAAGGCCATCGACTTAGTCGATGAAGCCGGTGCCGCGCTCAAGATTCAGATCGGCAGCATGCCGATCGAGATCGACAACATCGAGCGCCGCGTTTCCCAACTGGAAATCGAGCGCCAGGCGCTGAACCGCGAAAGAGACGCCGCATCGAAGGAACGGCTGCGGCATATCGAAAACGAGCTCGAGCGGCTGCGCGGCGAATCCGCGGGTCTGAAAGAACGCTGGAATCGCGAAAAGACCTCGATCACGCGCGTGCAGCAGCTCAAAGAAGAGCTGGAGCAGGCGCGCGCCGAGGAAGAGCGCTTCACTCGCGCCGGCGACTGGGGAAAGGCCGCCGAGATCAAGTACGGCAGGCTGGCCGGAATTGAGACTGACATAGAAGCGGCCAACCGCGATCTCGAAGCCATTAAATCGGGCACGGCCCTGCTCAAAGAAGAGATCGACGAAGAAGATATCGCGAAGATCGTCGCCAAGTGGACGGGTATTCCGGTGTCGCGCATGCTCGAAGGCGAAGTGCAGAAGCTGATCCACATGGAAGGGCGGCTGCATGAGCGCGTGGTGGGTCAGGACGAGGCGGTTTCACTGGTCGCCAATGCGATCCGCCGAAACCGGGCCGGCCTCAGCGATCCGAACCGGCCCATCGGGAGTTTTATCTTCCTGGGGCCGACAGGCGTCGGTAAGACCGAGCTTGCGAAAGCTCTCGCCGAATTCCTGTTCGATGACGACAAAGCCATGGTGCGGGTCGATATGTCCGAATACATGGAGAAGCACTCTGTGTCGCGGATGATCGGCGCGCCTCCGGGATATGTGGGCTACGACGAGGGCGGCCAGTTGACCGAGCACGTTCGGCGGCGGCCTTATTCAGTGGTGCTATTCGACGAAATCGAGAAGGCCCATCCGGATATCTTCAACGCGCTGCTGCAGATTCTGGATGACGGGCGTCTGACCGACGGACAGGGGCGCACGGTGGATTTCAAAAACACCGTGATCATCATGACGTCGAATGTGGGAAGCGCCATCATTCACGAGGCCACACCGATCGGCTTCTCGGTGAACCAAAAGGGGAAGCACGGGCAGGAGGATGTGCGCAAGCGATTGTTGGACGCGCTGCGGCAGACCTTCCGGCCGGAGTTCCTGAACCGAGTGGACGACATCATTGTGTTCAACACGCTGTCGCAGGAACATCTGTCCGTGATCATCGACCTGCAGTTGCGTCGAGTGGAAAGCCAACTGGCCGACCGCGGGCTGAAGCTGCACGTCACGCAGGACGCGAAGGATGTGCTGATGACCGACGGCTACGATCCGGCCTATGGCGCGCGTCCGATGCGGCGGTCCATCCAGCGCCTGATTCAGGATCCGCTTTCGCTGCGGCTGCTCGCCGGAGAATTTTTGTCCGGGGAAACCGTCATCGTGGAGAAAGACGGAGACACCGGCAAGCTGAAGTTCGACAAGCAGGCTGCCCCCGAGCTGGTTTCCGCGTAAAGAAACAACGGGTGGGGCGGACGATCGTTTTCCGTCGTCTGCCCTGAATATTCAGGAGAGGACAGGCCACAAACGGCGATGGCCTGCCCCACGCCGCTCACTTAGAATGTGACTCTCGATTCCAGGTTGGATTCGATGTCTTTTCGAGTTCTCCAGGCAGTCCGAAGTTCTTTGCGGGCCAGATAAGGAAGCTGGTCTGTGATGTGCGGCGAACCGGGTTGGGACGAGTTGCCGTATGACATCAGGACCTTCAGCTTTGGCTGATCGCCGAATTCCACCATCGACACCCACGTTTCGCCGTGGATCTGGGACCTTGTGCCGTTGTGCATCGGTCCGAATGTGATCACACGGAAGATACCGAGGTTACCGAATCCGCCGTTGGCGGGAAGATCCACGCCGGCGAGCTGATAGCGCATCACCTTTCCCCACTCCACGTCGAGTGAGCCGGATTCTTTCTTCGTCTGCGCAGCCGCTTCATCGAGTTGTTGCGCAACGTTCTTCGGATCCTTGAGGCCGCGCGGGGTCGTCAGTGGTTCGTTGAGATTGTAGGGTACGGCGAAGCCCGCCTGCGAACCGAGGGACGAGCCGCCCATGAAGCGTGTCGCCCAGTTGAGGAAAAGCACCGCGCCACGGCTGTCGGCGTCGACGCCGCGGTCCCACCGTTCGAGAACGTCGGCGGCCTGCTTCGCGAGGTCGGTGCCGTACTGCCGCGCGGCGGCGATTACATCCGGCAGTATCCGGTCGGCCAGTTCGGAATGCGTGGAATGCTTATTCGCCACGAACTGGTCATACGTCAGCTTCTTGTTTTCGTAGAGCATCCTCAATGAGCGTTCGGCACGGAACGAGATATTGCGAGGCGCAATATAAGACGGATATTTGTCCGGATCGAGTTGAGTGGGCCAGCCTGCGTTCCATGGCGGATCGTTCGTGTTGTGCACATAACCGTTCGGAGGATCGATCACCTTCGGAAGCTCGTCGAAGCTGTGGTAGTCGGTCCATAGTGTTTCAGACGTATCGCCGGGAACGATTCCGGCCCAGTAGGCCAGATCGCCTTTCGATCTCTTCGGCAGCGTGCCGTTCCACAGGTATTCAATGTGCCCGTCGCGATCGGCGTAGATGATGTTGAACGTCGGAACCTGCAGCCGGCTGACGGCCTTCTGATACTGCTCGAAGTTGTGGGCCGTCGCCATCTGCCAGTACTCTTCCGCCGCGAAAGGACGATCCAGCCCGGCGACTCTGAGAGCAATGGGCGAGCCGTTATCGGTTTTAATGATCGGCCCGTGAATCGTGCTGACGATGTCCAGTCTCTCGGTCTTGAAGGCGCCGTCTTCCTGACGAATTTTGATGTCGTGAGAGTCCCTTGCGAACTGCTTGATCCTGCCGTCGAACAAGTAGCCGTCGCCTTGTTTCGTGATTCGGTAAAGGTCGGCGCCGTCAATATTATTTACCGTCTGATTGAACCCGAGATAGCCGCTGTAGAGGAAGCGGAGCACCGGAAAGCCCACCTGGCTTGCGCCGTAGAGATCGATGCCGGGGGCCACCAACTGGATCTCGTAATACGTCTGCCAGTCGCCCCAACCCAGGTGAGGATTGCCCAGCAGCAGAGTCTTACCCGCCGCCGTGTGCGAAGGAGCGATCGCCCAGGCGTTGGAACCGACCGCCTCCGGCGTGTCCATCAGGTTCAACGCCTCCACTGGCGGAGTGGAATTGGCCGCCAGCCGGGCTGGCGCCATGTAGTTGTACTGAAGAACGCGATGGAAGTGTTCGATGGGATCGACCGCGGTAATCGGCAGCACCCGCTTCGCCGCTTCCGACAGCGAATTCGGATTCTTCGCTTCGTAGTCGTTGATCCCCTTGGCAAAGGCTTCCATGTACGACCGGAACTCAGGCGTCTGCTCGGCCAACCATTTCGCCGAGCGTTGAGGAACACTGTTGGTCCATACCCAGCGGTCGTTGGCCAAGCCTGACGGACCGAAGTATTCAGCGGCGCGGCCTCGCGACTCGCCGTAGACCTTCATCAGCAGGTTGCCGTGGCTCTGTGCCGTAGCCCAACCATAGCCGTAGAACAGGTCTTCCGTCGATTTGGCGAACACGTGCGCAACACCGAATTTGTCCCACAAGATTTCCGTACCTTTTTGCGGGGACGCCGCGTTTGCGATCGAGGTAACGGCAATTAGAAGTACTGTGGTCGGGCAGTTGATCTTCACGAGGTCCCCTATTCCGCCTTCTTTTCGTTGTTTGTGCGGTTGTCGTCGGGAAGCATGTGATCGGGATCAATCACGACCGAGGCGATGGCTTTGCCACCCTCGGCAGTCCAGACGAACGTTCCTTTCGATAACCAGGTCTCCACCGGCAGACGCATCCGCT
This sequence comes from Bryobacteraceae bacterium, assembly GCA_036273015.1. Classification (GTDB taxonomy): domain Bacteria; phylum Acidobacteriota; class Terriglobia; order Bryobacterales; family Bryobacteraceae; genus BOG-234. The sequence goes on along the minus strand of DATAXN010000029.1, from coordinate 23,328 downwards.
CGCTCGTTCCGTCTTTGAATTTGACCTCGACCGTAGCGGGCAGCACGAGTTGCCCGCGATTGCTGATCGTCGCCTGTGGGCCCTCGATCTTGTCGACCGACATGTCGAAAGTCCAGTTATTCATGTACCAGCCGCGCCAGAACCAGCTGAGGTCTTCTCCACCCTCGCTCTTCATCGCGCGGAAGAAGTCGGATGGAGATGGATGCTTGTACGCCCAATCGCGGATGTATTTGCGGAAAGCCCAGTCGAAGCGCTCGGGGCCCAGGATCTGTTCGCGCAGCAGAACCATCCCGTAAGCCCCCTTGAAATAGCTGACGGGGTGGCCAAGTTGGGACGGATAGCCGTCGGCCCGCATCAACAGCGTGGGCGCGGCCGGGTTGTCGAGAACTTTGAGAATCATGTCGGGCGGCTCGCCACCGGCCGAATATTCCGAATCGCGCTTCGGGCCGTACTTGCCGGCCGCATAGCCGGCGGACTCGTCGATGTCGATGAAGGTGTTGAAGCCCTCATCCATGAATGCGTTCCGGCGTTCGTTCGAGCCGACGATCATGGGAAACCAGCCATGTCCGATTTCATGAGCGGTGACCCAGAAGAGGAATGAATCCTTGTCACCGATTCCGTCGAACACGATGCCGGGATATTCCATTCCGGTGGAAAATCCGGCGACGTTGATAGCGGCCGGCCAGGGATACGGAAACCACTGTTTTGAGAAGTGCTCAACGGTGTCTTTGACGTATTCCGTCGATTTGTCCCAGCTGGTGGAGCCCGTGCTCTCCGGCGGATAGACTGACATCGCGAGTGACGTCCTGCCGCCGGGGAGGTTGATTCGCGCCGCATCCCAGACGAAAACGGGCGAGGCGCTCCAGGCGACATCCCGGGTATGATCCATATGGAAATGCCACGTCAGCGTTCCGCCCGCTTTCGGGCGGCTTGCCGGATCGGATACTTCAGCGGGCGTGCGGATGTAAACGGTCTTGTCGCTGATGCGCGCCTGCGCCAGACGGCCGATCTGCGTCTTCGTCAGGACATCTCTCGGGTTCATCAACTCACCCGAGCCGGCGATCAGCATTGCGGAAGGGGCTGTGACGTAGTAATCGAAATTTCCGTACTCGAGGTAGAACTCGGAGCCGATGTAGGGCAGGGTATCCCAGCCGCGCAGGTCGTCATAAACGCACATACGCGGGTACCACTGAGCCGTGTCGTAAATCTCGCCTTTTTCAGACATGCCCCAGGAGGTGCGGCCACCCCACGTTCCGGGAATTTTGTAGTGATAGGCGATATGGATCTTCAATTGGCCGCCGTGAGGCTTCAGAGGTTCGGCGAGCCGGATCTGCATGCGTGTGTCCGAGACGATATATTCCGCCTTTTCCGTTTTCTTTCCGGCTTCTATTTCGACGGAATCGAAGACGATGCCGTCGGTCGATGTTTCCTGCAGCGGCGCGGGAGTGGCTCCGCCGCGGCCGGCGCGTCCTCCTCTGCCGCCGCCCATCAGCCGCGAGCGGGAATCTTTTCGGTAGGTGTTTTGTTCCAGGTGCAACCAGAGGCTGGGAAGCAGGTCCGGGCTGTTGTTGGTGTAAGTAATGATTTCGGCGTTCTTCAATACTTTGGCCGCTGTATCGAGATCGGCATGCATTTCGTAGTCGGCCTGGTTTTGCCAGTAGTTTGGTCCGGGTGAGCCGTTAGATGAACGGTAGGAATTTACGGGATCGGGAAGGCTGAGCGGCGCAAAGGTGATCCGCGGGTCATACGGATTCTGCGAGTTCTGCGCGACAGCGGACAGCGCGAATAACAACACTGCGGCTGCCGAGCGTCGAAAAGCGTTCATACGGGTCTCTCCGGACGAGATTTTCAGCGGGGATTTGCAGCCGGGATGACGGGGGGCTTCGTTCGAGTATACCGGCACATGGCACGATTGCGCTACATGACCTGCGCCATTGGGCCGTTGACGCGCGCGTGTCACACGCGTTGACTTCCGTGTGTCGGACACGTTAACATTGTCAAACCCCGTAGGCATCGACTCGTGGTCCACTGACCTGGCAGAGTTCGATGTGTGTGCCGCTGCAGCCTGCTTTCCACGTCGCGAGCCAAAAGCCAATATCCGGACTGTTTCCACCGTCTCCGTTTGACGCGTTGCTGATTGACTCGATCGAACTCAGGAGATACAGATGCGTTACAGCCGTTTGTTACTCGTGGCGCTTGTTGCCACCGCCGCTTCCGCTCAGACATTTCTCGGGAATCTGGATGGCACGGCAACCGATTCCTCAGCCGCCAGTTTGTCCGGCGCGGTTGTTAAATTGGATAGCCCGTCGACCGGGTTGACGCGGTCCACGCTGTCTTCAGCAGCCGGTGAATTTCACTTCGTGGATTTGCCCGTCGGCATCTACACACTGACCGTTTCCAGCGCGGGTTTTGCGACGAAGAAAATCGACGGAATCGAAATCGCGGTTTCGAAGACAACCAATATCACCGTATCCCTGGGCCTTGCTCAACAGCAATCGATAGTGGAGGTCACCGCATCCGCGGCTTCGATTGAGACGACGTCCAGTGCGCTGACGGCCGACGTGAACCGGGCCACTGTGCAGGACCTGCCGATGAACGGCCGCGATTTCAGGCAGATGATCAAACTGGTACCCGGCGCCTCGCCACTCGCGACCTCGATCAACGGCAGCCGAACCACGGGGAGTAACTATCAGATCGACGGCGCGGACAACAACGATGCCTTCCAGAACGTTTCGGCGGTTAACCAGGGAGGCGTAGCCGGGATTGCCGGAACGCTGCTTCCGATCGAAGCGATCGATCAATTCGCCGTCGAAGCGGACGGCGGACCCGAGCAGGGCCGTAATTCAGGCGCTCAAATCAACGTAGTGCTTAAATCCGGCACCAACGATTTTCACGGCAGCGCATTCTACTTCAATCGAAACGAAGCGCTGGCCTCCCGCTCGCCTTTGCTCGCGCCCACCAGTCCGAAACAGGTTATTCGCAACAATCAATTCGGTTTCTCGGGCGGCGGTCCGATCATCAAAGACAAGACATTCTTTTTTCTGGCGGGCGAAGGGCAGCTCGCCATTGCCGACAACTCGATCCTCACGACGGAGCCTTCTGCTGCGTGGGTGACGGCAGCCGAAGGCGTTCTGCAGAAGTATGGCGTCCCGGTGAATCCGGTGTCGCTGAACCTTCTGACGATCTGGCCCGCGAGCGCCCGCACCGGACCGGCCACCACGAATAATTATCTGAGTAATGGGCAAAACAATTACAACAGCTATAACGGCGTGATGAAAATCGACCACCGCTTCAACGACAAGAATTCGATGTTCGTGCGCTACTTTGTCGGCACCGGCACGCAAACCGCCGACATCGGGTCGCATATTCCGGGTTTCTTCCAGATCGCTCCCAGCCACATGCATAACGTTGCGGTTGCCGACACCCACATTTTTTCGCCCGGTTTGGTGAATGAGCTTACCCTCGGCGTAAATTATTTCTATCAGTCTTTCAACGATGCCGACACCGGCGTCAATCCGCTGGCTCTGGGTCTGAATACCGGCGCGACCCAGGCTGTTCTGATAGGGTCGCCGAAAATCACGATCAGCGGGTTCGACTATGTGGGCGCCACCAGCCCCGAAGCCCGCATCGATACTACGGGCCATCTGACGGACGGGCTTTCCTGGAACATCGGCCGGCATTCGCTGATCTTCGGCGGAGAGTTCCGCCGCGCAGTTCTCGATGTCGGCTACGACATCAACGAGCGCGGTTCATTTACTTTCGACGGTTCACGCGGACCGTGGTCCACGGATCCGGCCGTCACCGGCGATCTGCGAAATCTGGCCGATTTTCTCGCCGGTTATCCGAGCAATTCCAATGGCGCCACGATTGCGCAGGGACCGCTGCAGAGGCAGTATTTTCAGGACTCGTTCGACTTGTGGGCGGGAGATACGTTCCGGATCAACTCCCGGCTTACCGTGAACTACGGGGCGCGTTTTACGTATCAGGGCGTTCTGCACGATTCCCGAAACTCAATCACGAACTTCATCCCCGGCCAGGGCTTCGTGACACCGGGCGTGAATGGCGCGGGGCCGCTTTACCCGCAGGACTGGAATAATGTCGCGCCCCGCTTCGGTTTCGCATTCACTCCGATGGCCGATGGCAAGACTGTGATCCGCGGCGGCTACGGCGTCTACTACGATGTGCCGGCTTTGAACTTCTTCACGGCCAACACATCCCTGACGAATGGCGGTGCGGCCGGCGTGAACGCAAATCCCGGGGGAGCGAATCCGGTTTATAACCTCTCGGTCAAGAATGTGGTTTTCGCACCCGGCGTACCAATCTTCGGGTCCAGCAGTCCCACGCCGCCCTTCGGAGTATTTGCCGTCAGTCAGAATTTCCGCACGCCTTATGTGCAGAATTTCAATCTTAATATTCAGCGGCAGCTTTCAGGCTCCACGATCCTGCAGATTGGTTACGTCGGCAATCTGGGGCGAAAACTGCCCGTGCTTCTGGACATTAACCAGGCTGTTCTCGTAAACGGCGTGGCGGTGCGTCCTTATGCCGCGCAATATCCTCAAGTCGGGACCATTGATGAGGCGGAATCGGTGGCAAACTCGGAATACAATTCCCTGCAGGCTTCGCTCAGGCAGAGACTCTGGAAGGGCCTGTCGGCCACGGCAAACTACACTTGGGCGCACTCCATTGACGATACGTCCACGGTTCGCAACACGGTACCGACCGACAGCTACGATCTTGCGTTTCAGCGCGGTTCCAGCACGTTTGACGTCCGTCAGGTTTTCACGAGCTTCATCAGCTACGATGTTCCGCAGCTGGGGACACGCCTTCCGCGGCTGACCAGGGGCTGGCAGTTGAATTCGCTGTTCACATTCTCGACCGGGCAGCCCCTCAACATCCTCGCCGGAACCAATGTCAGCGGCACAGGTGAGAATCAGGACCGCGTTAATGTCGTAGGCGATCCTTTTGCGAATGTACCCGTATTGACCGGCACTACCGCCGTCCAGTATTTCAATCCGGCTGCCTTCGCGAAGCCAGCCACGGGAAGTTTTGGCAATATAGGCAGGGACGCGCTCTACGGGCCCGGCTTTGGATCGGTGGATTTCTCCGTATTCAAGAAAACTCCGATTACGGAACGAATCTCCGCGGAACTCCGGGTTGAGATCTTCAACCTATTCAACCGCACGAACTGGGCGAATCCGAACGTGTCATTGTCCAGTTCGAGCTTCGGCCAACTCACTTCGACATTCAGCAACGGATCCGCGCCCGGTCTGGGCGTCGGCGAACCCCGCAATACGCAGGTGGCTTTGAAGATCCTCTGGTAGGAATTTATGATCGTTCGCGGAATTGCGGCTGCCGTTCTGCTGGTATCTTTTCTTCCGATCTGTCCTGTGCAGGCTCAGGCGACTGTCCGGGTGAGGCGGACCGTTACCGAAGCCGAGGTCATGCGGGTCCACAATGCGGCCTACTGATCGACACACACAATGACATCACCAGCCGCACGGTAGCGGGAACAGATATCGGGCAGCCGTCCACCGTCAACCATACCGATCTTCCACGCATGAAGAAGGGCGGAATGGGAGCGCAGTTTTTCGCGGTATACGTTTCGTCCAGCTACACCGAAGGAAATCATTCGGCCAAGCGCGCGCTCGACATGATCGACACGGTGAAGCACGACATCATCGCGAAGTATCCCGGCGATTTCATGTTCGCTACAACCGCGGCCGACGTACGCGAAGCGCACCGGCAACACAATCGTGGACATCTCTCACGTCGCCGACAAGACGTTCCGGGATGCGCCGGAGACCAGCAAAGCGCCGATCTTCGCGTCGCACTCTTCCTGCCGCGCGATCTCGAACGTGCCGCGAAATATGACCGATGAAATGATCGTCGCGCTGGCGAAAAAAGGCGGCGTGATTCAGATCAATTTCGATTGCGGATATTTGAATCCCGAAGCAGCCGCCGCCACCGTGGCGCAAGCGGCCAAAATGGCGCCTGTCACGGCGGAGCTGAGGAAGAAGTATGCCAACGATCCGGAAGGGCAACGAAAGGCTCTGCAGGAAGCATGCGGATCCCCGAATCCGAGCCACGCTGGCGGACGTGGTGAAGCACATCAATCACGTCGTCGATCTCGCAGGAATCGATGCGGTCGGCCTCGGCAGCGATTTCGATGGTGTCTCCTGCGTTCCGGAGGAACTGAACGGCGTGGACAAATGGCCCAATCTGACTCGAGCTCTGCTCGAAGAAGGCTACAGCCGGGATGACGTTCTGAAGATTTATGGCGAGAACACGCTGCGGCTCATGACCCAAGTACAAAAGGTTGCGGCGTCGATGAAATAAAAGCCACGGGACGGTGGCGGCTATCGAGCCCTGGGTGGTTTTGATGCGCTGATGGCTTTCTTCGGGAGAGCCTTCTTCGGACGAGTATTCTTGTCGATGCGGTTTTGCCACGCGGTTCGCAACGCGTCTTTCAGGACATCCGGCGCAGCCTTCGCAAGCAGCACGCGGGTAGACCCATTGCGGCCCCAGCCTCCGGGAACCGGCGAAAATACTTCCGGTGCGTCTTCCACCATGCCGGCCTGCTGTTCGGGAGCGAGCAGCAGTACGCCGTAACCCTCGCGCTCCAGGCTCAGAGTCGCAAAGATCCGGCCGCCGACGCGGAAATCCGGATTGCCGAAGTGCGAACCCTCCGCCGCGCCATCCAAACTGAGAGCGGTCTTGCGGAAGCCTGCTCCGGTCATTGCCTTATGTCCTCAGCGAATGGTGTCCGCAAGGGAAAAGATGGGCAGGTAAAGCGCGATCAGCACGAACGCGACGAATATCCCCATGAAGATCATGATGGCGGGCTCGATGAGCGAAAGGACCGCGGTCATCCGGGTATTCACGTCGTCTTCGTAGAACTCGGCGACGCTGGTCAGCATGGCAGGCAACGCGCCGGTCGATTCGCCGACTTCCACCATGTCCACGGCAAGCTCGGGAAACACTCCCGTTGCCGTCAGCGAAGAAGAAAGAGTCTGCCCTTCCCGGACCGACTTACCCGCTCCCTCGAGAGTCTTCCGCAGCAGCGGCGTGCCCAGAGAATCCGCCGCGGTGTCGAGCCCCTGGATCAGCGGAATACCGCCCGTCAGCAAGGTGCTGAGGACGCGCGCGAACTGGGCCACCTGGTATTTGATCCAGATATCGCCGAACAGCGGAACTTTGATTTTGATGCGATCGATCTTCTCCCGCGCGGCTTCCTTACGAGACCACCAGGAAAACAATGCTCCCAGCCCGAAAATCGCTACCGCATATGCCACCACGTAAGTGCGCGCCGTGGTGCCGATCGCAATCAGATAGAGCGTGATGGTGGGCAACTGGGCCGACATGCTGGAGTAAAGGCTCGCAAAACTGGGCACCACGTAGGTCACCAGAAACACCATCAGCAGGATCACCAGCACGATCAATACGGACGGATACATCAGGGAAACCAGAACCTTTTTCCGGACCGCAATGGCGAGCTTCTGATAGACGATGAACCGCTCCAGCACTTCGACGAGGCTGCCCGACTTTTCACCGGCCATCACCGACGTCACGTAAATCTTGGGGAAAATGCCCTGCTGCCGGAACGCCTCCGACAGCAGCGTGCCGCGGCGCACCTCTTCGCGGACCGCGTTGATGTAGGGCGTCAGTTTCGGGTCGGTGAGTCTTTCGGCGAGGAGGTCGAGCGCTTTGAGAATCGGCAATCCGGCGCGGATCAGAGTGACGAACTGCTGGTTGAAGATCAGGAATTTTTCCAGATTCAAGCGGCGGCGCCGGCCGGGGAGAGAGATGTCACCCGAAAGACTGAGGCTGACGCCTTTCGGCTTCACCGAATAGACCAGGAATCCCTGCTGCGTGAACCGCTCACGGATTTCCTGTGCGGAAGCACCCTGCGCGAGCTGGCTATGCACCTCGCCGCGCGTATCCGCATATTTCAGGACGAACTCGGACATCTATTGGCCCGCCTCGACAACCTGGACGCCCGGCGGCGGATGAAAGGTGAACAGCGACTGCGCGACCGGCGCATTCAACTGCTCATTCGAGAATTCGAAATCGAGTGTGGACTGATCCTGGCCGGTGACGCGAACACGGCGGATTTCTCCTTCGGGAGTAGCAAGGAACTCGACTTTCGAATAGGCCAGGTTTTCCGATTTCGGTTCGGCGACGATCCAGGTGTCGTTTCCCTCGACGCGAATCCGGAACGACTTGAACTCCTTCTTGAAATCCAACTTGCCCAGCAGGAAGGCGAGGGGAGCGCGCATATCTTCGGATTCTTTCAGCTTGCTCTTTTGGGCGCGCTGCTCATCCGGGCTGTAAAAAATGACGTCTTTCCCGTCGGAGATGAATACTTTCCCGGCAGGCGATGAGTATTCCCAGCGCATGCGCCCGGGCTTGCGCAGATAGAGCACCCCGGAGTCGTTCTGGACGGGGCTTTTTACTCCAGCGTAACTCTCTGAAAAATCGAGCTTAAGCGATTGAGCGCGATTATACCGGGTTTCCACGTTTTTCAACAGGCCTTCGATACCTGGCGGCGCGCCAAAGGCTGATAAGGCTATGAAAACACACATCGACGCGCGCGTGGCTGCACACAGAGTCACAAAAGGTTGACGCCGCGGACGACCGCAACGTGTACTCTGGAAGTCGGAAGCGTTTTTCAGCAGCCTGTTTCCGCACTGAAGCATCCAAGCTCCCAGACAGACAGATCAGTCAGGAATCGACGACGATGGCGGATACCGCGGAACAGGCACCGGAATCTCAAACTGCCAAACCCGAGCAGGGCAAGCCGGAGCAAAACAAGCCGGAGCGGGCCGAGCACCACAGGCCTGCAAAACCTGGCAATCGCGCCGTGAAACTGGTCATTTTGCTGGTTATTGTGGCCGCCGCCGCGATTGGCGGATACAAGCTGTGGAATTACCTCGATTCCTATGAATCGACTGACGATGCCGAGATCGATGGCGACATTTACCCCGTCACCAGCCGGATTGCCGGGACTGTGAAAGCGGTTTATGTTCAGGACAATCAGGAGGTCAAAGCCGGCCAGCTTCTTGTCGATCTCGACCCGAGGGATTACGAAACAGCGCTGGATCAGACCAAAGCCGCGCTGAACGAGTCGCGCAGCCTGGTTGCGGTGGCAAAGCCGAATGTACCCATCACTTCGGTTACGACCCAGACCACGCTCACCACTTCGACGACCGACATTGCCGAATCGCGCGCGGCGGTCGCAGGAGCACAGCGCGATTACGAATCCGCTGTTGCGGACATCCGGCAGGCGGAAGCCGACAGCGTGAAAGCGCAGGCCGATCTGGCTCGCTACAAGCAGTTGGTCGCGAAAGACGAGATCAGCAAACAGCAATACGATCAGGCGGAGGCGGCGGCAAAATCCGCAGCGGCGAACGTCGACGCCAAACGAGCCGCGGCGGAAGCAATGGGGCGAAAAATTGAAGAAGCCCAGGCGCGGTTGGAACAGTCGCAGACCAGGCAGGTGGAGGCGGAGCGCAATCGGCCGCAGCAGATCGCGATCCAGAATGCGACGGTCGAAAATCGACAGGCCAGCGCTCAACATCAGCAGACTCTCGTCGATCAGGCCGTGCTGAATCTCAGCTATACGAAGATCTTTGCGCCAGTGGACGGCGTCATCGGGAAGAAGAACGCGGAGCCCGGTCAGCAGGTGGCGCCAGGACAGCAACTGATGGCGGATGTTCCGGTGAGCAATATCTGGGTGACCGCGAACTTCAAGGAAACGCAGCTGAAGAGGATGCATCCGAACCAGCGCGCGACCATTCACGTGGACTCCTACGATCGCGACTATGAGGGTTACGTCGAAAGCGTCGCCGGCGCAACTGGAGCAAGGTTCAGTCTGCTGCCGCCGGAGAATGCCACTGGTAACTATGTGAAGGTGGTGCAGCGCGTACCGGTGCGAATCCGGATCAAGGAAGGCCAGGACCCGAATCATCAACTGCGGCCCGGTATGAGCGTCGACCCGAAGGTCTGGCTCGATAGTAAGTAGACTCCGATTCTGCCGGCGTATCCAGAAGTTGCGGAATCGTCTAAAGTGAAGTTGTGACTGCGGCGGAGGCTTATGAATTGACCACTCAGGGCGGCACGACGGACTTTGCGCGGGTAATCGCGGCGTGCGAAGCATCCGGCCCTTGGTGTCTGATCGGCGGCTTGGCCGTCAATGTATTCGTCGAGCCGGTATATACGCTGGATGCCGATCTCGTGGTAATCGCGTCCGGTCTTCATGGCCTGGTGGAAAACCTCAGGAAGCAGAGCTTCGCAACCGAAGAGCACGAGCATTCTCTGAACGCACAGCGTCCGGGAAGCGATCTTCGGATTCAGTTCACGATCGATACGAGATACCAGGCTTTCTTGGCCCGCTCGGTGGAAGCGCTGGTTCTGGGGGTTCCCGTAAGGGTCGCCTGCCTAGAAGATACCACGCAGGGAAAGCTCTGGGCCTGGAGCGATCCAAAAAGACGTTTCAGCAAGCGGAAAAAAGACGAATTGGATTTGATCCGGCTAGCCGAGGCGTGGCCGGATCTCAAGGCCCTTTACCCACGAGAACTCCTCGACCTGATAGACCGGGGCTAATCGGACAGGCGATTTACCGGTTGCCGCGGTATTCGACGACCACCAGCGTCAGATCGTCGGCTTGCTCGGCTCCGGCGGTGAAGTCAAGGATCGCCTGCTGAATGGCGGCGTGCAGCCCCGCGCAATCCGCCCCGGCGCTCCGTACGGCTTCACGAAGACGCCTGCGTCCGAAGAAATCCCCGGCGTCGTTCTGTGCTTCAGTGACGCCGTCCGTATAGAGAACGATACGATCACCCGGCCGGAGATCGCGTTGACTCAGCACAAACGGCGCATCCGGAACCAGACCAACCGGCGTCGAATTGGCCTCGAGTTTTTCGATCTCACCCGCCGCGCGGACGAGGAGCGGCGCGCAGTGGCCGGCGTTGGCATACGTCAGACGTCCCGAAGAATCCAGCTTCGAATAGAACATCGTGGCATACTTGCCGTGCTCGGAACGGTCGTTCAGGAAAGTGTTGATGCGCGAGAGGACATCGGTAATATCCGTGGTGGAAGATGCGCTCAGAAACGCGCCCTGCAGGAAGCTCGCCAGCAGGGCGGAACTGACGCCCTTTCCCGAAACATCCGCCACCACTAACGACCAGGTTTCGGGACCGATAGCCACGACGTCGTAATAGTCGCCGCCCACCTGATGCGAGCTCTCGCTCGATCCGCAGACGACGAACCAGCCCTGATCGGGCAGCTCGCGCGGCATCAGGCTGTGCTGGATGCGCCGCGCCACGTCGAGTTCCTCTTCCATCCGCTGCCGGACGCGCTGCTCTTCGATGAGGCGTGCATTCTCCAGAACCGTGGAGGCCTCGATAGCGAGCGTTTGCAGCAGTTCACGATTGCCGCCGGCGAGATCCACCGCGGTAACGCGTGAATCCATATAAAGGACGCCGGCGCTGGCTTTCGCCGCCGAGAGCATCTGGGTCGCGCCGGAACCGCTGAGATTCACGTGCACCAGAGGGACACAAACGACGCTTCTTAGTTCGAGATCGGTGATGGTGTTGCCGGGTGAGAGGCCTTCGGCCGCGCTCGGATCGAACGACATCGAAAACAGATCGCGGCGGCTTTCGAGAGCCTGCTGGATCAGGCGGCGAGGCACACGAAGCTCGTCGGGCTGCAGGTCGCCGCCGCCGTTCGAACGCGCGCTGCGCACCTGCAACTCGGCGGCTTCGTTAAAGAGCAGAAGGAAACCGCGTTCCGCGCCGGTGACGGCGAGGGCCGCATCGAGGACCGTGTTCAGGACATCGTCCGTCGAGAAAGAACTCTGCAGCGAGCGCGCCACTTCGAGAACCGCCCGCAGCTTTTCGAGGTTCGCGCTGCCCGTTCGTCCGGTATCGCCTGTTGCCGGACGCGCCAGAAGCTTTTTGATTTCTTCGCCGGTGCGCGTAAAGTGAATCTGATAACCGTCGGGAACGCCGAACTCAATGCGATCGGAACCTTCGAGCGCCCTCGATTTCCGCACGCGCTCTCCGTTCACCCAGATGCCGTGCCGGCTGCCAAGATCCTCGAGAACAAAACCGCCGTCGCTGCGCGCAATAAGGGCGTGATTCCGGGAAATACGGCTGTCGCGCAGAACGAGGTTATTGTCGGGCGCCCGGCCCATCCGGAAGGGAAAGGGAGACAGCGGCACGCGGGTGCGACGGCCATTGGGGTCGATCACTACCAGCGTTGCTTCCGCCAGTGGACCTTCGGCGGTCGTTTCATGACCCGGGGTCATTCCGATTCATTCATTGACGCGAAGCCGCCGCCCGCTCGAATTCCTGCGCCCGAAGCGATTGGCAATGCGAACAGTATCCGCCGACTTCGGTCCGCGCGAGGACAATCTGAAATCCGAAATGCGACTCGATCTGCTTGCGCAAACGCTGGAGCGGCTCGCCGAAGAACTCTTCCACTTTGCCGCAGCCAAGACAGATCACGTGCGCATGTTCCTGCTTGCGGCGCGTTTCGTAGTAGTGCTGCTCGCCGGCCTGATGCATGAGGTCCAGCTCATCGACCAAGCCACCTTCCTTGAGCAGCTTCAACGTCCGGTAGACGGTAACGCGATTCAGCTTCGGATCTTTTTCTTTCGCGAGCTGATAGAGGCGCTCGGCATCGAGGTGCTGGCCGGTCTTGTCGATGAGGTCGAGCAGAATTTTCCGCTGGCGGGTGAGGCGCACGCCGTGATCGGAAAGCGAGGATTGGTCCGCGGAAGCTTTGCGCGCTCGCTTCGAAAGAGAACCACGAGGTGGGGATGCGGCAGCCATGCGGCGTAAATATCAGTTTAGCGTTTCCGCAGGCCAGACACAGTCCACGCGGGTTAACATCAAGAGCTACGCGCGAACTGATCGGATTATTTCTGCGCCTGGGCTTCACCGCGTTTGGCGGCCCGGCGGCCCATATCGCCCTGATGAAGGACGAAGTGGTGAGGCGGCGCGGATGGATGACCGAGGCCGAATTTCTGGATCTGCTGGGCGCCACCTATCTGATTCCGGGACCAAATTCCACGCAGGTGGCAATTCACATCGGCTATCGGCGGGAGGGTTGGCGCGGGTTGCTGGCGGCCGGGATCTGTTTCATCGCACCCGCGGCCGCAATCGTTCTCCTGTGCGCCTGGGCATACCAAAAGTACGGAGCGCTGCCGCAAGCCCAGGCGATTCTCTATGGAGTGAAGCCGGTGATTATTGCGCTCGTCGTGAACGCCATTTGGGGGTTGGCCAAGACCGCGGTGAAGAATCGGTTTTATGCATTGCTGGGGCTGGCCGCGCTCCCAGCGGCGCTCGCCGGAACGGACGTACTTTTGCTGTTGTTTGCCGCAGGGGCACTTGCCGCAACGGTCCATTGGGTGTCGCGGCCGAAGCCCCGGTCCGGACGCGGTCTGCTCGGAGTGTATGCAGTTGCGGCGGCAATGATCGCTTTGCCCGACATGCTGACTCGTCTCAGCAGGAGTTGGGGGAATGTCGCCACGGTACAGCCTCAGGCGTTATTCGCATTCTTCTTCAAAGTCGGCGCGACACTCTACGGCGGCGGGTATGTGTTGATTGCGTTCGTGCGCGATGGCCTCGTCCATCAGTGGCACTGGTTGACCGAAGGGCAACTGCTGGATGCGATCGCGGTGGGGCAACTTACGCCGGGGCCGTTGTTCACAACAGCCACATTCGTGGGTTATCTGGTGGACGGCGTTCCAGGAGCTTTGACGGCCACAGTTGCGATATTCCTTCCCTCGTTCCTGCTGATCGCGGTAAGCGGCCCGCTGGTACCGCTGCTGAGACGCTCCAAACTCGCGGGCGCATTTCTTGATGGCGTCAATGTGTCGGCACTGGCTTTGATGGCGGCTGTCATCGCGCAGTTGGGAAGGACTGCGTTGGTTGACGGCTACACCATCGCGATCGCATTGATCAGCAGCGCGGTGCTTCTTCGCTACCGGATCAACGCGATGTGGCTGATCGTCGCGGGCGCGCTCGGCGGCACGATCATTCAGAGGCTTTGAATTTTCAATATATAGTCCGTCAAATTCGAAATCCCAACAGAATTTTCAATGGTAAACTCTCAAAGGTTCAGGTAGCCATGGAAATGGAAACGCGCTTTGCTGATGTGACGGTTGCGTACAGTGCACGTGGGGTCCCGATGTATTCAGTGGAGGCTTTCCATGACGGCCTGCACAAATATGCATTGCTTCGATCTCCTGAAAAAGGCGTGCTTCTCAACAAGGCGCAGGCAACCGCGCTTCAATGGAACGCTGCGTGGCACAAGCAGACCGCCGCAGAGAACAGAATCAAGCGGACATTTGAAGCGAAAGAAGCCCGCAGACTCCATATTGAAAACCAGAAAGAGGTGGCACTTGAGCGCACCACAGAAGCGCAACAGCAGCTGGACCTGCTCAGGACCACACTAGCCCGTGGCATCGAATCAGATCCAACGCTGGATTGGGAAGAACTGAAGATCAAGGACCCGTTTCGGCAACAGGCTCCCATCAAGCCTGACTACCCTGTGTCGCCGTCAATGCCTGATCTCCCTTACCAGCCCCAACGGTCAGATTACAAATACCAGCCGCAACTCTCCATACTGGACCGCCTTGTTTCTTCGCGGAAAGCCGCCAAGCTCGCGGAACTTTCGCACCAGTACGAGTCAGATGTGCGTGATTGGGAATATGCGTGCTCCGCGCTGACGGCGCAGCGTCAGAGAGCTTTGGAGCAGTATCGGGCATTTTGCGCGGGCTTAGACGAACAATATGCGCAGGAGATGTCCCGGTGGAAGCTGGAACAAGACCGTTATTATGACGAGATCGCGCAACAAGGCCGGGAGGTCGATCAGGTGCGCGATCGCTACATGACAAGAGCGCCCGACGCAGTAATTGACTACTGCGAACGAGTCCTCTCCCGCTCCGACCATCCTTCCTGCATTCCTCGAAAGTTCGACTTCGAATGGAATGCTGAAACGGGCATGCTGATTTTGAATAATCAGTTGCCCGCTCCGGAAGATCTTCCGACACTCGCCGAAGTTAAGTACGTACAGGCCACGGATACGCTGAAAGAGGTTTTTCTCTCCGAAAGTCAGGGCACCAAGCTGTATGACGATGTGGTTTATCAAATCGCCCTGCGAACGCTACACGAGCTATTCCAGAGCGATTCAGCAATGGCGCTTTCCGCTGTCGTATTCAATGGCATCGTGACTTCGACGGACAAAAGCACCGGGAATCAAGTCACTTCATGCATCCTTTCCCTTCAGGCTGTGCGGGCCCCTTTCCTCGCAATCAACCTGGACAAGGTGGACCCAAAGGCCTGCTTCCGGCAACTCCGGGGTGTGGGAAGTTCAAAACTGCACAGCGTGACGCCGGTTGCCATGACCGACGCTTTGTACCGTCACATGCCGTTGCTGAACATCTGAGTGCCGGCTACAATCTCGCGACAATGGATTGGGAGGATTTTGAGCACCTCATCCGCGAGATCTTCGCAAAAGAGTTTTCGTCAAGAGGGGGTGACGTGAAAGTCACCCAGGCAAGCCGTGATGGCGGCGTAGACGCTGTCGCATTCGCTCCAGACCCGATTACCGGAGGCAAGATCGTGATTCAGGCCAAGCGATATGCATATACCGTTGGCGTATCTGCCGTTCGGGATCTTTATGGAACGCTCATGAACGAGGGGGCAAGCAAAGGAATTTTGGTAACCACATCGGACTACGGCCCCGATGCTTACGAGTTTGCTAATGGTAAGCCGCTAACACTGTTGAGTGGCGCCAACCTGCTTCATCTTCTCGCCAAACATGGCATAGGAGCTCACATCAATTTAAGCGAAGCGCGAAAGATCGCTCAAGAGCGCGCCGCAAGAACGGGTGGCTGATTGGCGCGGGCGCGCTCGGCGGCACGATCATTCAGAGGCTTTGAGTTCGATATAGTCGAAATCGATAGCCAAGGCGACCTCCCGTGCCCTTCATCAAAGTTTTGGACGCCTTCTCGCTTCCGCCCGGCGCAACCGCGGAAGTTGCAGTAGGTGAAAAACAATTCGCCCTTTGCAACTGGAACGGCGAAGTTCATGCGCTCGACGGCATATGCCCGTGCAGCGGCGGACCGCTCGGGCAAGGCGTCCTGCAGGGCAATCTGCTGGTCTGCCCCTGGCATGGGCGACGCTACGATTGCCGCACCGGCGTGCATCATTTCGATCAAGAGGTGAAGGTCCGCAAGTTCGAAGTCGTGGTTCAAAACGGGGATATACTGATCGACCCGGAAGCCATTCCCTAACAGCGGAATCCTTACCTCCAGCACCACGTTCTTTACCTTGACGCTGAAAAGTTACGCGTGATACGTTGTAACCGGCTCAGGGAGCGTGTATGCGAAGAGTAATGGCAGCGGCGTTTTTAATCGGGCTATCGGGTTTGCCCGCGCTGGCGCAGCTTGATCCCTCGGGCGAATGGGCGCCTCGTTTTCACGAAGACCAGCCGGAACGCATTCCCGGTCCGGAGATCGGCGATTACCTGGGCCTGCCGATCAACGATGCCGCACGGCTGCGAGCGGACGTGTGGGACGCCTCGCTGCTGACGCTTCCGGAACATCAGTGTAAGCCGCATCCTTCCGACTACGCGTGGCGCGGACCGGCCAACCTTCGCATCTGGAAGGAAGTCGACCGGGAGTCGCAGAAGCTGATCGCGTATCACACGCACATTTCCTGGCAGGCTCCGGAGCGCACCATCTGGATGGACGGACGCCCGCATCCTCCGGACTACGCGGCCCACACGTGGCAGGGATTTTCGACCGGCAAGTTCGAAGGCGACATGCTGACGATCAAGACCACGCATCTGAAAAACGGCTGGATCCGCCGCAACGGTGTACCGCGCAGCGACCGCGCCACGGTTACGGAACACATCATCCGGCATGGAAATTATTTGACGGTCGTGGTGATCATCAGCGATCCGGCTTATCTGACCGAGCCTTTTGTGCGCACCACCGATTTCGAGTACGACGCACGGCAGGATATTGCGCCGTATCCCTGCGAGGCCGTGGTTGAGGTAGTTCGGCCCAAAGGTACCGTACCCAGTCACCTGCCCGGCAAGAATACATTTCTCGCGGAGTTTCCGGAACGATTTGGACTTCCTATCGAGCCGACTCGCGGCGGCGCGGAGACGATGTATCCGGAGTACCGGCTGAAGTTGAAGGCAATGAAGCCGGCCACAAAGGCAACGACGGTAGCCGCGAAATGATCCGGCGGAATTTTCTCCCGCTTGCGGTCGGTGTTGCGGTCATTCTCGCCTGCGCGGCATCCGATTACGCGCAACAGCCTCAGAATTTCGACAACGTCGAGATCCACGTGCTGCCGGTACAGGGCAACGTTTACATGCTCGTCGGCGCCGGCGGAAACATCACGATGCAGGTCGGCAAAGAAGGCGTCCTGCTGGTCGACACGATGTATGCGCAACTCAGCGACAAGATCATCGCCGCGATCCGCACAGTTTCCGATAAGCCGATCCACTACATCATCGACACCCACGTGCACGGCGACCACACGGGCGGCAACGAGAAACTGGCGAAGGCGGGCAGCACAATCACCGGCGGCAACGTGGTGGGCGATATCGGGGCAAGCGCGGGCGAAGGCGCTACTGTCATCGCAACTCAGCAGGTTCTCGACCGGATGAGCCGGAAGGACGGCAATACTCCGGCCTTCCCCAGCGCCGCGTGGCCTACCGACGCTTACATCACCGACGTGAAAGAGCTCTTCTTCGACGGCGAGGCCATTCAAATCTTTCATCAGCCGGCCGCGCACACGGACGGCGACAGCATCGTTTTTTTCCGGAGATCGGACGTCGTCAGCACGGGCGATATCTTCGTCACGACGAGTTATCCGATCATCGATCTCGACCGCGGCGGCACGTATCAGGGAGTGCTGGACGGCCTGAACCACATCCTCGACATCACGATTCCGGCGGATAAGGAGGAAGGCGGCACCTACGTGATACCGGGCCACGGCCGACTCTGCGATGAAGCCGATGTGGTGGAGTACCGGGACATGATGACCATTCTGCGCGATCGCTTCCTCGACATGATCAAGAGAGGCATGACGCTCGAGCAGGTCAAAGCGGCGAAGCCGACAAGAGATTACGATCCGCTTTATGGCAGCGACAAAGGTTTCTGGACCACGGATAAGTTCATCGAAACGGCCTACAAGAGTCTCAAGGCCGGGAAGTGAATAGACGCCGCAATTCGCTCTCAACTTCAGCCAGCGAATTGAACCTGCCTTGAGCCATGGACTCAATTGCCTCTGACGGCGACTTGAGATCCGGCACGATGAAGATCCGCATTCCGGCGCGATGAGCCGCCAGAACGCCCGCTTCAGAATCTTCAAGCACGAGGCAATTCGGCGGATCGACGCCCAGCCTTTTCGCGGCCAGCAGGAACAGGTCCGGGGCGGGTTTGCCGTTGGCGACTTCGTCTGCGGTGGCAACCACATCGAATCGGTCGAGCAATTGGCGATTCGAAAGGTGCTCCGTGGCCCGTTGCCGGTCTGTCGACGTAGCCACAGCTCGGGGAACCCGGCAGAGATCGAGAAATGCGAGAAGCTGATCGAGACCGGGCTTCTTCGACGGCACGGCTTCGGCGAATACGGCGTTTTCGGTGAGCAGGCTTGCCGCATGGAACGTCTCCAGCGGGAAGCCGGCGCCGAACAGGTTCATCATCAGGTCTTCACCACCGGCTCTGGTGCGGCCGATGAAATCGAACCATAACTCATCGGAGATCTCATAGCCGCACTCGCGCGCCGCCCGCTGCCATGCGGTTCTGTAGAACGGCTCAGTATCGAGCATCAGCCCGTCCATGTCGAAAATTGACGGCTTGAATCGGCATGCGGCTCGGTTTGCATTCGGATTGTGATGCAGACTTCATCTGTCGGACAACTGAAGAGGGTTTCCGTCCGGATCCTTCCCGTCGCAAAGGCAAAAGACTTCCCCCTGCCGGACCTTCCTGAAATTTGCGCCGCGCGCGACCAGCTTTTCACGCAACGTGATTTGTTTCAGTCCGAGCACTTCGCCATAGAATTTGCTCATCGCATCGATTTGCGCCGTAAAGAGGATCACCCGCGCTATTTTCATAAAAAGCACTCCCGTCTTAAATGTCTACGCGTACCACGTATTGATCTCCCGATCAGGCGTGTGATAGCATCACGCCTTGTGTCCGTACAGATCTCGACGGTGAAAAACAGCTGATGAATCTGCCTCACGTACACCTCCTGCTGAACCATTTTCCAATCATCGGGACCATCATTGCGTTGGGTTTGTTCCTGTTCGCGCTCATTGGAAACAGCAACGATCTGAAACGGGCCAGTCTGGTCATCTTCACGGGCATTGCGCTGCTGGCGATCCCCACCTATATGAGCGGCAACGGAGCCCAGGATGCGCTGAAAAAACTTCCGAATATCTCAATGGCCGCGGTCGCGGCGCACAACAATGCCGCGGTAGTGTCTCTGGCGTTCATGGAACTCACAGGCATGTTCGCGTGGATTGCGCTCTGGCAATTTCGCCGTTTCCGGCACCCGCGACGCTGGGTGTTAGTTACTGTTCTGCTGCTTTCCGTTGCCACGGTTTACTTCATGTCGGTGACCGGAAATACCGGCGGCGAGATTCGCCATACCGAAATCGTTTCGGTGCAGCAGGCGCAGGCCAATGCGGGCGCTCCCCTTCCTTTGGTGGACGCGGCGGCGCTTGGTTTGTTCATAACGGGCACCAAATGGATGTGGCCGGTTTGCGAAACGCTGCATTTCATCGGGCTGAGTCTGCTGATGGGCGTCGTGTTCCTGGTCGATCTCCGAATGATGGGCATGATGAAGAGCCTGTCGTTTCCCGTTTTGCATCGGCTGCTTCCCTGGGGAATCCTGGGCTTCGGGCTCAACGTACTGACCGGTTTATTGTTCTTTATCGGGAACCCCGGCCAGTATTTCGCGAGCGCGCCGTTTCAGTGGAAGATGGCGTTCGTGCTGGTTGCGGGCGCGAACGCGCTTTACTTCACGATGTTCGACGAAGTCTGGATTTTGGCGCCGGGAGACGATGCGCCCATGCGGGCGAAGGTTGCGGCGGGTTCAGCCGTGGTCCTTTGGATTGCCATTATGTGGTGCGGGAACATGCTCCCGTTCATCGGAGACTCTTTCTAGGCGATGCTGCTGGCAACGATCGTCACCTCTGTCGTACTGGGCGTCACCATTGTGTTCGCCGTCGCCGGATGGTTGATTGAATTGAGCGCGCGCCACTTTGAGCAGGGCGAGGGTAAAAGGAAGAACGAATAACATGCTGGAGTTCTTTGGTTGGCTGGAAAATATGAAGCTCAGTATCTGGGTGCGCGAGTCCGGCACAATCTGGTCGTTTCCGACAATTCTGCTGCTGCACACCCTGGGGATGTCGATCGTTGCGGGCGGCAACGCCATCCTCGATCTCGCACTGCTGGGGTTCTGGCCGGGAAAGACACCGATCAAACCTTTGGAAAAATATTTTCCGTTGATCTGGGCGGGGTTCTGGCTGAACGCGGCAACCGGCACACTACTGCTGATGGCCGACGCCACCACTAAGCTCACCAACCCGGACTTTTACGTGAAGATGGCCTTCATCGCCGTTGGGATCGTAGTTCTCTACCGACTGCAGAAAAAGGTATTCGCCGATCCGGTGCTGGATACCGCTCCGGTTTCGGGATCGGCGCAGAAACTGGCTTGGGCCTCGCTGATCTGCTGGTTCGGCGCGATTACGGCCGGACGGCTGCTGGCGTACGTAGGACCTGTATCCGGACCGCCCGGATTGACGAATCAGTAGGTAAACGCGACTTAAGTCGCGTTTACCGGGAATGCTTAGCGAGCGGGGGCAGCCGGACGCGGTCGCTGCACGGGACGGTTGAACTTCGCGGCGTCCACCGGTGCGTTCGCCTGGTAGTCCGCGATCGCGTACTCTTCCCGTCCGCTCACCCAACCGTAGGTCCACTTGAACGGCATCATTACT
The DNA here is from genome assembly GCA_036273015.1 of Bryobacteraceae bacterium. Lineage (GTDB taxonomy): Bacteria > Acidobacteriota > Terriglobia > Bryobacterales > Bryobacteraceae > BOG-234. The sequence goes on along the minus strand of DATAXN010000029.1, from coordinate 2,304 downwards.
CCGTTAACAGCGCGGTAATCGGAATAATCGATCTGCGTGGGTACGCGGCCGACGGCGGAATTCGCATAGCGGATCATGCGCGTCATCAAGTTGGTCTGCTTGTCGAAATAGAAAGTAGCGAGAATGCCGGTCGCCCGGGCTTGAATGACATTGACCGGCTTACCGTCCAGAGTGGAAGGAATGCCCACCTGCCAGTTCGTGAAGAACTGTCTGACGCGCCAGGGGAAGGCGAGTTCCGCGTCCAGCTTACCGCCTTCGCGGGCGCTGGCGCTCAGCGGATATTCGCCCACAACCGTGAGCGGCAGCATGACCCATGCGTCGCGGCCATTGTAAGTGCGGGCAAGATCGCCTTCACGCTGATGAACGAACGTGGCCAGCAGATCCGGCGCCTTCGCAAAAATCTCCACGGGATCTTCCCGCGTCTCACCGAACAGATGGCTGGTGCCCTTGGCCGTGTAGCTCGTGATGGCGCTCGTTTTCGCGGCGCCGCCCAAAGCGGTCATGTAGTTGTCGAAAATCTGATCGAGGGTGGGCGCGCCGGAGCCGGGCTTGGCGAGAATGATGTTGTCAGGCGGAAATACCAGAGGCTCGCCGTAGATGGTGTCGATGGAAGGCGTAACCGCAGGCGCAGGACTGCCGCGGTGGCAGGTCCAGCAGGTCACTGAATTCTGTCCGGCGAAGTTGTCTTTGTTAATCGCCTTTACCATTGCGGCCATTCTTCGCGCCATCAACTTTCGTGGCGGATCAGCGGCCCAATCGGGATTATCGGTACCCGCACCGGTGTGGCAGTCTCCACAGCAATAGCTCAACGCAGCCGAGAAGAGTCCCATCGTACCCATGAATTCGTCCACCGGAATACCGGTCAGAACCTTGACGTTCTTGAAGTACTTGTCGGACATCTGGAACGTCGGCCCTGCCGGAGCCTGAGCCTGGCCGAAGACATTGAGTCCAAGCGGCAGACCCAGAACCAGCCCGGCGGCTACACCGGTGACTATTGCTCGTTTCGAGGGAACCTTCATGCGGGAATCTCCATTAATTACTGACTGCTATTTGGCTTGACTTTCTTATTTGGCTTCGCAGGCGGACGGCATCCACTTGCTGCCATTCGGCTCCATCTTGAAATGGGTGCTGGTGATGAACGGCTGCGCGAGATACATGGGGTCATCGACGATTGTGGTGATGATGAGCCACGAATCGCCGTTGTCTTCCTTAGTGCGGCTGTAGTATTCGGTGAGGACCGTGTTCGCACTGTAAGGCACGCCGTTCTTCCGCAGATAGCCGGGCTTGAGGTGAGTGGTGACAACTTTCAGGGAACCGGCTCTCATGGGGCCGCGTGCGCCGCGTCCGGGAGGCGGACCATCCCAGGTGGCAATCGAATAACCCTGCAGGGAGGGCTTTTCATCCGCGGGTGGCGGTGCATTGAAATGGAAAACCCGGGTCTGAGTGCCGGAATCCATTTCAACCTTTATCGTCTTCTCATCCGGCCATGTGATGTGCAGCCGGCCAGGAACGCGCATCAGCCCGGGAGCGCCGTAGGATTTGCATTGCTCACCAGCGGCTTCATCCTTCGCGGGATCCCACGTATTTGCCATCGCGCGGCCCGGACCATTCAACGGAACGCTGGCATAGTCGCCTTTGGCCGGAGTGACCATGCGAAAGCGCCAGTCTTCAGTCACGATGGAAACCCAATTACCGGTGATGTCTTCCGGAGCGTTTGCCTTGGGAGTCAGCGGAACCGGAGGAGGGCCGCCGCGCCCGCGCTGGCCGAACATACTGCCCGCCAGCGATAACGCAAGCCCCGCCGCAATTACAAATACCGGCGCAGTGCGCCCCTTTGGAAATTTCGAAGTCATTCGCATTACTCCCGGACATGCGTACCGGAGACATGAGCGCCTTTGCTGAGGGCGAAGGCGCACCGGCTATATATGTCCCGGATCAATTGTATGTCAAGTCAATTACTGAACCGCATTACTGAACCGCATTACTGAACAACTTTACTGAACGGTGCCGCTCCATCCGAAGCCATCGGACGGACGCTTGATGCTGCGCATGCGGATGCGGTGATCTTCCGGGTTGCGGCCGGGGTTGCCGGAGATAATGACATGGTCGCCGGGCTTCAGGGTGTCGCGCGAGACGCCTTCACGGCTCAACTGCCCGCCGCCGCCCCATTCCACCGCCCAGGTTTCCATCTGACCTTTATCGTCCGGCGCCTCGATATGCACGAACGAATGCGGATTGCGGAACATGAACTGCACCAGTGTTCCTTCCACCGTGATGCTCTTGTCTTCAAAATAAGTCGCGGCG
>DATAXN010000028.1:0-64968 GCA_036273015.1 Bryobacteraceae bacterium | reverse complement strand
CGCCTCGATATGCACGAACGAATGCGGATTGCGGAACATGAACTGCACCAGTGTTCCTTCCACCGTGATGCTCTTGTCTTCAAAATAAGTCGCGGCGAAAGAGTGATGAGCAAAGGCCGGTACCGCGGCCATAAACGCTCCCGCAATGAGGAGCACAAACGCTGTACGCTTCATGAAATCTCTCCTGATTACTTAAAGATTGCCGTCACACGGTATCATGCGTTCATATTTGCTGTCAAGGTATTGTCGATGCATAGGTTTGCGGCGAATTTTCGCGCGGTTGTGATACGATCAAACCGAACATGGCAGTGACCATTGATGCTACGTCTGCCATAGAGTCCCGCGCCCAAATCGAACGCATTCTGCAGAGCAAAGTTTTTCGGACTTCGGAAGTCCTGCGCCATCTTTTTGGGTACCTCGCGGATAAATCTCTGGACGGAACCTCGGAAAGTCTGAAGGAATATACGATCGGTCTCGATGCACTGGGAAAACCGGCATCGTTCGATCCGCGCCAGGAGTCTGTCGTGCGGATGCACACCGCGCGCCTCCGGCAGAAGCTGGCCGAGTACTACCGGACGGAAGGCGTCGATGACCCGGTCATCGTCGAGATGCCGAAGGGTGGTTTCAAAATTACTTTTGAGCCGCGTCCCCAGGCAGCAGTCGCCGCTCCGCTGCCGATTCCGGAGCAGCCTCTCGCCGTTCCGCAGGAATCGGGCAGGCAGTGGCGGCGCCGTGAAGTCTTTCTCGTCGGCGCGCTGGTGGTCGCGATCGGGTGCGCAACATTTTTTATGACTCGCCTTTGGCGGGTCGAACAGGGGGATGGATCGTCGCCTTCTTCGGTGACGTGGACTCCGGCGTTGAAGCAACTTTGGGAGCCTCTGCTCTCGTCGAGCAGGCGTCTGGTGGTCTGCGTCTCGACACCATTGTTCGTCAATCTGCCTGGCTTCGGCGTGGTTCGCGAGCCTTCGATCAACGACTGGGACGATGTTCCGGCATCGCGGAGATTATCTAATCTGGAAGGATCGCTTCAAGCCGGCATTTCGGAACCTTCCTACAATTACACGGAAACCGGTACCGCGACCGGCGCGTTTTTGCTGGGCCAGTTTCTGGGGCCGCGGAAGCAGAGCGTTCTGATCACTCGCGCGAACGTGCTCTCATGGCCCGAGATCGCCGAAGACAACGTGGTCTTCCTGGGGCCGGCGACAGGCGTTCATCAAACGGAAGATCTTCCGACTGAGGCGCAACTGGTGCTGGATCCGACGGGAATCCGAAACCTGAGCCCGCGGCCGGGAGAATCGGCATTTATGCAGGATCACCCCGCGGAAGGCGGCGCGGAGAGCGGCGTGAGTTATGCGTTAATCAGCCGCGTGCCGGCAATGAACGGACCGGGCGCGATTCTGATGCTCGCCGGCAATCAGACGGCGAGCGTGATGGGGGGCGTGCAGGCATTCACCAATCCCGCTTTAGCGCAAATGCTGGTTTCGCGGTTGAAGACTCCTTCGGGCACCATTCCCCGGTACTTTCAGGTTGTGCTCAGCGTGAAGGCGATGGACGACGTCCCGGTGAAGATCGACTATCTGTTCCATCGGGAACTGCCGGATCGCGTCGGGCATTCGGGAAGCAAATAGCAAAACGCTGCATTCGGATCGGGCTACCTTGCCGCGCGCGTCGAGGGTTATCAGCCTGTTGCAAAACCGACTCCTCACGGTCGCGGCTCTGTAACATGACGATTCTACAGAACCGTGACCGCCACAGGCTGCTATTGCTGTTTCAGAAACGTCGTCAAAGCGAGCAGCGGGAAGTAGAGCCGGTAGTAGTGGTAATTAAGGTAAAAGACCTTGGGGAAGCCGGTGCCGGTGGCCAGCTCTTCAGACCAGGTTCCGTCTTCGGTCTGGGTTTCAATCAGATATTCGACGCCCTGCAGCACGCTCGAGCTGTAAGTATCGCCGCCCGCGATCAAACCCATCAGCGCCCAGGCAGTTTGGGAAGGCGTACTTTCAGCAGGAGTGTAGATGTCGTTGTCGTAGCTGGCGCAACTCTCGCCCCATCCGCCATCGGAGTTCTGAATGGAACGCAGCCACTCATTCGCGCGCTGAATGTAAGGCTCGTGGTCGTCCTCTTTCATCGCGCGCAAACCACGAAGGGCGAAACAGGTGCCGTAGATGTAAGCAACCCCCCAGCGGCCGTACCAGCTTCCATCCGCCAGCTGCGTCCGGACCAAATAGTCGATCGCCTTCCGGCACGCCGAATGTTCGCGGGTAAAGCCATTGGCCGCCAATGCTTCGAGAGTGCGCCCGGTGATATCCGCGCACGTGGGATCGAGCATCGCATTGTGGTCCGCGAAGGGAACGTGCGTCAGAATTTCCCAGTTGTTATCGACATCGAAGGCCGCCCAGCCCCCGTCCTTCGACTGCATGGCAAGAAGCCAGTCGAGAGCGCGCTTGCGCGTCGCCGACTGCATCCTCGAGTTCGACGCGCTCATATACGGAAACGCAAGCATCACCATGGCGGTGTCGTCGATGTCCGGATACCAATCGTTGCGAAACTCGAAGGCCCAGCCCGAGGGATCGGTCGAGGGGCGCTTGACGGACCAATCGCCTTTTCGCTGAATTTCGTTGGCGAGCAGCCAGTCGGCGGTGCGGGATAGGGCAGGAGACTGACCGAACCCGGCTTCGCCCAAAGAATAAGACGCGATTGCCGTATCCCAGACAGGCGAGAAGCAGGGCTGGAAGAAGAGCGTCTTACCGTCGTCAACCATCAGACTGTCAAACTGACGCACTGCTTCCACGCGAAGGGGAGAGTTCTTGGGATAACCCAGAACGTCGAGCGCCATGATCGCGTATTGCATAGGCGGATAGATCGCACCGAGGCCGTCGGCGTATTTCATGCGCTCGAGCATCCAGTGCTCGCATTTGCGGATGGCAGCCTCGCGGATGCGGGTGAAACCGTAGCGGTCCCACAACTTCAGAATCTTGTCGGACTGGACAAAAGTATTCCGCCAGCTGAGCCAGGAATTGTTGATCTCGAAACCGGTGCTCTTGCCGGGAATAAAAATCTCTTCCAGATTGAAGCCGGCGGGCACCGGCCGCTTGGGATCGTGCGCATGGACAATCGCGAGGGAAACGATGATGGCGCGCGTCCACGACGACATCTGATAGAGAAGCTTGCCCGGCAGCAGCATGATCTCGGGCGGAATGCTGGGAGTGCCGTCGCGCGGGTAGAGATCGAAGAGACTGAGATTGACTTTGGTGTAGCTGTTGGCCGCCTGAATGCCGCCGAGCGCAAGGATGCGATCGCGCAACCGGATCATGCGCTCGTCATCGACAGGAATTCCGGCGAGCTTCAGCGCGAAGTATGCTTTAACGCCGGCACTGATCTCGCTCGGACCTTTGACGTAAATATTGAAGCCGCCGTCCGGCAACTGCCGAGAGAGAATTCGCGCTGCCGCGCGATCGATCCGCCCCCGATCGGGCGGATTCCAGACTCCATCGGCGCCGGGAGCATACATCCAAAGCTGCAACAGGATGTAATCGGATTCGAGCGTGGTATCGGCGGTAAGAAGCGCGCACCAGTAGCCATCGTCATGCTGCAGGGAGAGAAGGTGCTCGGCCGCCTTTTGAATCTTCTGCTGTGCCGCGATCAGGAGAGCTTCATTTACGTGGAGCGTCGGGCTCATCTCGTAACGCAGTTACCGCTGCAAAACTGAAATACCGTAAAGTTGCGAAGAGGCCGCATTGGCCAGTTCGGGAGGCAGCGAAAAGCGCACGTCCTCTTCCACCATTTCCACTTCCTCGAGCTGACCAAATCCCTTTTCGTTGAGAGCGGCAACGATTTTTTCAACCAGATGCTCCGGCGCCGAGGCGCCGGCGGTCACGCCGACACTGGTGATTCCTTCCAGCCATTCCGCCCGGACATCGCTCCAATCGTTCACCAGATACGCCTGAACACCGTAGTTTTCGCCGACCTCTACGAGGCGTTTGGAGTTGGAACTGTTCGCCGAACCCACCACCAGAATCATCTGACAGAATTCCGAAACGCCTTTCACCGCCATCTGACGATTTTCAGTCGCATAGCAGATGTCCTGAGATTTCGGTCCGCGGATCATCGGAAATCTTTCTTCCAGACGCGCGACGATGTCTTTGGTTTCATCCAGGCTCAGGGTAGTCTGCGTGAGATACGCCACGTGCTCCGGGTCTTCGATATTCAGGGCGTCCACGTCGGCGACGGATTCAACGAGAATCATCTTTGCCGGCGCTTCACCCAACGTGCCGATCACTTCGTCGTGGTTCTTGTGTCCGATCAGGATGATGGTGTAGCCCTCGCGCGCAAATTTAACCGCTTCGAGATGCACTTTCGTCACCAGGGGACAGGTGGCGTCGATGATGGCGAGTTGGCGATCCTTACCTTGTCTGCGCACCTCGGGCGAAACCCCGTGCGCGCTGAAGATAGCGCGGGCGCCGGCCGGCACTTCTTCGAGTTCCTCGACGAAGATGGCGCCCATCTCGCGAAGTTCATCTACTACATGCTTGTTATGTACGATCTCTTTGCGGACGTAAACCGGCGGCCCGTAAAGGTTCAGGGCGATCTTGACCACATCGATGGCGCGGACCACGCCGGCACAAAAGCCGCGGGGCTTCAGAAGATAAATCTTCTTTTCTCCGTTGATATTCGCGGTAATGGGCTTGAGCGGCATTGTGGTCGTTCCCTCAACAGCGCACAACCGAACCGGAACCGTGCGCGCTTTTTAACGTTTGCGTGATCTAAAAGTATATCATCTGATGAGGGCTCAAGCCCATAGGAGAGCATGGTAAAAGCGTGGCGTTACACCGAGGGTTTTGGTCAGGAAAACCTTAAGATTGTGGAGCTTCCGGACCCTGTTCCGGGCCCGGGCGAAGCCGTGGTCCGGGTGCGTGCGTGCTCGCTGAACTATCGCGATCTTGCGGTGATGCGCGGGGCTTACGGAGGTAGTGTAAAGCCTCCTTTGATCCCACTTTCCGATGGCGCCGGAGAAGTTACAGAGGTGGGCTTGGGCGTAACCCGCGTGAAACCCGGCGACAAGGTAGCCGGGATCTTCATGCAGGAGTGGCTGGAGGGTCCCGCGGATGACGTCAAGGCAAACTCGGCCCTGGGAGGATCCATCAACGGCATGATGGCCGAAAAGATCTGCCTGAAAGCCGACGGATTGGTGCATTATCCGAGCCATCTCACTTTTGAAGAAGCGGCGACGCTTCCGTGCGCGGCAGTAACGGCCTGGCATGCGTTGTTCCGGTCGGGCGGCCTGAAACCTGGCGAATCCGTGCTGCTGCAGGGAACGGGTGGCGTATCGATCTTCGCGCTCCAATTCGCGAAGATGGCGGGGGCGCGGGTCATCATGACATCCGGCAGCGACGCCAAGATCGAGCGCGTGAAGGCCATGGGCGCCCACGCGACCATCAATTACAAAACGACGCCGGATTGGGATAAACCGGTACGCCAACTTACGAACGGCGTCGGGGTAGACCACGTGGTGGAAGTAGGCGGCGCCGGTACGCTGCCGCTCACCAGCAAATCGGTGCGGCGCGGCGGTCATATTGCGCTGATCGGGGTGCTGGCCGGGGGCGGCAACTTCGATCCACGTCTCATGATGTTGAAAGCCGCCAGGCTGCAGGGAATCTATGTCGGCTCCCGCGAGATGTTTGAGGAGATGAACCGGGCGATCTCGCTCGCCGGTCTTCGGCCCGTCATCGATCGGGTATTCGAGTTCGCGGAATTGCAGGAGGGCCTCAGCTATCTGGCGAGCGGATCTCATTTCGGCAAGGTCTGCCTGCGCCTTTGAAAAGGTTAAGCCTTCACGGGTGTGAAACCGGCGTGACGGTGCTCGCGTAGAATCTTCGTACGCTCGCGGCAGGTTTTATAATCGAGAACAGGATTATGCTTTTGATGAGACTCCCCGGGCAATCCCCGGCGTGGCGGCAAAATACAGCAATAGTGGCGCTGTTTGCCCTCCTGTCTTCCTCTTTTCTGGTCTTCCCTGCTTTTGCGGACGACAAGAAAAAAGACCCCGACGAAATCGGCAACCGCGACGTCGGCAAGGGAATCAACTTTTACTCCATCGAAAAAGAGATTGCTCTCGGCAAGCAGATGGCGCAGGAAGTGGAACGCCAGGCCAAGATCGTCGACGACCCGATCATCGCGGAATATGTGAACCGGATTGGCCAAAACCTGGTGCGGAACTCGGATGCCAAGGTTCCGTTCATTATTAAAGTGATCGACGACGAATCGATCAACGCATTCGCGCTGCCGGGCGGATTCTTCTTCGTGAACACGGGCGTTCTCCTCAATGCGGACAACGAAGCCGAGATGGCCGGAGTAATGGCGCATGAGATCGCGCACGTCGCGGCGCGCCACGGGACCCGGCAGGCATCGCGCGGAGAACTGGTCAACTACGGGACGATTCCGCTGATTTTTCTGGGCGGCTGGGCAGGTTACGGCATTCGCCAGGGCGTCGGCCTTGCCGTCCCAATGGGTTTCCTGAAATTCAGCCGTGGTTTCGAAGCCGAAGCCGATATGCTGGGGCTCGAATACATGTACAAGGCCGGATATGACCCCACGTGCTTTGTGGATTTTTTTGAAAAGGTTCAATCTCTTGAGAAGAAAAAACCGGGTGCCGTGAGCAAGATTTTTTCGGATCATCCTCCGACCGGCGACCGGATCACAAAATCCCAGGAAATAATCCAGAAGTACCTCAAACAGAAGCCCGAGTATGTAATCAGCACCAGCGAGTTCGTGGACGTAAAAGCGCGTGTAGTGGCGATGCACAATACCCGGAAGGTCGACAGCGCCAAAGATTCCGGCCGGCCGACGCTGCGCCGAAATCCGAACGGGCAGATCGACGCCGACGGCAACGAGAAAGCGCCGCTACCCGATCAGGACGACCGTCCGACGCTGAAACGCCGCGACGACAATTAGTTTGCTGACGTCCGAAGCAAACGGCTGATTTGACTTGGCGGGAAGTTCGCTGGCAAAATAGGAAATCCTCCCTCCTTGTGCGGATGTGGCGGAATTGGCAGACGCGCTAGATTCAGGTTCTAGTTCTGTAACAAGAGTGAAGGTTCAAGTCCTTTCATCCGCACCAATAAAATCAGGCATTTAGGGGTGATCATCGGAAGGACTACCGCCGATCTTGTTTTTGGACCTTGCCAGCCCGGCAGGCGCTGGAATACCAACGACTACTCGCTTCGACATCCGTGACACAGATGAGAAGCTGGGGCACATGGCTCCAAACCTGACAGGACTCGTGCTCCTGGCAAGCAGCTTCGTCTCTGACGCGCGCCACAAATCGTTCTGCCCATCACTCCGGGACCAGCCGATGCAGCGCCGCGCGCACCAGGTCCTTCTCCTTCCGGGTCAGCGTCCTGCCCTCCAGTAGCGCATGAACCGCCTGTTCGCGCGAATATCCCTCCCTCACGCGCACAACAAAGGTGAGCAGCGCGAAATCCGTGATGCCGATGCGCCTCAACGTGCCAATTTCATCCGCGAACTTGTCGAGTACATCCTGGAGTTGCTTTTCGGGTTTCACGGATGACATCGCATCCATCTCACCGGGAGGCGGCCTGGACCACCGAAGAAGCCCTGGACCTCCACAACGTATCGATTCAGGCCTTTCGCGGCTTCACAAATCGACGCGAGCTCCAATTTCGCCCCATCTTCGAGTGCCCATCGATTAGTGGCGAAAAGAACGGTGCCTGGTTTGGCGAGCCTGAGCCTGTTGATATCGTCGGCGGATTTCTGTGCATTATCCGCCTTTTGGTCCCCCACTTTGGCCGCATTTCCGGCGGCTGTCGCTTTTTGAGCGGCATCGGCGACCGCCGCCGTCAGTCTCTCGTCTGTCCGGTTCAGATTGCGGTCTAGTTCAGCGATTTGCTGTGTATCGGTCGCGATCTGCCTATCCTGATCGGCGTTTTTCGCTTTGGTGGCCGTCACTCGGTTCTGGACCGGATTGGCCATCCGCGTAATCCACTTTCTGGTGGAGACACAGCCCGACGAGAGGAAAACTCGGCCAATCACTACACATGTCAGGAGACTCGTTTTCATCGACAAATCCTCCTAATCATAAAGATAAAGTAAACATTTATTTTAGGGCTGTCAGGAACGCGGCGGGAACAGTCTTTTGGCTACGCGAGCCAAACTTTCGGATGCCGCCCCCTGGCCGCCGCAAGCGATGCATGATGCTGAACATATGGCGACTGCAACGATTGCCGAAATGTTCCAGATCGAGAAGCTCATTCACTTTCTGCTGAACGCCCCAAGGAAGTGGGTTGTAATATCGCTCAGTTTGCTCGCGATCGGGGCCGTCGCTGTGGCCGACTGGCTGGTTGGTCCGGAGATTTCCCTGGGAGGCATGTACATATTCCCGATGCTTTTCGCCGCCACAGTGCTGCCCCCCCGAGCGATTGTGTTACTTGCTCTGCTCTGCGCGAGCCTCCGGTGCACTCTGGATGATTCCCACCTGCCCGTCCAGTACGCCATTCGATTTGTTTTTGCATTGCTGACCTACGTGCTGTCGGGGCTATTCGTGCTGGGAATGATCCGCAATCGTAAAATGGCGCTCGAGCATGTCGCGCAGTTGACGATGGAAAAGAGGCTGCGCAACGAGGCGCAGGAGAGGCTGCAGGTGCTGGTGGAAAGCAGTCCCGCGGCGATTGTCACGTTGAGTCATCGCGGGACCGTGATCGCGTCCAACCATGCGGCCAACGTTATGTTCGGTGTGGAAACGGGTCAGACGCTCGAAGGGCGCTCCATTGAAACCTATATGCCGGTGCTGACCGAGGCACTCCGGCTGGGAACGAGAGGCGGGTCTTTTCGCACCGCGGCGCAGGCGCAGGGACGGCGGGAGAACGGGCAGATGTTTCTGGCGGATCTCTGGTTCTCGACCTACGCCGTTCTCGACGGCATCCAACTGGCGGCGATCATGGTCGATTGTTCCGATGAGATGCGCGACCGCGAGCAACAAAACTTCCGCAACCTCTCCACCAGCAGCCGGCTGGTAGCCGGCGCCGTTCTGCATGAGATTCGCAATATCTGTAGTGCGATCTCGGTCGTCTATTCCAATCTTAAAGACCGCGAGACACCTTGCCGGATCGAAGAGATTCATGGCCTTGGCACCTTGATTACGGGATTGGGGCGTGTCGCCGCTCTCGAACTGTACGGAAGCGTGGCGGAACCGGTGGAAGAAGTGCCACTGCGTCAGATCTTTGACGAGTTGAGGATTATTATTGAGCCGGGCTGGCTCGACATGGAGGGCTGCGTGAGCTGGGAGATGAAGGACCCTTTGATCCGCGTGCATGCCGACCGATTCGGACTCATGCAGGTATTCCTGAATCTGGCGCAGAACAGCCAAAGAGCTGTTCAGACAAAATCGGAGCGAAAACTCCATGTCACAGCCTGCGCTTCAGGAGAACGCGCCCTGATTACGTTCCGCGATACCGGGTGCGGCATTGCCGAACCACATCTGCTCTTTCAGCCGTTTCAGGAGAACGCGAAAGTTACCGGACTCGGACTGTTCATCTCGCGAGCTCTGGCGCGGAGTTTCGGCGGGGATTTGTGGTTTGAGCCGGCCGAGCAAGGCAGCTCTTTCGTAGTGGAGCTGCCATTGGCAGAGACCCGAATCCGAAATGCATGAAATGGGAATACGCCGAATCAGCTTGCTCCTGATTGACGACCATGCGCTGTTCCGGGAAGCCCTTGCTGAGAAACTCGGCAAAGAGTCCGACATGGCAGTGGTTGGTGTGTGCGGGTCCGCGGGCGAGGCTCTCGAGATGATTCGGGGTGGCGTGCAGCCCACCCTGATCCTGCTCGATTTCGATCTGGGCGCCGAGCGTGTGTTCGATTTTTTGACTCGAGCCAGAGAATGCGGGTTTGCCGGCTCCGTTCTCATCGTCACGGCGGGCGTTGGAGGACGACAGGCGATCCATCTGATTCAAACCGGCGTTCGCGGGATATTTCACAAGCACAACACGCCGCAGATGCTTTGCCAGGCGATACGGCAGATTGCCCGGGGGGAAGTGTTTCTGGAGAGCGTATACATGGGCAGCGTCTTCAATAATATGGACCAGACGCGGGTAAACGATGAGCCGCGGCTTACACTGCGGGACAAAGAAGTCCTGCGACTGCTCTTTCAGGGACTGGCGAACAAGGAGATCGCAGCACGACTGCAGGTTTCTGAAGGTGCGATCAAGTCGTCGATCAGCCAACTCTTTCAGAAGCTGAGCGTCCATACACGGGCGCAACTCGTAAAGGTGGCGCTTGAGCAATATGGCGATCAGCTTTAAAGAAGCGACCCGCGCATGGCGCCGCCGGAACTGCCTTGACTGATTCTGTTCAGTCGAGGGCTTCCCTCCTTCTCTCGTCATCCACGGGATTACTGCGACACGCGAAGTGTGACGCCGTAGAGTTGTTCCGCAATGGGTACATGCGCCTGCCAGGCGCGTTGTTCGGTTACATGAGAACGCGGCTCGTAGCCGCATGTCCGTGCAGTCTCTACAATGAGTACTTTAGGCGCAGGCGGCACCCCCTGAGATCCGCAGTTCTGCATTCAGGTTCTGGTTGGGGCAACTCAGCGGAGGTTCAAGTCCTCTCATCCGCGTCAAATAAAGAGGCTGAAAATTGTTCCTACGCGGGAAAGACTTCTGAATTTACGCGCTCTCCGTGAGCGCGATTTCCTTTTGCGCCGCCGGAAACAAGAACCATCCCACAATAGCCGCCACACCGAGAGCCGCGGCCGCCATGCAAAAGGCTGAAGCGTAGCCGAAACGCTCGGAAATGGCTCCGGCGGCGAAAGACCCGCCACCCACAAACAGGTCGTAGAACGCTCCCAATATTCCGATAGCCGAACCGTGCTCCTGATCGGAAGTCTGTCGAAGCACTGTTGCAACCACCGAAGACCAGGGGAACGAGAATCCGAAGCCGAGGACCGCCGCAGCGCCAATCGCAATAGCCGGCGAGGGCGCTGCCGCAAGCACCAGCATGCCGAACGTCATGAAGACGATGCCGACGTAGTAGGTGATGCGCGGATGCATACGGTCAGGCAGGCTTCCGAGAAAGAAGCGAGAGAACAGGATCACTACGGCATATGCGGTAAAGGCGGACGGTCCGGAGTTGCCGTGCGCCGTCAGATACAGAATCAGGAAGCCCGTGATAACCGGGTAGTGGACGTTGACGAATCCCACGGCAAGGCCGGGCGTAATGAGCGAGCGCGGCAGCAACGCCGGCTTCCTCCGATGCGGATGAGGTTTATAACGTTCCGGCACCCGCACCAGCAGAATGAAAGCCAAGAGGGCCAGCAACGTTTGCGTGGCCGCGGCGTGCGCGAACGAGCCAAGCCAGTGGCCCAGCACCGGCCCGGCCGACATCCCGCCCCAGATCCCGCTGCTTATGTAACCGAGCGCCTGGGCGCTGCGGTGCACGCCCGCAATCTCAATGGCCCAGGTAGCCGCGCCGGTATAGAGGAATGCCTCGCCACACCCCTGCAGCAGACGCGCGAGATATACGCCCGCAATTCCCAGCGGCGCGAGATAGACGGCGCCGGCCACCGCGCAGCACAGCAGCCCGATGCAGAAAGTATTTTTGCGGCCCCGCGTGTCGGCCATCGGTCCGGAGAAGAATCGCGATCCCAAGGCGACAAACGAGAAAATGCCGATCGCAAACCCGACCGTTTCATCCGATCCGCCCAGATCAAGACGCACGTGGGGCGCGAGAGCCGGCAACACCGTCCCGATGCCCAGGAAGCCCAGAAACGTAGCTCCGGCAACGCACCAGAACTGGGATGAAAACTCCCGAAGCGATACGGCCATTAATGGTATGATCGCGCGTTGATCCGCGTCGCTGAATCGCGCACAAAAAAACCCTGGTACCGGCAGCTTTGGATACAGGTTCTGCTCGCGATGGCGATCGGGATTCTGCTGGGGATTTTCCGCCCTAAAACAGGTGCGCAGATGCAGCCGCTGGGCGACGGATTCATCAAAGCAATCCGCATGCTGATCGCGCCGATTATCTTCTGCACCGTGGTGCACGGCATCGCGCGGATGAGCAATCTGGCGAGCGTCGGGCGCGTCGCAATCAAAGCCATCGTCTATTTCGAAGTGCTGACCACCATCGCGCTGGTCATCGGTTTGGTGGCAGTCAATGTCCTGCAGCCCGGGAAAGGAATGAATGTCGATCTGTCGCATGTCGACACATCGACTGTGAAGCAGTATGTGGCGCAAACGGCAAACCAGACGCCCACGCAGTTCCTGTTGAACGTCATTCCGCAAACGATGCTGGGCGCGTTCGCCGAAGGCAACGTGCTGCAGGTGCTGCTGATATCCGTGTTGTTTGGATTCGCTCTCGCCCGGTTGGGCGAACGGGGGAAGGCGCTCACGGAAGCGATCGAAGTGGTATCGGCCGCTCTGTTCCGCATCGTTGGCATCGTGATGTGGGCGGCGCCGTTGGGCGCATTCGGCGCGATTGCGTTCACGGTAGGCAAATTCGGCGCGGGATCGCTCCTCTCGCTGGGAAAACTGCTGGGCGGCTTTTATCTGACCTGCCTCATCTTCGTTTTCGGCGTACTGGGGCCGATCAGTGCGTGGTGCGGATTCAGCCTGCTCAGGTTAATCCGGTATATCCGCGAGGAGTTACTGATTGTTTTCGCGACAACTTCGTCGGAGACCGTGCTGCCGCGAATCATTGAACGTCTGGAGGATTTGGGCTGCGAAGAGAGCGTGGTGGGGCTGGTTATCCCGACCGGTTACTCGTTCAATCTGGACGGTACCTGTCTCTATCTGGCAACTGCCACGGTGTTTTTGGCGCAGGCGACGAATACGCCGCTTGGCATTGGACAGCAGATCGCGCTGCTTGCCGTCCTGCTGCTGACTTCGAAAGGAGCCGCGGGAGTCGCCGGAGCCGCTTTTGTTGTTCTGGCGGCGACGTTGTCGACGGCCGGCACGATACCTGTGGCCAGCGTGGCGCTGATTTTGGGCATCCACCGCCTGATGTCGGAGGGGCTGACCCCGACAAATCTGATCGGAAATGCGGTCGCGACAATCGTGGTTGCGAAATGGGAAGGGGCGCTCGACGAAGAGCGGTTGCAAAAGGTGCTTAACAGGTCTGCGGCCGAGGTAAGAGAAGCCGCCGCTACCTGATCAGTTTGTGCAGACGCTCGTCCCAGGGACTCCCGATCAGGGGTTGCATCTTTTCGCAAAATTCCCTGGTATATGGCGCTGAATCGTGGGCGTCGAAAGCCCTCTGGTCCTTCCAGACACCGACCAGCGTGAGGTGGTTGGGCCGCCCGTCCTGCTGCAGGATCTCGAACCGCACACAGCTCTTTTCCTTAGTCGTTTCCGCCGCGAACTGCTTCATTGCCGCGACACCGGCCGTGACGTTGGCGGGCATCAGATCGATGTGGGTGACCGCATAAACGGGCTCCTGCGCGGGCGCCAGACTGGCCACAAGCAGGGGAATAACCGCGAAGAGGAATCGCATGAGCAGATTGTATCCGAAACCGCCGGAGGTAACCCGCGCGCCCCGGCTTCCGCCCCATATCATTATTCCTCAACGGTACAATTTGAGATAACCCTCCATGTGGATCGTCAAATTAGCTCTGCGGCGGCCCTATACGTTCGTGATCATGGCCTTGCTGATCATGCTTTTGGGAGGTATTTCGATCGTCACAATGCCGGTCGATATCTTCCCTTATATCGATATCCCCATTCTCAGCATCATTTATCAGTACAACGGCCTTTCCCCCGAAGAAATGGCGAACCGGATCGTCACCAACTTTGAGCGGGGCCTGACCACAAGCGTCAACGACATCGAACACATCGAGAGCCAGTCCTATAACGGCGTAGCGGTGATCCAGGTCTATTTCTACCCCGGGGCCCGCATTGAGCTCGCGCAGGCCCAGGTGGTCGCCAATGCCCAGGCGAATCTGCGCGGCAACCCTCCGGGAACTTTCCCGCCCAGCGTTTTGAAGTATGACGTCTCCAGCGTGCCGGTTCTGCAGATCGGGCTGGGCAGCACGACCATGAGCGAGTCGCAGTTGTTCGACTACGGCAACGCTTTTATCCGTACCCAGCTCGCCACAATCCAGGGCGCTACCGTGCCGAATCCCTACGGAGGCAAGTTCCGGAATATCATCGCCGATCTGGACCCGGACGCGATGTACGCCAAGCAGGTATCGGCAAGCGACGTGTCAGCCGCGATGGCGCTGCAGAATCTGATTCTGCCGGCCGGCAACGCCAAGTTCGGCGACCGCGACTATCAGATCAAGCTCAACAGCAGCCCGCGCACGATCAAAGAGCTGAACGATATGCCCGTCAAGATCGTAAACGGCGCGCCGGTCTACATGAAGGACGTTGCCCAGATTCGCGATGGCGCCGCTGTGCAGACCTCGATTGTGCGTGTCGATGGCCAAAAGGGCGCGTTGATGGTCGTGATGCGCAATGGGCGCGCTTCCACGCTGCGCGTTGTGGACGACATCAAGAACGCGATCAAAAACAAAGTGATACCGCAGATGCCTTCCGAAATGCAGTTGCGGCAACTGGCGGATCAGTCGCTGTTCGTCAGGGCGTCGATCGAAGGCGTGCTGCGCGAAGCCGTCATCGCGGCCTGTCTGACCGGCCTGATGATTCTGCTGTTTATCGGAAGCTGGCGCAGCACCATCATCGTCTGTATTTCGATTCCTCTTTCGATTCTGACTTCGCTCATCATCCTCGGCCTGACCGGACAAACCATCAACGTCATGACCTTGGGCGGTCTGGCGCTGGCCGTGGGCATTCTGGTGGATGACGCGACCGTCGAAATTGAGAATACTCACCGGAACATGGCCATGAAGAAGCCACTTGTGCGCGCGGTGCTGGACGGCGCCCAGCAGATCGCGGCCCCGGCCTTTGTTTCCACTTTGTGCATCTGCGTGGTTTTTGTGCCGGTACTGCTGCTGACCGGCGCGGCGCGCTTTCTCTTTACGCCGTTGGCGATGGCGGTCGTTTACGCCATGATGGCGTCTTATCTGCTCTCCCGTACCCTGATCCCGAACATGGTTCACTACATGCTTCGGCCGGAGATGAAACTCTACATTCTGGGCGAGCACGGCGAAACGGCCGGGGGCACGGGCCTGATTTGGCGGATGCACTATGGGTTCAACAAACAATTCGAACGGCTGCGCACCTTCTACATCTCTCTGCTCGACCTGGCTCTGGAGCACCGCAAAATGGTCCTGTGCGGATTCGCGCTCTTTTCCCTGGGTTCGCTCGGCCTGATTCACTTTATCGGAAGTGACTTTTTCCCCACGGTGGACTCAGGGCAGTTGCGGCTTCACGCCCGCACGCCGGCAGGCACGCGCCTCGAGCAGGCAGAGGTGGTCTTCTCGCAGATTGACGACGAGATCCGCCGCGAGATCCCACCGAGTGAGTTGGGGACTGTTATCGATAACATCGGCCTGCCGAACGGCGGGTTCAATCTGGCATTCGGGGACAGCCCGACCTTGGGTACCGGCGACGGCGAGATCCTGTTTTCGCTCAAGGAAAAGCGGAGCGCCAGCACCGCGGAGTATCAGGACCGGCTTCGGAAGCGGCTGAACGCGGCATTTCCGGGGGTCAGCTTCTATTTCGAGGCGGCTAACATCACCAATCAGATTCTGAATTTTGGTCTTCCTTCTCCGATCGATGTTCAGGTCGCGGGACGGAATGCCGGAGCCGGCTATGCGCTGGCCGTCGATCTGCAGCGCAGGATTGCCCGGATTCCGGGAGCGGTGGATGTGCACATCCATCAGGTGGTCGATTATCCCGAAATCCGCGTGAATGTCGATCGCAACAAGGCAGGCCAGGTCGGACTCTCGCAAAGCGATGTTGCCAACAGCCTGCTTATTTCCCTGAGCGGCACGTCGCAGATTGCGCCTTCACAATGGTTGAACTGGAATACCGGAGTGCAGTATCAGATCGGCGCCCAGACGCCGCAGAGAAAGATCGACTCGCTCGACGCACTGATGAGAACGCCTATCGCTCCCATCGGAAAGTTTTCGACCGGCAGCGATTCCGGCCCGGCAGGCGTCGGCGCTTCACCGAGTCAGACGACGCTGGCGTACGGAAATCCCGGAGCGAACGGCGATTTGACTCAGCATCTGTCGAACGTGGCAACCACCACGCGGGGCGTCGCGCCGCAGATTGTGAATCACTACGATGTGCAGCCGGTTTTCGATGTCTATGCGAACGTTGACCGGCAGGATCTCGGCTCCGTCGGCGCGGCGGTGCAGAAGATTATGGACGAAGCAGAGAAGAAAATGCCGAAAGGCATGACGCTCGATCTGCGCGGTCAGGTTGCCACCATGCAGACTTCGTTCTACCGGCTGGGGCTGGGATTGATTTTCGCGATCCTGCTGGTTTACTTCCTGATGGCGCTGAATTTCCAATCCTGGCTGGATCCTTTCATCATTCTTACAGCGCTGCCCGGAGCACTGGCGGGCATTCTTTGGATGTTGTTCGTCACTCAGACCACCTTCAGCGTTCCCTCTCTGATGGGCGCGATCATGTGCATCGGCGTGGCAACGGCAAACAGCATTCTGGTGGTTGTGTTCGCCAATGACCAGAGACTGGAAGGAATGGACCAGCGGGCCGCTGCTCTGGCGGCGGGATCGACGCGCATCCGGCCGGTTTTGATGACGGCGGCCGCGATGATCATCGGCATGCTGCCCATGGCGCTCGGTTTGGGTGAGGGCGGCGAACAGAATGCACCGCTGGGACGCGCGGTGATCGGCGGCCTCATCCTGGCGACGGTGACCACGCTGTTTATCGTACCCATTGTTTACAGCATGTTGCGCAAAAAGCCCCCCGTGGATTTCGATCTGAAACTGGAAGCGGAAGAACGCGAAGATATCAGCTCTTATTTGTCTGCGTGAGACATACTCGATGAACAAATTGACAAGAAAAATTTCATAACACCCATGCAGACACCCATCAACGACAGAACGGAAGAACGGTTGCTCGCTGAGATCGAGGAACTTAAGCGCCAGTTGCACGCACAGCACCGGGACGCGGGCCATCGCCATGCAGGCCCGGGAAAAAGCGGACGGCCTTCCGCAACTACGCTGTGGATTTTGGGGATCGTCGCGTCGCTGATTCTGGTCGGAGCATTTTTTGCCGGCTATCTGCCCGAAACCAGCCGCCAGACGGCATTGGCGAAGGATGCAAAAGAAGACAGCACCACGCTGCCGCCCGTGAACGTGATCGCTGTCGAGCAGGCGTCCGCAAAAAGCCAACTCGTGCTGCCGGGGAATATTCAGGCCGTGACGGAAGCTCCCGTTCTGGCGCGCGCCAGCGGTTACGTCAAGACCCGTTACGTGGACATCGGTGACCGCGTGAAGGAAGGACAGCTTCTTGCCGACATCGAAGCGCCGGAATTGGATCAGCAGGTGCGGCAGGCTAAGGCCAGTGTGGAACAGGCGAAGGCTTCACTCGACGAGGCCAACGCCAATCTGCAGCAGGGAAAGACGAACCGGGATCTGGCGCGCGTCACTTATGAACGTTGGAATGCGCTGGTGCAGAAAGGCGCGGTTTCCCGGCAGGACGCCGATACCTACAAATCGCAATCCGAAGCCCTGGGTCAAAACGTGCAATCGCTGGAGAAAGCGGTCAGCGTAGCGCAGAGTAACATCGCCGCCGTTGAAGCGAATCAGGGTCGCCTGACGGATATGCAGGGATACCTCAAAGTCCGCGCCCCGTTTGCCGGTGTGATCACGTTGCGCAATGTGGACACCGGCGCGCTGGTGGCCGAAGGAAACACGCTGCTTTTTCGTATCGCGCAGACGGACCGTCTTCGCACCTACGTCAATGTTCCGCAGGCGGACTCGACTTCAATCCGCGTGGGCCAGACCGCCCAGTTGAAAATTCCCGACCTTCCACTGAAAACATTCATCGGGACCGTAACGCGGACGGCCAGTGCGCTCGATCCGGCAACCCGTACGCTGCTCGCCGAAGTGCAGGTTCCCAATGCGGACGGCTTGCTTTTGCCTGGGATGTATTCGCAAGTGAACTTCACGACCCCGCGCATGGAGCCTCCCCTGATGATTCGCGCCGACGCACTCGTGGTGCGCGCCGACGGTCCGAAAGTGGCCGTTGTCAGCGATAGTGGCGTGGTTCATTTTCAGCCCGTCCAGGTCGGCCGTGATTACGGTGACCAACTGGAAATCCTCGGTGGTCTGGAGAAGGGCCAGAAGGTGGTCATCAGCCCTGGCGATGTGGTTCGCGAGAATGCGAAGGTGCATCCGATCCTGATCAAAGAAAAGGCCGACGCGCAGTAAGTTGAAAGTTACGCCGCGAAATCATACAACTTGCGCGGATTCTCAACCAGAATTCGCCGTAACACTGCCGGATCGCGATGAGCCACCGGCCAAATCCAATGGTTGGCGATGTCGCCGTCATTGGGCATTTTGTTCGGCGGATTGCCGCGGCCGGTCACAATCACCGTATTCATGTTCGGGCGCGGGCGGTCGGTACCGCTGACGACGTGTCCGGGGAAGTTCTGAATCAGAGCGTGCGCGAAAGGCAGAGCGACGCCCCAGTCCTCGGGCCGCGCCGAGCGGGTGTAACGATCCGGTGAAGTAGCTTTCCAGTAAACGTCGTTGCGGCTCGCGCCCAATTCCAGCAGACGCTGAAAGTAGTCGTTCTTTTCCACTTCGATGTTTACGTCGGGCCGTCCCATGTGGTCGATGAGCACGGGTGTGGGCAACGACCGGATCAGCGGATCCATGATCTCGAAGGTCTGCGGCAGGAAGTAGAGATCCGTATGCCAGCCGAAAGGTGCGATTTTCGCCGCGATGCGCTGGATAACGTCGGGGGGCGTCGTCTCGCTCGCAATGTGCGGCAGGAAAGCAAAGCGAACGCCGCGCACTCCGGCCGCGTGCAGACGCTTCAATTCCTCGACAGTAACGTCTTCCGTGACGCTGGCGACTCCGGCTGCCCTGCCCTCCATATGCTCCAACGCGTCGACCACCACGCTGTTGTCGGCGCCATGGCAGGTGGCCTGAACGACCACAAATCCCCAGAAGCCAATCCCGTCTACCAGGATTTCCTTCTGCTCCTGCCACGTCGCCGCGAAGGGCTTGTATTGAGATTTGGGTGACAACGGAAACCGGTCGAACGGACCGATCACGTGCATATGAGCATCGATCGCCCCATCCGGCATGGCGAACTGCAGGGGATGAGGGTGATGATCCTGCTCGACGTAGGGTTCGGTGCTCATTAACTCCGCAGGGCAGGCTTTACACGAACGCGATGGCGCGGCCGGCGAGTGCGACGCCGTACCAGAGGCACAGCGAAAGAATGGCGACCGTTTTCAGCGCGAACGGTCCCACCTTCGAACCAGGCGACGTGATCCTGCGCTGGATCAAAAAATAAACCAGCAGAGCGCCCAGAAGGAACCACATCTTGTACGGAAAAGCAGCATTGCTGTAGCACTTCATGGCCTCGGAGAGGAACAGCAGGATGCCGCTCACGATAGTCAGCAGCGCGGCACCCATGGTCCACGGTCCCAGTTGGCCGGCAACTTCCGCTACGGACTGCCTTTTCATGCCGACGCCGAGCATACGCAGGTCGATTACTGTGACCGTACCCAGCAGCAACGTCAGACCGAACAAATGGAAGACTTCGACTACAGGAAAGATGTAAGTGGAATTGCGGATCACCACGCTGATTGGCGTGGCATCGAACCACCGGAAAAGCTCAAGGAGAGTCATTCGAAAATTCCTTTACTTCAGGTTGTAGGCGGTCCAGCGGCCCATGAAGATCACGACCGCCCAGAACGTGATGCCGATCCAGCCCGCCATGCGCGCTCCGAATGGAGTGATGGCGTCATTATTCCACTGATGCACAGATTTATACGTCTTGCTGTGGAAGTAGAGGGCGTTCACGCCGAGGAGAAACAGAAACACAAATTTCGTCCGGTAGCTGTAGCTGGGGTACAACCGCGCGGCTTCCGACCAGAAGAGCAGAATCCCGCTGATGAACATTGCGGCAAATCCGCTTAATGTCCAGGGCTGGAGCTGTTCAATCACATCCGTGACCGGCTCTTTTTTCATCACCGCTCCGACGAGCCGCAGATCGACAATCGTGATGGTGCCCACCGATATCGCCAGACCTATGACGTGCGTAGCTTCGACCAACGGAAAAACATATGTCGACTCGCGAATACTCGTTCCGATCGACGTGTCCTGAATCCACTGACAAATTTCAAATAGAGACATTCCGAAAAATTCCTTAAATCACAAAGAAAACCTGAGGCCGGCGTAAACCTTGACGAAGGCAACTAGCAACGATATCCGCGCCGGTCGGTCCTGTCAAGTTCCGCCAACGGCGGGAGTTTACAGGCCTTGATATATCATAGCTTTGAGAATCTTCTGACATCGAAATGAAGCCTGTTATCTATCGCAATATTCGCAGAGCGGACCGGGAGGTCATGGACCTTCTTCGCGATCTTGGCGTTGCCACCGCGCATGAAGCACAGGGGCGGCAGGGCCTGATGAAGCCGTACATGAGACCGATATACCCAAGCGCGAAAATCGGAGCCCCGGCCGTCACCGTATCCTGCCAGCCGGGCGACAACCTGATGATCCACGCCGCGGTGGAAGTCTGTCAGCCGGGCGATGTTTTGGTCGTCACGACGACCGCCGAATCGACCGATGGAATGTTCGGAGAACTGCTGGCTTCTTCGTTGCGCGTGCGGGGCTGCGCCGGGTTGATCATCGATGCCGGCGTTCGCGATGTCGCCGATCTGACGGCAATGGAATTTCCGGTTTGGTCGAAAGCTATTTCCGCGCAGGGTACCGTCAAGGCGACGGCGGGATTCGTGAACATTCCGGTCGTCTGCGCGGGCGCAATCGTGCACCCCGGTGACGTAATCGTTGCCGATGTCGACGGTGTAGTCGTTGTGCCGCGCGAGCGGGCCGCGGAAGTGGCGAAACTCAGCGATCAGCGGCGCATCAAAGAAGAGAAGAACCGGGAGCGGTTGCGCGCCGGAGACCTCGGGCTCGATATGTACGGTCTCCGGGCAAAGCTGAAAGAGCTCGGCGTCGAATTTGCGGACGAAGCTCCGTACAGTCGGGACGCGCACAACTAAAACGATCCGCACAGTTAAAACAAATGAGCAAATCTGAAGAGTATTCCGATATACCAGGCACGTACCTGTTCGACAAGCATGCCTGCGCCAAAGGCTACCACCTGAATAATTTCTGCATGTCGCTGATGAAGGACGAAAACCGTAAAGCCTTCCTCGCGGATGAGCCGGCTTATCTGAATCGATTCAAGCTGACGGAAGCGCAGCGTCAGGCTGTGCTCGACCGCAACTGGCTGAAGATGATCCAGGAAGGCGGCAATATCTATTACGTTTCGAAGCTCGGCGCGACGTCCGGGTTCTCTTTTGAAATGATGGCCGCTTCCATGGCCGGCACCACGCGCGAGAACTACCGGAACATGATGATCGGCGGCGGGCGCTCGATACAGGGTAATCGGAGCAAGGCCGAGCAGGCGGCAGAGAAAAAGGGGACTGTTTAATGGCAAAGATCGTCGCCGGCGTTGGCTGTTCGCACGTACCCGCTATTGGGGCTGCAATCGATCTGGGAAAAACCGGCGAGGATTACTGGAAGCCGGTATTCGAAGGTTTCGCCAAAGCGCAGAAGGTGCTGGCGGACCTCAAACCCGACATTGTGATCGAGGTCTACAACGATCACGGGACGGCGTTTTCGCTGCAGTATATTCCGACGTTCTGTCTTGGCGTCGCGCCTGAGTTCAAGCCTGCCGATGAAGGTTGGGGACCGCGGCCCGTGCCGATGGTTTACGGGGATCCGGAGTTCGCCTGGCACCTCGTCGAGTCATTGATCCTCAATGAATTTGACATGACGATCGTCAACGAGATGGAAGTGGATCACGGTCTCACGGTTCCTTTGTCGTTGATGTTCGGCCAGGTGAAGGAGTGGCCCTGCCCGGTGATTCCAATACCCGTGAATGTGGTTACCTATCCGCCACCCTCGGGGCATCGCTGCTTCGCTCTCGGCCGCGCGATCCGCAAGGCAGTCGAGGAATATCCGAAAGACATGCGCGTCGTCATCTTCGGTACCGGAGGCATGTCGCACCAGATTCACGGCGAACGCTGCGGACTGATCAACAGCGCCTTCGACAAGAGCTTTCTCGACCGGTTGACCTCCGATCCGAAGGGACTGGCGGAAATCCCGCATAAGGAATATGTGCGCGAAGCCGGCGCCGAGGGAATCGAACTCGTGATGTGGCACGTCATGCGCGGCGCGCTCAATGATGACGCCAAAGAAGCTTACCGCTTCTACCACGTTCCGGCATCGAACACCGCTGTCGGCAACATTATCCTGACGAATTAATCGGCCATCGCCGTTCAACAGCGTCCCGCGAACCTTCCGGTCGTGGTTCTCAACTACGCCGGAACATTTGCGCCGAAGGCGTTCCCGTATCGTCGCCGCCGTCAGGCAGTCTGACGCCGGCTCTCATACGGCAAGGTGAGGAAGTTTCTTGTCCGGTCTGTCAAAAATGCAGCTTTGCGGCGATCTGAAGCAGCCGGGGCGCCGCGGCGCTCACGACATAACCGAATGTCGGGCTGCTGATATTACCATCCACCGAACCGGCTCCATAAAACTGGGCGTGATTGAAGGCATTAAAAACCTCCAGACGCAAATCCAAAGATTTCGATTCCGCGAGCCTGACATTCTTCTGTAAGGTCAGATCGAAATTCTCGATGCCGGGTCCGGAGAAGAGGCGCCGGCCGCTGTTGCCCGGGGATCCGAGCGGCGGCAAATTGAAGAGTGCGGTATTGAAATAAGCGGTTCCATTACGCGGATTGTGATTCAGGTCAAGCGGTCCCGCGGTGTATTCCAACTGATCCACGGCCAGATTATTGATGCCATTTCCCTGCGTACCCAGGAGAGACGTATCCGTGTAGTTGTAAAAAGTCACCGGGAGTCCGCTACTGAAACGGGCGATACCCGAGATCGACCAGCCGTCCGCCCAACGCCGGCGTGTGTGGAAAAGACGCTCGAATGGAAGTCTGTAGTCGTAGCTGGCCACAAAATTCTGCCTCATGTCGAAGGAGGAGAGCCCGCGGCTGAGGTTTGTATTGAAGGGGTCCACCTGATCCCCCAGGTTCGAAGCCTGGTCGATCGCTTTGCTGTATGTATAGCTCAAAAGCAGTTGCAGTCGCCCGCTGGTGTGATGGAGGCTGGCTTCAAACGCATTGTAATTCGAGTTTCCAATGCTCGTCTGGTAGCTGACACTTCCGAAAGCCGGCCCCAGCGGCCCGCGCGTGCCGTTGATCGTTTGCCCCGACGCGCTCGTATATTCGGTGCTCTCGCCGAAGGGCCCGCAGGTAGCGGAGCCGGGCGCCACCTGGTTCGGCTGGCTCAGGCTCAGGCACAACGCGGGGTTGCCGGGGTTCGCAGCTTCCAGAACGAGAAGATGATGGGCCTGATTGCCGACATAACTCATGCTCAGCAGCGTATTATTTCCCAACTGCCTCTGCAGGGAGACCATGTAGGATTCGGTGTAAGGTATTGTGTTGGTGGTTTTGTAGCCGGGTATTGCGCTGATCGGCTCGAATTGCGAGAAGTCCAGGCTGGGATCCGGATTGCTAATGGATGCGCTGAGAGGCGCAAGTTGCGCCGGAAAACGCTGGCCCTCCACGTTGCCTGTTGCTGCGTCCACAAACGGAGTGCTGAACAGCGGGGGCGCCGGACTCGTGTACGTGAATCCATACGGCGCGTTGTCCGCAATCAGTCCCAGTGTTTCGCCCTGAATGGCCGCGTAATAAATTCCATACCCGGCCCTGATGCTGGTTTTGCCGGGCCCTCCGAAAATCTTCCCGGCAAGTGAATTGCGTTGCGACTGCGGCGACCAGGCCAGACCGAGCCGCGGAGCGAAGTCGCGGTTCCCGGGAGGCGCCAGTGTGCGCGAAATTCCCGGATCGCCCGGATATACGATGCCGGTCGGCGCGGCGGGAAAAACGGCGGATTGTTCGCCGGGTACGAAGGTGATGTTGTTGTTGTATTTTTCGTACCACGGCTCATTACGATCCCAGCGCAGACCGAGGTTCAGCGTGAGGCTGGATGCGATGCGCCAGCTGTCCTGCGCATATACAGCCGCATA
Organism: Bryobacteraceae bacterium; assembly: GCA_036273015.1. Taxonomy (GTDB): domain Bacteria; phylum Acidobacteriota; class Terriglobia; order Bryobacterales; family Bryobacteraceae; genus BOG-234. The sequence goes on along the minus strand of DATAXN010000028.1, from coordinate 40,804 downwards.
CTTGTTGCGGCCGTAAAACGGGCGGAGATCGTTCTGCGTGTATTGACTCGCGATGCCCAGGAGGAAATCCGCAAAGTCCACGCCGGTTTCGGTTCCATAGAAATTGAAGCTGCCGTTCAGGTCGGCGAAGGGATAAGTGTTGATCTGATAGGCATCCAGCTGGAAGCCGGTTTTCAGCGTGTGATTGCCCAGCACTTTGGAAAAGTTATCGCTGACTTCGAAGTTATTGTTGATCTGGTAAAAACGGTCGGGATCGGACCCGATGGTGAAGTTATTGAAGATGACATTTTCCACTCCCTCGCTTTGAGGCGCGAGAGGGACAATGCCGAGCGTACCCGGTCCGGTCACGAAACCCTGTGAGGCCGTGCTCACGCCGAGGCCTCCGGCGGGCTTGCCGAGATCGTTTGCGTCACGCGTGTAGCTGAGGCGGAATTCGTTTACCGCCGTTGCTCCAAAGGCCTTTGTGTCGCCCAGCACTGCCAGTTGGCCCCGGCCCGTGTTGAACGCATTGAACCCCGGCAGATTGGCTCCTCCCTGGGCAGTTGGATATGGGTTGTTCAGCGTGTAATTGTCGAGCGAATAATATCCGAATATTGTGCCCCATCGCGTGTTGGCATCCACTCGTTCGCCGATCTTGTCGTCGTTCAGAATCTGGTTGTAAGCGGAGGTCGAAAATACGTTGCCGGGGAGATTGGGCGCGGGAATATACTTCAGCAGATTCTGCGCCGGCGCGGACCAGGCGCTCTGCGGGACAATGGCATTCGGAAGAACGCACTGCGCGGAATTGGTACAGCCGGGCGTATAGTAAGGCTCTCCCGCACTGACCGGATAACCGAGCTTCTGTGCCAGCAGGTTCGCAAAGTAGGACCCGCCTACCGTGCCGGTGAGCGAGCTCGCCTGATCCGACAGGTTGCCGGTCCGGTCCACAGGCGAAGGCATTGCGATCAATCCGGTATCGGTCCCTTGAATCTGACGTGTGCCCTGATAATCCGAGAAGAAAAATACCTTGTTGCGCACGATCGGACCGCCCGCTGTGCCCCCAAACTGGTTCTGGATGAATGTGCCGCGCGTGGGAGAGAAGAAGTTGCGCGCGTCGAGATCGGTATTCCGCAGGAATTCGAAGGCGTCACCATGAAACTGATTCGAGCCGGATTTGGTGATGACATTGATCTGCCCTCCGGTATATCTGCCGTACTCTGCGTCGAAATTGTCGGAGAGAATGCGGAATTCGGCGATCGCGTCAAGATCGGGAATAATGGCGGCAGTCATGCTGCCTGTCTCTTCAGCATCGGCGCCATTGATCATGAAGCCATTTGCGGATTCCCTTTGGCCATTGATGGAAAGCGTGCCCGGGTTCAAATCGCCGGAGGGAGAAAACACGCTCTGCCCCAGCCCCTGCACCGTAAGGGCGGTGATGGTCGTTATGGGCACCACCCCCGGCTGCAGCGCCAGCAGGTCTGTATAACTGCGGCCATTTAACGGGAGAGCTGCCACGCTGGAGGAGGCGATTACGTCCCCCAGTTGAGTGCTGGCCGTTTCCACCTGTGCCTCGGACTCCTTCACCGTAACGGTTTCGGACCTTTCGCCCACGTCCAGTACCGCATCCACGATCAGGGCGCTGTTGACATCCACCGCGACGCCGGAACGCCGATAAGGTTTGAATCCTGTATCGACAATCTCAATGTCATAGTGGCCTACCGCAAGGCCGGCAAAGGAAAATACGCCGGCATTGTTGGTTTCGATAGTCTGGCGCACGCCGGTATCGAGATTGACCGCGGTGACGGTAGCCCGCGAAATCACGGAGCCGGTGCGGTCCTTAACGGTTCCGGACACGTTGCCTCCGATTGCCGCGTAAGCCGCCAGAAAAAGAACCGGAAGCAGTACAAGAACAGGAAGTGGGAAAAAACACCTCGCGTTCCGTCTCAGATAAAAGCGCATAAGCCTGCTATTCACAACGGTATAAAGATGTGGAGGAACGCGGTGTATCGATGTTGTAAAAACTGCCGGGAACGAACATGCCCTGTGAGTGATATGGGTAATATGGTCCGTGGAGAGTGAGTGCCCGCGAGTGCAACCGTCCATAGCCGCGTCCTTTTGGTGGAAGACGAAGAAGCCCTGCGGCTCTTTATCAGCGACAGCCTGAGGAACGCGGGTTACGAAGTCGAACACGCTTCCGACGGCCGCGAAGGATTACAAAGAGCGACCAGTCCTGTTTCGTCCTCTTCTCCGCCGCTCGATCTGATTATTCTCGACATAATGCTTCCGCATCAGGACGGATTTGAGGTCTGCCGGGCCATTCGTACGGCGGGCCACGCCACTCCGATTCTTATGCTGACGGCCCTCGGCAGCAGTAAAGACAAAGTCAACGGTCTGAAGATCGGCGCCGACGACTACGTCACCAAACCATTCAACATGGGTGAACTGATGGCCCGGGTCGCAGCCCTGCTTCGGCGCGCTTCTGTGAAAGAAGCGCCTCTCAGCATCTATGAATTCGGCTCGGTCCGCGTCGATATGCGCGGCACGGAAGTGACCAGGAAGGGCAGCGTTGTGGACCTTTCCGCGCGCGAGTTCCAGCTGCTGCGGTTTCTGATTGAACATCGCGGCGAGACGCTGTCCCGCGATGTGCTGCTGAGAGACGTGTGGGGCTACGAAGGCAAAATCCAGACGCGTACCGTGGATATGCGGATCGCCAACCTCCGCCAGCAGTTGGAGGATGACCCGAAAGAGCCTGAGTTCATTCTCACCGTCCAGGGCCTCGGCTATAAGTTCAGGCCCGAGCCATGAGATTGCCGTTTAAAGCCCGCACAATTTCAACTGCGGTTGTTATTCCAAGCGCCATCATCGTTGCCGCGTTGGCGGTTCTCGAATATCGGTGGAGCACCAGCGTCAGCGAAGCAACCGCGGTTCGGCTCGCCGACAGTCTGCAGATGTCGATGATGAACTGGCAGAAGGATTTCTTCCGCTATTTTTCTGAGATCGGATTGTCGCTGCGGATCGACCCCGTCGAGGACGCACCGGCGCACGTCGGCCAGTATGTCAGGCGATTTGCCGAATGGAAGGCAGTGGCAAAATATCCCGGACTGGTTGCCAACGTCTATCTGCTGAAATCGGACGGAACGGCCCTCCATTTGAATTCTCCCGCCGAGCGGTTCGAGCCGGAAGCCTGGCCCTCCCGTTTCGCGCCGCTCCGCGTTGAGTTGCAGAACACCTCCGCTGGGTTTCTGCGTATACGCGCGCTGCAGCAGGCTCGCCATGAACGTTCCGGTCAGAGTCCGGCATACGGAATCTTCGGCAACGACGATCCCGCCGCGGGTTGGCGTTTCGAACCGGACATTCTCGCGCTGTTCCATCCGGTGATTTCCGGGTCTGCTTCAGGGCCGTCGGTGGATTGGATCGCGATCGAGTTAAACGAAGCGGAAATCCGCACCAGGGTGCTTGCCGATTTGTCTCGTACATATTTCCAGGGCACGGATGGACTTGATTACCTGGTCGCTGTCGTTGCCGAAAATACATCCGGAAAGCCTTCGACCCAGGTGATGTATTCCTCCGATCCGGGCTTCGGAAGCCCCGAGCCCACGGATGCGGACGGAACGATCAGCCTTTTCGCCAAGGCTCGTGACCACACCGGAGCATCGCCCGTACATGTGTTCCACGTACCGCCGGATAACAAAGGGCCGGATGCATCGGTCAAGATTTCCTGGTTTCCGTTTCTCGGCGAGACGCCGAACGACGCGGACTGGCGACTGATTGTAAGACACCGCAGGGGAGGCGCACTCGGAGCTTTTGTGGTTGAGATGCGCCGCCGCGATCTGGCGATCGGTTTTGGAGTGCTGCTCGTGCTGGCGATCAACATGGCCATGCTGATCGTAACCAGCCATCGCGCCCAGCGGTTGGCCCAACTGCAGATGGATTTTGTGACGGCGGTATCGCACGAATTGCGGACGCCGCTGACCGTGATCATTTCCGGGGCGGACAACATCTGCAATGGCGTGGTCGCCACGGGCAGACAGATGACGCAGTATGGAGCTGTCATCGGCACTCAGGCCAGACAGCTTTACGGTCTCGTAGAGAGAATCCTGCTTTTTGCCGCCACGCGCCAGGGTCGTCTGCGCTACAACCTGCGCCCACTCGATGTGCATCGGATTATCGATGCGGCGCTCGCGGGATCCGCAGGCATGATTGAGGCGGCTCACGCGGAAGTGGAGTGCGATGTCCCCGAAAAGCTGCCGATGGTGGCCGGCGATTCCGAGGCGCTCTCGCAATGCCTGCAGAACCTCATTACGAATGCCCTGAAGTACGGCAACGGAGAAAAGTGGATCGGCATTCGAGCCTCCGCGCAGGAACATGGGTTGTCGGGGAAAGAGGTTCGCATCAGCGTGTCGGACCGGGGAATCGGCATTGCGCCGTCCGATCTGCCTCATATCTTCGAGCCGTTCTATCGCAGTCCCGCCGTGCTGGCCGCGCAAATTCACGGTACAGGGCTCGGACTGCCGTTGTCACAGAGCATCGCGGAAGCCATGCAGGGGCGGCTGACCGTATCCAGTACTCCGGGGCGCGGAAGCACCTTTACGCTGAGCCTGCCGTGCCTGGAGAACGCCGCCTGACCGATCGATATCTTGTGCAAAAGATTCTGACCCACTTCGTTCTCACGACGTTCGCGATTTTCTTCCTCTCGGTCACGTTCTGTTCCGGGCAAATGAACGTCGCGGACGTCAGCGGAGTGGTGTCAGACCCCGCCGGAGATGCAATCGTCGGCGCGATGATTACGGCGACCAATACCGCTACCGGACTGAAGCTGAGCGCCGCAACCAGACGAGGCGGCGACTATCTGCTCTCTAATCTCACGCCCGGCTCCTGGGACATCAGCGCCACCGCGCAGGGTTTCAAACAGGCGATTCAGCAAAACGTGCAGTTGCACGCCGGCGATCGGATCAATGTGAAGTTCTCCATGGTCCTCGGCGAGCGGACCGAAACGTTGATTGTGGAAGGATTCCCCGGCTTGTTGCAGACCGAATCGGCGCAGCTCAAAGATGTCATTGACAATCAGCAGGTCACCGACCTGCCGGTAAAAGACCGTGAGTTTCTGGAGTTGGCGCTCCTCGGCTCAGGAGTGGTAAATCCTCCCGGTGGAACGCGCGGCGATTCATTGCAACAGACGGGAAAGCTGATCAACATCCTGGGCCAGCGGACGGGCCACAATCTGTTCCTCGTGGATGGAGTCAGCGTTACGGATGAGTATTACAACAACGTGGTGCTGAACCCTCCGCCGGACGCCATCCGCGAATTTAACATCGCCAAGACCGATTACGACGCGGAGTTCGGAGGCAAGTCGGGAGGCGTCATTAACGTCATCACCCAGTCCGGCGCCAACAGCCTGCACGGAAGCTTGTACGAATTCCTGCGGAACAGCGTCTTCGACGCGCGGAATTTTTTTGCCGCTCCCAACCAGGCAACGCCGTTTCAGGAGAATCAGTTCGGCGGTGCGGTTGGGGGCCCGATCATAAAGAACAAAACGTTCTTCTTCCTGAACTACGACGGGCAGAGGATCCGCGATTCGATCGCGCAGCTTTTCAGCGTCCCGACGGCGGCGCAGCGGAGCGGCATATTCACCACGCCTGTTGTCAATCCGACTGGCGGTACGCCCTTCCCCAACAACACAATCAACGTACCGTTGGACCCGGCCGCAGTGGCATTGCTGGCAAAGCTGCCCCTGCCCAACCTGCCGGGAACGGCCAACAATCTCCTCGCTGTCGACAAACAGACAAACGACAACAACCAGTACGACGCGCGTATCGACCATCAGTTTTCCTCGAACGACACTGCTTACGTGCGGGCATCCGCGCTGAACGCGAACGAATTCGATCCTTTCGGCTCCAGTGTGCTCAACGAAGCGCTTCTGCCCGGCTTCGGACGCAATCTGACAACGCATTCGGCGAACGTGTCGGCCGGCGAGACGCATTCCGTATCCGCAAATATGCAGAACGAATTTCGCTTCGGTTTCCTGCGGGTATCGGGAGGCCAGGGCGATCCCAACGCGGGCGCTCCCTTTGCCTCACAGTACGGGCTGCAGGGGACGACAGCGAATCCGAGCGACATGGGATATCCGCAGGTTTCGCTGAGCAACGCCTTTACGACCATCGGATCGGCCGCGGGTTTCAGCAGCCGCGTCGATCGCAATTACGAAATCTTCGACAACGTCTCCATTCAGCGCGGCGCACACGCGATCAAGTTCGGCGGATACTTCTTCCACCTGAACTTCAATCCTGCCTTTCCGAATGACGCGCGCGGCGTTTACACCTATAGCGGTGCTTACAGTGGGAACCCGCTGGCGGATTTCCTGCTGGGTGATCCGTCGCAGGCGCAGGTGGGAATCGGCGAAGGCGCCGAAAACGCGCATACAAGCTGGGCTCATTTTTATGTGGAAGACGGTTGGAGGGTGACGCAGCGCCTGAAGCTGGATTTCGGACTTCGCTACGAGTTCAACGAGAACCTTTACGCCCGAACCGATCAGACTTCCGATATCGATATCTCCGCTCCGGGCGGACCCGCGCTTGTGGTCGCAGGCAATCCCGCCGCTCTTCCTCCGGCTGCCGCGGCTCTCGCGGCGCTGAGCCCGATCCCGGTTGTTTCCGCGGCAAGTGTCGGCTGGAACAACAGCCTGTTGACGCCGAAGAGCCTGCGCCTTTCTCCGCGGCTGGGTCTCGCCTGGCAGTTGCCGCATTTCGAGAACACCGTCTTCCGCGCCGGATTCGGCATCTATACCAACCAGGCCTCGTACAGCATCCTGCAGAACCTTGCCGAGAACGCCCCGTTCTTTCTTGTGAAGACAGTGGCAAATCCTGCGAAACCCGCATACACCACCGAAAACATTCTCAACTTCAGTCCCACCGGAGCCATCGGGGCCAACGGCGTGAATCACAACTTCGCCATCGAGTACAACGAAGTGTGGAACGCTGCCCTCCAGAAGACGTTCGGCGGCAACACGTCCCTCGAGATCAGCTATGTCGGTTCGCGCACCGTGCATGCCGACAGTGCCACTGCGGTCAATGTGCCCGCGGTGTTCGGCGGACCGCGTCCATTTCCGGAACTGGCCGCATTCAGCGCGATCCGCTGGGATGGCTGGGCGACCTTTCACGGGCTGACCGTGAAGGCGACCCATCGCTTCAACCATGGCTTGTCGTTCGACTCCACCTATACGTGGTCGAAATCGATGGACGACGCTTCCGACGCCGGAACGACCAACGCCGAGTACAACCTGCCGGAAGACCCGTATGCGATGAATCTCGAAAAGGGACTGTCCAGTTTCGATCATCGCCGGCGATTCACGGCGAATGCAGTCTACGATTTGCCTTTCGGTAGAAACAAAACCGGCTGGCTCGACGCCGCGATCGGCGGCTGGCGACTTGCTGAAGTGTTCACGGCGCAGAGTGGCGCGCCGTTTACGATCAATCTTTCATCGGCTGCGGGCCAGAATGTGTCTCCCACCGGATTGGTCAGCGGCAATAATCTGGAGCGGCCCAATCTCATCGGCAATCCCGACAGCGGCCCGCAGACTCCAGCCGAGTGGTTCAACACCGCGGCTTTCGCGATTCCGGCGATGGGCACGTATGGTACTGCGGGACGTAACGTAGTTACCGGACCGGATCTGATTGACCTCGACCTGTCGCTTCAGAAAGAAGCAACGTTACACGAGCGCCTGAGACTGCAACTTCGGCTCGACGCCTACAATTCGCTGAACCGCGCGAATTTCAATCTGCCCGGACGAATCTTCGGCGCGGCGAATTTCGGCGTGATCGGCAGCGCCGCCGATCCGCGTGAACTGCAGTGGGCTGCGAAGCTGTTGTTCTGAAGAAGAGAAAAAAGATGGCGGAGGAAGAGGGATTCGCTGGTCCGTAACTGACTGATTACGCATAAGTTATTGATTTTTTAACTAGCACGATTGGCGCAATTTGCATCAAAACGGCAGTTTTGGCAGCTTTGACATACAAACTCGCTACAGTGAATTTGAACTTCGAACCCGTCCGTTCCCTTCCCATGCTACCTCGGGTGTGTTCAGATCGGGAGTCATCGGAAGTCTAATCGCGCATTCCCGCAGCACGCCGCCTCGCGCGGGCCTGCGCAATGCGGTTCGGGAAGATCACGAACCGCGCAGCGCGATCTGGTCCTCGGAATTCATGCCGAGAACGCAGGACTGTCGTCCTGCCGACGGCAGTCTTTCCGATCAGATGAATTCCCCGCCACTCGAAATGGTCCTCCCAGTTTTGCCGCCGGGGATGGAATAGCTCAGTAACCTCGTTCGTTTGCGGATCGATGCCAGTCAGGTTCGTTCCTTTATGCAGGTTGCAATCGATGCAGGCAAGGGCAAGGTTGTCGGGATTGTCGGTCCCGCCATGAATCTTCGGAACGATATGCTCGATATGCAGTGCGGCCCGCGGCGAGTCGTCCTGACGCAATTGACAATATTCGCAGGCATCTTGGCGCGTTCGCGGACCTGCGCTCTCGTCCTGGCTCCGACCATCAATGGGCTGGCTTAGCCGAGACGGGAAGCTTGCCGTTTAAGAATGGCGACAAACTTGTTTGCGCGAACGAAACCCGAGTACTCCGCCCGTTCCTCTTCTGTCAGTTGGCCTTCTGTTGACTTTCGGGCCAGTTCTTCGATGCGGGCCTGAAGCTGCGGATCAGCGCGGAACCCCATGACAGCGTCCCTCTTGTCGGGCAATACAATCTCCATCAGTGGCCGAATCCCTTGTTCGAATGCCGCTGTATCGGACGTCGCTCCCATACGCCGAGGCCATTATACCGCCCCCAGCGGAAGATATCCGGCTGCACAGTTGCCAAATTGGCTGGCACTGTCATCCGGACGGACTCGTCCCGATGAAGCTGCCCTTCGTGACGCCATTTGACCGGCGATTCGCAGGGCTTGACTCCCGTCGTCGCCTGCCGCGCGTAGCCATATTTTCGGGTACGCCCCAATTTGAGACCGATAATAAGCTAGACGGAGGTCTCGACCATGGTGCACTTGCCCTGTCCGACAGCGCAGCTCATCAAAGAAGAAGCCGACAAATTCGATCAGGAGAACTCGCTGGACGAGGAGGCGCTCGGGCTGTTGTTCAGCCAGTTTCCGGGGAACAAAGCACTCCCCGAAGTGCTGCTGAAAGTCATTGCGCTCAACAAGCTTTACGGCGCTGGAGTGCGTGACCCTCACATTTCAGCAGTTGCTCGGCACATAGCGGGCATTGCCGGACTGGATGCTCTCCTCCAGCAGGGGTCCCCGGATGCAGCTGAGCGCATTATCGATTGCAAAGAGGTCAAGCGGAACTACTTCTCGTTTGCGAGCAAGTACTGTAGCTGGCATAATCCAGACGCATTCGCGATTTACTCCTCGGAGATCGATGCTTGTCTTTGGCGGTACCGTGAACAGGACAACTTCACTAAATACCGGCGGGGCAGCTACGACTACAGAGAGTTTCTACGCATCATGAATGCTTTTCGGAACCACTATGGTCTCACTTCCATCGGGTTCAAGGACCTCGACAAATTTCTTCTCGCCCATGGGGCGCGCCTTCTCTTGCGCTGAAGGGCGCAATAATAATGTATCCGCCGATTGATCGCATGGTGAATCCCCTCAGGCTGCTTGCTCTTTCGTTGATACTCGTGATCCTTTTCGTGCCGCGGTTAGGAGCGCAGGGCGACGTCATCAATTCTTACGCCGTCGGCAAAAGCCCCTCTGCGCTGACCTTCGACGGGGCGAATATCTGGGTGGCAAATCAGGGCGACGGCACGGTGACGAAGGTGCTGGCATCCACCGGAGCTATATTAGCGACCTACCCCACAGGCGCAAGCCCGAGCGGTATAGCCTTTGACGGCGTGAACATCTGGGTGACGAATAATAGCGGCGGGACCGTCACCGAGCTGCTTGCAGCCACGGGGGCAGTCGTGGGCACCTTTCCGGTGGGACAAAACCCTCAAAGCATCCTCTTCGATGGGACGAGCATTTGGGTTACGAATAATGGGAGCGGAACCGTCACGAAACTGCTCCCCGCCACGGGAGCTACCGTGGGCATCTTCCCCGTCGAAACAAACCCCCAAAACATAATGTTCGACGGAACAAATGTCTGGGTGGCGAACGATGCCAGCAACAGCGTTTCGAAGCTGCTCGCCTCTACGGGAGCTCTTGTGAGCACGTTTCCGGTGGGCCTGAACCCCCAAGGCATGGCCTTTGACGGAACAAATGTCTGGGTGGCGATCTGGGGCAGCAGTGAGGTGGCGAAGCTATCGGCAGCTACCGGCACCGTTATTCATACATATGGCGTAGGGCCCAATCCCCGAGGCATGGCCTTTGATGGGGCAAATATTTGGGTGACAAATTTTTATTCAGGGTATCAATTCGCCAGCACGGTGTCCGTGCTGTCCGCAGCAACAGGAGCGGTCGTGGGCAGCTACGCCGTTGGAACAAACCCCACTGCACTAACGTTTGATGGCACCAATATGTGGGTCGCGAATGCCGGCAGCAACAACATCACGCGGATCGGTCCGCCGCCGCCGCTGATTTCATCCGAAGGGATCGTTCCGCTCGACAGCACGGTAAGCGTCATTCAGCCAGGCGAATGGGCGTCTATCTACGGCACAAATCTGGCGAGTTCTAGAGCGAGCTGGACCGGAAATTTTCCAACGTCCCTGGCAGGCACCAGCGTGAAAATCAATGGGAAGCCCGCGTATCTTTCCTTCGTCAGCTCTGGGCAGATCAACTTCCAAGCGCCAGACGACACGGTTATCGGAATGGTCCCTGTGACTGTTACAACGGGCAGCGGGAGCACAACCGCGTCCGTGACCCTCGCCCAGCTCGCCCCATCGTTCGTTCTGCTTGACGCGAAACATGTGGCGGGGATTATCCCAAGATCGGACGGCTCTGGTGCCTACGGCGGAGGAGCCTACGACATACTTGGACCAACAGGAAACTCCCTCGGTTATCCCACGGTGGCCGCGAAGGCAGGCGACACTGTTGAACTTTTCGGCGTTGGATTCGGGTCGACTATTCCTTCGGTTCCGGCTGGCCAGGCATTCTCTGGCGCGGCACCAACGACGAACCCCGTCAACCTTCTCATCAATAGTGTCGGCGTTACGTCGACTTTCGCGGGATTATCGGGCGCTGGGCTGTTTCAAATCAACCTGACCGTTCCATCCGGCGCTGGCACCGGAGACGTGCCTCTTCAGGCTAGCGTTGGCGGTGTGCAGACACAGTCAGGCGTCGTGATCTCTCTCGACACGCAAGCAACCGGGCTTACCGGTTATTGGAACTTTACCGCGCAGTCAAACGTTTATGGATTTCAGTCTGGAGCGTCCGGCCAGCTGACGCAGAGCGGGAACACCATCTCCGGTCAATTGAGTTTGAGCGGTACTCCGTGTGCAACGTCAGCCGTCGCCAGCGGAACTGTTTCCGGAAGTGCGCTTTCAATGACTCTCAATGAAAACGGTCAAGTTGTGACGTTCTCGGGTAGCGTCTCCAGTGATGGCAATTCTGCCAGCGGCGCCTACGTTGCACCGTCTGGAGGCTGCACGAACGGCGACTCAGGCACATGGGTGGGGACGCGCCAACAATAGAGGAGGCTGAAGTGAAAAAGCGGCCCATAGCGTCGAGTCTTCATGCGCAACAAATACGTTCCGGCACAACGATGTTCAGGATCGAGCGGACGCTGACGAGACACAGATTTCAGGAGATCGCGTCCTTCATTGGCCAGAGCCGCCACGGCATGACGGCAATGTGGGAGAAATTCTCCGCACGATTCGACAAGGTGACGGCTGGCTTGACTGAAGAGGCGATGGCCGAGTACATCGACCACGTCTACGACGATATCGCAATGCTCCGCGACGAATCGCCCCAACTGCTGCGCCACGCCCAGTGCATGATTGTCTACGGAACGTTCGAGAAGAGGATGGCGACTCTCTGCCGAGCAGTTCACTCTGATGGCAAGATCACCAACCCGCCGCCGGACAAACTGTACATGGACGACGTGAAAGGCTATCTGCGCCTGCATATCAGGACGCGGCCACAGCCGTTCGGTAAAGACTGGCAGTGGATGGACGGATTCCGCGTCAATCGGTCACTCGCCCAATACAAAGCTCTCCCGGTAGATAAGCTCGATCTCGTCAACTAGGACGGCGTGGTCATGCGTTCCCGCTACGACGCGCTGGTTGACCGCTTCGTGAACGAGGAGGCAGTGTTCGTTGTCGACAACGGCGCGACGGCGTTCCTGCCGTTTTGGACCTACGTTGTCGAATCGAATATTCCAGCGGTTCTCCGCGAAGCGGGACGGCGCGTCTATGTGCATATTCCGATCAGCGGCGGAGAAATGTTGAATGACACGCTTCTCGGATTCAAGACGATTGCAGAAACCGCCGCGGAGAAGAGCCTGGTTGTCTGGATCAACGAATATTTCGGCCCAATCGCACGTGACGGAAAAACGTTCGATCAGATGCAGGTGTATCTCGACAACCGCGATAAAGTACTGACCTCGGTCGGCATCCCTCAAAGATCGCCAGACACGTTCGGCGAAAACATTCGCCGGATGCGCGAAATGAAGCTGACCTTCAAAGAGGCAGTCGGGATGGCACCCGGCTTCTGGCTGGTGGAAAAGCAGCGCCTGTGCATGGTGCGCAGGGACCTGTTCGAGCAACTCGAACAGACGCCGTTTGCGTGAGGGCGCATCGGCATGACGACCCGCGTTGGTGAAACCCATGGCAGGCCAGGCAATCGCAGCTACACCATTTGACGTGCAAGGTCCCACAGCGTCTCAAACCGGCGAAGTGCTGCACAGGGTTCTTTTCGATCTCGGCGTCGAACCTAGCATGACGGTCAACGAAGCTGCAGCCGTCCTGAGGTGGTCCTACTGGAAAGCGCGCCGGTACTTCAGTCAGGTGGATGGCATTTGTGTTTCGTACCAGCCCAAGCGGTATAAACGGCCCTACCGAACGTTTACGATCCCATTGAGTGTGTTCGCCAGAGAATGGCAGAAGATGACAGGCCGCGAGCCGGAGTCCACGGAGATAATTCACCGGCGGATTGCCCTCGCGGGTCAGAAGTGAGGTGTTGCTACCAGATTGTCTGTACCTGCGACGCACGGATTTTTCGGTCGCGGCTGATCAACGGAACTCGGAGTGCCAACGCGGTGGCGGCGACGATCCTGTCGGGCAAATCCGGCACTTCGGTTCGCTGGACGAGCTGCAGCGCCTCTGCCACCAGCCGGTCGAGCGGAACGAGCGTACACGGACCTGAGGGATCGTCCAATGCCTCGACCAACGCCTCACGCGCAGCAGAAGGCAACCGGCCCTTCTCGGAAAGGTAGGTCAATTCGACCAGGCAGATCGACGGAATGTGGATAAGATCGCCGCCGGTGGTCGCCACTGTTAACGCTGCATGAGCCGCCAACGACAGCCGGGAATCCTTCGACAGATACCAGACGATGGTGTGGGTATCGGCAACGACACCCGGCATCAGATATCTTCCCTGGGGAAGTCGCGCCACATCTCACGCTGATTCTCATCGATTTCTTCAGCCGATAGTGAAATCCCCAGGTGGGCCCACAAGCCTTCGATACTCCGGAACGGAAGCTTTTTGGCGCTCTCGGCCTGAAGACGCGAAGCGTAATCGAAAAGCTCTCGCTGTTTATGCGGCGGCAGCTCGTGCATTATTTCCTGAATGGCCTGTTCAAGAGACATCGTGGAACCCTTCAAACATTATCCGTCTTTCAACTCCCGGCCGCAGGAACACTGATTACATCCGCGTCCCACGTCCGGCGCCGGGCATCAATCGCCTTTTCCATTCTCTTCTTCGTGAGAGCGACGTAGTATTTCTCGGTCGTCTTACGCGATTTATGCCCGAGCAGCAACTGCACATCTTCGAGCGATCCGCCGCCCTCAAGCACCTCAATGGCAAGCGTATCGCGCCATTCGTGAGTGCGCTTTCCTTCGATGCCGGCCTCTACGTAAAGCTGCCGCATCTTTTCCGACCAGTCGTTGACTGCTGTTTTGATCGTCGAAGTGCCCGTCCAGAAAAAATACTCAGCGCTCTTCGGCTTAAGCTTGCCGATCAGATCGATCACGACAGGCGGGAGAGGCACGAATACAGGCTGCTCGTTCTTCTCCTGGCTCATGATCATCAGGCCATCTTCGCGCACGGCGTCGGTTCGCAGCGTCACGACATCGACCAGGCGCAGTGCGCTGTACCTCTGAATCAGCACAAATGCCGTGACGGACTGCGCGATGTTCGGGAAGGCGCGCGGAATCGCGTCCATGAGCCTTTGCTTCTCCTCCGCCGTCTTCTTCTTCACCTCGATCCTCGGAGTCCTCACCGAAAGCAGTAGTTCTGCAGGGTTCTCGGGAGTCCAGCGGAGTTCGCGTGCGCGGCGGAAAAACATTTTCAGAAACTCCTGGTTCTTCTGCTTGCCGAGCTGGCTCTTTTGCTGGCGCACCAGTTCGCCCGTTTCGCGATTCTTACCCAATCGGCCCAGCCATGTCTCCTGAAAGGCCGACAAGTGCTCGGTCTTCACATCCTTCATATACACGATGCCGCGATCTTTCAGAAACGGCGTTAGCGGCTTGAGAATTCCGCCGATCTTCTGAATCGTCAGTTTCGTGCTCTCTTTGCTCGCATCGAGCGTTCCGCGTTTCTCGGCGAGGTAATCGTGAATGGCCTGTTCGACGCTCTTGAAGGTATTCGGATCAGGAGTCCGGCCGCCGGTTGACAGGAATTGAACTGTCCATTGCTCGACGAGTTCTTCCGCCGCGAGTTTCTCCCGCACCCCGAGTTTGCTTAACGAGCCGTTGAACTCGAATGGCGCGATGCCAGGATCAGGATGCCGGACCTGGAGCCTTGCATAGATTGGACAGCCGCAGCCAAAGTTCAGCCTGGCAGGCAGGCGCGTCGGCTTTTTGGGGTTCGGCGAGGCGTACCGGCAGTCATTCCGGTGCCTCACGTAGATGTCGCGCACACCCCAACTGTAGCGCAAACTCGCTACAGTTGAAAGGTGATCCGTGCAAGCTAAGTATTATCAGTTACTTAAACTGGCGGAGGAAGAGGGATTCGAACCCCCGAGAGCCTTTCGACTCTAACGGTTTTCAAGACCGGCGCATTCAACCGCTCTGCCATTCCTCCGTTCACTATCTTAAGCTTGACTCCATCATGTTACGAGGGAACGCTCTTCAAAGGGCGCCATACTTCAACCTCATCAATCTAAGCTCATGCGCGTCACACCCGATTCCGAAGTGCGAGCGCTGCCTTCAGATCTTCATGTTCGAAAGCAGAAGCCATGCGGTCGATCTCCGTGGACGTGAGGCTGAGTTTGACGGCAACCTTTCGCCACGCCGCAACCGCGGCGCCTACCTGCGCCGCGATCCTTCGCGATTCGGTCTCGTCTAACTCGAAGTAGCCCGCAACCTGGAGGGCCAACCTCAGTGAGGCAGTGCTGTCATCGAGATCAATCGCAGTCGAAAGGATGCGCGGCCTGATGTCGGCGGGCACAGGATTTAGGTCATAGGCGGGGGAAAGCCTCCATCCGGCGAGGCCCGCCCACAAAAAGCCATGATTGCGTAGATGATCGTCCGTGTTTGAGATCAGGATGCTGAATACGATCCTCCGCCACAATGCGTGCATGTCCTCCCTCGGGGCCGCGCCGTGCTGGCGAAGGACATCCACGAATTCCATGTAGCTCCGCGGCTCGTTATCTTTCGCGTCCAGCATACTCATGGCGGATAAGAATGGGACTCTGCTCCCCTGCTCGCGGTCGAACCGTCGAAGCAGGAGCACGGGCTTGTCCGCAATAGTCTCGATGCGCCACGCCGGAACCGGAATCCCGGCCTTTGCCGCAAGAGCCAGGGCCACGCCTTCCCAACGGACCGTGTTGACCTCGTCTCCCTGGTTCGGAAACTTGGCAATCATGAGATGGCCGTCGCGGTCCCGGACCGAAGCTTTTGGCCGCGCACCGCCGAGTGAAGAGCCGGGCGCCAGGAGTAGCTGCAGGTCTTCATCGCTGTCTTCGTCGCTCAGCACATGTTCGGCGGCTGAGAGCAATCGTGGCAGCTCAATCAACGGAGGAATTTTCGTCGGACCGTGTTCCGCTAAGAACGGTCCCCCTTCGCGCTCCGCAAAACGCAGGGCGCCCTGACGTGCTTCGTCCTCAACCATGAGCAGGTAATCGATTTCCCTGACGGTGCGTGGCTTCTGCTCTGCGTGTTCCGCTCGCCTCCGTTCCGCGCGTCGCATCAATGCCCGCCCCCAACGATCTGGAGCGGAATCGCCGATGGCTCCAAATAATGGTTTGTCGGATGGCGTGTGAAAAGGACCGGGGCCGAGCTTCAGCGCCGGCTCAAGCGAGAAGCGATCGGGATTCGTCAGCCACGTTTTGTCGTATTCAAAAATGGCGCTTTCCCTATCCTTCCGCATGCGCGCCCATAGTCTGCCCACCAAATGGGGTGCGCCCTGTAAGTCCGCGTAGACCAGAACCTCCTTGTCCATTATTGGTCCGCCTTGCTGTGTGAGTTCCCGGGCTTCTGCCGGCGCGGGAGCCGGATGCGCTGCGGGAGGTGTTCCTCTTCAAGCTCGAGCCCGACCGCATCATGCTTCGGGTCCGCCAGATCGGCAACTCGATCAATCATCCCGAGGACAAAGAGTACCGTCACATAGGAGCCGAGTGAGACTCCGGGGTCGCCCTTCTCCATCTTGTTTAGGGTTGTCCGGCTAATGGAGGCCCGCTGCGCCATGATCGCAACCGGTATGCGCCGCCGCCGCCGGGCATCGCGAATGTCATGCCCCAGCTTCCGGACGGCTCTTGCCACGGGTACCGGCAGTACCGATGACGATGGATTTTTCTCGGGCCTGGTAACGTCCATAAAAACAAGCTCTAAACCAATTAATGTATATTATAATAGACGTAAATATAAATAGCTGTCCTGTTGAAGGCCCGCTGCAAACGAATCCACAGAGAGGCTGAGGCAGGTAACAGAGTGTGAGCGGCTACGCGAGGAAAATTCGCGACTGCGCGGGCTTTTGAATGGGCAACAGTTCCGCGCACTTCGCGATCTCGGGTTCGCTCTGCAGTGGGAGAAAGCTACCCGCCCCGCTCGTCCAGCCAGCCGCCCCGGAACCCCAAACGCCGAAGGCCCTGCACGATCCACGGGCAGGCGCGCATTGTCTCCCACAGAAAGCCGGACTGGAAATTCTCGATCATCAGGATGACCGGGCCCTGGTTCAACCCTAAGATCCACGGCGATATCCAGCCATGACGGTTCTTGCCCTTTTCCGGAAACGTCGGATTGAAACTGGCATCGAATCCGTACTCGCTGTGCCCATTTAATTCGAGGTGTTCGATGGCGTGCCGAACGGTGTCAATCACGATTTCGGGAGCAAACGGTATCGATGCAACGACGGCCCAGGGAGAAACCGTGCCGTCATCCGGCCCGAGCGGCGCGCCCCGCGCCAGGTAGCCATAAAATTCTCTTCTTACGCCGTCGATGTTGATGGTTGCAGGACCGGGCCCGCCGCTCGCGGTGAGCCCCCACACGAACTCGCCGTAATGCTTAAAATGTTCCGGATTTTCAATCCCGTATTGCCTGTGGATATAGGTGGCGCGTCGGCTGTTCTCGAAATAGTCGAAGCCGAGCCTGACGTTCATCTGGTCCCGCACGCCGCGCAGGTCGAGCCACACCTGCGATAGCTGGTGTATGAAGAGCGGACCCGCGTGGATATAGCGCAGGTCGTAAACCTTCTTTACCTCAAAGGACGACACCCACCGCCGGTAGCCGTCGGGCGCGATCGGATGGACGGGAGCGCCGGCGGCGAGCAGATAAAGAATCAGCGCTTCGCTGTATCCGCTGTCCCATCGGTTCGTGAGAAAACCCGATTCGGGTTTCCATCCGTGCGAGATCGTAGCCCCGCCATCCTGTGCCCACCGCCAGTCCACGCGAGCGTAAAGCGCCTCGGCCAGTTCACGAATCTCGCGTTCTCTTGTGGTATCGCGCGTAAACCAGGCTGAGGCGCTCAGGATGCCGGCCATCAGCATGGCCGTGTCTATCGTCGAGAGTTCGCATGCCCCGGCCCGCCGCCCGGTCTTCATGTCGAGAAAGTGATAATAGAAGCCTTTGTAACCGCTGGCATCGGGCTCGGGTCCCTGAGGGCTCGAATGCAGAAACCGAAGAATCGTGAGAACCCGCGCGGCAGCCTCGGCGCGCGACAGGATATCGCGCTTCACGGCCGCGATATAGACGCTGATGCCCAGACCGACGACGGCGGTGCTGGCGAACGCGCCCGGCTGGTTCGTATCGGCGATCAGACCGTTCTCGGAATTGACCTCCTTCAGAAAGTAGTTGAAGCTTGCGCGCTGCAGCGCGTCGAGCATTTCGGCATCGCTCTGGCGCGGAAGAGAACGGGGACTTTGGGATTTGTGAGGCATCTGTCGTCGGGAGCTATGCAAACTCAAAGGTTATCGCCGCGACGGCCTGCCTCGGCAGCGAAACGGAGAAATGGACCGCTCCCGCTTCGCGTCTCCACGGAACCGGTTCCTTTTCCAGGCGCGAAGCGATTTCCAGCCGCCGGACCTGCCACGGCGA
This sequence comes from Bryobacteraceae bacterium, assembly GCA_036273015.1. Classification (GTDB taxonomy): domain Bacteria; phylum Acidobacteriota; class Terriglobia; order Bryobacterales; family Bryobacteraceae; genus BOG-234. The sequence continues at coordinate 22,204 of DATAXN010000028.1, read as the reverse complement.
AAGATATTCCGGCGAACCCATCTCTCGCCATTCGGACCGGGGATTTGCATGTTCCGCGTCGATTCTTTCGACCCATGCGCGGCGTGGGAGGGGAGCGCCCGGAAGGACAATCTCCACCCGCTCCGTCTGAATGGCGTGTCTGGGCATGGCGAGATTGGTAATCAGCATGGTAGCGGCGTGATCGTCCCGCATGACCCACACGTCAACCGTCGAGTGCCGGCCCTCCACGTCAAGCCGTTCACCGCCCAGGCGGTGCAGCAACTGAAAGGCGCGGTAGACGGGTTTGGGAACCCCATAGAGATTCAGCAATCCGAAGCCGCCATGATAGGGAACCGATGGGAAATAGTTCTCCTCGAAGAGGTCGCTGAATGTCCAGAAACTATAGCCTTCGGCCAGACCTTGCGAATCCATGATGATTCTCGTGGCGAAGGCGGCGGAGAACGCTTCATCGTGCAACGGGTCGCGCGGATTTGACGAGCAATTCCACTCGGTGTAATAGAGCGGCAGGTTACGGGCCTCGCCGCGGACTCGCGCCGTCTGTTTCTTCATCTCGTCACGGCGAAAGTGCTCAAGCTGAGTCACCGTGTCAGCGCCCTCTTTGCCGAACGCGTCGGTCGGATACTGATGGGTGCTGATGAAATCGACGGGGATTTTCTCGCGGCGGCAGTAATCCAGGAAGGGCGTGACCCACTTATTATCGGCTGTGGCCGGCCCGCCCACCTTCAGTTGGGTATCCACATCCCTGACAGCGGCGGCGGTTTCACGGTAGAGCCGGAAATAGTCCCGCTGCCCTGCCTTCCAGAAACTGCTCAGATTAGGCTCGTTCCACACTTCGAAAAACCATTGCCGGACTTCGGCGACGCCATACCGTTCCACCCAGTGGCCGACGAGCTTCCGGATGAGTGCCTTCCACTGGCGGTAATCGGCGGGAGGCGTGACATTGGCTCGGTAGCGGAATACGGTTTGCGAGCCTGAGGCGAGCGCTTCCGGCATGAATGAAAGCTCCACGAAAGGCCGCATGCCGATCGAGAGCAGAAAATCCATGATCCGGTCGGTATTGAAAAAGGAGTAGATCAGCTTGTCCTCTTCGCGGACAAGCGTTCCCATTTGATCGCTGAGCAGGGCGTGAAAGCGTACGTGCCGGAAGCCGAGTTCTCTGTGGCATCGGCGCATCTGCTTCTGCCAGTCCGCTCGGAGGGCGAGGGGCGCATGGCCGCTGCCGATGGTGTGCTCCCAGTAGTGAGGGAAGACATTCGCCGTCTGCAGAAAATCACACGTAAAGGAAGGCATGATCAGATTCTCTTTCCGAAATTTCACGGGGCTTCCCGGCTGCGACGCACAACGTCCATCCACGCGATTCGGTTTGCGCTGACCGGGTTTGCGCTGACCGTGGGTGTCGATACGACAAGGCACTCATGGTGTTGCACATCGCTTGCCAGGCTCGCGGATGCCGCAGCGGATGGGACAGAATCGTACGCCAGGATGCGATGTTTGAATCGTCACCGCGACACCGCGGACGTCACCACTGATTGCCCAGCGTGGCAACGCGGATGCTGAGCTGACGGATGGGTGGAAAGCCTTTTCTCTCGAAACTCAACCGCTGAGATGGCCGCGACGGCCGCTACGGGGACAGGCGCATAATTCATGGGTGGCCGTAACATCTTTGCGAGCTCGCCCCTCCCGGTAATCGATCGGCTGGAAGTGTCAGCGTACACAGTTCCGACCGAGTGTCCGGAGGCCGACGGAACGCTCGCATGGAATGAAACCACGCTCGTGTTTGTGGAGGTCGGCATGGCCGGCCGCACGGGCTTTGGATACTCCTTCGCTGACCTTGCCACCGCGCACCTTATCGATGCCCATCTCAAACGTGAGGTCTTGGGCTGCGCCCTCGATATCCCGGCGGTCTGGATGAAGATGGTTCGCGCCATCCGGAACCTGGGCAGGCCCGGTGTCTGTTCAATGGCCATTTCCGCCGTTGATAACGCACTGTGGGATCTCAAGGCTCGTCTTTTAAACCTCTCGGTGGCCGATCTGCTGGGGCGGGCTCATCCCGCGATTCCCGCTTATGGCAGCGGCGGATTTACCTCATACGACGAAGAGACTCTGAAACGCCAACTCGCCGGATGGATTGACCAGGGAATGACTATGGTCAAAATGAAGATCGGAGCTGACCCGGGTGCCGACGTGAAACGGGTTCGCGCCGCGCGTGACGCAATCGGGGTCGGCGCGGAGCTTTTTGTCGACGCAAACGGCGCTTACGGACGCAAGGAAGCGCTGGCCAAAGCGGAAGAATTTGCCGGGCTTGGCGTCACCTGGTTCGAAGAGCCGGTACCGTCCGATGATCTCGACGGTCTGCATCTGATCCGGGATCGCGCGCCTCGCGGAATGCGTGTCGCGGCAGGCGAATACGGCTACGATGCTTTCTATTTCCGGCGGATGCTGGAGGCCGGCGCCGTGGATGTCCTTCAGGCCGATGCTACGCGCTGCGCCGGGATCACCGGCTTTATGGCTGCGGGTCTTCTGAGCGCGGCCTTTTCGACTTCGTTTTCAGCGCACACTGCGCCGTCCATTCACGCGCACGCCGCCTGCGCGCTTCCCGCGGCCGTCAACGTCGAATACTTCTTCGATCATTATCGGATCGAACAGATTTTCTTCGACGGTGCTCTTGTGCCCAACGGCGGCCTGCTGAAACCCGACGGCGCCCGGCCAGGTTTTGGTCTCGAATGCAAACGGCCGGATATGGAAAGGTTCAAAGTTTATGGCAACTCTGCTTCATGAATCGCAGATCGCATGGGCGCAGCCCCGCAATGCCGATTACCCCGCGGACGAAGCTAAGGAGCTCGAACAGGCGCTTCGCAAATCCATAGCGGGAGAGGTTCGCTTCGATACCGGCAGCAGAGCGCTTTACGCCACCGATGCTTCGAATTACCGGCAGGTGCCGATTGGCGTCATAGTGCCGAAGACCGTAGAGGATGTGCTCGCCGCGGTCGAACTGTGCCGACGGTACAACGCGCCGGTGCTCGCTCGCGGCGGCGGCACAAGTCTGGCGGGCCAGTGCTGCAACGTCGCCGTCGTGTTCGACTTCAGCAAATACCTGAATAAGCTGCTCGATCTCGACCCGCATACGAAGACGGCCCGCGTGCAGCCGGGCATCGTGCTCGACTGGCTGCGCAGGGAAGCCGAACGCCATCATCTGACCTTCGGCCCCGATCCTGCGACGCACAACCACAACACTCTCGGGGGCATGATCGGCAACAACTCCTGCGGCACGCACTCGGTGATGGCGGGCAAGACGGAAGAGAACATCCTCGAACTGGAGGTGCTCACTTACGATGGACTGCGCCTGCGAGTAGGAGCCACTCCGGACGAGGAGCGCGAACGGATTATTTCCGCGGGCGGCCAGCGTGGTGAAATCTACGCGGGGCTGAAGCGCATAGCGGATCGTTACGGTGATGAGATTCGCCGGCGATTCCCGAATATCCCGCGGCGGGTTTCAGGCTACAACCTCCCGGACCTGCTTCCTGAGAACGGATTCCACGTGGCGCGGGCGCTCGTGGGCACGGAATGTACCTGCGCTCTCACGCTGGAGGCCACGGTCAAATTGGTCTGGAGTCCGCCGGGGCGATCGCTCGTGGTCCTGGGCTATCCCGACATCTACTCGGCTGGCGATCACGTGCCGGAAATCCTGGAATTCAAGCCGATCGCCTGCGAAGCGATCGATGCGCTGCTCGTCCGGAACATGAAGATCAAGGGACTGCATCCGAAGGATCTGAAGCTGCTTCCCGATGGGCGGGGCTGGTTGCTGGTCGAGTTCGGAGGGGAGGATCGGAAGGATTCCGATAACCAGGCGCGGCGTCTGATGGACGGCCTGAAGAGACACTCCGATGCGCCCGCCATGAAGCTGTATGACGACCCGCATGAGGAGCACCTGGTGTGGGAGATACGGGAATCGGGTCTCGGAGCAACGGCGTGGGTACCCGGCGAGCCGGTCACATGGGAAGGCTGGGAGGATTCGGCCGTTCCGCCGGACAAAATCGCGCCATATCTGCGGGAGTTGTGCGAGCTGTACACAAAACACGGCTATGAAGGAGCGCTGTACGGTCATTTCGGCCAGGGATGCATCCACACGCGCATCACCTTCGATCTGCTGACGGCGAAGGGCATCGCGAACTACCGGTCATTTATGGATGGCGCGACGTCGCTGGTGGTCAAATACGGCGGATCGCTGTCCGGTGAGCACGGCGACGGTCAATCCAAAGCGGAGTTCCTGCCCAAAATGTATGGCGCGGAAATCTGCGAGGCATTTCGCGAATTCAAGTCGGTATGGGATCCGCAGGGGAGAATGAATCCCGGCAAGATCGTCGATCCCTACCCCATCGACAGCAATCTCCGGCTGGGTACAAACTTCGCGCCCAAAGACCTCGCAACGCACTTCCACTTCATTCACGACAAGGACAGCTTTACCCATGCCGCCATGCGATGCGTCGGCATCGGTGAATGCCGGCGGCAGGAAAAAGGCACAATGTGCCCGAGTTATCGGGCCACGATGGAGGAAAAGCACTCCACCCGCGGACGCGCCCATCTGCTGTTCGAAATGATGCATGGCGATGTCATCCGCGACGGCTGGAAAAGCGAAGAAGTATTCGATGCGCTCGATCTGTGCCTTTCCTGCAAGGGCTGCAGGAGCGATTGTCCCGTCAATGTCGACATGGCGACATATAAGGCGGAGTTTCTTTCGCACTATTACGAGAATCGGCTGCGGCCTCGCTACGCTTACGCGATGGGCTGGATACACCGCTGGGCCCGCATCGCCGCGCATTTTCCGCGCCTTGCAAATGCCATCGCCGGGACGCCCGCGGCAAAGCGAATTGCAGGAATCGCGCCTCAGCGCGACGTGCCGAAATTCGCCGCAGTTACTTTCAGGGACTGGTTCCGGCGGCGGGGAATCCGTAACAAGGGAAAACCCGAAGTCATCCTCTGGGCCGACACCTTCAATAACTACTTTCATCCCGAAGTTGCCGTGGCGGCGACGGAGGTATTGGAAGAGGCCGGGTTCCAGGTCGTCGTGCCTGGCGGCCACTTGTGCTGTGGCCGTCCTCTTTACGATTACGGATTTCTCGCGCAGGCCGACTCTCTTATTGGAGATGTCCTCACGACTCTCAGGCCGGTAATCGAGGCGGGCACATCAGTGATCTGTTTAGAGCCCAGTTGCCTCGCCGTATTTCGCGATGAGATGCTCGGTCTGCGGCCTCACGATGAGGATGCGAAGCGGCTGCACGGACAGATTTTCAGCCTCGCGGAATTCCTGACCCGGCAGAATTACACGCCGCCGATCCTGCACCGGGACATCGTGATGCACGGCCACTGCCATCAGAAGGCGATGATCGGCCATGAGGCGGAGAAGACGCTGTTTGCGGCAATGGGTGCGCGAGCGGAAATCCCCGATGACGGCTGCTGTGGGATGGCGGGGAGTTTTGGTTTCGAAGCGCACAAGTATGACGTCTCGATGGCGGTCTACGAACACCAGCTTGGGCCTCGCCTGCGTCGGCAGGAGACGGATACCGTCGTGCTTGCGGACGGATTCAGTTGTAAGACGCAGATCGAGCAGGCAACCGGCCGGCGGCCGCTTCATCTGGCGCAGCTTCTGAACATGGCGTGGCGCGGCAACCTCGGGACAAACGGAAGCCTGCCTGCTCTCGCGGAAGTTCAGGCTTCCGGGCAGCGCAGGGGCGCTCTGCTTTGCGCAGGACTCGGCATCGCGCTTGCGGCCTGGTTTGTCGGAAGGAAAATTCTGCGATGAAAAGCGCGAAGTTATCCAACAGTACCGTCCTGATTTTCGAAACAGGCGAAGAAGTCATTGAGACGCTCACCAGGTTCGCGAAGGAGCGGCATATTTCCGCCGGACATTTCACCGCTATCGGGGCTTTCAGTGATGCGGGCATCGGCTATTACGACTGGCAGAAAAAGGACTATCTGAGGAACGAAATCAAAGAGCAGGTTGAAGTCGTCTCCTTGATCGGGGACATCGCCATGGATAACGGAACCCCGAAGATCCATGCGCATGTTGTCGTTGGAAAACGCGACGGCTCCGCGATGGCCGGACATCTCCTCGACGGCCGCATTCGCCCGACGCTCGAACTGGTGCTCGACGATTCGTCCGGGCAGTTGCAGCGCCGCTTCGATCCGGAGAGCGGATTGGCCCTGATTGATGCGGACAAGGGGTGATATCGATGGCGAGATCGGACCGAAGACGAGTCGTAGTGGTTACAGGCGCTTCCGCCGGTGTGGGCCGGGCGACGATCCGCGCGTTCGCGCGCGAGGGCGCGTTCGTCGGATTGATCGCGCGGGATACCGAGGGTCTTCACGCTGCGGCTGCGGAAGCCGATCAGATGGGCGGCCGGGGCTTTGCCGCCGCCGCCGACGTGGCGGATCCCGAGCAGGTGGAATCGGCCGCGGAACGAATCGAGTCCGAACTCGGGCCAATTGATGTCTGGGTCAATAACGCCATGACGACGGTGTTCGCGCGCGTTATCGACACCACGCCGGCCGAATTCCGGCGCGCCACCGAAGTGACCTATCTCGGCACGGTCTACGGAACAATGGCCGCGTTGCGGCGCATGCTGACGCGCAATGCGGGCCGAATCATTCAGGTCGGGTCGGCGCTGGCGTATCGCTCCATCCCGCTGCAGGCGGCGTACTGCGGCGCCAAGCACGCGATTGCCGGTTTCACCGATTCGCTGCGAACGGAACTCATTCACGATCGCCGCGACATTCACCTGACAATGGTGCAGCTCCCGGCGATGAATACGCCTCAGTTCACGTGGTGCCGCTCGAAGATGCCCCGGCATCCACAACCGGTGCCGCCCATCTTCCAGCCCGAAGTGGCCGCCGAGAGAATTGTCTGGGCCTCGCACCACCGGCGTCGCGAAATATTCGTCGGCGCGCCGACCATCCTGGCAATCGAGGCCAACAAGCTTGTACCGGCGCTCGCGGACGAGTATCTCGGCCGGACCGGATTCGACTCACAGCAGACGCAGGAGGCGATTCCGGCGGACCGTCCGGACCGTCCGGACAACCTGTTCGAGCCCCTGCCGGGCGATTTCGGGGCTCGCGGCGTATTTGGCCGGCAGGCTCATGACGCCGCCGCGACGACATGGATCGCGAACCACAAGAGTATCGGCGCGCTCGCGGGAGCAGCCGCGCTTGGCGTCGCCACATATGTTCTGAAGAGAAAAGTGCTTTGAAAGGAGACGGAGTCGGAATATCCGGACCCTTAATTTCCCGCGGCCTATGAACTTCCCTTCGTGCAGATCGCGGTAACGAACCGGCCATCCGCGCTCGGAATCTCGCCCACGATTTTCAATCCGGCATGTCGCGTCAACAGCCAGCGGAAACCGTCGCGAGTGAAACGATAGCGAAAGTTCAGCACGAACCGCTCCCCGCGCTCGACATGAATTTCACGCCCGCCTGCCCGGATCGTCAGATCGCGCGCAGTCTGAAAACGGCGCGTGATCAGATGCAGACCCTCGTGGCGATTGTCGCTGTTGTCCACAAATTTGAGCTCGCCGTCTTCCGGCCCGATCCCGGTTGCGGCCAGGGGCGCCAGAACGAAACGCTTCTGCGATTCACTGGCCTCTGCTGCGTCGTCGCTCGCGATCCGCGCGTCCAGAATAAGAATGTCGCCCTTGTGAAGACAGCCGGCGATGTGTTTGACCTGGTCCAGGGGATCGAATCCGGCGAGCGTATTTCCGACCATCAGGAACAGCCGCGGCGCCTCGCTCACATCCGCCGCCAGCAGCAAATGGACCGGACTGGAAATGTCCGCCTTCAACCCCAGTGCTTCGCAGTCATCGTCTTCCGCGCCCGCGCAGGCCGTCTCCAGCAGCGTCTGACTGGCATCCACCGGAAAGTACTTCACCTCTCGTCCGGCGTTGTGCAGTGCCTTGAGAATGACCCGGTCCTTCAGTCCTTCTCCGGCGCCGAAGCTGATCACCGGCACGTGCGCGCCAAAGGATTTGGTCAGGTCGGCCGCTTTCAGCGCCAGAGCGTCCCAGGTTTGGCGCAGACTCTCGTTCGAAACGGCCGCCTGCTCCCGCCAGGCCTGAACGGCAAGCGGCATCCAATAGAAGAACTTTTCGGGCAGATCCCGCGCTTCTATCGCCTCGGCGAATTCGTCGGCTATCTCCGCTTCAGTGAGCAGGACCTCTATATTCATGCCTCTCCAGCTTACTTCTTAAAGGAAAAGTCCCAGGACGCGGCAAGGCCCGCCGCGCCACATACGAACGGCGGAAAAATGAATGCTGTACCCAGGCTACTTTTTGACTTCGCCGAGAATGACTTTGACGCGGCTGTGCAGACGGCGCTTGTACCGTGCCGCGGTGCCGCGTTTGATGTACCCTTTGCGCGCGGCCTTGTCGACCAGCGAGAAGGTTGCCGACATAACCGTTCTGACTTCGGCGGCCGCGGGCGTTTTCGCCGCCAAAGCCTGCCGCATTGCGCGGATCTGGTGACGCAGGCGCGTCTTTGCAAATCGATTGAATTCCGTGCGCCGCTCGGTCTGCCGGACACGCTTCAGGGCACCGTAAGTATTCGCCATCTGTGTTTCTGATCCTCTTGAATAGACTCGATTTATAAGTCTAGCATGGGGCTGTAGCCCCGGAAAAAATGCCGAACTTCAGGCAGCCCCGGTCCGTATATTGAATCGAAATGCTGAAGTTCCTGATCTGGTGCATCCTATTCGTGATGTGTTGGCCACTCGCTCTGGCAGCGCTCGTGCTGTATCCCATCCTCTGGGTGCTGTTGCTGCCCTTCCGGATCGTCGGGATCGCGGTCGGATCGGTGCTCGCCCTGGTATGGGCGCTCGTGATGTTGCCGGTCCGGGTTGTTGAGAGAGTGGTGTGATATCGGCCGGGGGCAGAATGGAAAGGAAAAGATGAAAACATTCTTCGAAGAAGTCAAGGTCCTCGGCAACGAGCTCGCCGACAAAGTGAAGGAACTGATTCACGAAGGCAATGTTCGCCGGCTGATCATCAAGGACGAGCATGGCCACACCTTTGTTGAGATCCCGGTCAGCGTGGCTGCGGTGGGAACACTGTTTGCTCCCATCCTCGCCGCCGTGGGAGCGCTGGCCGCAATGGCAGCGAAATTCACGATAGTAGTGGAGAAGGCGCAGACCACCGAACCCCCGGCTGCAACTACCGGAGCCGCATCGGGGCCGCAGTAACCTCCGCCTTCAGGCGATCGCGATCTTCCGCGGGAACTGCGCGTTGTCTTCGAGGAACGTCTTTTTCCGTTTCAACTCCGCTGCAGTCGGCTGCACGTTGCCTTTGGCGTCGGTCGCGCGTGAAACCAGCACGTGTTCGCCGGGCGTCGCGCCCTTCCAATCGAACGTGAACAGTTTCCAGGAAAAACGCGTGTTGGCCTTGTCCATCGTCGCGGTCTGCCAGGGTCCGCCATCGACGCTGACTTCCACCGATTTGAGCGGCGATCCGTCGTTCAACACGAACCCGGACAACTGAACCCCGGCCGCGGTCTTCCGGGCGCGCGAGATCACCGACTTCACGTGCATCCGAGTGACTTCGTTCTCCACCCACTGCGTCTCGGGATCGGCGTCTTCTCCCGTGCCGCCCACGCCGCGCAGCGTGCGATACCAGCGGGCCTGGAAATTACCCAGAAAACGCTCGTCCTGCAGATGGATCTGCGTCAGCCACTTCACGTTGGCTACGCCATACCAGCCCGGCATGATCAGCCGCAGCGGAAATCCGTTATCGCGCCGCAAAGGCTCGCCGTTCACAGCATAAGCCAGCAGCGGCTCCGGCTTCATGGCATTCTCGAGCGTGATGCTGCGTGCGAACTGCTGATCGAGCTTGAAATTCTGCTGGCGAAATGCGATGTCCTGTTTGCCGCGGTCGATCCCGAAGAAGACCACTTCGCGTGCGTCCGGTCCCACGCCCACCCTTTTCAGCAACTGACTCAGTGGCACTCCGGTGAACCGGCCGCAGGAGGAAAGCCCTTCGAACGCCCGCGCGCTGTTGCCGGAGCACTCGTAGCCGTTCACCAGATCCACGGACTTCATTGCCTTCAGATCGGCCAGCGAAAATTCGGCCGGCTTCTGGACCATACCGGTGAACTTCAGCCGGAACGAATTGGCGTCGACTTCGGGCCGGTTGTAGTGCTGCGTAAAGAAGAACTGATCGGCCGGCGTCGTATGCCCGTCGATCGTCCGGATGTCGAGCAGGTGATTGGTCGCGGCGGGATTGGCGTTTGGTTTATAACTCGCCGGATAATCCGTGAAAGGAATATCCTCCGCGCTTTGTGCGAATGCGGGCCGATTCCATTCCTGGGTCATCGCCAGCAAACCCGCGGCAGCCAATCCTCGCTTCAGGCTCTCTCTGCGGCTGATGTTGTCCGTCATGCTCACCTCTGCTTTTGATGAGAGCATAACACTAATCAAACACAGCGTCGGATAGTATCAAGTCGTATGACCGCAAGCCGCCACGCGCCGGCGCAGCCTCACGTCGAAAGCCGCCTGGTCTACGCGCACGGACTGGCCGCGCTCATAACATTATTGATATCGGTCGCTTTCGGCATTCTCGCATCGATTAAAATGATCACTCCCGACCTGGCCGGCAACTCCGCCTGGCTGACCTGGGGCCGTCTCCGCTACGACCACACACAGGGAATCCTGCTCGGGTGGCTGGCGAACGCATTCTTCGCTTTCCTTTATCACGCCGTTCCCCTCCTAACCGGACGCCCGGTCACCAGCGTGCGGCTCGGACACTGGATCTTCGGCTTATGGAACTTCGCCGTCGTCGCGCCGGGCTGGGTGCTCGTGCTGGCCGGATTCAGCCAGCCGCTCGAATGGGCCGAATTTCCGCTCGTGATCGATGCCTTCGTGGTGCTGGCTCTCCTGCTGGCGTGCATTCAGTTCCTGCCGCCTTTCTTTTCGCGCGGCCTCGAAGACCTCTATGTGTCAAGCTGGTACATCATCGGCGCGCTCATCTTTACTCTGTTCGCCTACCCGATGGGAAACTTCGTGCCCGAACTGGTGCCGGGAGCGCGCGGCGCGGCGTTCAGCGGCCTGTGGATTCACGACTCCATCGGTTTATTTGTCACGCCGCTGGCAGTCGCGATTCTCTATTTCATCATCCCCGCCGCGACGCGTAAACCGATCTTCAGCCATTTCCTCTCGATGCTCGCCTTCTGGATGCTGTTCTTCCTGTACCCGCTGAACGGGACGCATCACTACATTTTTTCGGTTATCCCGATGAGCGCCCAGATCGGCGCTATCGCGGCATCGACCCTGCTCGGAGTGGACGTGATCCTGAACGTCGCCAATCTGCTGTTGTCTCTCCGCGGCTCTGGTTTTTTCCCGCGCGACATCGGCCTTCGGTTTGTCAGTACATCAACCGTTCTCTACCTGATCGTCAGCATCCAGGGCTCTGTGCAGGCGCAGATGTCGGTCAACCAAAGCGTTCATTTTTCGGATTGGGTGATCGGCCATTCGCACCTCGCAATGCTGGGTTTCGCGAGCTTTGCAGCGGCCGGGGGCTTGATCCACGCGTGGCAAAGAATTCCCTGGGCGCGTTACGACGCGATGCTGCTGAACTGGTCATACTGGCTGCTGTTGGCCGGTCTGACCGTGATGGTTCTCGACCTGACCGCTGCCGGTCTGGTGGAAGCGCACGTGTGGCAATCGACCGCTCCCTGGCTCGAATCGGTCCGCGCCGCGAAGCCTTTCTGGCTGGTTCGATCGCTGATGTTCGTGCCGATTCTGGCGGGATTTCTCGCCCTGCTCTGCGGCCTGATCGTGGGTCCGCGCGGCGGCGGGCTCAAGGCCGTTCAGGACAGCATCGGTCTCGAACCTGTGCGTGAAATTGAACCGCGTCTGGTGAACTCCTCGTCATGAAGCGCCTACTGCGAATGTCTTATCTTGCGGCGGGTGTCGGCGGGCTGGGATTCTTTGCCATGTCGGTGCTGCTCCTCGCCGTCTGGCCGGGGCGGGTCCTCGAACAACAGATTCACGCAACGTCACCCGACCATCCCCTGCCTCTTACCGCCAGCGAGCAGCGCGGCCGCGCGATTTACGGCCGGGATGGCTGCGCCTATTGCCATACGCAGCAGATTCGATACCTCGATCGTGACATCCGGCGCTTCGGTGCGGCGACGCTCGCATGGGAGACCATCTTCGACTACCCGCAGCTTTGGGGGACGCGCCGCATCGGCCCCGACTTATCGCGCGAGGGCGCGGTGCGCTCGCCCGACTGGGAACTTGCGCATCTGTATTCGCCCCGCAGTCTCGTGCGCGATTCGGTGATGCCGCCGTTTCCCTGGCTGTTCGATGGCGCTCCGGATCGGCCTACGCAGGATGCGCGGGATGTGCTGGCCTACATTCAGAGTCTCGGCCGGAATCGGGAACTGGCCGGTAAGGAAGGAGAGGCTCACGCCCGCGCGGCCTGCCAGTGCTCGGATGATGAGAAGCGTCTTGCGTTCGATGCGCCTCTGCTGAATGCCAGTGCCGCAATGACGCGGCGACAGGGAGACTATCCGAAGCTGGCTTTATCCCACGATCCCGAACGCGGCATGCGGCTATACTCGCGCGACTGCGCCGGTTGTCATGGAAAGGACGGCCAGGGCAATGGACCGGGAGCGGCGGGGCTGAGTCCGCGTCCTACGAATCTCGCCGAACACGAGTATACACAGGATCGGCTGAGCTTTGCGCTCTGGAATGGCGTCGCCGGAACGTCGATGCCTGCATGGCGCGATTTTCCGCTCGACGATCTGGCGGCCATCGCCTTGGCGGTGCGCGGACTGCACTCCGCGCAGCGCGAGTCTTCACCCGGCGCGGACGACCTCGGCGCGGGTGTCTATGCGGATCACTGCGCCCAGTGTCACGGCGAGAAGGGAGCGGGCGATGGGCCGGCGGGCAATGAGTTCGCGATCTCCCCGACGAGTTTTCGGGCGCAACGTCTGAACCTGGAAGCGACCATCCGGACGCTGCGCGACGGAGTGCAGGGCACTCCGATGGCGCCGTACGCGGGCCGGTTGTCCGAAGCCGAGATCGACGCCGTGGCTCGTTATGCGAGGGAGTTCTTCCAGCCATGATGAGCTTGATCCATTCGCTCACGACCATGGACTGGGTTGTGCTGCTCGCGGTCGTTCTCGCGGCTGCGTTCTCCGTCGCATGGATGTGTTCGCCCGGCCTCAGAGGCCGGATCGAACAACCCAAATATCGTTTCCTGGCCGATATCGAGGACTACGATCGGAAACCCAAATGAGAACCGCCGTCATTGCGTGTGCGGTTATCGGCATCGTCACCGTAGCGGCTACTCTTGCCGTCGGTCACCGCACGTTCGGCTCGCAGCGCGCGACTGAAGAATACGGACAACAGCTCATGACACAGACACCTCGGTACCTTGGCCGATTCATGGGGAATCGCCTTGCCTGTGCTTCCTGCCATATTCGGGCCGGTGCGGAACCCGGCGAACTGAGTCTGGTGTCTGCTGTCGACCGCGGCGTCGCTGCCGTCAAGGACCGCATCAATAACTGCATGACCAGCAACCTGAACGGTCGTCACATGCCTCGCGACGGCGAGGAGATGACCGCCATAGTTGCCTGGCTGCAATTCCTGGCGGATCAGAATGCGGCTACCGGCGAGAGTGAGCGCGCCTCGCACGATCCTCCGGCCTTCCAGGCACCGGGCCGCGCGGCGGATCAGGAAGTGGGATCTCAACTGTTCGAGAAACGCTGCGCGGACTGCCATGGGAAGGACGGCGGCGGCCTCCCGGCATCCAAGAACCAGGCCGACGGCTATCTGTTCCCGCCGTTGTGGGGGCCGGGCAGCTTCACCGAGGGTTCCGACATGCATGGCGTTCCGACAGCGGCGCGCTTTATCAAGGCGAAGATGCCGCTCGGGCGTGCGGACCTGAGTGACGACGAAGCTTTCGATGTCGCGGCATTTATAGAATCGAAGGCGAGGCCGCACGGGCCGCACTAAACTAAAGGAGGCTTGGGCCCTTAGCTCAATGGTTAGAGCAGCGGACTCATAATCCTTATTACCCCTTTGGCGACCTGTTTTGGACATCTGGTCTTTCTGGTTTTTACCTGTTGATATTTACTTGTATCTATTTGTTTTTAAGGTACTTACTTAGCTTATTCCGTCGCGATGTCCTGCCGGCGCAAATCGCAGATATCAACCGATACAAAGCCGTCCATGCACAGGGTGGGCATAGTATTGGGCATAGGTCATCGGTAAGTTCCAATTCGTCGGAATGTGCATTTATGGCTGATTTTTCCGGTTGATTTCACGGGCGCTTCCGGAAAGGGAAGCTGACGAAAAGCGCCAGATCGCGCAGGAACGAGAAAATCAGAAACCACCGGATTCTCCTCGTCCGCGGAGTTCAGATTTCTGCGATTACCGGTCAATTGACGTGGATCGCCGATGCAGTGTCCGGGGGCTCTTTGGGAACTGCGCCTGAGGCGCCCCTTAACCGGGTTTGGCGCGCAGAGCAAAAAGTCAAAGCGTATTCATCCTAAAGCCGACCTGCGTCCATTGTTCCATCTCTAGGCGCAAGCGCGAATGCAGGCTGGTCATAGTGTCTGCCCATCGGTCGTCATCATGGATAGTCAAGCGGGTGGGACGCAATCGACGGTTGAGCAAAGACTACGAGTAAGCGGTGCAGACGTCGGAGACGATGATCGATGTTGCCGCGATACGGCAAATGCTGAATCGGTTCACAGCCGCATGAACTTTTCAAACATCCTCTTAGACTTTAGAGGCTCGCTTTCTGCCAGATCGCTTTACCGAGAAAGAAGGGGCCCATTTGATCCATGTAGCGCGACGTCTGGCGGGTCTCGCGCATGGCCTGGACACATGCGGACAGCGGATAGAGGTCCGGACCCATGAGCCCGATGACGAAGTCGTTGTCATTCTTGTCGAGGCCGTGGCAGGCGAGCCGGATGTCATGGGCATAGCCGGCGTCCCCAAAGGAGTGCCCCACTTTCCCGTGTTCGCGCAAGATGGGCGTCTGCTCTTCCGGGTTCAACGCGGAGAATTCGCCCTTGCGGCGCAGGGGGTACCAGACAGCCCAGCGGGACTCGGCATCGGTGGCATTGCGGCGGGGTTTATTGAACAGCCAGTCGTTGAGATCCGGTTCATGGCCGATGGAATACGTCCGGCCCAGCATCGAGTACTCGAGTTTGGGGGTCAGTAAGGCGAAAGGCTCGCGGGTCAGGAACGAGCGAACGGTGGAGAGGAAATAGTCCGGGTCATCGCTCCAGATAACCAGCGCCACGCCGCGCGGGTCGTTAACTTCGACGTAGAGGACGCCTTCCATGCCGGATTGCCGCAATGCCGTGATAAGCACCTCCGGTTCGGTAACGCCGCCGAACGCCAGTAGCTGCATGAAGAGCCTGCGATTGGAGATTTGAGGCTGTCCTTGGCGCAGGCCGCCCTTTTCACGTATGTCGAGTTCGTCCATAAGTTCGTCCATAAGTTCTGTGCAGTATTCTATG
Organism: Bryobacteraceae bacterium; assembly: GCA_036273015.1. GTDB lineage: Bacteria > Acidobacteriota > Terriglobia > Bryobacterales > Bryobacteraceae > BOG-234. The sequence goes on along the minus strand of DATAXN010000028.1, from coordinate 6,691 downwards.
CACCAAATCCAGCGTCAACTTTTCAAACATGCTCTTAGTTGTGATCGACATCTTCGGCCGAAAGCCGGACCTTCCCGGCGAACATGCGGTACACAAACACAAAATATGCGACTGCAAAAAAGATACCGATGGCCCACCAGATCAAGCCTGCGGACAACGCATAGCTGCCACTCATGGCTCGCGAGATAGTGATGTCGCGTGCTGCGTCTGTGCTCGATGGCAACAGGATTGGAAAGAGACCGACTGCGGCACCGCTCAGAACGGCCGCAAGATAGGAGCACGAACTCAAAAACGCCTCACGATCGCGTCCGGCACGGCTGAACATCAGCATGCCCAAGAGCGATGCCAACGCGAGGCACGGGATCAAGAAGGCAACCGGATGGCGGAGGTAATTCCCAAGTGCCGAGGGCCGAAGCCTCAGGGTTGCCATAACGCCGACAAAGGTCATCACCAGCAACGCGCCCCAAATGCGACGACCGAGCTTCGCGGCGCGGTCGTGGAGAGCGCCTTCGGTTTTGAACGCCACATAAAACGCGCCGTGGACAGCGAGCGCAACCAGCACCAGTAGACCGCCTGGCAATGTGTACCAATCAAAGATGCCGGGGTTCGGACCGGGGAGCCAATTGGTCCACAAAGGCAGAAAAAAGTATCCGTCGTCGCCGATTGGCACGCCACGAAAAACATTCGCGAGAATGGCACCGAGAAAGATCGCGAGCAGCATACTTGAGATAGCGAAGCAACCATCGAAGAACTCGCGCCACACACGTACCGCTAGATGCATACGCAACTCAATTCCGATTCCCCGAAGGATTAGAAGCCATAAGACGATCATGAGTGGCAGGTAAAAGCCGCTGAACGCCGAAGCATAGACCAACGGAAAAGCAAAATACAGCGTGCCTCCCATTGCGATCAGCCAGACTTCGTTACCATCCCAGACCGGACCGATGGTGCGAAGAATTAGTTGTCTGTCTTCGTCACATTTGGAAAGCAGCAGGTGAATGATGCCCGCACCGATATCGAATCCATCCAGAACCACGTATGCTGCCAGCATGAGCGCGACCAGCCAATACCAGATGTCGCCCATAGTCAGGCCACCGTAAGCGGAACGCCGCTCTCCGGATTCGATCCAAGTGCCCTCGCGGGCCCTCGGATAATCTCACGGTAGACAAGGATCACGAACAGGATCGACAGTACTGAATACAGCCCCAGAAAGCCAAGCAGCGTGAAAAGAGTATTACCTGCGGAAACATGGGTGGAAACCCCCGCTTCTGTTCGCATCAGCCCATAGATAAGCCATGGCTGGCGGCCTAGCTCAGCGGTCATCCACCCCGCAGTGTTCGCAATATATGGGAGTGGAAAACTTAGCATTAGCGGCCACAAAATCCAGCGCGAGGTGAACAACTTGCCGCGCAACAGAAGGAATGCGGCCATGGCCATAAGCCCGATGAAATATGTTCCAAGACCAGCCATAATGTGATAGCTGTAATAAAGCAATGGTATGTTCGTCGGCCACTGATCGCGCGGGAACTCGTTCAGTCCTTTTACCTCGGCACTCGTAGTGCCATAAATGAGAAAGCTGAGGACACGATTCAGCACAATTGGATTGTCTATCCTCTGGAGTTCCTCGTCGGGCTGTCCCAAAATGACTAAGGGTGCTCCGGTCTCCGTCTTGAAGAGCGCCTCCATTGCGGCTGTTGTCGCAGGCTGATGCTTCGCCATGTACTTGCCTTGCAAGTCGCCAGTCGGGAAGACCTGCAGCGCTGAGCAGATCAGACCAGCCAAGACGCCGGTCTTTAGGAAAATGTGCCCGTAGTTTACGGACCGACTTTCCAACAAGTAGAACGCGCCTGTCGCGGCCATCGCGAAAGCGCCGGTGACGACAGCTCCGCTCATGTTGTGTGCAAACTGCAGGAGAGCCCACCGATTGAGGAGCAGCCCAGTGAAGCTGGTAAGTTCGTAGACCCCATTTGGCAGCGTACGGTAGGCGACAGGATGTTGCATCCAGGCGTCGGTCACGATGATGAAAAACCCGGATAGCCACGACCCAAGGAATACGAGGAAACCGGCACACCAGTGCCCCCACATCGACAGCCGGCGTTCACCAAACAGAAACAGACCTAAGAAAGCGGACTCAAGGAAAAAAGAGAAAACGCCTTCCATCGCAAGGGGCTGGCCGATGACGCTGCCCGTTGCCCGCGAGAACTGAGACCAATTGGTGCCGAATTGAAATTCCATCGGAATTCCGGTCACAACGCCCATAATGAAATTCACCGCGAAGATTCGCGCCCAGAAGCGCGCTGCGTCGTTATAGACAGGGCGATTGTGCATGATGCCGATGGTTTTGAGAATCAGAATCAATAGAGCCAGCCCCATCGTCAACTGCGGAAACAAGTAGTGGAAGGTGATTGTGAAGGCGAACTGAATGCGATGTAGTACGAGAGCGTCCATATTAAGCGTCCATATTATGAGGATGAGGCAGGGGGATTTAAGGTTCGGAAAATAGCGCTCAAAATGATAACGGTCATCCGGCCTCTGCTCCCACCTGAACTGAATTGTTAGTCAATAGTAAGAAAGTCGCGTTCCGATCTGTGTCACGCGTTCGGCCACGCTGTTTGCCCGTTACGCCCCGTGACACTTCTTGTACTTCTTACCGGACCCACATGTGCAAATGTCGTTACGGCCTGCCTTAGACCCAGCAATGACCGGTTGGGCTTGCAGAGCCGTGAAACCGTCACCGATGAACTGCAAAACGGTCAGTTCTCTTTCCCTCCTCCGTTGACTCTTGCGCGTGAAGTCGAGGACAGAGTTCTGTGCAGCTAACGCTTCGGCCCGTCGATCTTCTTCTTTGGCGGCGTCGATAGCTAGCTGCTTCTCTTCTTGATAATTCCATTCATGTTCTGGGCGTTCGCCTGGCTCCGGCGCTTGTTCGGCGCGTTGCATGAAGTAGAGATGGCGGCTCGTTTCGTCTTCGATGCGATCCATCATGTTCTGAAACAGGGTATACGATTCCTTCTTGTACTCGACCAGTGGATCTTTTTGGCCGTAGCTGCGAAGGTTGATGCCTTCCTTCAGGTGGTCCATCGACAGCAGGTTATCTTTCCACTGATTGTCGATAATGGTGAACATAATCCAGCGTTCGGTTTCGCGCAGAAGGTGCTCGCCCAACAGCGATTCCTTCTCGTCGTATTTCGCCGATAGCAGGTCGATAATTGCAGTTTCGGCCTCACGGCGGCTCATCTGTGCGATCTGTTCGGTTGGGATCTTTACACCGAACTGGGTGAGGACGTCGGTCTCAAGACCGGTCCAATCGTAGGTATTCGGCCGATCCTTCTCAGGGCAACGAGTATCGATGAAAGAGGCGACAATGCCTTCGACCATTTCGACAATGCGTGCTTTCTGATCCTAACCTTCCAGCAACGCGCGGCGCATTCCGTAGACAGCTTGACGCTGCTTGTTCATCACGTCGTCGTATTCAAGGATGTGTTTACGAGCTGCGAAATTTTGCGCTTCGACAGCCATCTGCGCGGCTTCGATGCGCTTGGTAATCAGACCACTTTCGATCGGCACGTCTTCTTCCATGCCCAGGCGCAACATCAGGTTCTGCATGCGCAGACCGCCGAGGATGCGCATCAGGTCGTCTTGTAAAGAGAGATAAAAGCGAGCGCTGCCGGGGTCGCCTTGACGGCCCGATCGTCCGCGAAGCTGATTGTCGATGCGGCGCGAGTCGTGGCGTTCGGTACCAAGAATGTGCAGACCGCCTAACGCGACCACTTCGTCGTGCTCCTTGTCGGTCTGGACTTTTACGGCCGCCAGCGCTGCGTCGAAATCCTCCTTCGACATTTTGTCGGGATCGATGTTGTTCTTACGCAGCCGCTCCCGCGTTATAAATTCGGGATTGCCGCCCAGCAGAATGTCGGTCCCTCGACCCGCCATGTTGGTCGAAACGGTGACCGCGCCTTTGTGACCCGCCTGGGCCACGATAAACGCCTCGCGCTCATGGTTTTTGGCGTTCAGGACTTCGTGAGGGACGCCCCATTTTCTTGAGGATTTCCGATAAGTTTTCGGATTTCTCCACCGACACTGTACCGACCAGCACGGGCTGACCCTTCTCGTGAAGTTCCTTGATTTCCTTCGCGGCGTTGCGGAACTTTTCTTCTTCGGTACGGTACACCACATCCTGAAACTCGAGGCGTCGCAGTTTGCGATTGGTGGGGATGATGGTCACGTCCAGGTTATAGATTTTGTAGAATTCGGCGGCTTCGGTGTCGGCGGTGCCGGTCATGCCCGCCAACTTCTTATACATGCGGAAGTAGTTCTGGAAGGTAATAGTCGCTAGCGTCTGATTCTCGCGCTGAATCTTCACGCCTTCTTTGGCTTCGATCGCCTGATGCAAACCGTCCGACCAGCGGCGGCCTGGCATCAGACGGCCGGTGTTCTCGTCGACGATGATGACCTCATCATCTTTGACGATGTAGTCCTTATCGCGCTGAAACATCACTAACGCACGCAGGGCTTGCTGCACGTGATGATTGATGTCCATGTTGGTGGCTTCATACAGGTTGCCGAGGCCCAGCAGGCGCTCCATCTTAAGGACGCCTTCTTCTGTCAACGCGACGCTCTTCTGCCGCTCGTCGACAGTGTAATCGCCGGTAGTCCATTTCTGCCCCGGTTCCTCGCCTTCGATGACTTCGCCGCGGATCAATTGGGGAATGATGCGATTGATCTTGTGGTACTTGTCGGTGGATTCTTCGCTGGGTCCGGAGATAATCAATGGCGTGCGGGCTTCGTCGATCAGGATAGAGTCGACTTCGTCAACGATGCCATACTGATGGCCTCGTTGGACGCACTGATCCACACGGAATTTCATGTTGTCGCGCAGATAGTCGAAACCGAATTCATTGTTGGTACCGTAGGTGATGTCGCAAGCGTAGGCCTCGCGGCGTTCCTCATCGCTCAAGTCATGAACGATGACACCGACCGTCAGGCCGAGGAACTTATAGAGCCGTCCCATCCATTCCGCGTCGCGCTTGGCGAGATAGTCGTTGACGGTGACGACGTGAACCCCCTTAGCTTCGAGAGCGTTCAGATAGACGGGCAAGGTAGCGACCAGCGTCTTACCTTCGCCGGTCTTCATTTCGGCGACTTTGCCGCGATGCAGAACGATGCCGCCGATAAGCTGCACATCAAAATGCCGCATGTTCAGAACGCGACGGCCGGCCTCACGAGCGACAGCGAACGCCGGAACCAGGAGGCTATCGAGACTGACACCCTGCGCGATTTGTTCCTTAAAGGATATGGTCTGCGCGGCGAGTTCCTCGTCGGATAGTTCCATCATCCCGGGCTCGATGTCGTTGATCGCTGCGATCAAGGGCCGCATGGCCTTTACTTCTCGTTCGTGTTTCGTGCCAAACACTTTGGCCATTACTGTTTCGACGTTCATGAAAAACTCCGTTTACTCCGCTGACAAATAGATGAGGGCTGCGGTTCAAGTGTTTTCTTGCACGGGCGAACACGCACCGCGGAGGCTTACGATTGCAAGTCTGCGGTCGGATGTTGGCCCAAAGGAAACGAGTAAGGAATTACTCAGCAGCGAAGGGGAGAAAAGACGGGACGGCGGGTGATGGCGGACGCTTGTGTAGTGGTTTGCACCATCCACAAGGAACGTCCAAGAGGCGTACGGATCAGTGCTGCCAGCGAGATATTATGGTCGCCGGAATGCGAATGGAATCGTCCGCCTTTGAAACTGGCGCGATATTCGCTGCGGTCATTTGTCTGGGCTTTCTGGGAATCGTGGGTGGTTGTGGGCCAGATTTCAGAGAATAGTTCGGCCCGCAGATAGGCGACTGCTTCAGTGCGCGCATGCTTCGGCACGGAGCCCATCGCGGCCCCGATGGCCGGAAGGCTGCGGAGGTGAGAAAAGGCGGGACGTCGCGTGATGGCGGACGCTTGTGTAGTGGTTTGCATCATCCACAAGCAACGTCCAAGAGGCGGATGGATCAGTGCTACCAGCGAGATATTATGATCGCCGGAACAGGAATGGAATTGGCCGCCCTCGAAACTGGCGCGATATTCGCTACGGTCTACGGTGAGCGCGATTTCAGAGGATAGTTCGGCCCGCAGATGTGCGACTGGTTCTGCGCGCGCATGCATCGGCACGGAGCCCATCGCGGCCCCGATGGCCGGAAGGCTTAGGAGAGGGGCAAGCCCCGCCAGGATGAGACGCAGGAGAAGCATTCTTAAGTGCGTCTTGCAAAACTTTCTACAAGAATCTGCCCTGATTTTAACACGGGTCGCAACAGGCATCCAGTCGGCGGACTAAGGTTTCATGCGGCTGTCGATGGACCGCGAGTTCCCATTCGAACTCCACGCAAGCCGAAATCCGGCATGTTTGACACGAAGTCTGAATCCTTTGAAGCAGAGTCATCATCAAACCTCCAAGCGTATTTCGTTGAAACCGGAGGAAGTCAAAAATTTCGTGACAGTTCAGGTAGCTGCGAAAGTCGTGTCGCGAAAATCTTTTAAAATCTTCATCTTGGACCTGGCTATTAGCTGAAAAACCTGGCAGTGTTATATGTTTGATGGCATCGCATCGCCAGCCTGGCCAAGGACAGCCGGTAAGACCGGAGGATTTGAAGCGTGAGAACGAACGCTTGAGCCGCGAAGTCGAAGAGCTGCGGCGCGAAGTAATCGA
>DATAXN010000027.1:0-3879 GCA_036273015.1 Bryobacteraceae bacterium | reverse complement strand
CTGACCAACAACATGGGGTGTGGAGAAGTGGAAACCGCTACGCGCTTCCCACTTCTCCACACCCCCGACGGCGGCTGTATGAACTCAGAAATAGCTGCGTTACACTAACTCATCCAACGGCACAAAAGATCGGGCACTCCATATCGCTGCGGCATGCATCCGCCACACGGGCATCACGCGATTACTGGGGCCGATTTCCCGGTTCCGAGTGGGTAACAAGCTACCCTGAAATAATTCTCGAAGTACCTGCATGATTCCCAACTGATGCAAACCGTCCTTAGCGCGTTTTCATAACCGTGTTGGCTCGAGATACGCGCCGGTGATTTTGCACTTTCCGGCAACTCGAACAGATTCGCCCGCAGTCAGTCCGTCTGAATCTGGACTCTTCCCAGATATTGGTCAAACCAGCCCAGAACTTCCCGGATCAGAACTGGCCGCTGTTCGCTCACGTCGTGCGGCGTGTCGAGCACCACGTGACGCTTTTCGAATACGGGCGTGCCAAGCATGCGGAACATCGGGTCCTGCGCTGTTTCCAGCGGGAAAGTATAGTCGTAGCGACCATTCACCATCAGCACCGGCGCCTTCAGGCGCGACACAAAATCCGCCTGATCCGTGCCCGGCGATGCCTGTTGCAGAAAGTAGCCGCCGTCCAGGAAGACGACCGCTTTCAACCTGTCCTGCAGCAGGGAGGCGACAATCGCTCCATCCGCCGAGCCCATGCTGACGCCGAGATACGCCACCTTGTCCTTGTCGATGTCCGACCGCGTGTCGATGTAATCGAGAGTCCGGGCAGCATCCTTGTACCAGTCGGAGAGCAGTTCTATGCTGCTCGACCCGCTCGGAAACTCGTGCATCGATCGCCGCTCGTACGTGTCCTTATACACCGGATAGACCACCGCCCGTCCGCTTTGAATGATGTAGTCGAAATAATTCACGTCGCCCAGCTCGCTGCTGTCCGGCGGCAGCATCAGCACTCGCGCACTCGGGAAGAACAGCACGGTCTGGTAGGGAGGCTTTACCCGCTTCGGCAGAAACAGATATGCTGCCATCCTTTCTCCGTTGTACGCTGCGTCGAGCGTTACCTTTTCTTCGCGCCAATCCTCCGTTTGCTTCACCACGCCTTCCACTTTCGCGTTGAGCGGAGTATGGGGATACGCATACAACAGCGTGTAGGCCCTAAAGACCGCATCACTCACCGGCTTGAATTTCGCGAAGTCCCGGGTCACGCGGTGCACGGGGGCCGCGGCCGCCTCCGGGATTGCCCCTAGATTACGGACGCACCGGAATCCATTCGTGTCGGAGCGATCGAATGGTGACAGCGCCTCGGGATTCGTATACAGATAGATCGGTGATTTCCACGATCCGCCCAGAATGAAACGCAAATTGTCATCGACGGAGTTCGCGATCCATTCGCGCACATTGCCGGCCATGTCATATGTGCCGAAAGGTCCCAGACCCCGATAGGTTCCGGCCGGAGCCAATCCCGTGCTGGTCAGGTTGCTCAGTTGCGCGGTGTACTCGGCCTCATCGAATTGCGCGGCCTGGTACCACTGCCCCAGTACGGGCAGTTTCTTGCCGGCAAAGGCGGCATAGGCCGCCGCTTCAAACCAGCTCACACCCGCAACGGGATACTCCGCCCTGCCCTCGGGATAATGCCCGCCTGCCCAGGTCGAAGGCCCCGGCCGCCCCGTCGTGTCGCGGAACAACTGCATCGCCTCGTTCCAGGTCAGCGTTCGCCCGTCCTTGCGAAACTCCGCCGGCCAGTACGCCGGATTTTCGTACCCGCCATGGTCGACAAAAGTCTGATACTCGCGATTAGTCACTTCGTACCGGTCAATGTAATACGGAGGAAACCGATAAGGACCGACCCACCCGATGAACGCTGCGTATTGCTCCCACGGCCCTCCTGCTGCGTACACCATCCCCGGCGGCGCCGGCTGGGCGCTGGTAAGCGCGAAATGCATCGTCATTGCAGTCTCTGGCGCCACGACCAGTTTCCCGGCGCCCGTCTTCGACGCCGTCCAGCGAAAATATCCCTTCGGAATGCGCACGCCCTTCAGGGGAGTCGTGCCCAGATTCAGCTTCGGTCCCTGCGGCGCAAGATAATCCTCGATCGTTATCTCCGCGCCCGATGGCTCCGATGTGATCGTCAGCGATTCCGTGTTCTGGTCGGCGATGCTTTTGAGATGCACATCCCCGGGCAAGTCCTTCTCGGCCCTCCGGAGCAGCCCGAACGCCTCCAGAGGCCGGCGCGCCTCGATAAGCGCCTCGATCCGGGGAATTGCTTCCTCGCGCGCCCAGCGCCGCTCCGTCGCACGGCGGTACATCCACAAGCCGGCAGCTGCCCCCGCCACAAGAGTCGCCGACAGCGCCACTGCCGCGATGCGCAGGAGCCGCGTCGAACCCGGCTTCGCCATCGCCGGAATCGCGCCGCTCATCTTTCCCATCAAACCGGAGGCGTCATGCGCTATCTCAGTTGCTGTCGCGTACCGCCGGGCCGGGTCCTTCTCCAACGCTTTTCGGACAATACGCTCCGCTTCCTCCGGCACGCTCGGCGCCAGTTGCCGCGCCGGCGCGAATCGACCGGAAGTGATGGCCCGCAGGACCGCCACGCCGCTGTCTCCCCGGAACGGCGGCTGCCCGGTCAGCGTTTCATAGTAAAGCGCACCCAGACTCCAAAGATCCGTGCGCGCATCGATCGTTTTGCCTAGAGCCTGCTCCGGCGACATATACTGAGGCGTTCCAATCAGCCCGCTGGTCTCAAGCGCAGACCTCGTCGTGTCCGGGCTGGCCAGCAGCTTGGCGACTCCAAAATCAAGCACCTTCGCGCGGCCTTTCGGCGTCATCATTACGTTCGCCGGTTTCAGGTCCCGGTGAACCACCCCCTGCGCGTGCGCCTCCTCCAGAGCCTCCGCAATCTGCGCAAGGATCGACGTCGCCTCAGTCGCACTCAGCGGACCGCTCTGCAGCCTGGCCCGCAACGACTGACCCTGCACAAATTCCATAACGATGTAGTCGATCCCGTCCTGTTCGCCCACGTCGTACAGTGATGCGATGTTCGGATGATTCAGCCGGGCCAGGGCCAGAGCCTCACGCCGAAAATAGCTCCGCGCAGCTTCACTCGTGAGGAAGCCCGCTGTCAGAAGTTTGACGGCAACAGTTCGCTCTAGTCTTTTATCGCGCGCGCGATAAACGACGCCCATGCCGCCGACGCCCAACTGCTCGAAAAGGAGGTACGGTCCGAGGCTCGCCGCCGGCCCCAATCGCTGCCCGCGAAGCAAGCCGCCCTGGGTTTCTGCCGCCTGGCTCCAGGGAGACTCGCGCAGGAAATCGCTGAGTCGGTCGTTCTCCTCCAGCAACGCCTCCACCTGTCGCCGAACGTCCGGCTTCTCTGGGCATGCCCGGTCCAGGAAAACAGCGCGTTGCTCTCGCGACATGTTGAGAGCCTCTCCGAACAACTGCTCTACAGTGGCGTCGGGACCTTCCATACCTTTACTCACGTGTTTTTAGCTCGAGCCAAACTGGCTTTCACAGTACCACGCGCGGGCCGGGCGATGTGTAGGATGATCGGTGTCTTGGCCGACCGTGAACCTAGTTTGGTTGTCGAAAGCACTCAGGTTGAGAAAAGGAAGCCCGCTGAAGGGCGTGAAGGAACTGTTTTCGGGTCGGCATTTCGACCGCGAAGTGATCATCCTGTGCGTACGCTGGTATCTGCGCTACAAGCTCAGCTTTCGAGATTTGGTAGAGATGATGGCAGAGCGCGGTCTGCAACTTGCGCATACGACCTTCCTGCGCTGGGTGCGGCGGTATGCACCTGAATTCATCAAGCTGGGACCGCTTTGGCAGAAGGGCTGGCCGTTCGTGGCGTGTTGATGAAAC
>DATAXN010000026.1:0-54901 GCA_036273015.1 Bryobacteraceae bacterium | reverse complement strand
AAACAGGATGTGATGCCTTACTCGCTGACCAGCACGCATTCGGAAGTACTGGTCTTCGGCGCAAACAGCATTGGCCTCTCGCGGCACGGATTCGGAAAACCGGCGATCGAATCGCTGCAGACTGCATTTCGCCTTTTGACCCGCGCCGGCCTGAACACGAGTCAGGCGATCGATAAGATTCGGGCCGAGGTGGATCCGTGCCCCGAGATCGAAGAATTGCTCGCCTTCATCACGGCTTCGCAGCGCGGTGTCATTAAAGGATGAAATACGGGATTATTGCCGGCAACGGCCGTTTCCCTGTAATCGCGCTCGAGACGGCACGCATACAGGGCGACGAAGCGGTTGCCATTGCAATTAAGGAAGAAGCATCGCCGGATGTCGAACGCGCCGCCGCGCGATGTTACTGGATCTCGCTCGGCGAACTGGGCAAGCTGATCGACACCTGCAAAACCGAAGGCATTACGCAGATCATGATGGCCGGACAGGTCAAACATGCGAAGATCTTTTCTTCCATCCGCCCCGATTGGCGGCTGATTAAGGTCCTCGGCAGTCTGCTTCACAAGAACACGGATTCGCTCATCGGAGCCGTGGCGAAAGTACTGGCGGACGAAGGAATCAACCTGGTCGATTCCACTTTGCTTTTGAAGCCTTTGCTCGCATCCGCGGGCGCGATTGCGAAACGCAGAGCCGATGCCGATGAGCAGCGCGATATCGAATATGGCCGGAGAATCGCCCATGCGCTGGCCAGCCTCGATCTGGGGCAGAGCGTCGCGATCGCCGAACGTGCCTGCGTGGCCCTCGAGGCAATGGAGGGAACGGACGCGATGCTGCGCCGCGCCGCAAGCCTGGTAGAAGGGAGGAGATTGACTCTGGTAAAAGCATCGTCGCGCCGCAGGCACCTGCTGTTCGATGTGCCGGTGATCGGACCCGGCACAATCGACACGATGATCGAAACCAATACGACCGCGCTCGCGGTGGATGCCGGGCGCACTCTCATTCTGGACAAGGAAGAACTTCTGGCAAAAGCCAATTCGGCCAAAATCGCAATCGTCGGGATGGAGCCGATGCCGGAAGCGTTCGGGACAGGGAAGACTGGGGCAGGGAAGGCATGACAAGAGTTGCCGTAATCGGAGCCGGCTCCTTCGGCAGGAATCATGTTCGTGTCGTACGCGAGAGCGCCCGCGCCGAACTGAGCTTCGTGGTCGATGCCGATACGGAGCGCGCTCGGGAGCACGCGGGCGCGGCGGGGGACACGAAAGTCACCGCGGACTTTCGCGACGTCATCGGACACGTTGACGCGGCAATCGTGGCCGTTCCTACTCTGCTGCATGCGGAGATCGGGTGCGCGTTGCTGAAGGCGGGCATCGATGTCCTGGTCGAAAAGCCGATTGCTCCTACGCTCGACGATGCCGATCGTCTGGTGAATGCGGCGGAGGGCGGCGGCCGCATCCTGCAGGTGGGCCATCTGGAACGCTTCAACCCAGCGGTGCTGGCTCTCGAACGCGCAGCCACCCTCCCGCTGTTTTTCGAGATTCACCGGATGAGCATATTCACCCCGCGCAGTTTGGATGTGGACGTGGTGCTGGACCTCATGATCCATGATCTCGATATCGTGCTCGCCCTTGCGCGCGCGGAGTTGAAGGAGATTCGGGCCGCGGGAATTTCGGTCCTCTCGCCGAAGGTGGATATCGCGAACGTGCGGCTCGCTTTTGAAGACGGCTGCATCGCCAACCTGACCGCCAGCCGTGTTTCCACCGAAAAGGTGCGCAAGCTCCGTCTCTTTCAGCCGCAGCAGTATATTTCGGTCGATTATGCGAAACAAGCGGCGGCGGTTTTCACCGTTGGCGGACCGATGGGAATATCTTTCAGTCAGCTTCCGGTCGAGTCGGCGGAACCACTGAAGCTGCAGTTCGACGCTTTTCTGGATGCGGTGGAGACTCGCCGGGCGCCGAAACTAAACGGCGCTAGGGCGCGTAAAACACTGGAGATAGCTCTCGCTGTTCTTGATAAGATCGAGGAGCACGCGGGCGTGGTCGAGAAAACTCTTTCCTCAGGATGGAAACCTTAGCGTCGCAGGAACTCGCCTCTCCAGAAACGGAACCCGAACTCCAACTTCTGCTTGAGCGCGATCGCCGGGATGATTGGCGCCGCTGGCGCTCAGCCGCGGTGGTTTCGGTTGCGGTTCACATCATCCTGCTGGTTGTTCTCCTCCTGACCCCGGAAAGCGAAACACGCGTATATAAGGAAGAGCCGCCGGCGTTCCATGTCACCCCGCTTTACATCCCCACCGATCTGACCCAAAAAGCACCCAACAAAGGGAAGCTCAGCAAGGAACTGACGCTTGAAGCGATCGCGCCGCGTCCCATTGTTGTTAAAGCGCCGTCTCCTACACGTCCTGTGAAGCAGGCCCCGCTGCCTCTGCCGCAAACCGCCAGGGTTGAGCCGAAACAGGTGGTAATCGAACCGCCCAAAATCGAGCCGCCTAAGATCGATGTGCCCACTCCGCAGACGGAGCAGCTCGGCAGGCTTACTACGCCGCTGCCCCCCCCGGCCCAGCCTCCCAAGCTGGTATTGGAGAATGTGGGCTCGCCTCCACCTCCTCCCTCCGGCGCCAATGCGGGTCGGCGACCCGGATTGGTTGCTCTTCCCAACACCTCGGTCCAGGCAGCAATTCATGACCTGACCACTCCCGGGAACAGCTTGTCGGGACGCCAGTCGGTTGCCGATGGCGGCAATGACTTGGGAAATCCCGGACTCAATCTGCCGCCGTCCGCCGGACGGCCGCACTCCAATCTCGAACTGCGGAGCGACCCGATGGGCGTCGATTTCCGGCCCTATATGATGCAGGTTCTGGCTGCTGTCCGGCGAAACTGGTTTGCGGTCTATCCCGAGGCGGCCCGGCTCGGGCAGCGCGGTCAGGTGGTGCTCGAGTTCGCGATCGCCAAACAGGGGCTCGTTACCAAGGTGATCTTTTCGTCCGAATCGGGCGCAAAAGCGCTCGATCAGTCCGCTGTCGCAGCGATCAGCGCCTCAAACCCTCTTCCGCCGCTTCCCACTGATTTTAAAGGAGATCGAATCGTGTTGCGGATGACCTTCCTATATAACATGCCGCGCTAGAATAGCGCTGCTCTCGCGTGGTAATATGGGAATGTCTCTGGACGCCTCCCGACTTTGCGAGTGCCTCCTGGTTCTACCTCCATCGGCGGTTCCCAAGCCTTGATGTGGCTTCAGTGGGGTGCGGCCTCAATAAGACGAATCGGGCCGGCAGCGCCAGGCGTCATTGATAGTCGGATAGGGTTTTGGGGAATCGGCCTGTGAGAGTTCCCCGACGTCATTTGAAAATGGTGTGATCTCAAAATCAGGAGAAGAGTATGGCTGGCCGCGGACCGCAATCTTTCAAGAAGCGACAGAAGGAACAGCATCGGAAAGAGAAGCAGCAGGAAAAAGCCCAAAGGCGCGTGGAACGCAAGACGCAACCCAAGGATTCCTCGGAAGAGGAACTGGTAGTCCTCGATCGCCCGTATGTTCTGCCTGAATTTATGGACGATCCCGTCGAAGACGAGAAAACCGGGGAGTCGGTCGTTTCCAATTAACTCCGGCGCGCCCGAAGTTTTTCTCTGGGGTAATTCCCTTTTTCCTCGTTCAGTAGTTGCATTGATATAGTTTCAGCGATGGGCAAACGGTTTGCGGCAGCGATGGGTGCTTACGCGGTTCTGATTGCAATCGCGGTTTATCTTCTTCACGGCAAGGTAATCCTGCTCTTTGACAGAACGGTGCCACTGCTTTACCCGCTCCTGTTGCTGTTCGCCGCCCTGATCCTCAAGACGCTGATCGCAGTCAAGGCGGGTTGGTTGTACCGTTCCGGAACAGACGCTTCCGAATCGGATTCCAAATCGGATCAGACCGGCTTTTCCGATCCGCCTGCCGAGCGCTAGTCTCCTCAAAAGAAGCAGTTTAGGTAAAGCGTCCTTTTGGCGGCATCCGTGCATTTCCCGATGCCCGGAGACGTCATGACCACATCATCGAAGCCGGCCCCACAGGTTCCCGCTTTTCCGCACCAGGAAACAAGCCAAAGCGAGCGCGACGAACTCGTTTTGAAACACCTTCCCCTGGTGCGTGCGATCGCCATACGGGTGTATGAAAACCTGCCCGTTCACGTTGACGTCGACGACCTCGTTCACGCCGGGGTCATGGGCCTGTTCGATGCCGCCGTTAAATACAGAGAAGAAAAACAAGTCAGCTTTCAGGGGTACGCCAAACACCGAATCAAAGGCGCGATTCTCGACAGCCTGCGCGACATGGATTGGGCGTCGCGGGATCTCCGGAAACGCCACAAGCAACTCGAAGCCGTGACGCGCGAGCTCGCGGCCACTATGGAGCGCACTCCGACTGAGGCGGAGATCGCCGAAAAGATGGGAATGGATGTCTCCCGATGGCGTCAGGTTGCCGTGGAAATGCGGATGGTCGGTCTCCTCTCCGCGTCAACCCGAGCGCCCGAAAACGAGAATCAGAGCGCTCCCGAATTTCCGGCTACGGATCAATTGAACCCGGATGTTATCGCCGGACAAAGAGAATTGCGGAGCTTTCTTTCCGCAGCCATGCAGAACCTCCCGGAGCGCTATCAGACCGTGATCGGTCTCTACTATCTCGGCGGCAGGACGATGCGGGAAATCGGCGACAAGTTGGGAATCAATGAAAGCCGTGTATCGCAGATTCATCGTGCGGCCCTCGAAAAAATGAGCACGAATCTTCAGGCTGCGGGAATCCATTCGAGCGAATGCCTGCTATAGCATAAAAAATGTAACTTTGATCCGGCCCAAAACATCTGCAAACAATAATGGAGTCCGTCTGACCTTAGGAAAAGTGTCTTTAATCCTGCCCGCCTTGTTGCTTGTGCAGAGCCCGTTATTTCCGCAGAGCGCGCCGAACGCGGCCGAAGGCCAGTCGGCCACCGCCGCAGTTCCTGTTCCCGCTCCGGATGTTGCCCCTGCCGGCGGTGGCGACAGCCATACCCCCCTTCCGGGCGAACCCGGTTCCGGCGTGGTTAAGCGCATCTTCGGCGTATTGCCTGACTACCGCATAGTGGACGGCACGATGCTTTTCCGGCCCATCGCCACGAAGCCGAGGTTCACCATCGCGACGAAAGATGCCTTCGACTACCCGTCCTACATGCTGACGGCCGCATTCCCCGAGCTGCCTGCCCTGGCGGAAACGTCCGATGCTCCGGCGGCGCCGGATACAGGGGACCCGGACCAGGCGCCCAACGCCGCGCCCGGTGCATCAAACCCCCCGGCATCAAACAACGCGGCCCAGCCCGCGGCAGCGTCGGGTACGCCCATCGCAAAGCAACAGCCCAAACGAATCCTGGGAATCATGCCCAACTACCGCGCCGTCAGCGCGGGGACAATTCCGCCGCCGCCCACACCGTTGGAGGCCCTGAAGATCGCCACCCGGAACAGCTTCGACTATTCGGCATTCATCTTCGTCGGCGTCACCTCTCTGCTGGCGGAAGGAACCAACGCGCACCCCGCGCTCGGCAAAGGAGTATCCGGCTTTGGCGGGTATTACTGGCGCGGCTATCTTGATAAAACGGCTGGCAATTATCTGGTTATCTTCGCCATGCCGACCATCTTTCATCAGGATGAGCGCTACTACGCAAAGGGCGAGGGCGGATTCTGGAAGCGCGGGATTTACGCAGCTTCGCGCGTTCTCATTACCCCGAACTACCACGGGCACGCCAGCTTCAATGCTTCTGAAGTGGTCGGCCGCGCCGCGGCACAGGGAATCTCGATCGCCTATTATCCCCGGAGCGATCGCACCGTGGGAGATCTCGCTTCCAAATATGCATATGCCTTGGGGCGCGACGCGCTCACAAACATCTTCCGCGAGTTCTGGCCGGATATCGCCACGCACGTCCTGCACCGCCATCCGTAGCAAGGTCAGGAAGCCCGTCAATCGTTACGCTCTGCGTCCCCCTCTCGAAATACGGGAATCGCCGGATAAAGAGGTTTGCGGACGTTTCTCTCCGCAGCCATACCGAACCTTCCGAACGCTGTCAGACCGCAATCGGTCTCTACTATCTCGGCGGTAAGACGATGCGGGAAATTGCGACAAGCTGGGAGGGCAGACTCATCGAGCGGCCCTTGAAAAAATGAGCGCGAATTTACAGATCGCGGGAATCCAGTTGTTTTACGAGGACTGTCTTGTTTCGGTGTGTGTGGACGTCTGTTACTTTGAGAACTTGAAGCGGCTTGGAAATCGTACGCTTCAGTCCCAGGAGTCCCGGTGAAGCCGGCGCTGCTTGTTCTCGTCTTTTCCCTGATCGTCCGCGCGGCAACGCTCCCGTCCCCTCTCGCCACGTTCCCCAACAGAACCTCGGGCCCATTCCTGACCTCGCCTGTCATCACCTCGAATGCGGGCCTGACCGTGGCCTCCGTCTCGGCGTTGCCGGGAGCGATCTCCGGCGTTTGGCAGGTCGACATCCGGATACCCGCAAATGAATCCGCGGGAGGACTACAATTTTCGCTCTCGGCAGGCGGCGTACCGGTGCGGGATGCCAATCTGATCCTGTGGGTACAGTGATTTTGTGCAGCCAGTAAGTGCGCTTTAGCCCTTCCTTTCTTCAGACTGATCCGCAAGCTCAATTAGAAATTTTCCCAGCGCCCTGGTGGTCTCTGAATCCAGGTCAACCAGCAAGGTAAACTGCCCGTCGAGCTTTCCCGTTTCGTGGACAAGCAAACGAATCTGCGTACGGGCGCCAAAGTCGAATTGCGTCTCGCCGATCATTCCGGATATCGATACGGGCGCCTTGGAATGAGATCCGCCTACCGAATCGAACACAAGAGCGCGAGAGCCATAATCCGGAATTGCATCTCTAAGTTCCTTCGGAAACACAATCGTATTCGGCCAGCGGGATTTGCTCCGAATCGCGAAGCCGGGCGATGGGATGAGATCCATACGAACAAGTTTACGGGAGTCACTTGGAAATTGCGTGTCTTCGGAACGGAGGAGCGGCTGCCCGGGTGGGCGGGTTGTCGCGCCTGGTCAATGTCTCGCAACGGGTCCTTTGGCAACCCGATCGGGAACTTATGGGCTGTTTTCGGTGTCTCAGTCCACCAGCACAGATGCGCACGACCTCGCCCGTAATTTTTCTGATTTCAGTCATGCTCTTGAGCGCTGCTCCAGGACACTGTCAGCCTCGTATGGAGTTCGAGGCGGCTGCGATAAAGCCAAGCCGGCTTGGTGGCCGGCCACATTCAAATTTTCCCCTCGGCGGTGAAGCTTACGTCTCCACCGGCGGTTTATTCATTGCAACGAACTTTTCCATTGCCGGTTACATTTTCTTTGCATACAAAATTGACGGGAATCAGGCTCAGTCGGTAGTCCCGCAACTTCCACGTTGGGTCATGGAGGACCACTTCGATATTCAGGCCCGCGCGTCGGGAAATCCCACCAAAAACGAAATGCGCCTGATGATGAAGACGCTATTGGCCGATCGGTTGAATTTTCGGACGCACACTGAAGTACGCACCGTTTCCGTGCTCGGTCTGGTCTTGTCGAAACCTGGAACGCTCGGTTCGGGTCTGAAGCGTTCAGCCGCGCGGGCATGTCCCTCAAGTACCGCTCCGGCAGTCGAAGGTGTCGCACCTGATACCTACTTCAACGCGGTAGCTGGGGGTCTGCCGATGCTTTGCAATCAGGTTGTTGGAATGCCGACAAGCGACCCGAGACATATACGCGCGGGAGCCCGCAATGTGAGCCTTGAGTTCATTGCAAATTATCTTAGCGGGGAAGGGACGTTTGGCCGCCCAATCGTCGATGCAACGGGGCTAACGGGTACTTACGATTTTGCGATCGAATGGGCTCCTCAGGGAACCCCGCCTCCCGGCTCGGATTTCAAGCCGGAGCCGTTGGGCACGACATTTGAGGAAGCTATACACGATCAACTGGGGTTGAAGCTGAAAGCAATGCAAAGGCCGCTCGACATCATTGTTATCGATCACATTGAGCGACCATCTGAAAATTGATCCGAAAATCCTCATACCGCGGTCGAATCACTCCGCTCGGCTAAGCATCTGCCGAATCTTGCGGCCGAGCGAATCCGCCGAAAACGGCTTTTGCAGGAATGCCGAGCCTTCCGGACCGCCTTCTTCGCGAGTCTGCGGATTCTCCGCATAGCCTGAGATGAACAAAACCTTTAGACCGGGATGGACCGTCCGCAGTCTGCGCGCGAGCTCCTGGCCGGTAATGTTCGGCATGACCGTGTCGGTAATGAGCAGATCGAAGCTCCCCGTGCTGCCGCTGATCTGCTCCGCTTCTTTGGCGTTGGATGCGATGATCACCCGATAGCCCTGGCGCTCCAGCATGTCGCGGCTCAGTTCCCGAATCAGCGGCTCGTCTTCCACCAGCAGAATCGTCTCGCCGGCGAGAACCGGCGCCGGCGGCATCGCATAAACTTCCGCCGCCACTGCCCACGGCAGGAACACGTGGAAGCTCGCCCGTGATGCTCCCGTGAGAATGAACCCGCCGCATTCCGCCACGATCGCGTATGTTGCCGAAAGGCCCGTTGCCGTGCTTTCACCGGCCCGCAAAACCGCAGGAACCGGCTGGGCGAAGAGATCGGCTGCAGTCGCGCTCCGCAGATTGCCGATGGAGAGCACCACATAACGTCCCGGCTGTGCGGCGCCGCAGCGCCAGCAGAATTCTTCGTCCAGATCAGTCAGTTCCACTCTGGCTTCGAGACTTGCGGAAGGAAAATTCCGGCGAACGTTATCGGAAAGGCCGCGAACGATCGGCTCGATTTGTTCCTGCTTTGCATAAACCGGCGCAGGTTCGGAACAAAGCGAAACCGTGAGTCCTCCCTGCCGGGCGGCTTCCGACTGATCGAGAGCGAAATTCAGGTCGAGGCTCTTTTCCGCAGGCGTCTGGCGGCGGCTGAACAAGAGCAGTTGCCGCGTCAGAGCCATCGCGCGATCGGCGGCCTGGAGCACTTGTTCCGTGCTGGATCGGGCCGCGTGCGATGGCGGGAGTTCGGAGAGCGCGAGCTGCGCAAAGCCCGTAATGATCGTCAGTATGTTATTAAAGTCCTGCGCGACGCTGCCGGCCAGGCGTCCCAGCGCCTCCACTTTCTGGGCCTGTCGTAATTGTTCTTCAATTCGTTTTCGTGGCGTGATATCGGTAAGCGTTCCTTCGTAATAAAGGACGCCGCCCGTTTCGTCGCGCACCACGCGCGCATTCTCCAGCACCGTAATGATCTGGCCGTCGCGCCGCCGCAGTTCGTATTCGACGTTCTGAAAACCGCCATCCCGCTCCAGTTGTTCGAGCAGACGCGGCCGGATTTGCTTGTCGACATACAAATCGTGCGCGATGTTGACGTCGTTCATCTCCGCTTCGTTCGCGAGGCCGAGCATCTGCAGCAGCATCGGATTGGCCGCGAGAATGCGTCCGTCGGGCGTGCTCTGGTACACGCCTTCCAGCACGCCTTCGAACAGGTTGCGGAAACGCTCCTCGGAGCGCCGCAACGCATACTCGGCGCGCTTACGCTCCGTAATATCGGTCATCATCGACAGCAACCCCGGTATTCCGTCGCTGAGATTAATGAGACTGCAGCTGGTAAGCGCCCAAACCTCGGAACCGTCCGTGCGCCGTAATCGGCGATCGAACTGCTCTCGCCGCCCCTGGCGCAGATTCGCTGCCCGGATGCGTTCTACCGATTGATCCTCGGGGAGGAAGAACTCCTCCACATTCCGCCCGGCAAGACCTTCCGCGCCGACGCCCAGCATTTCCGCAATCTTTGCGTTGGCGTAGGTAATGACGCCTCGTTCGTCGTGGACCCAAATGCCCTCCGCCGAGGTTTCCACCAGTTGCCGATGCCACGAGGTGTCGTTAAGCGCAGTTTCTCGCGCGGCGCGCCGGATCAGCGAGCTCCCGACGCTTACGAGTGTTCCTTCCAGCAGAAATATCGCGCACCGGGCGAAAATTCCGGCAACCGGTGCGCCGTGACGATGGAGATCGAATATGGACCAGCCTGTAAGTACGGCCATCGCCACGATGCTGGGACGTGCGCCCGCCCACACTACGCACCAAATCAATGCCGCAAAGCCCGTAAGGAAAGGGAAAACGATGTCGCCCGTAGCGCGGTCGATCAGAAGCTCAAGCGCGATAGCCAGGGCGCAGGCCACGAGCGCCAGCAGAATACGCACCCATTCCGGCTGCTTCCCGATTACCGTGAGTTTTAACGAGGGACTTCTCAAGACAGAACTTTCACAATTTTACCGTACAGAGGCGGGACAGACGATCGTTTTTTATCGTCTGCGCGATCTAAGTATGCAGGCTCTGATCGGCGTGAAGCGCGAGCGGAGGCTGCTCATTGCGACCTAAAGAAAACGTCAAGCCCGCGATCACCACCGCAGCCGTTCCGATCACGTTAAACCAAAGAAATGCGATATGCGTGAACAGCGAACACAGAACGATAACTGCTTCGCCCGTCAGCATCGCCCAGAATGCCGCCGAGCCGCGCACGCGTTTAAAGAAGAACGCAAGCACGAAAACCCCCAGCAGGACGGGGTAGAAATACGACCCCACCTGATTCACCGCCTCGACGAGCGAGCCGAGATTCTTCGCATACTGCGCGAACGTTACCGCCCATGCGCCCCAGAGCGCCGTAAAGACTCGCGACACCATCAGGTAGTGCCGATCGTTTTCGTCGGGCCGCCAGAGACGCCGATAAAGGTCCATCACGCTGACGGCGGCAAGTGAGTTCAGTTCGCCGGAGCTCGATGACATCGCCGCATTCATAATTACGGCGATCACCAGGCCGATCACGCCTGCCGGAAAATAGCGCGTGACGAAGCTGAGAAAGATGTAATTGGTGTCGTTGAACCCGGAGTGGCCCTGTGCCTTCTCGTAGAGCTTGATGCCGGATTGCCGTGCGCTGTCGACCTCGCGTTGTGCCGCCCGGTAGGTTTCGGTGGCGGCCACCTGATTTCCGATGTCGTTCTGCTTGCGCGCGGCGTTCAGATTCTCGGCGGCCTGTTCCCGTTTCTTCCATGCGCCGTCGAACCGTTTCTGCACCTCGGAATATCCGGCCTGCGACTGAATAGACTTCATCGCGGTCTTCTCGAACAGCATCGGCGGCTGCGCGAACAGATAGAACACGAAGACCATCGCGCCGACGAAAAGAATAAAGAACTGCATCGGCACCTTCGCCATCGCGTTGAACAGCATGCTCAGCTTGCTTTGAGCAACCGACTTCCCGGTGAGATATCGCTGCACCTGCGACTGATCGCATCCGAAATAGCCCAGCATGAGGAACGTGCCGCCCAGCAGGCCGCTCCACAGGTTGTACCGGTTGTCCCAGTCCAGCTTCGTATCCACGGCGTTGAGCTTTCCGACCGCGCCGGCCAGGTAAACCGCATCGCCGAAAGTGACTCCGTGAGGCATGAGAGCAATCACGGTCAAAAGCGCCAGAATCAGGCCCGCGAAGATGATCGTCATCTGCAGCACGTCGGTCCAGGTTACGGCCGGGATACCGCCCAACGTTGTGTAAAGCACGCAGATGATGCCGATCAGCAGCGTGGTGAGGCGATCGTTCCATCCAAAGATCACGCTCATCACGATCGCCGGAGCATAAAGCGCGAGCCCCACCGCCGCGCCGCGCTGAATTAAGAAAACGATTCCGGCGAGCGCGCGCGTCTTGGCATCGAAGCGGCGCTCCAGATATTCGTAGGCAGTGTAAACGCCGGCTTTATGAAAGATGGGCACAGCCGTTGCCGACAGAATCACCATCGCGATCGGCAGTCCGAAATAGAACTGCACGAACCGCATGCCGTCCACATATGCCTGGCCCGTGGTGGCGATGAAGGTAATCGCGCTCGCCTGCGTCGCCATGATCGAAAGGCCCATGGCATACCACGGCATCGTCTTACCGGCCAGCAGATAGTGGCTCGTCGTGGTGCCGCCGCGGCCGCGCCATAGCCCAAAGCTGGGGATCGCGATCATCGTCGCGATCATGACGATCCAGTCCAGGGTTGTCATGCCGGACATGCGGCTACCAGCCGCGTTTGTTCCATTGTGGTCATGCGAAGTAGCGCGTAAACGCGTAGAACAGCCCGATCAGCAGTGCGAGCCAGCCGATGACGAGCAGATAGACGTCGAGCCAGCGCCCCAGAAGCGGCGGTGGTTCGCTGTCGTAGGCTTCCGGTGGCAGGCGAAACTTCACAGGAACAAGCTTATTCCACGTGGTTTTAAAACAGGAGTTCTCCGCGCAGCACCGTCACCGCCTGACCCGACATATAGACGCGGTCACCCTCCATGCGGACCTTGACCACCCCGCCGCGCGCCGATGCCTGGTAGCCGACCATCTCAGCCTTGCCGAGCTTACTGCTCCAGTAAGGTGCGAGCGCCGAATGCGCTGAGCCAGTGACAGGGTCTTCATCGATGCCCGATCCTGGCGCGAAGAAACGCGAGACGAAATCATATTCTGTTCCGGGCGCAGTCACGATGACGCCGCGCACCGGCAGTTGGCGCAGCAGATGATGGTTCGGCTTCAGCCCGCGCAGCACCGCTTCATTCGCGACTTCCACCAGATAGTCGAACTGATTCCTGCCCACGTAGAGCAATTCCGCCCCGAGCGCCTCCGCAAGCTGCGGCGGCGCGGGCGCCGTCTCAGCGAGCTTCGCCGGGAAGTTCATCTCGATCCAACTCCCGTCGCGCCTGCAGGTGAGCAGTCCGCTGCGCGTATGAAAACGGGCTTCCGTATCCGGCGGAATGTGCCCATCGTCCCAGAGCACATGCGCGCTTGCCAGCGTAGCGTGGCCGCAGAGATCCACCTCGACTGCGGGAGTCAGCCAACGGAGCCGGTATCCGCCGTTTTCGGGATGCAGAAACGCAGTCTCCGACAGGTTCATCTCGCGGGCAATGTCGCGCATCCACTGTTCATCCGCTGCAGCGGGGAGAACACACACGGCAGCCGGATTACCCGCAAATGGCTTAGAAGTAAAGGCGTCGACCTGAACGAATCTGACCCGCATTCCCCATTATGGAATAGCAGTGGTATTCACGGAGGGGCCGCGCGGCGCCCAGACCGCCGGATCGGCGGTGGTCCGGAAGAACGCCTGCACCGGCGTCCCCACGGCAGCCGCCAAGTGAGAGATTCCCGAGTCATTTCCTATGAATACGCGTGCTTCCCTCAGCCGGCACGCGAGGTCATAAAGGTCTTCGATACGCACCGCGCCCTCCAGCTCTTCTTCGGGCCCCGCAAGCCAGTGGACCGGCATGGTTTCCGCGAGTTTCCGAGCAGCGGATTGGAAGACCGCCATGGGCGCGCGCTTCGCGGGATTGCTTGCGAAAGGATGGATCACTGCGAAGCTGCGCCCCCTCGCAGGGCATCGGATTTCCGGGAAGCGAGCCGCTGGCTTTCCACCCAATTGCCGCGCTTGATCGTTATAGAACTCGACGGCATGTCCGCCGCCGGACGGAAGGGCGGGCAGGAATTGAAACGGCAGTCTCAGTTGTTCGGTAAGCTCGCGGAACTCGGGCCGATTCGTCCCATACCAGGAAATGATGGAATCGAAGCCGCGCAGGCGCTCGATCACGTCCTCGTCCGGGAGCAAGCCCAGTCGATCAAGTCCCGATGACACAATGGATTGCGCGGAGTCCGCGAAGCGGGCGAGAGGAACGTTCGGGCCCGCGCACCAGACCTCGGTCTGGTCTGCTCGCAACGATTCGAGCGATGGAAGGCTTAGGATGAAATCGCCGATCGCGCCCGGGCGAATCAAAAGACGGGTCAAGTGAATCAGCCTTATTGTAAAGCCCACAACGCCTGCTCGAGTAGCAGGCTGTGAGCTGGATTGTAAGATGGGAAAAGTCCGGATTCAATGAATACAGCCTTCGCGCCCCGCACGGCGCACGATGTAATTGGAAATGTCGGCAACACACCCCTTCTCCGGCTGGAGAAGGTTGTGGGCGATCTCCCCGGCATCGAAATCTACGCCAAAGCCGAATACTTCAACCCCGGCGGATCGGTCAAAGACCGGCCGGCCCTCAACATGATTCTGGATGGGGAACGCTCCGGCAGGTTCACCCACGACAAGACTCTGATCGATGCGACCAGCGGCAATACCGGCATCGCTTATGCCATGATCTGCGCCGCGCGCGGATACAAGGTCAAGCTCTGTCTGCCTGTGAACGCTTCCATCGAGCGGAAGCGCATCCTGAAAGCTTATGGCGCGGAGCTTGTTCTGACGCCCGCGGACGAAGGTTCGGACGGCGCGATCCGCAAAGTACGCGAAGTCTATGGCGCCGATCCGGACAAGTATTTCTACCCGGACCAATATAACAACGACGCCAACTGGCGCGCCCACTTTGAGACGACCGGGCCGGAGATCATCGCGCAGACCGAGGGCCGTATCACTCACTTCGTCACCCTGCTCGGGACGAGCGGCACGTTCATGGGCAATTCGCGGTGCTTCCGCAAAGAACTGCCGCATGTCGAGTGCGTTTCAGCGCAGCCATCGACCGGCTTCCATGGCATTGAGGGAACCAAGCACATGCCGACCGCCATCGTGCCCGGCATCTATGACGAAAAGCTCGCCGATCGCAATCTCTGGATCGAGACCGAGGACTGCCATAAGATGGTCAAGCGCCTGGCGCGGGAAGAAGGCCTGCTCGTCGGAATTTCGGGCGCCGGGAACGTGGTCGCCGCGCTGAAGATCGCGCGCGAACTGCACGCCAAAGGCAAGAAGGGCGTGATCGTGACGATCCTCTGCGACAGTGCCGACAAATATCTGAGCGAACATTTCTGGGATGAGGACTAATGATCAAAATTGACCGGGGGCCGTGGCGCGAAATGGTGAACCACGCGCAGGCCGTTTATCCCAACGAATGCTGCGGCGCAATGATCGGCACGATTGAC
Organism: Bryobacteraceae bacterium; assembly: GCA_036273015.1. Classification (GTDB taxonomy): domain Bacteria; phylum Acidobacteriota; class Terriglobia; order Bryobacterales; family Bryobacteraceae; genus BOG-234. Next base: position 39,987 of record DATAXN010000026.1, on the reverse strand, counting down.
GGCGACAACAAGACCGTGAGCGAGGCCCTCGTGCTGGACAACGTCTCCGCCGGATCGCAGGCGGCAAGATACGAGCTCCGCCCGGAAGATCTGCTGCGCGCCGATCGTGAAGCCCGCGAGCGCAAGCTGGATCTGATCGGCATCTACCACTCGCATCCCGACTGTGGCGCTTACTTTTCAGAAACCGATTTAAAGAACTCCTGTCCGTGGTATTCGTTCGTCGTCCTCTCGATTCAGAAGGGACACTTCGACCACGCCAACAGTTGGCTGCCCAATGCGGAGCAGACCGAAGCCCAGAAAGAGGAACTGATATGGCCCGAATCTTAATCCCTACGCCCCTGCGGCAATTCGCCGACAAGAACGATACTGTGGACCTGCCCGGCAAGACCGTCGGAGAAGTGCTGACTGCGCTCACTGCGCGCTTCCCGGATCTGAAGAAGCATCTCTTCAATGACGAAGGCAAGCTGCGCAGTTTCGTCAACGTCTATCTGAACGACGAAGACATCCGTTACATGAAGAAGGATGCGACGCCGATCAACGATCCGGATACGCTCTCCATCGTTCCCAGCATCGCGGGTGGCTTTGATTGGAGCAGCCGTGGCTGAAGTGACGTTATCGAAGGACGAAATCCTTCGCTACAGCCGCCACCTGATCATGCCTGAAGTGGGCATGGATGGGCAGTTGAAGCTGAAGAAGGCGAGCGTTCTGCTGGTCGGCGCCGGCGGACTCGGCGCGCCGCTCGGCATGTATCTCGCGGCCGCGGGCATCGGCAGGATCGGTCTGGTGGATTTCGATGTGGTCGACTTCACCAACCTGCAGCGCCAGATCATTCATGGGACCAGCGATGTAGGCAAGCGAAAGATCGAATCGGCGTTCGAGACGATGGCCGATATCAATCCGTACGTCGAGCTCATCGGTCACGAGACAGCCCTTTCGAGCGAGAACGCGCTCGAGATTTTCAAAGACTACGACATCATCGTTGACGGCACCGACAACTTCCCGACGCGCTATCTGGTGAACGATGCCTGCGTGTTGCTGAACAAACCGAACGTGTATGGTTCGATCTTCCGCTTCGAAGGGCAGGCGACCGTCTTTGCGTATGAAGGCGGACCTTGCTACCGCTGCCTTTATCCGGAGCCGCCACCTCCGGGGCTGGTGCCCAGTTGCGCCGAAGGCGGCGTGCTCGGGATTCTTCCCGGTGTTATCGGTCTGATCCAGGCTACTGAGACGGTGAAGCTCATCCTCGGGATCGGACAGACGCTGGTCGGACGGCTGATGCTGTATGACGCTCTCGGGATGAAGTTCCGCGAGCTCAAGTTGAGGAAGAATCCGGAGTGCCCTGCGTGCGGCGATCACCGGACCATCACGAAACTGATCGACTATGTGGAATTCTGCGGCGTGCCTCATCAGGAAGCGCCGGCGGAAGCAGTCGCGGCAATGGGCGACATCGAGCCTACCGAGGTCAAGACGAAACTGGATCGCGGCGACAAGTTCCAGTTCATCGACGTGCGTGAGCCGCACGAATATCAGATCTGCCGGATTCCCGGTGCGACTCTGATCCCGCTGGGCGAACTGCCGAAGCGGGTGGGCGAGTTCGACCCCGATGTCGAGCTCGTCGCCCACTGCAAGAGCGGCGCCCGCAGCGCGAAGGCGGTCGATTTCCTGAAACAGGCCGGCTTCAAAAACGCGCGGAACATGAAGGGCGGCATCTTAGCCTGGAGCGATAAGGTCGACCCGAGCGTTCCGAAATATTAGTAGGGCTTTTCATCTTGGGCAACCTGAATGAGGCGGGGTAAATGAACGATAGCCTGATGCTCACACACGCGCCCATCCTGTCTCTCCAAGCGGAAATGAAGGAGGATAAACGTTTCAAAGCTCTCTGCGAGCAGCATGACTTGCCATGGGACTTCGAGTCGGGATATGAACCGCGCGGATACTACGGCCCTGCGCCGGAACAGGTAAGGCTGCTCGTTTTGCTTGCCGAGCCAGGCGCCGTGACTCCCACCGAGCGTCAGAATTTACGGCCTGCGATCAGTCACGGCCCTTGGATCGAGGGCTTCGATCTTGGCAGCCAGGAATACTATTGGCGCCGCCATCTCGGGGAATTGTGTATCCACATTTGGCCGGAGGGAACCGAAGATCACATGTATGCTCACCTCGGCAAGAGCAACACATTTTGGATGTCCCTTCGCCCCGGTGCACAAACGCGCCCAGTTCCGCGTGAACCGCTGCAATACTTCTTGCGCACGTACTTGACTCGGTTCTTGGCATTATTTCCAGACGCGATCATCCTAGCAGCCGGTGGCAAGGCGCAATCGCGACTGAGGAGTTTGCAAGTGGAATTCGAGCGCTGCTCGGCGTTCACTCGTCCCGAATCAAATAAGCCGAGTGCTCAAGACAGTTGGTGCTGTGCTGGAAAAGCCATCGCAGATCGATTGGCCCAGCGCTGGACATGACTTGGACGTGCAGGTCCCTGCTTGGCCTCCCGTCAATTTGGATCGTTGTTCGAAGGCGTTGGCTCCCAAGCAGTCTCCGTGCGCGGGTTCCGCCACGGCGCATTTTCTATCGCGCCAACTGGAGGGGTGCGAACTCTACCCGGGCGGATCGGGAATAGACAGCGCCCGGCAAACCTTCTTGGCCAGTAAGTTGGAGATCTCGCTGTGACGGGGAACGGCCTCCGCATGTCCGGTCCGCGGGTTCTCCCAAAGCGAGTGTTCCTTACCTTCCCTGCGTAATACGCAACCGTGCCGACGAAGATGGCGGAGGAGTCTGTCCAGCTTCATCCGACGACAACGAGTTCCTGCCTTGCGTCGGGAGGCAGGGAACGCAACGTCTCCTCGCGCCGGTGCTCAAGGACGAGCGTTATCGCCTCGCGCAGGCTCGCCATGCATTCTTCACGCGATTTCCCCTGGCCGTTCGCTCCTGGTACTTCGGCGCAATACGCGATGTACCACGGGCCGTCCTGCTCTACGATCGCAGTGAATTCGTTGTGCATCGATTTATTTTACCGCTGCTAAAGCCAAGTTCATCGCGTTAAATATCGCGAGGCGCTGTTCGCGGACGATCCGCGGGAAAATAAGCCGGCTTCAAAAACGCGCGGAACATGAAGGGCGGCATTCTCGCCTGGAGCGATAAGGTCGACCCGTCGGTTCCGAAATATTAGAGCGGTCTCGCAATTCGATAGAGACCCGCGCCGATGGCCTCGGGCCGGCTTTACTTGATTAACCCTACCGGCGGCTCCGACCGCCGGCGGTACACCTATTGCGAAAATTCCCGCGCGTGCGGAGCAGTCGTGGTTATTCGGTTGTCCAAGATCAGTGAAGCCGAATCTTCGAACGCGGTTGACGCGAGGAGAACCCGGTCTCGATTTCCGAGTCTATTGTGCACTATAAAAGTTCGGCTGACTGTTGAATCGGAGATAAGTGCTCTGGTCTCAATGAAAGAAAGCGTGCACATGCTGTGAACGCCTGGCGACTGCTAACTTGCCGCGGCCAGGAACTGCTCAACGGTCAAGCCAGCTTTGGCGATTAATGTCCGCAAGTTCCCGCGAGCGACTTGTGGATGGTCGGGAACGGAGAGAGTCACGGTCGCGTCCGGCTTGGTCAGCACAATATGGCTGCCGCGTTGTCTCGCGACCTGCCAACCCAGGCATTCGAACGCACGAACAACGTCGCGCGGTCGAAGCAGCGGGAGTGCCGGCATCAGACCGGCACTTCGACCTCACGAGTGATCACGGTCAATGGCATACCGAGTTCAGCACGAACCGCCAAACACTGCCGGATTGCGTCGGCCACGTTCGCCTCGGCCTCGGCCTCTGTTTGTCCCTGACTGACGCAGCCTGGGATCGACGGGCATTCGGCTATGTACATGCCGTCTTCGTCCTGGGAAATACTGACTACGAACTTCATGCCGGTTTCATTTTAGACCATGTCACGCCTTAAGTCGCCGCTCCCAGGCACAAGCCGCACGTGTTGCGTCAAGGTCGCCCCGGTTGTTCTGAGTGTGTAGATATTCGGTTGTCCAGGATCAGTGACGGGGAACGGCCTCCGTATGTCCGGTCCGCCGGTTCTCCCAAAGCGAGTGTTCCTTACGTTCTCTGCGCAATACGCAACCGTGCCGACGAAGATGGCGGAGGAGCCTGTCCAGCTTCATCCGACGACAACGAGTTCCTGAGCAGGGCGAGCCGATGGCGCTTTTCGCTGCACAAGGACTTTGATAAAAGCCAACCGCTCCCTCGCAGTCGCGGCTCGGTACAAAGTCTCGTTCGCCCTTCCACTTTTGTGTCGCGCACCCGTCAGCCAGTCAGCCGGCGGCCTTCTACTGCATCCAGCGATTGATGAAGTTCGTGTCGAACCTGCCTTCGACAAAATCCGGCTCATTCAGAATTCGCTTATGCAGCGGAATGGACGTATGAATCCCCTCGACCACAAACAGATCGAGCGCGCGCTTCATCCGCTGAATCGCCTCAGTCCGGTCTTTTCCGTGCGCGATGACCTTCGCCACCAGCGAATCGTAGTAAGGCGGAATCACGCCATCCTGATACGCGTGCGTCTCGACGCGAATCCCGATGCCGCCCGGCAGATTCAATCCAGTAATCCGCCCCGGCGACGGCGCAAACGTCTCCGGATTCTCAGCGTTGATGCGGCACTCGATCGCGTGTCCGAATCTGCGCACCGGCCCTCCCAGAATGTCCGGCAATTTCTCTCCGGCTGCGATACGAATCTGCGCCTTCACCAGATCGACGCCCGTCACGGCTTCCGTCACCGGATGCTCCACCTGAATGCGCGCATTCACTTCGATGAAATAGAGGTCGCCTTTTTCATCCATCAGGAATTCGACCGTCCCCGCATTGCTGTATCCAATGGCGCGCATCGCCTCGCGCAGCTTCGCCATCACGCGATCGCGCACGTCATCGCGAAGCGCCGGTGACGGCGATTCCTCCAGCAGCTTCTGATGCCGCCGCTGGATGCTGCACTCGCGTTCGCCCAGAATCTCCACGTTGCCGTGCTGATCGGCGAGGAGTTGAAACTCGATGTGCCGCGGCGCGGGAATGTATTTTTCGAGGTAAACGTCCGCGCTGGAAAATGCCGCGCCCGCCTCCTGTTTGGCCTGAGCGAGGAGCGCCGGCAGTTCCTCGGCATTGTGGACCACGCGCATACCGCGTCCGCCCCCCCCTGCCGAAGCTTTCAAAATCACCGGGTAGCCGATCTGGTCCGCGGTCTCGATGGCTTCTTCCGCGCTCGTCAGAACTCCGGCGGACCCGGGCAGAATCGGCACGCCGTTTTCCTTCATGATCGCGCGCGCGTGTTCCTTGATCCCCATCGCGGCAATCGTCTCCGGCGTGGGTCCGATGAACGTGATTCCCGACACCCGGCACACTTCCGCAAACCCCGCGTTTTCGCTCAGAAAGCCATAGCCTGGATGAATGGCATCCACGTGCGTAATCTCGGCCGCGCTGATGATCGAAGGAATATCGAGATAACTGCGCGCGCTTTTCGCCGGGCCGATGCAGATCGCCTGGTCCGCGAAGCGCACCGGAAGGCTGTGCCGGTCGGCCTCCGAATAAACCGCAACGGTCGGAATGCCGAGATCCTTGCACGCGCAGATCACGCGCAGGGCGATCTCACCACGGTTTGCGATCAGGATTTTTTTAAACGGGCCGGATGCCAAAGAGGGCTTCTCCGTATTCCACCGGCTGGCCGTTCTGCACGAGCTTGCTCTCGACGACGCCGGCGACGTCGGCTTCAATCTCGTTCATCAGCTTCATGGATTCGATAATGCAGAGAACTTTGCCGGGCGTGACGTGCTCGCCGATGCGCACAAACGGCGGCGAATCGGGCGACGAGGACTCATAGAAGGTGCCGACGATGGGGCTCTTGACGTAAACCAGTTGGTCGGCGGATGGTGGCGCGGTGGTTTCGGCTTTCGACGCGGGCGCGGATGTCGGAGCCGGGGTCTGTGCGGCAAGCGTGGCATCGACGGGCTGCAGCAGGACGTTGGTCTCCCCTCCGAACGACTTCCGGATGCGCACCCGGTTCTCGCCCCGCTGCACTTCCAGTTCCGCCACGCCGGTCTCGGAAACCAGTTGGATCAACTCCCGAATCTCTTCAATCGTCATGCAAACGAATAGGTTATCAAGACGATTGATATAAGGCGCCGCTCCGCCTTCCCCTGGCCACCGGATCAGCGGGCAGCTCCGACCACCGCAGCCGCCGTCTTTTTGTTGGTGTTTTGGGCTATGACTTGCGCCGGGCTTTGCGCCATCCGAGCCTCACGGTTTTTCAACCCGACGTGAATCAATTCGATGTCTTCCTCAGTGAAAGGCAGCGGCTTGCGTTCCATCTGAGCGATATCCAGTGGCCGAAAGACAGCCTTCATCACGCCCGTTTCGGAATGGCGCGGGACGCCCTGCAGAATATGCGTCACTTCATGCACCAGCACGTGCGCCAGGAGATAAGGAAGAGCGTGCCCGCAGCTGTCGTTGGCGATCCGGTCCCAGAAGACCACGATGTGGGTTCCCTCATAAGGCAGCGCATAGGCATAGGCGTGCGGGTGATCGGAAGGTTCGGTCTTCAGGGACATCGTGATCCGGATGCCATCTTCCGGACAACGGTCCCATTCATGCCAGTCGAGGGCAACGCCGGCCGCGGCAAACATGTGGGACGCCATGCCTTTCGCCATGACGATGCTGACCCAATCGTTGGAAGGCACGGATTCCGCGCAGACTGCCACCCGGCCTTCCATCGGGACCTCAATGTTCCGGCCCCAGGCCGTCCCCGCCACCATCGCCGCCAGCATCGCCATTGTCCGAATCTTCATCGCCTTCTGCCTCCACCGGGTAAGCGGAACGCTGCGGCGGAAACGACAACCGGCGCGGAAAAATATTTGGGGGTCTGAAACCGGCTGTATAATCGAGGCCCGGGACGAGGAATAATCGGGACAAACCGTGGAACCCATGGAGCCGGTCGAAATCACCAGACTTCTGAAGGCGTGGGGCGCCGGCGACCGCGCGGCACTCGACCGCCTGACGCCGGACATTTACAACGAGTTGCGCCGCATGTCGGCCAAGTACATGCGAAACGAGCGCGACGGCCATACCCTCCAGGCCACCGCCCTGGTCAACGATCTCTACCTCCGTTTGGCCGACATCACCTCCGCCGACTGGACCGACCGCGCCCACTTCTTCGCCGTGTGCTCGCAAATGATGCGCCGCATTCTGGTCGACTCAGCCCGTGCGCGTCGTTCCGCCAAGCGAGGCGGCGGCGCCGTGAAGATCAATGTGGACGATGCGCCCGTAATGGCGCACGATCCTGACGGCGCCACCGTTGCTCTGGACGATGCCCTAACCGCACTTGCGGAGTTCGATGCCCGGAAGGCTCAGGTCGTCGAGTTGCGCTACTTCGGAGGACTCAGCGTCGAGGAAACCGCTGCGGTGCTGAAGATCTCAGAGCAATCCGTCCTGCGCGACTGGAAGCTGGCCAAGGCGTGGCTCCAGCGGGAAATGAAGAAAAAATAGTTCGGTTCGTCGCCACCTGATATTTTACCCGGATAATATTGACAACCGAATTTTATCCGGGTATATTTAGCTCATGGTTTACACGGCTTTCCATGGACTGAAAAAGGTAGGGGCGGGCGAAGCCGCCAACCTCGTTGCCATCCTTAAGAAGAAGCCACAGGGGGAAATCGTCGTATTTGACGACGCGACCGGTTCGCAGGTCGATCTCGATTTACGCGGCAACATCGCACCGATACCACCGGCCCCGCCGCCGGAGGAACCCCGCGGCCGCGGGCGGCCGCGGCTCGGCGTGGTCGCCAAAGAGGTGACCCTTTTGCCTCGCCACTGGGACTGGCTCAACGTTCAGCCGGGCGGCGCATCGGTTGTGCTACGCAGGCTGGTCGATGAAGCCCGGAAGATCAGCGGGGACCGCGATCGGGTCCGCAACGCGCAGGAGTCCGCGTATCGTTTTATGTCCGCCATCGCCGGCAACCTGCCCGGATTCGAAGAAGCGACGCGGGCGCTCTTCGCGTACGACCGGCGCGGCTTTACCAATCTTGTGGCGAACTGGCCCGAGGATGTACGCGATTTCGCGGTCCGGCTCGCCTTCGCCGACTGGGAACCATAGCGGTTCCTGAACTAACTGACTGACTGACGAACGATCTCGAACGGAGCAAACGCTACCCGTGTGCCCGTTTAACGAAAGGAAGCAAATCGAATGACTGCGATATATAAATCGAACGAAGGCGAGCGCCTGGTCCGTGAACGCTACCTGGCATTTCTGAAATATTGGCCCGTACCCAATGAACAACTGCACATGCCGACATCGCCGGGCTCGACATTTGTTGTCATGTCAGGGTCGCAAGACGCGCCAGCGCTGCTACTGCTGCACGGAGGCGCTGCCAACTCCGCGATGTGGATGGGCGAGGTACGCGCCTTCGCGCAGACTTTTCGTGTCTACTGCGTCGATATGATCGGCGAGCCGGGTTTGAGCGCACCAGCGCGGCCATCCCTCGCCTCTGACGCGTACGCGGCCTGGCTCGAAGACGTCATGAATCGTCTCTCCATCGGCCGGGCGTCGATCGTCGGCATATCGCTCGGCGGATGGCTTGCTCTCGATTACGCGATCCGGCGGCCAGACCGGGTTGAAAAAATCGCAGTGCTGTGTCCCGGAGGAATCGGTCGTCAGAAGGTCGGAATCGTTTTCCTTACGCTTCTCGCCCGGCTGTTCGGCCAGCGGGGCAGACGCAGGCTGATGGAACGAATCCTCGGCAAGTCGCCGGTCAACCCGCCGCCTGCCATGAAGCCTTTCATCGACTTTGTCGCGCTGATCCATCGCAATTTCAAGCCGCGGATGGTGAAGCTGCCGGTATTCTCCGACAGCGCCCTGCGCGGTTTGAACTCTCCGGTGCTGGCGATTGTGGGCGGCCGCGACGTGCTTTTGGACTCCGCGCAGACGAAGCGGCGGCTGGAAAAACTTGTGCCCGATGCACGAGTAAAGTACCTGCCCGACGCCGGACACCTCATCACCGGTCAGACGGCGGAAATTCTCGAATTTCTGAAGGGGGATTGACACCGCCAGCTCGGCTACCTCTTCACTGCGGCAAGCTGGTATACCCGCCAAAAGAATCGCAAAGTTTTTTTTCAAAGCCCTTATAGTTTTCCCGCGGCGCTTCCGCTTACTCAGGTGAAAGCAGCCGGATGGAGCGGCAAACGGAAAGCAAAGCCGCTGCCGCTCCCCGGTCCGGACTATAAGGAGGTCCTATGAAAACGAACGCACTTCGAAACACAATTCTGGCCCTGGTACTCGCCGCGGCCGCCGATGCACAGGGCCCGGCCCCACTGCACGCCAACGTTCCCTTTAACTTCACAGTCGGCAAGGTAACCTTCGTTGCAGGCAAATACACGGTCGAACAGGCCAATCCGGGAGTCATCGATGTGAGAGGGGCAAATGGAAAAGCCGCATTCCTGTTTGTGGGCGGCGGGCAATGCACGCGCACGCAAACTCCTCCGCGGCTGGTGTTCCACCGCTACGGAGACACTTATCTGCTCTCTCAGGTCTGGAGCTGGGGAGACACCTGCGCCCGCGAAGTTCCGAAAGGAGCCCGCGAACGCGAACTCGAAGCAGCGGGAAAGCCGCCCCGCGACACGATCATCGCCGCGCACTGAGTACTGACCGCTGATCGGAAACCAACCCCGGGGCGGCCTCGAAAGAGTCCGCCCCAAACGCGTTTCCTGCGAACCCCACTTATAATGAACCCACCATGCCCGCCGGAGCTGCCGCCGCCAGCAGCGACTTCGCAGAACGAACCATAGCCAAGCTGCGCCGCCGCATCGTTCCTCTGCTCCTGCTTCTCTACTTCGTCGCCTACCTCGACCGCACCAACATCGGCTTCGCGGCGATCACCATGAACCCCGCGCTCGGTATCACCAGCACCCAGTTCGGACTCCTCGCCGGCATCTTCTTCTGGGGCTATTTCGTTTTCGAAATTCCCAGCAACCTGCTGCTGCACCGCCTGGGCGCTCGCATGTGGATCGGCCGCATTCTCATCTCCTGGGGTCTTGTCGCCATGGCCACCGGCGCCGCCCGCACTGTGCCGCAGCTCTATGGCGCCCGATTCCTGCTCGGACTGGCAGAAGCCGGTTTCTTCCCCGGCATCATCCTGTATCTGACTTACTGGTTCCGCCAGCGCGAACAGGCCCAGGTCATCTCCCTCTTCGCCATGGCGCTGCCCGTGGCCAGCATCCTCGGCTCACCGGTTTCAGGCCTCATTCTCGACCGCGTGCATTGGGCGGGCATCGACAGTTGGCGCTGGCTTCTCATCCTCGAAGGACTTCCCGCCATCGCCTGCGGCATTCTTGCCTTCTGCCTGCTGCCCAGCCGTCCCGCCGATGCGGCGTTCCTCACCCGCGAAGAAAAGGACTGGCTCTCCGCCGAGCTGACTCGCGAAGAACGCGAAAGGGCCGGCCATCGCCCGATCTCGGTCCTCCGCTCGTTGGTTCATCCTCACGTATGGCTTCTGGTCGCCGTGCTCTTCGGCTTCGATATCGGCCTCTACGCGATGAGCTTCTACATGCCGCAGGTGGTGAAGTCTCTTTCGAGCGGATCGTCCAACACCGTCGTGGGCATCCTGGTGATGATTCCGCATCTTGCCGGACTGATCGCGATGATTCTGGTATCGCGCAGTTCCGATCGAAAATTCGAACGCCGATACCACACTGCCATTCCACTCGCCGTGGCCGGACTCGCGCTGATCCTGCTGGGTGCGGCCAGGTCCCAGGCGATCTCGGTCCTGCTTTGGTCTTTTGCCTGGATGGGAATTTACAGCTTTCTCGGACCGTTCTTCTCCATACCGAGCCGTTTCCTCGCCGGCGTCGCTGCCGCCTCCGGAATCGCGCTGATTAACTCGGTCGGAAACCTCGGCGGCTTTTTCGGACCGTCGCTCATCGGCGCGCTCGCCACGCAAAGAGGAATCCCCGGCGCTCTGGCTATCGCCGGCTTCGCACTCTTCGTACCCGCCGCTCTGGTTCTTCTTCTGCCCCGAACACAAGGGAGTCCGCAACGTCCACTCCAATAGGCTGAGGACCAGATGTCCTCAGCACTTGCTGGTGTAGTGTCCACGAAATACTGGACCATCTCATGCGAACGGTATACGCGACTTCAGTCACGTCCTTGCGGGCGAAAACGAGCGCGATTTGAAGTCGCGCATACCAGGAAATGCAGGCCGGTTATCTCCTGGACACTACACTAGTCTTTAGAACTGGGCCAGCGGTGGGTCATTTCGAGAATTCGGCGAAGCCGAAAAGTCTCGTCGGAATTCAGGTATAGGCTTCGTCAACCGCGCCTTTCTCATCGACATGAAGACAAATTGTGCTCCTGCGGCACAGGACAATCTGCGACAGCCTGAATACGGGCTGCTCCTGAACCAAGTGCGCGCAGCAACGGAACTGCTCGAATCGATCAATGCCGACGTGCAACTGTTGGATCAATTGCCCTCGGAGGACCGGGAGCGCCTGCACCTGGCGGTGGCGCAGGTCTACGATCCCGACCCTGTTGCGCGCAGGCGGCGGGTAAAAGCCGTGGAGCGTGAACGCCACGCGGCCGCGGCGGAACGCACCGGCTCCGTGCTCGACCAGACAGGGATTCGGATGCTTCGTAAGCAACCCCTATTAACAACACCGAATTTCTACCCGCCCGAAGGCTTTGATCCGCGTAAGGGCAGTACGCACGAGACGGAATTTCAGGACGCGGGATTTCCGGAAACGGCAGACCCGCTGCATTGCTACGTCTGCAAACAGAAATATTCGAGCGTCCACTTTTTCTACGACCAGTTATGCCCTTCATGCGCCGCCTTCAATTTCACGAAGCGCACGGAACTTGCCGACCTGAGCGGCCGCCTGGCGCTGCTGACCGGCGGACGCGTGAAGATCGGTTTTCAGGCGGGTCTCAAACTGCTGAGGAGCGGCGCCGGCCTGATCGTCACGACTCGCTTTCCCTGCGACTCGGCGGCGCGCTATGCGGCACAGCCGGATTTCAGCCAGTGGGGGCATCGTCTCGAAATCTTCGGACTCGACCTGCGTCACACGCCGAGCGTGGAAACTTTTTGCCGCGAGTTGGCCGCAACTCGTCCGCGGCTGGACTTCATTATTAACAACGCTTGCCAGACGGTGCGGCGGCCGCCTGAATTCTATCGGCACATGATGGAGGGCGAAAGGACGGTGCTGGGCGGTGCTCCGGAGCACGTGCGGAAACTGTTGGGGACTTGGGAGAACGCACCTTCGACCCCGGCGGACGGCGGTGTGCCGGAAACTGCCGGATTGATCAGGGCCGCGGAACTATCGCAGTTGCCCTTGTTAACCGAAGAACTGCTCGGCCAGAAGCACCTCTTTCCGGAAGGACGGCTCGATCGGGATTTCCAGCAGGTGGACCTGCGCGGACGCAACTCCTGGCGGCTACTGATGGCGGAGGTGCCGTCCGTGGAATTGCTCGAGGTGCACCTGATTAACAGCATTGCTCCCTTCCTGATCAATGCGCGCCTGAAGCCGCTGATGATGCGAACTCCGGAGCGCGACAAACATATCGTGAATGTATCGGCTGTGGAAGGCCAGTTCTATCGAAACTGGAAAACGACCCGGCACCCCCATACAAATATGGCCAAAGCCGCGTTGAACATGATGACGCGCACGTCAGCCGCGGATTATTTTGGCGACGGCATTCATATGAACAGTGTCGATACCGGATGGGTGACCGACGAGGACCCGATTGAGATCGCCGCGCGCAAGAGAGTGGAGCAGGGTTTTCACCCACCGCTGGACAATGTCGACGGCGCGGCACGAATACTGGACCCCATCGTCGCCGGCATGAACACGGGGACGCATGTATGGGGACAATTCCTGAAAGATTACCGGCCCACGGACTGGTAAGGCGGAATGGCTCCAGGCCTGCCATTCGCCGGCGGCTCATCGAGTTGAAAAAAAGGTTTAATCTCGTTTTATGAAGCCTGTGCTACTGCTCGTCGCGGCGGTCGGCTTGTTGAACGCTCAGATCACAGCTCCACCGACAGCATCCCGGCAAATTACGTCAATGGAGATGCTGCACAACGCGGAAATGATGGGCGATATCAAAACTGTCGAGAGCCTGCTCTCTTCAGGCCTGAGCGCCAACGTGACCGATCGTCTCGGTCAGACGCCTCTCCTGCTTGCAATGACCGGTGGCTGGCCCGGTATCGTCGATCTGCTGCTGGCTTGGCACGCCGACCCGAACGCCCCGATGACCGGGGCGAATCCTCGTTCACAGACTCCATTGCAATACGCTGCTGAAAAAGGAGACATGCGGACCGCCAGATCGTTGATCGCGGCGGGCGCACGCGTGAATGACAGGGGCGGCGCCGGACGCGCTCCTCTGCAGTTTGCGCTCCTGGGCCATATCGATATGGTGCGCTTCCTGATCGAAAAGGGCGCGGATGTCAACCTCCGCGACTCGGAAGGCGCCGGACCGCTCGACGACGCGGCTTGGAACGGTAACCTGGATGCCGCGGCCATCCTGATCGCCCATGGCGCCCGATTGAATGAGCCGGATACCCAGACCGGAGCAACGCCGGTCAACGAAGCAGCGTTCCGGGGCCACACGGAACTGGTTCGATATCTGCTTCGGTTCGGCCCGGACGTGACAATCGCCGATAAACATGGAGAAACGCCGCTGGATAATGCAATCCGATTGGGTAAGGAAGATTCGGCGTTGCTGTTGCTTCAGGCGCAACCGGCGGCGCAACGGACGCCGGAGTTTGTCGGCAAAACGATGGAGGCCGCAATAGGAAAGGATCAGGCCTTACTGGTGCAGGCGTTGTTGCATCAGGGGATCGATGTAAACCAGGCTTTGCCCTCCCGCTATACACCCCTCGACGCGGCTGCGTTCGGCGGAGCCTCGAAAGTATCGCGCATGCTGCTCGACAACGGAGCCGACCCGAACGCCGCCGGAAAGGACGGAACGGCTCCGCTCGAAGATGCTGCCGGCAAAGGCTTCGACTCAATAGCCGATATGCTTCTGGCCGGCGGAGCCCGTGTGAATCAGGTGAATGCGGGCGCTGATGCGACTGTGCTCTATGCCGCGGCGTCATCCGGGCATTTGACGACCGTGAAAATGCTTCTCGATCGGGGAGCAGACCCGTCTCTCTGCGGGAAGAATCGCAGGACCCCTTACCAGACCGCAATCGAGAATGGCTACCTGGATGTAGCGGCGGAAATCAAGAACCGCGGCGGCGTCGATCGCTGCCGGTAACGGCTCGACCACAGGCCCGGTTTCCCGGCTCAACTTCCCAATCGGCGAACATCCGGACAGCAGGCAGCGAGAAGTACGTCTGCGAGCGCCGATTCGGGGCAGCGGGGGTCGAACAAGACCTGCAGACAGGCCGCTAACGAGTGACGGCTGCCATCGCCAGGGCAAAAGTGAAAATGCGATACTCAGGCGAAAGCCGGCGCAGATCGAAATTGAAGATATGGACACTCCGAGCGCGCTCAATGAGGTCGTTCTCCCGCAAACTGTGGTCGGTCCGCTTACGCGGGCGGCGATTTTTCTCGTGGTGTGCATCCGCCAGGACGAGGATGCTTACGCGCTTTTGCGCACCTTTTGTGCGGATATCTCCGGGCTGATTCGCGCGGTGGAGTTTCGTGACGCAGAGGCGGGCCTCACGTGCGTCGCCGGATTCGGCTCGGATGCCTGGGATTGGCTTTTCGGAAGGCCTCGTCCCGCGGAACTTCATCAGTTTCGGGAGGTTCGCTGCGGGAGCCGCCATGCCGTCTCCACGCCGGGCGACATTCTCTTTCACATTCGAGCCAAACGCATGGACCTCTGCTTCGAATTGGCTATGCAGATCATGCAGATCATTGGGGGCGTGGTCTCCGTGGCAGACGAGGTGCACGGCTTCCGCTATTTCGACGATCGCGATGTAATGGGCTTCGTCGACGGCACGGAGAATCCGCGAGGCGATGCGGCGCGCGAGGCGGCGGTCGTCGGCGGTGAGGACCCGGCCTTTGCGGGCGGCAGCTACGTCATCGTTCAGAAGTACCTTCACGACTTGAAGGCCTGGAACGCGCTTTCGGTCGAGATGCAGGAACGGATCATCGGCCGTCGCAAGCTCTCGGACGTGGAACTGAGCGACGCGGACAAGCCCGCATACGCGCACAATGCGCTCACCAATATTGAAGAGAACGGACGCCAGCTCCAAATTCTGCGGGACAACATGCCCTTCGGGCGTCCGGGCCACGGCGAATTCGGAACTTACTTTATCGGCTACAGCCGAACACCGCGGATCACCGAGATCATGCTGGAGAACATGTTCGTCGGTCGGCCACCCGGCAACTACGACCGGCTGCTCGACTTCAGCCGTGCCGCAACCGGCAGCTTGTTCTTCGTGCCGTCGGCGTCATTTCTCGACAACATCGCTGCCGAAGCGCCGGTCGCGGCGGAAAGTGCGGAAGCGCCGGTCGCCGACCCGGTCCCGCCACCACCTTTACTCGCGCCCGCTGCGCTGCGGGATACATCATTGAAGATAGGATCTCTGAAGGGAGAGAAGGATGAATAACCTCCACCGCGAGCTGGCGCCCGTTTCTGACGCCGCATGGGCGCAGATTGAGGAAGAGACGGCGAGAACGCTGAAGCGGTATCTGGCCGGGCGACGCGTGGTGGATGTTCCTGCGGCGGGAGGAATCGCTCTGCCCGGAGTTGGGACCGGGCACTTGAAGCCGATCGCCGCTCCCGCGGAGGGAATCCTCGCAGGACAGCGCGAGGTGAAGCCGCTGGTGGAGTTGCGGGTTCCGTTTGAACTATCGCGCCGGGAGATCGACGATGTGGAGCGCGGCGCCGATGACTCCGACTGGCAGCCGACGAAAGACGCGGCGAAGAAGCTGGCCTTTGCGGAAGACCGGGCGATCTTCAACGGATACACGGACGCGGATATCCGGGGTATCCGGGAATGCACCAGCAATCCCATCGAAACGCTGCCTGCGGATGTGCGGGATTATCCGGATGCGATTGCACACGCGCTGAGCCGGTTGCGGCTCATGGGCGTCAACGGGCCCTACTCGGTTTTGCTGGGGGCAGGCGAATATACGGCGCTCGCCGAGACCCGCGATCACGGCTATCCCGTACTCGAGCACGTAAGCGTATCGTGGACGGCAACCTGATTTGGGCACCTGCGATCGAAGGCGCGTTCGTTGTGACGACGCGAGGCGGCGACTTTGAGCTCAGCATCGGACAGGATATTTCGATCGGCTATCTCAGCCATAGCGATTCCGCCGTGCAACTGTACCTTCAGGAAACGTTCGTCTTCCGGGTGCTCACCACCGAAGCCGCCGTCGCATTGTCGCCGCCACAGAAATCCTCCTGACCAACGGAACGTTACAACGACATCCCGCCCGAGACCTCGATGCGCTGCCCGTTCACCCAGCGATTGTCATCAGAAAGCAGCGCGGCGATCATCGGTCCGATATCGTCAGGCACGCCAACGCGTCCCAACGCCGTCATGGCGGCAACCTGCTTGTTGATTTCCGGATTGTCGCGCACCATCCCGCCGCTGAAATCGGTCTCGATCGCCCCCGGGGCAACTGCGTTGGCTGTGATCCCGCGTGCCCCAAGCTCTTTCGCCAGGTAACGTGTCAATACTTCGATTGCGCCTTTTGCCGCTCCATAAGCTGAAGTGCCTGGCATGCTGAAGCGCGCCAGTCCCGATGAAATGTTCACAATCCGCCCACCGTCGTTCATCAGCGGCAGCAGCTTCTGCGTCAAAAAGTAGACGCCTTTGAAATGTACATTCACGATCTGGTCGAACTCGGCTTCGGTTGTTTGATCGAACGGCTTGTGCAGGGAAGTTCCGGCGTTGTTCAGCAGGTAATCGAACCGGTCCCTGCCCCAACTTCGAAGCGTGCCGCGAACGTCGTTGACGAACCCATCGAACAAACTGACCTTTCCGGCGTCGAGCTGAAATGCGGCGGCTTTCCTGCCCATCGCTTCCGCCTCGCGGATAAGGCTTTGGGCTTCGGCCAGATTCGAATGATAGGTGAAGAGGATATCCACGCCTCGCCGGGCGAGATGGATCGCCGTGTTGCGTCCGAGTCCGCGGCTTCCTCCCGTAACGATTGCTGTTCTATGGTTTTCGTTGCTCATGCTTTCCTCGATATTCTCATCACAGGCTCGCGATCCGTCAAATAGATCCGAATCCTTCGATGGTCTGAGAATTGGGACGCCCTGCGCTACTCGATCAGCAAATCGGCGTCTCCGCAGTCGACAATCGCGGCATTCATGTCGTCACGCCCTTCCATCTGCTCCCGATCAACGCGGGCGGTTACGGAACGATGCTGCACGACCACGATCCTGCAGCTTTCTTTAGCGAGCACTGCACGTGCGACATCCGCATCCATCCGCGGTCCGGCAGCGGGAGTTCGGTACGCGACAACATGCACTTGAGTCGCCTCCTTCCACCTGTTTGGATGATTGCGGGGCAGGGTAGTCGCAACGATTTTTCCCGATGGGACAATCTCATGCCGCCTGTCGACCGGCAGAGTCGCGGAGCGGCATCGATTGGAACGAGAACCAGAGCTGATAGGTCGGCGCATGCGGCAACTCCCGCGTAAACGGACGTTCTGTGATGGCTTCGACCAGCTCGCGCGATCGCTTCGAGCCGGCGGCAAACTCCGCTCCCTCCGCGTACCAGCGCCGGAACAGGCTTCGGACCGCATCGTCGACCCTCGTGACAAAACTCAAATCGATAATGAGAGTACGGTTTCGCATGGTAGGCGAGGCCGTCTGCCAGTCGTGCTCGAGTGTAGCTGCGTCGACCGCGTCCAGATCGCCCGCAAGCTCAAAACGAAACGCCGCCGGTCCCTCGTGCATGTAATAACGCATTGGTTGGGCCTTCGTTCGCGCCTTTAGCTCCAGCCGCCGCCGAGGGCCTTGTAAAGCTGGACCACGCTCAACAACTCGTTGAGACGAATCTCCGCGAGACTGAGCTGCGCGTTGAACAGGTCCCGATCGGCATCGAGCGCATTGAGCTGCGTGTCAACCCCGCCGCGATAGCGCGCGTACGCGAGCCGCGTCCGATCTTCGAGAGTTCGAACCAGCGCCTCCTGTTTGAGCCGGCTTTCGCGCACTCTTTGATGTGCGATCAGCGCGTTCGAAACATCGGTGAACGCCGTTTGAATGACTCTCTCATATTGGACGAGCGCCTCGTCCCTCTCGGCCTGCGCCAGCCTCACGCCGGACTTCAAACGGCCCGCTGCAAAAACCGGCTGTGAAATCTGCGGCACAAAGCTCCAGGCGCTGGCCGGTCCGGCGAAAAGGCTCGACAATTGCGTGCTCTGACCGCCCAGAAATCCGCTCAGGCTGATTCGCGGGAAATACTCGGCCTTCGCCACACCGATATTGGCATTGGCGGCGACGAGATTCTGCTCCGCGGCAAGAATGTCCGGTCGTCTTTCGAGCAATGCGGATGGCAACCCGGCAGGCACCCCGGGCGGCAGTTCCTCCTTCATGAAATCCTGCCCGCGGGCAATTCCGCCGGGGAGTTGGCCGAGCAGCAGAGTAATCTGATTCTCGGTTTGCTCGATCTGCTGTTGAATCTCCGGGATCGTCTGTTCCGCCGTATCCACCAGTTGCTCGGCCTGGCGCAGATCGAGCAGAGTTGCAACGCCGCCCGTTTGACGTTCGAGCGTCAGGTTGAGCGAGCCCTGGCGCGTGGCGAGCGTCGCCCTTGAAATCTGCAACTCGTAGTCGAGCTCCCGCAAATGGAGGTAGTCGGTCGCCACGTCGCTCACCAGCGTGACCACCACGGCCTTGCGGTTTTCTTCCGCGCTCAGCAGATTCGCACGTGCCGCCTCCGTGGCGCGCCGCAGCCTCCCCCAGATGTCTACTTCAAACGAAAGAAGGTTCAGCATCCCCTCGCCCCACGTTCGGTTCTGCGAGGGCAGGAACGAGGCCGGCAAAGGCGTCTGGCCATCTCTTGAGAGCCGGTTGAACTGGACATCCCCGCTTACGCCCAGTTGGGGGAATTGGTTCGAACGTGTCACGCTGACGTTGGCTCGCGCCTCTTCCACGCGAGCCACGGCTTCGCGCAGATCGTAGTTCGCGGTGAGCGCCGCGCGAATCAGATCCTGAAGCTTCTCGTCTCTGAAGATTTCCCACCACTTGAGATCCGCCAGCGATGCGGCCTGCGGCTCCGGCAGCGGGTCTGGAGCGCGGAAATTCTGCGGGATCCGCACCACCGGGCGCTGATAATTCGGCCCGACAGTACAGCTGGCGAGCCAACCCGCGGCAATTAATACAGCTATCGCCCGGAGTTTCATTTCAGTCTCCCTGCCCCGGTGAGGAAAGCAACTGGGGAGCATCGCCATCGTCAGTCGGACGCCGCGCTCGTGCAGCTCCTGAGACCGTCTCCACAAGATAAAAGATTGCCGGGATGAAAAAGATGCCGATCGCGGTAGCGGCGAGCATGCCTCCGATCACCGCCGTCCCCATGATCTGGCGCGCCACTGAGCCCGCGCCCGACGCGGTCCACAGCGGCACGCATCCAAGGATGAATGCGAACGACGTCATCAAAATGGGCCGGAGCCGTAGTCTCGCGCCTTCGAGAGCGGCATCGACAAGCGGCTTGCCTTTCTCGAATTGTTCCTTGGCGAACTCGACGATCAGAATTGCGTTCTTGGCGGCGAGGCCGATCAGCATCACCAGACCGATCTGCGAGTAAACGTCGTTTTCGATCTGAACCATGTAGGCCGGCAGAAAAACCGAAAGCAGGACGCGGCGCAGCCACAACACTCCAAAAGCGCCGAACACCGCGACCGGCGTGCTCAGCAGAACGCTGAACGGCAGTGACCAGCTCTCGTAGAGCGCCGCAAGGATCAGGAATACGAAAAGGAGCGAGAACCCGAAAATGACTGACGACGAAACGCCCTCCCGCGCTTTCTGCTCCTGGTAAGACATGCCCATGTAGTCGAAGCCCATCTCGGCCGGCATGGTTTTCCGGAAAACGTCCTCGAGCGCCGCCGTGGCCTGATCTGAGCTGTAGCCGGGCGCGGCGCCGCCGTTGAGTTGCGCCGACCGGTACTCGTTATAGCGCATGGTGAATTCAGGGCCGGCGCGTGACTCGAATTTTGTCAGCGCGGAAAGCGGCGCCATCTCACCGCTGCTGTTGCGCACATAGAACTGCCCCACGTTCTCCAGATTCGAACGGTAGGGCGCTTCCGCTTCCACGTAGACCTGCCATGTTCGGCCGAAATCGTTGAAGTAGTTGATGAACAGCCCTCCCATGAAAGCCTGAATGGTCCGGTAAACGTCGCTGATGGGCACACCCTGCTTCAGTACTTTCTCCCGGTCCACATCGACGAACTTCTGCGGAACACTCGGCAGAAACGTTGTGCTGATCGCGCCGATTTCAGGACGTTTGCGGGCGGCCGCCAGGAACTTCTCGAGGTTGTCCGCCAGGAACTGAACATCCCGTCCGGCGCGGTCTTCCAGCACGAACGTAAATCCGCCGGAAGTACCCACTCCGGGGATCGCCGGCGGTGAAAAACTGAACACCGTTCCCTCGGGGAACCTGCTGAGCCGCTGGTTCAGTCGCGCCCTGATCTCCTGATACTGCTCTGCTTTTGTCTTTCGTTCGCCCCAGGGCTTCAGGGTGACGAAATAGAAAGCGTTGTAAGTGGTTCGGGTAAAACTAAGCAGGCTGAAACCGGCAACGCTGGTTGTGTATTCGACGCCGGGCGTGTCGGCGAGGATCTTCTCAACCTGTCGCGATGCCGCGGCGGTTCGTTCCAATGACGCCGCATTGGGAAGCTGCATATTGACGTAGACATACCCCTGGTCTTCGTCAGGCAGAAAGCTCGACGGCACACGGCTGCCAAAGAAAAGACCGGCAACGCCGAAGACAAGCAGCGCTACGAGAGCGAGAGCGCTTCTTCGAACCAGTGCACCCGACAGGGTGACGTAGCCGTGCGTGACACGCTCGAAGACGCGATTGAACCAGTCAAAGAACCTTCGCAGGAGCCCGTGGCTTTCCTTTCTCGGTCGCAGCAGAAGCCCGGCAAGGGCGGGGCTCAGCGTGAGCGCGTTAAAGGCCGAGAGGACCACCGAGATTGCGATGGTCACGGCAAACTGCTGATAGAGCCGCCCGGTGATGCCGGGTATGAAAGCGGTTGGCACAAACACCGACGAGAGAACCAAAGCGATGCCTATGACAGGTCCTGTGAGTTCCTCCATTGCTTTCCGCGCCGCATCCTTCGGAGCCAGTCCCTCCTCGATGTGCCGCTGCACGCCCTCGACAACGACAATGGCGTCGTCCACCACCAGACCGATGGCCAGCACCAGCCCGAACAGGGAAAGCGTATTGATTGAGAACCCGAAGAGTGGAAAGAAGACAAACGTGCCCACCAGAGAGACCGGCACCGCCAGCAACGGAATGAGCGTCGCGCGCCAGTCCTGCAGAAAGAGATAGACCACCAGGATCACCAGCACGATCGCGATTAGCAGGGTTTGGACGATCTCCTTCATCCCTTCCGTTACGGCGCTGGTCTGGTCAAGCGATATGGCATAGTCCACGTCGGTTGGGAAGCGTTGCTTCATTTGGGACATCAGTTTGCGGACACCGGCCGCCGTCTGGACCGCATTCGAGCCCGGCAACTGGTAGACGGCAAGGATAGCCGCGTTTTTGCCGTTCAAACGGCTCTCGATGCTGTAATCGTTGGTGCCCAACTCGATGCGCGCGATGTCTTTCACGCGCACGATTCCGCCATCCGGGGTTTCGCGGACGATGACATTTCCGAATTGCTCCGGCGAAGTGAGACGCCCCTGGGCCAGCACCGAATACGTGAATTGCTGGTTGGTTGGCGCGGGTTCACCCCCGACCTTACCGGCAGGGTTGACCGTATTCTGCGCCTGAACGGCGTTCACAATATCCGTCACCGTGATGCCGAGCTTCGACAGTTGGTCGGGCTTTACCCAAAGCCTCATCGCATACTGCCCCGAGCCGAAAACCGTGGTCTGGCCCACACCGTACAAGCGCGCAATGGGATCGTTGAGACTGATGTAAGCGTAGTTCGCCATGAATTGCGGGTCGCGAGTGCCGTGAGGCGAGTACAGAGAGATCAGCATGAGCGGCGCGGTCGCCGACTTTTTGATAGTGACCCCATAGCTGTTCACGTCAGGCGGGAGCTGACCGGTCGCCAGGTTCTCGCGCGACTGGGTCAAAATCAGATCCGTATTCGGGTCCGTTTTGACGTCGAAGTCCACGATCAGCGTTGTTTGCGAATTGCCCGTCGCGTTCAGCGAATACATGTAGTTCATGTTGTCGACGCCGTTGATCTGCTCTTCAATCGGAGTGGCAACGGATTGTTCCAGAGCCCGCGCATCCGCGCCGACATACGTGGCCTGAAGCTGAATCTCCGGCGGGGCGATATTCGGGAATTGAGCCACCGGCAGGGCCGTGATCGTTACGGCTCCGACGATGACGGTCAGAATCGCAATGACGATCGCTACGATAGGCCGGTTGATGAAGAATCGGGACATCTCAGTTGCCTTCCTTGCTTTCGACGAACGCTTTCGGGTCGACCTGCGTGCCGGGACGCGCGTTCTGGCCGCCCTCGGCAATGACACGCTCACCAGGCTTTAGCCCATCGGCGATCACCCACATGGTTCCGATTTGCTCGCCGACTTTGACCTGCCGGATGCTCACGGCGTTTATGTGGTCCAGTACGGCTACCTGATAAGCGCCCTGCAGTTCTGTAACAGCTCGCTGCGGAATAAGCAGCGCCCCCGCGCTGTTCCCGACGGCTGCGCGCACCTTGCCGTATTGGCCGGGCCGAAGCCGGTTGCCGGGATTCGGGAAGAGCCCGGTCAATTGGATCGCACCTGTACTCGGATCCACCTGGCGATCCGCAAAGGAGAACTTTCCCTTATGCGGATATGTGCTTCCGTCGGCCAGAATCAGTTCGAGTTGCAGCTTTGCCAGATCGTTTCCGCCGGTGCGCGTCAAACTGAGATACTCCTGTTCCCCGACCGTAAAGTTCGCCTTGATCGGATCGAGTGTCGAAACGGTTGTGATCACTCCACTCGACGGGCTGACCAGATTTCCCACCTGCACCTGAGCCCGCCCTGCAATTCCATCGATGGGCGACGCCAGATGCGTGAAGCCGGTATTCACTTTTGCCGCCTCAACCGCGGCCTGAGCGGATTCGACCGCCGCATTGCTCGCTTCAATCTGCGCCCTGGCCGTCTCGACAGCGGCTTTAGAGGCTTCAATCTGCGCCCTGGCGGCGACGTTGTTCTGCACGGCGTTGTCGAAATCCTGCTGTGTGACCGCCTGCATCGCGACTAATGGCGTGTACTTATCTACGTCGAGTTGTGTTCTTTTTTGGCTCGCCACCGATTGCGCAAGCTGGGCCTGCGCCTGCGCCAGTTGCGCCCTGGCCTGAGCAACCTGTCCCCTTGCCTGGGAGAGTTGTCCCTGCGCCTGATCGAGCGCGGCCTGGAATGGCCTCGGATCGATCTCGAACAACGACTGGCCCCTTCGCACGTAGGAGCCCTCGGTATAGGTTTGCGAAAGCAGATAGCCCGTCACCTCCGCCCTGATGGCCGCGTTGACCATGCCGTCCAGTGTTCCGATCCACTCGTGATAAATGGGTACGTCACGTTGTTCCACAATTGCTACCCTCACCTCCGGCGCAGGCGGCGGACTTGCCGCCGATGTCCTGGCGTTGCAGCCTGCGGTCGCGAGCAGCGCGATGGCCAGCAAACCCAGCGAAGCTGCCGGCGCCACCCATATGGCCATTCGATGCTTTAACAGGATTTTCATTCGCCTTTTCCTCTTTAGCAGCTTGCTGCTTTGTCAGCCCTTGAGGTTCTCGAGAAGGTACCTGGTATAAACTCCCCTGGCCAGGAACTCGGCGCCCTCGTCCTTGAGCTCTCCGAGTAGTGCCTCTCCCCTCTCGTCAATGGAGGTCACGTCACTCAGGTCGATCACATGCCTTCGATCGCGAGACCACTCGCGTGCCTGATCCCAGCTCGAGCGAAGTTCTCCCACCCAGGGTCCGGCCAGCCGCCCGCACAGGATCCACCTCACTTCTTCAGCAGTCGTTCTGTTTGAGATCCTGAGCATCGCCAACTTCCTTACGCGCCGATTGATGCACTCGGGGAGCCAGCCCGCTTCAATCCGGCACGGAGTCAGGAAAGTGCTGTGGCCTCAGGAGTTGGAGTTTTGTGGTGGCTGCGGATGACACGATGGTGCCGAAGCGTTCGTGCGGAAAATCAGGCCGCTGCCGGTTTTTCGGCACTGATAGTTCCAGAACTCACCCTCAGGAAATGGTGCAACGAAACTTGCACGCAATGAGCTCGCCGGTTGGCCGAGTGCCTCGTGCCTAAGTACTCGGTTTCAGAAGTTCCCACACGTATTTCGCAGCCGAGAGGAAACGCATTTTGTCGACCTCCGGGGCGTCGTCTCCCGGAACGCCGTACGTGGACCACCAGTCCGAGACGGCAGGGAACTCGAAGAGTGATTCGCAGAGGCGGACGTCGGGGATGGCACGCCAAGCAATGGCACTCAGGGACCCTCTGTCTTGTTGCTGCGTGCCAGAACGTGTATACAGAGTCACTCACCGGTCCGTAAACGCCAGAAGTTGGCGTTGGGCTCGTGGGAATTGAATCGGCGGCAGGCAGGTGCCTTTCGCCAAGGAAAAAAATGAAAACTAAAATCGACGTCTTACCGAACGTTCCGCCTTCGCTTCCCTTTACATTTACTGTTCCGACGCACGAATATCGGAGCCTCCCTATCCCGGGCCTTGACGGCACAAAGGTCGGTGATTGCTTTATCCAAGTCACCGCGCTGCCCGAAGAACTGGAGAAGTTCATGGAGGTAAACCCAAGGGTCCCCAATCGGACCCAGTCGAACGTCCTCTCTGGTCCTGTGGTAAGAGGCATCACAAAAACGTTGCTTGAAAACCCCGAGGACATGGCCATCAAGAACCAGGGAATTTACCTGCTTGTCGAAGAGGCTGCCTTTAATCGAGCTGCCGGTGGCAATGGAGAGCTCACGATCACGCTCACCAACTCAGCGCGACACGGCATCGTAAATGGCGGTCATACCTATGCGGCCATCCGTGATGCAATTGAAAACGCCGACGAGATGGATATGCGGAACCTCTCCCAGGCCTTCGTGCGATTGCACATCCTACAGGGAATTGAGGAGTCGAAAGTTGCGGAGATCGCCGAGGGCCTGAACCGCAGCAAACAAGTAGACGATCCTTCTTTGGCGAATCTCCAGGGGCACTTCGATAGCATCAGGAAGGTGATGGCAGGCAAGGCTGGCGAGAACGCCATCGCATACCATCAGGGCAGTGAGGGAGACGTATATATCGTCGAGGTGCTGGTATTTCTTGAAATGTTTAACCGCGCACGGTTCGATCGGAAGAAACATCCGCACTACCTTTACAGCAGATCGAAGAGCGCACTGGAGTTTTTTCAGAAAGACCTCGAGACTCGGCCGTCCCCCCTGGACGTTCTCATTCCCAAGCTCCCAGAGATCCTCGAACTTGCCGATCTCATTCAGCAGGAGACTCCTGCGGCTGCAAAGCGGATAGGATTCGAATTCGGACGAATGAAGACAGGAAAGCACCGTGCGGGAGCAAAAACGAATAAGAATATCCATCTGCCCTTCCTGAACTCAAACATGAATTACCGCGTTCCCAACGGGTGGCTCTATCCCATGTTGGCAGCCTTTAGAGCAAACGTCAGCTGGAGCCTTCAACCCGGCAAATTCGAGTGGAAAGTACCGCTTAGGAAGCTGGTTCCCGATGTCATTGACGATCTAGTGCGCGTGTGTATCACCGAACACCGCGATAATAATCTGCAGCCTGAAAAAGTTGGCAAGCGCGAGTCAACCTATGTCCAGTGCTACGACAAGGTTCTTCTCTTTCTTCTCGAATCCGGTGGACACGACGGGGGAGACTCGGCCTTCGATTAGTTTGTTAGCCGTCGGGCAGGCCCTGGAACCGCCGGGGCCTGTCGCCGCGGTGCGAATACGTGTGCGAACCTCTGAAACCGAGTACTAAGCGTGAGGATCTTCCTGTCCGCGCGCGTTCCCGGCCGTTTGCGTTCAGGCTCCCGCGCGGGGAATACGGACGCCAAGCTTCTGCATGCGCGACTGTAATGTCGACCGGTTCATGCCAAGCAATGCCGCCGCTCCGTTGGGGCCGGCAACCTTCCAGTTGGTTTTCTCAAGAGTGGCGACGATTTCCTGACGTTCCGCGTCGTTGAGAGCTGCCCGCAGGCGGCCTTTACTGCTATCGCCGGCCGGCGCATCGCTTCCTGAATCGCGCAAAACGGAGCCGTCGCCCTTTGCGCTTATGCGAGGCCGCAACTCATCCGTCGGCACGTTGAGCACCGATCCGCTGGAGAGGATGACAGCCCGCTCGATCACGTTTTGCAGCTCCCGAATATTTCCAGGCCAGTGATATCGCACCAGCGTCGTCATGGTCTCGGATGGGATCGTGTCGACGCTCCTGTTCATGCGACGGCTGAATTGCTGCACAAAGTGGCGGACCAGCAGCGGAATGTCCTCGGGCCGCTCGCGCAACGCCGGAACCCGGACAGGAAAGACATTCAGACGATAGTAGAGATCCGAGCGGAACTTCTGCTCGTTTACCAGGGCTTCGAGATCGCGATTGGTCGCGGCAATCAGCCGCGCGTCCGTGCGTTGGGTGCGAGTACTACCGAGGCGTTCGAACTCGCGCTCCTGCAGGACACGGAGAAGCTTCGGCTGCAATTCGAGCGGGATTTCGCCGACCTCGTCAAGGAAGACGGTTCCGCGGTGCGCCAGCTCAAACCGCCCGATGCGTTGCGCGATGGCGCCCGTGTACGCGCCCTTTTCATGCCCGAACATTTCGCTTTCCAGCAACCCGGTCGGAATGGCCGCGCAATTCAGCTTGACGAAGGCGTTCGAACGGCGGGAGCTCAGATCGTGTACTGCGCGCGCGATCAACTCTTTTCCGGTCCCTGTTTCGCCATAGATCAACACGGTGGAATCGGTAGGCGCAACCGTCTCCACCAGGGTCAGCACTCGCCGCAGAGCCTCGCTCTTTCCCACAATCTCGTCAAAATTCAGCTCGGTGCGAATTTCGTCCTCGAGGTAAAGTTTCTCCTGCGCGAGCTGATCTTTCAAAGTCGAGATCTGACCGTACGCGATCGCGTTCTCCACGGCGATCGCCACTTGCCGGGCAAATTGGATGAGGAAAGCGACGTCGTCCTCGGAAAAAGCGTTCTCCCGGAAGCTGCCCACGGCTAAAACGCCCAGCACCCGGTTCCGACTGGTAAGGGGCAAATGGCAAACCGACTTGACTCCCAGCTCAATAGCAGCGGGATCGCTCGCCAGCTTCAGAGCGCCATCCACCGCGGGCTCTCCCGTACGAAAAACCTGCGTCGCCGTCGAGTTGGCTGCAGGCTCCCAACCCTCGCGAATCACGTGGTTGCTGCCGGGAAAGTCGAGCGCGTAGACCCGGAGCCTGCCATCCTCCGCATCCGGCAAGTGAATGCCAACGCCGTCGCTCTGCATCACGCCGCGAAGATTGGCCGCGATCACTCGAAGCAGATCCCGGAGATCCAGTGTCGAGATCAGGCGATTCGTCAGGTCCAGCAGGAGTTCCAGGCGCTTCTGGGCGCGCCGCGACGCCTGAAAATTGATGGCATCGTCCATGGCCAGCGCGATCTGGTTGGCAACCAGCGCAAGGAACTCTACCTCGTCCTCTGTGTATGCGTCGATCTTTTGACTGGCGATGATGAGACTGCCCAGCCGACGATGCGCAGTGCTGAGTGGAAGTGCGCACGCCGATTGGAGGCCGTTCTTCCTTAGCTGTTCCACGGTGGAGGGAAAACGTGTCTCTCGCCACACATCGGCAATAACGGCCGCTTGTTGGTTCTCAGCCACCCACCACGGCAGCGTCCCCTCGAGCTGAATTTCCGGGGGATGGGGAGCTTGTTGTGGGCAGTTGTCGCAAAGATGCCAGTTCACCTTCCTCGAGGACTCGTCGAACTGCGCAATGGCATCGAAGGGAATCACGGGTCTCAATTCGTTCACCAGGGCACGAAACAGAGCCTTGGTCTCATGTTGCGCCCGGATCGAAGCGGCAAGCCGGATCAGTGATTCGTAGCGCGCTCCCACCGACTGCTCTGACGGCAGTTCGAGTGTTGCGCCGGCCATGCTTCCCATTGGATACTCCTTCCCACTGCCTTTGGATGTGGGACCACTCTCTGAGGATGCACCGGAGTTTCTTTTGGGTCCGGAGTCGGCACTCGCAATGTCCGGCCAAAATGCCGAAATTCAGGTCGGACAAGCCTGGTTTCCCGGCATCGGCATCGCAGGCGGCATGCTGAATCTTTCCCACCAACCGAGGCATAGTCCGATGGATCAACTGGTTGCGCGAAATGCTGACGCACGGCATTCTCTGGCTCGGTACATGCATTTTCCAGGATCGGAAAGAACGGCCGAACAATGTTGCGAATCGCACCTGCTCAAACAGGAATCAACTTTGCGGGGACCCTGCTGGCCCTCTGGTTGGCGTCGACTGCCGTGGGGGGCGGCCCTTCGTCGCCTGCGGCTATGTCGGTTGATCCACCGGCTGCGGGCCTGGCTCTTGAGCGCTACCTCGCCGGTGCGGTGAACAGCACCCCGTGGTCCGCGCCGAATACCGTCTTGTTGGAAATTGACGCGTCCCTCCCGGGGCTTGCGGAACGAGGGAATCTCCGGGCGATCCGGCATTGGGCCGAACGTCAAACGCCTGATTATCAGGTGATCCGCATCGAAGGAGACGCGACGGTGAAGCAGCAGGTCATCGCTCGCTACCTGACTGCGGAAAAGGAAGCTGCGGCTACGCCGGCTTCGTCAGTTGCGGTAACGCTTGCAAACTACAAGTTCCGTTACCTGGCATCCAGCGGCGGGACACCAGTGTATGCGTTTCAAATAACGCCCAGACATAAACGGGCCGGGTTGATCAGGGGCGAACTGTGGATCGACGGCGCCACGGGAATCGCGGTTCATGAGGCTGGCTACCTGGTCAAGAGGCCTTCAATATTCATACGCCGTCTCAAAATCACACGCGACATCACTCTTCGGGACGCAGCGCCGTACCTCCGCACGACTCACCTCGACATCGATGTACGGTTCGCGGGGCGAGCGGAACTGACGATCACTGAGTGTCCCTGTGTTCTCCCGCTCTCAACCGTCATTGCGGGACAAGAGAGCATCGCGACAATGGGGCAAAACAATGAATGCACGGATTCCAGCCATTAAGTTCAGGGCCTTCGCGAGCTTGTTGCTTATTTGCGCTCCGGCCATTTCAGGCGCGGCGGAATTGACCGACGAGACATTGCAGGCTTGGCAGGACTATATCCGATCCGCGAATGTTCGGATGGAGGAACGTCTTCACGGGCGCTTGCCGTTCCTTTGGACTGACGAATCGACTGACCGAAGCCGTCGGGTTCGCGCCGGCGAGGTTCTCGTCAGCCCGGCAGGTGATCATAGCCCGATCAGAGCGCCAAAGGGCTTGATCCATGACTGGATTGGAGCGGTGCTGATTCCGAACGCCGGACTGGAAGATGTCTTCGCGGTAGTTCGCGATTACAACCGGTACAGGGAATTCTACAAACCACTCGTTATAGACTCCAAATCGCTCGGTGGAGATGGCACGGATTACCGATTCTCCCTGCTCATGCTGAACAAGTCGCTCTTCGCGAAAACCGCCGTCGCGAGCGACTGGACTGATCGCTACACCCGCGTCGATGATCGGCGTTGGTACAGCATTGCTTACAGCACTCGCATAGAAGAGATTGAAGAATACGGATCGCCCGGCGAACGCATACTGCCCCCGAACGAAGGCAGTGGTTACATCTGGCGGCTATACAGTTTTTCGAGATTCGAGCAGCGGGACGACGGCGTTTACATTGAGCTGGAAGTGATCGCGTTGAGCCGGGATATTCCGGGGGCGCTTCGCTGGCTGATCGATCCGATTGTAAGAAGAGTGTCTCGAGGTTCACTTTTTACTTCTCTTATAGAAACTCGAGCGGCTGTGAGGTCCGAAGTCGGTGCATCCAATATCTCCGGCCCTTCCGCGGCGCCGTCTGAGTGGCGCGGTAGGTAACCTATGGCTTTTCCAAGCCCTTTGCTGCTTCTCATTCAGGCTGGTCGGTTCTGGTCCGTCACTTGCAGTTCATGCAACCGAAAGTGGAGAGGAAGGTCCTGATGCCGAACGCCGAAAGTATTCGAACCGCTGAAAGTAGTGGCTCACCTATCGATAAGCTGGGCGATATCTGGTGCGCCTTGATGCACGATTCACCGAGTTGGCCGATTCATGGTCACTATACATGCCTCGTCTGCGGCCGACAGCACTTAGTCGGGTGGGAGCGAGGGGAAGACCCGCTCACTTCTCCAGGGGCTTTGAAGAATGCCGGCTTACAAGCACCTGCCGAACACTTGAACAGTGCTCCGGCAGTCCTTGATAACAGCAAGACTGCATTTGCACGAGTTCAATGATGCCGCGGATGGAACACCGCATGCGTTAGTAAAAGGCGAACTGACCGGTTGGCCAGTATTCCAAAGAAGTAAGGAGCATCGAAAATGTTTGGAAAGAAGAACGTCGTCACCATAACCCTGGGCATCGCCGCGATGGTGCTGCCGGCGTTTTCACAATCGGAAAACCCCGGAAAGAACGAAGTGTCCGTGCAGGCGTTGGGCAGTTTCGTAAAGAGCACGACAAACGATGGCATCCGGAACTCAGCCACCAACAGCGGCGGCGTGCTTGTCAACTATCGCCGCTTCTTCAACCTTCACAATGGCGTCGAGGTGAATTACGGCTATGCGCTCAACACGCAGAATTTCCTGTCGCAGGGTGGTGAATCGGGCGTAAAGACCGATTCGCACGAAGTGTCGGGCGCTTATGTGTTTCGCCTGCCGCTCAGGCGATTCACGCCGTTTGTGCTCGCGGGTGCGGGAGCTCTCATATTCGAGCCGAAGGATTTCCAGGGAGCCGATTCGCAGACGCGCGCAGCGTTCCTTTACGGCGGCGGGGCCGATTTCAACCTGTCGCGCCACCTGTTCATGCGCGCTGAATATCGCGGTTTCGTCTACAGCTCTCCAACCTATAATCTGACGAGTCTCGACGGCACGGATCGCACGACTCACCGCGCCGAACCGTCGATCGGCTTCGGCTATCGCTTCTGACGCGAGGCCGGAAGCTCATTCGGAATCTGCAAAGGTCTGTATGGCGGAGGTAAATCAACAGCTGTCGGGGGACGTCCCGCGAAACAGGCGCTGGGGCGTCCTCCTGGCCGGCGGAGACGGAACCCGCCTCAAAAACCTGACCCGGTTTATCAGCGGCGATGACCGTCCGAAGCAGTTCTGTCGCCTGTTCGGAGACGAATCGTTGCTCGACCAGGCGCGAAAGAGGGCGGAACGAAGTATCTCCCCGGAACAGATTTTGATTCCGCTGACCAGGAGCCATCGGGCCTTCTACGTTCAGGAGTCGGGAATCCGCCCGTCGCAACGAATTGTGCAGCCGGCGAACAGAGGCACGGCGCCGCCGATATTGTACAGTCTCTTAAGCATCGAACGGATCGATGATGATGCGATCGTTGCGATGCTGCCGGCCGACCACCACTTTTCGGATGAACGGGCGTTTACGGCTGCTTTGGAATCCGCCTTCGAGGTCGCGGCGCGGCATCCCAGTGCGGTAGTGCTCTTGGGTGCGTCTCCGCACGGCCCGGAAGTTGAATACGGATGGATCGAGATCGGGCCATCCGTCCACGGCGCCGGGGGCGTCTGGTCGCGCGTCCGGGGATTTTTCGAAAAGCCCTCGTTCCATGCGGCCAGGGATCTGCTTGCGCGGGGATCCCTCTGGAACACATTCGTGATGGTGGGGCACGTACGCGGTTTCCTGGAAATGGTGAACGCGGCGGTCGCGGACTTATTGGGCTGCCTTCGTGGGAGTCGGTTGTGGGCTGGCGCGGAGGTACAGGTTCAGAATTCGCTCTATGATCGCGTCCTTGCCGTTGATTTTTCGCGGGAGGTCTTGTCGGTCCAGGCCCCGCGACTGCTCGCCTTGCGGATGGCCAATACTGGCTGGAGCGATCTGGGGCATCCCGAACGTGTCCTGGCTATGTTACAAGCGGCCGGTTTGGAGCCTTGGTGGATGAAGAGATGGAAGACGTCAAAGTGGGGTTTGGTGACGCTGCCTTAAAGAAAGTAGGATCACCAGGACATTTAACCACCCCGGGTGACCACCAGACCAAAAATATTTTCACCATCAAGCGCTTCCCAACGCAATAACTACATAGATAAAAAATAATCTGGCACGTTACAATCGGTGTACCCGTAGAATTGTGTCCATCTTCGATGAACTGCTCAGAATGCGCACAGTGCCGCGAAGCTCCAGGGACTTAGACCTACTCGTGCTCTCCGCACTGTCGCAGCGTACGAAGTGTGCTGTTCGCTAGATATCGCGATGCGAGCAAGAGTTGATCGGCCACAGTTGAAGCCGTCGCCACGACAGAAATTATCGAGAAGCAGTGGAGCGAGTGCGTCGAAGCCCGCACGCATCTCCCTTCCTAAGATTGTCAGTCTGTTTTGCGGTGCGGGAGGCCTCGACTTGGGCTTCAAAGAAGCAGGATTTGGCATAGCGGTTGCGTTTGATTCCGCCGAAGCGGCGGTTCGCACACATCGTAGAAACTTTCCCCGCACAAAGGCTATCGTCGGATTTGACCGAACTCCAGCCGCGAGGCGTTCTTAATCAAGTGGAGACCAAACTCGCCCGCGGGCAACGCATCGGAGTGATTGGCGGTCCTCCGTGCCAAGGGTTTTCGCGTGCGAACGTGACTGCCGAGGCAAACGATCCCCGGAATGGGTTGCCGACTTTGTACCTTGAGATCGTTCGAGAACTCCAGACTGCATACACCGTGGAATTCGTAGTATTCGAGAACGTCCTCGGTATGCGCGACAAGAAGTACGCTAATACGTACAAGGCCTTAGTAGAAGGAATCGGTGACCTCGGCTTCGAAATAACGGAGAAGGAACTCTGCGCCGCAGATTTCGGGGTACCCCAAAACCGGCGGCGCATCGTGCTTTGCCGCAATGCGAAGCGGCCAAGGATACACTCCGGTTCGGCCTCGGCAGTGCAAGGGATTGCAGACGGTTCGCGAGGCGATAGGTGCTGTCGATGCGCCCGCATTTTTTAAACACGGGCTGTCATCGAAAGATATCCCAACACCCCAATCACTGGACCATGCGACCGCGATCTACGCGCTTTGTAGACCCTGACACGCAGAGCGGCAGCGGACGGAGCTTCAGGAGGTTAGATTGGGATGCCCGGAGTCCGACGATAGCCTTTGGTCATCGAGAGATTCACGTTCATCCTTGCGGGAGTCGCCGTCTGAGCATCTATGAAGCGATGCTGTTGCAGAGCTTCCCAGACAACTTTGTTCTTGAAGGGAACCTCTCTGAGCAGGTGTACCAGGTATCAAATGCAGTCCCGCCGCCGCTCGCGCTCAGTGTCGCTTCCGCAATTGGCCGTTCTATATACGGAAAGTAGCAATGGCGAAGTCGAAATCGCCGTCCCACGAGGTCCACGACGAGCTTAGCCTCGTCGCTGAGATCCGGGCGAGCAAGGGAACAGAAGACATCGTCCGGACCACTCTGAAGACGGATGAACGCGTCATCGCGCGCGTAACTGACGGCATCTATCGCCAGCCGGGCTCAGCGATTCGCGAACTGGTTTCAAATGCCTACGATGCTGACGCAACTCGCGTCGTAATCAAAACCGACGCGCCGCGCTTCGAGCGAATTTCGGTTGAAGATAACGGCTACGGGATGGAGCCAGAAGCTCTGGCCCATCTTTTTCTCCATATAGGAGGCAGCGCTAAGCGTAGCGAAGTGGGTCAGAGTTTGGGAATCACTTCTCCGACCGATGCGATGTGCAGCCGTAAGGGCAGGCGGCTGATCGGAAAGATTGGGATTGGACTGTTTTCCGTCTCGCAACTCACCCATACTTTTCAAATCATCACCAAGGTTGAAGGCGATGACCACCGTACAGTGGCAACTGTCGCGCTGAGGCAATATGCGGACGAAGATCTCCCTCCTGATGCCGAGGGCGACAAGAAATTCGAGTCTGGCAGAGTAAACATCTGGCGAAGAAAAAGCCGCTGACATAGAAACGCATGGGACAACGATCATCCTAACCAGCATCCGTCCGCAGGCAAGGGACACATTACGTAGCCGCGAGATCTGGTCAATCATCGAACAGAACGAATCGGAGGTCGGCTCCGAAGAACGTCAGGAGATCGACCCCCCAAGGTTTCATATAGGAAGAGTCGACAGAACTGGCAATCTTCTTGCAAAAACGGGCGGTCAACTATCGGCTCTGCCTTGGGAAAAAGGCGATGCCCCCGATTACGCTTTCTATAAACTCGTGCAGAGCGTTTGGGATGAAATAGAGCAATCGACTCCAAATCCGCAACTCGCTCGAATATTTGGCTATTATTTGCGGATGGTCTGGCAGTTAGCCTTGCAGTTCCATTGCCTTATGTTGAAGGGCACCTGTTTGATCTATATCTCGAGGGCTGGGCGGATGCTTTTCTTTTGTCCAATCAGCCTAAAGGGGCGGCGCAGAGAATCACCTTGGAGGACGGTGGCCCGATCCGCAAGACAGTCGGCCTCGCCGATGTGTACGACGCCGTTTGCCGGAACTCTGCGCGACAAGGATAACTATGTGGACCTGACCGGTCTGGCGAAAATCCGCTGGACTACCCGGGCGTCCGGTTTCCACGCGGTTCGACCGCTCATTAAGCTGATGGATGGAACCTTCCTGGTGGGCGATCATGCCGATGCCTCCACTACTACATTTCTGGAAAGTGAATTCACATTTGCCGGCTTGCGGTGGATGAAACTTGACGTCGATCGGGTGGTGACCGTCGGTCGCTACGGACCGGTGGGCGAAGCTTCGAGTTGGGCTGACACGCCGAACCTCAGCAAAGTCGATGAGGTCGGTTTTGTCGATTTGATTCCCGGCAGCGGCCACGGCTCCGGCGGTTACGTGAATGTTGCCTCGTTTGAAGTGTACGGAACGCCGGTGAAGCGGGGCGGGGGACACTGATAGACAGTCGGGGCCCGGACTTCGCGAATCGGCAACCGGACGGATATAACATCTCAAGGTCGCCGGTGATCTGCTCGACATTTCGCCTTAGGAGATGCAGGGCGAACTGACGCCACCTATTTTCGACCCAGCTGGTGGCGCGTCTTGTGGTTGTGACGCCTGGAGGGAAACGATATGCTCTCACTGTGCGAATCGTGGTCTTTCTTCCACTCCTGCTTCCCTGGACCGCTGCCGCGTTATTTGCGGAGCAGCCCTGCGGCAATCTGACTGCCCTGAAACTGCCGGACGTGACGATCACGTCGGCCGAATCGGTTGCTGCCGGTCCTTTTACACCGCCCGGCGCGCGTGCGGCCGCTCCCATTAATTTGCCGGCGTTTTGCCGTGTCATTGGATACGTGCGTCCGGAAGTGAACTTCGAAGCCTGGCTGCCTGCGAACTGGAACAGGAAATTTCTGATGGTCGGCAACGGGGGACTCGCCGGAACAATCAGCTACGCCGCAATGGCCGCACCCCTGAACAGCGGATACGCCACCGCGAGCACAGATACGGGCCACGTAGCCGATGCAGACGGACATTGGGCGCTGGGTCACATGGAGCGCGTGATCGACTTCGCACATCGCGGCGTGCATGTAACCGCACAAGCAAGCAAAGGGATCATTCGCGCGTTTTACGAAGCCCCTCCGGCGCATTCCTATTTCAACGGATGCTCGCAGGGTGGCCAGGAAGCTCTGACGGAAAGCCAACGCTATCCGCTCGATTTCGACGGCATCATCGCGGGCGATCCCGCGAACAACTGGACCCGACTGACGATCGGCGGCCATTTGTGGATCACTGAAGCGTTGCTCGAAGAACCCGGGAGCTACATACCCGCCGGCAAGACGAAGATCATCGGCGATGCTGTGTATGCACTGTGCGACGGCTTGGACGGGATCAGGGATGGCATCTTAAACGATCCGCGGGGCTGTCATTTCGATCCGTCGGTGCTGTTGTGCAGGAACGGCGATGCTCCGGACTGCCTGACCGCCGCGCAGGTGGCCACGGTGAAGAAAATCTATCAGGGAGCGCGGACGTCGACCGGAGAACAGATTTTCCCCGGTATTCTTCCGGGTGGAGAAGCTGGTCCGGGTGGCTGGACAACCTGGATCAGTGGAATAAACCAGGAGCGCCCTGGGTCGCACACCACCCTGGGCTTTCCTTTCTGGCGCAATATCGTGTTTGAGGATCCGAATTGGAACGTGCGCTCATTCCGCTTCGATCGAACGCAGGACCAGGACAGTGACGTCGATTTCGTGGATTCAAAACTCGGACCGATCTTCAACAACATGAATCCCGATCTGACGGCATTTCAGTCGCGCGGCGGGAAGCTGATTCAATACCACGGCTACAGCGATCCCGATATCTCACCCCTCAACAGCATCAACTACTACGAAAGCGTAGAAAAGACCGTGGGTGACCCGAGAAGTTTCTATCGTTTGTTCATGGTTCCCGGGATGCTGCACTGTCGCGGGGGACCGGGACCGGACATTTTCAACGCTCTTGCCTCACTCGAGCAGTGGGTGGAACAGGGTAAGGCGCCTGAAGAAATCATCGCATCGCACGCTACCGGCGGGACTGTCGATCGGACCCGGCCACTGTGCCCCTTTCCGCAACAAGCAACGTGGACGGGAAAGGGAAGCACGGATGAGGCGGCGAACTTTGTCTGCTCGATTCCGAAGCCCTGAGTTTGGACGCGGAGGCGTGGAAGGTTCAACTCCCGGCCGGGTCCTGAAGCATTTTTCGGCGCTCCGCCATAGCCCGTTTTGAATCAGGTTCGAGCAAACGGCTGCCGATCAGATTGTGATAACGGTCCACCGAGCCGGCTTCATCGCCGTGCAGACGGACGCCATAGCAGGCGACTGTAATGAAATACCTCAATATCGCTCCCTTGCGGTCGCGGCTCGGCTTGACGTATGCCTGCGCTCGGACTTCGTCCGATTCACGTGCATTTCCGTGAATCTATCACTTTCATGTCGCACACCCCTTCGGACAGCTTCCCTTGACTGAAGGCGAACACTTCCTGCACAATCGAGATGCCAGCGTCGCGATGCTCCGATGGTGTTCGGGTTCATCCCGGAAGGCCGATCGGATTCCCTGCCGAATTTAGCGTTCAGCGTCGCCGGAATCCTCATGAAAGCGAGAATCTCCATGAATCCACTCCGCTTCAGGCAGGCTGTCGCGATGGCCACGGCCCTCTTCCTCATCCCGGCCTCCTTCGCGCAGACAACCTTCGCCCAGATAACGACAGGCGACAAAGTCGATCCGGACGCCCTGGCCCAGATCAAGACCGAGGCCTTCCAGCACTCGCAAGTGATGGAAAACCTCTTCTGGATGTCCGAGGTGTACGGTCCGCGCGTCACCAACAGCCGCAATCACAAGCTCGCCGCCGAATGGGCTATGAAGCAGATGAAGGAGTGGGGACTCAAGAACGTCCACCTGGAAAAGTGGCCCTTCGGCTATGGGTGGCAGATCAAGCATTTCTACGCCGCGATGGAGACTCCGGTCTATGCTGCGTTTAACGGGTTCCCGCTGGCATGGACGCCTGGGACGAACGGCCCGATCACGGTGGAGCCGGTGTGGGCGCCGATCCACTCGAAAGCAGATTTCGTCAAATACCATGGCAAGCTGAAGGGCAAGGCGCTGCTGATGTTTGACCCGGCTCCGCTCACGCTCCACACGCGGGCGGACGCGCAGCCTTCCCCAACGGATGAGGAAGTTCTGGCACGCGGAGGCGCGCGCGGGGGTGGTGGCGGCGGGCGCGGAGCAGCAGCGGGCGTCGCAGCCGATCGCGACCCCAGCGGGCGGGGGCGCCCCGGTGAAGGCACATGGGAGTACACGCCGACGTCGCTTGCCCTGTCCAATGCCAAAAATGGGGTCCTGCGCAACGAGGTCAACGCCTTCCTGAAGGAAGAGGGCGTGGCCATTTCCATCACGCCGGGTTACAACGGAGACGGCGGTACGATCTTTTCCACGTATGGCGGGTCGGAGAATCCCAGGGATCCAATTCCGCCTCCGATCGTCGCCATTGAGGCAGAGCAGTATAACCGCCTCGTCCGCCTGGTGCAGCACGGTATCACGCCGAAGCTGAACTTCGATATCGCTGTCGATTATCAGAAAGAAGACCAGAACGCATTCAATGTCATCGGCGAGATTCCGGGCACGACCAAACCGGACGAAGTCGTCATGCTTGGGGGTCACTTTGACAGCTGGCAAGGCGGCACCGGCGCCACGGATAACGGCACGGGATCCTCAGTGGCGATGGAGGCGATGCGCATTTTGGCTACGTTGCACAAAGCCGGGTTGCTCAAACCGATGGCGCGTACGGTTCGCGTTGCCTTGTGGGGCGGCGAAGAGGAAGGCATCTACGGCTCAACCGCCTACGTGCAGCAGCACTTCGCTCAACGCAC
Source organism: Bryobacteraceae bacterium (assembly GCA_036273015.1). Lineage (GTDB taxonomy): Bacteria > Acidobacteriota > Terriglobia > Bryobacterales > Bryobacteraceae > BOG-234. The sequence goes on along the minus strand of DATAXN010000026.1, from coordinate 1,380 downwards.
CACCATGGTTAAGACCCCCGAGTACGACAAGCTGGATGTGTACTTTAACGACGACGGCGGCTCCGGCCGCTTCCGCGGAGTCTCGGCGGGGGGCAGTCCGCAGATGGCGGCCATCTTCAAGTCCTGGATTGAGCCCATCAAGGACCAGCACATCGTTGCTGTTTCCGGCGGGGATCAGTTCAGACCCACCGCGAGCCCCGGTGGCACGGACTCGACCGCCTTTTCGTGGATCGGCCTGAACGGGATCGGTTTCCAGCAGGATGGGTTGGAGTACGGTACCCGTACGCACCACTCCAACGCGGACACCTATGACCGCGTGCAGAAGGACGATGTGATGCAGAGTTCCATGATCGAAGCGTGGTTTGCCTACAACGCAGCCACCCGCGCAGAGATGCTCCCACGCATCCCAACCCCGGCCCCCGACCCCAATGCGAAGAGCCACGAGTAGAGCGCAACTTTAATTCAAAGCAAAGGGTGAGGCCTCTGGCAGTTTGCCGAAAAACCCTCTTGGCGAGTAACATCCTGTGAGCCTTTTGCGCCTGGATATGCGTGCGAGGCGCCGACCAGGAACAGAGCGGGATGTTCCGCTATCTATCACCGGAGAAACGAGTGCGGGCAGACCACCCTTTGCGCGGTGGCCCGGTTGAACTATGTCATGGAAGGGGCCGTCAATTGGTGCAGGCAGAATCGCCCTGCTCTCGCGCATGGATGACCCCATCGCGGTTCAGGATGTTGATCAGGCCAGTTTGCAGAAACAATGTGGGGCTTGGACGGCGGCATGCGTTGGCAGGAACAAATCGCGTTCCTCGTATCCGACCTCGGCAAGGAATACGGTGGGCAGAATAGCCGAAAGCCTCAAGACCTACGTGGCGGCGCTCTATACCAGGCGCCTGGGTTTTCCTGAGCCAATCACTCCGGGTGAGTCAGACGAGTTCACCTGATTGAGTGCGAAGTCAACTTGGACGGATAACGCCCACCCGGAGAATGGGCTGGAATTATGTGCCGCGGAGAATCGTTCCCGAAATGCGGCAGTTCGGAGAGACCACGCCGACTGGCGGCGCGATATCTCAAAATAGCAGCGAAGAGAGGACGATCGGGACGTTCTCGCATCCGGCCACTACCCAAACTCAGCCCAAGATGGCACTGACGCGTCCGGCGAAAAGGGTAACAGTTCAGGTAGCTGCGAAAGTCGTGTCGCGAAAATCTTTTAAAATCTTCATCTTGGACCTGGCTATTAGGTGAAAAACCTGGCAGTGTTATATGTTTGATGGCATCGCATCGCCAGCCTGGCCAAGGACAGCCGGTAAGACCGGAGGATTTGAAGCGTGAGAACGAACGCTTGAGCCGCGAAGTCGAAGAGCTGCGGCGCGAAGTAATCGA
>DATAXN010000025.1:0-16796 GCA_036273015.1 Bryobacteraceae bacterium | reverse complement strand
GGGGCGGGGCTTCGGCCCTGTTGGCAAGTCGCAGAGTACTGGACAGGCCTTATCCCCTGACAAGGTGACCGAGCGTTTCAGCCTCGGGTCAGGGCTTCGCCCGGCCCAGAGCGTTACGCATCGCGGGGAGCAGGATGCAAGTCAGTCCAAAATCGTTTCAACCGGCACATCAGGCTCTCCGGCTCCATCACCTCCCTTTGTTAGAATGGCCTTCGATCATGACTCCACAAGTATCGAGACTGCCTGAGGGATTTGCCGCCGCGGTCCTTCCCATCACCGCCGCCACCATCACAACGGACACTAACGGCCTCACCGCGGGTGAAGTCGAAATTCCCGCGGGCGACGTGCGCATTCCCGCCTATCGCGCCAAACCCCTCAGCGGCACTGCATTCCCCACGGTTCTCGTCGTGCAGGAAATCTTCGGCATCCACGAACACATCAAGGATCTCTGCCGGCGTCTGGCCAAGACCGGCTATCTCGCCGTTGCGCCCTATCTATACGAACGCCAGGGACAGGTTGCCGGTCTCGAAGGCGTTCCGGAAATCTACGGCAAAGTGGTATCGCACGTCCCCGATGCGCAGGTGATGAGCGACCTCGACGCCACAGTCGAATGGGCGGGCAAAGACGGCGCGGACACCAGCCGCCGCGCCGCAACCGGTTTCTGCTGGGGCGGCCGCATCGTCTGGCTGTATGCCGCGCATAGCTCCGGACTCAAAGCCGGAGCGGCGTGGTACGGAAGAGTCGCCGGTCCCACTACCGAACTACAGCCGAAAAATCCTATCGACGTCGCGAAGGATCTGAAGGCTCCCGTCATCGGTTTCTACGGCGGCAGGGACGCCGGCATTTCGCTCGACACGGTCGAGCAGATGCGCACAGCCATCGAAGCCGCGCACAAGCCTTCCGAGATCAACGTCTATCCCAACGCGCAGCACGGATTCAACGCCGACTATCGCCCGGCCTACGATCCCGAGTCCGCGAAAGACGGCTGGGCGAAGATGCTCGCCTTCTTTAAGAAGCATGGAGTATAAAGAAACTCTAAAGCCCGGAACCCCAAACAATGAAGAATTTTCCTTTGCTCGCGTCTGTTGCTTTGCTGCTGGGCGCATGTTCTGCCGGAGCTCAGAAGCCGACCAATGAAACCGCGCCCGCAACTTATCGCGTCAACCTCGATACGTCCCGTGGCCCTGTCGTGATCGAAGTGACCCGCGCGGATGCTCCCATCGGCGCCGATCGCTTCTACAATCTGGTGAAAGCGCATTATTTCGATGGAGCGCGCTTCTTCCGCGTCATCCCAGGCTTCATGGCGCAGTTCGGACTCGCGGCCGATCCCGCGCTGACCAAGGCTTGGGACGTACCAATCCAGGACGATCCGGTCAAAACCAGCAACGTGCGCGGAACTGTGACATTCGCCGCAACGTCGGCCCCGGATTCCCGCTCGACGCAGCTCTTCATTAATTTTGGCGATAACAGTCGGCTCGATGGCATGCGTTTCGCACCGTTCGGCAAGGTTGTGAGTGGAATGGAGAACGTCGACCAGATCTACTCAGGCTACGGCGAGATGCCTGACCAGGGAGAAATCGAGGGCGAAGGAAACGCCTATTTGGAAAAACAATTTCCGAGCCTTGACTATATAAAAACGGCGCGCATTGCCGAATAGGACCTATAAGAAAGATTTTTGCAACTTTTGGTACTTCGCTTGCACTTAACAAGTAGTGATGGAAAATCTCATTCAATCGCTGCCGGACCTGCAATCGATCCGGAACGAAGCGCTCGCCGCGGGAGCGCTCGATCCCCTGACGCTGCGCTTTCGAGTTGTCGAGTACGACAAGGCGAGCGGAGAACTGTTGGGCGTATTGACGCAGGACATCGGGTTGCGCGAAGCGATTGAAAAAACGGCGGACCTGATCGAGAGACGAAGCCACTCCCACTTCTGTCTCCACCCCGTCGGCTTCATCCAATAGCCGTCGAACTACTACAGAAATAGCAAGACACAGACTGTGTGTGGGGTCGGGGCTTCGGCCCTTTTGGCCATTCGCAGAGTGCTGGACAGGCCTGGTCCCCTGACAAGGTGACTGGGCTTTTCAGCCTCGGGTCAGGGTCTTCGGGCCGGCACGGAGCGAGACTAATGCCGCCCAAATAGGAACGCGAATTACCGCCGTGCGGTTAAACTGGGTGCGTGCCGGCTTTGACCTTTCTCGATGCGCGCGCAACAGTAGTGCGGGAAGTTCACGCTCGGCGCAGCGAGCCTCACGCGGAAACGATCGCCATCGAAGACTCGCAGGGCCGTATTCTCGCTGTTGACATTACCGCCGATCGCGATTATCCGCCTTTCAACCGCTCCGTCCGCGACGGCTATGCAGTCCGGGCAACTGATATGCCGGGGCGTGTTCGTGTTGTCGGCGAATCGCGCGCGGGCGGCATGTTCGCGGGCATCGTTCACGCCGGAGAAGCAGTCGAGATTATGACCGGCGCGCCTCTTCCCGAAGGCGCCGATGCGGTCGTCATGGTCGAGCACTGCACACGCCACGAAGACGGAACTGTTGAGACCACCCAAAGTCCGGCGGCCGGTTCCAACATCGCATATGCCGGTTGCGAAGCCCGCGCCGGATCGCTGGTCCTGAAGCGTGGAACGCGGATCGACTATGCTTCGGTGGCCTGGCTGGCAACCACCGGTCATCGGTGCGTGTCCGTTTACGCCCGTCCTCGCGTCGCCATCCTCGCGACCGGCGACGAGATCGTCGGTATCGGCGAAACGCCCGCGTCGCATCAGATCAGAAACTCAAACAGCTACTCCCTGGCTGCGCAGGTCCGGCGAGCGGGCGGCAATCCCGAAATTCTGCCTGTCGCGCGCGACGATAAAGAAGCAACCGCGCGTCTGATCGCGCAAGGATTGGAAGCGGATCTCCTGCTGCTCTCCGGAGGCGTCTCCGCCGGCAAATATGACCTCGTCGAGTCCGCGCTCTCCGACTGCGGCGCGCAATTCCATTTCGATCGCGTGTTGATTCAACCCGGCCAGCCGCTCGTCTTCGGAACCGCTCGCGGCAGGTTCTTTTTCGGCTTGCCCGGCAACCCCGCTTCCACCATGGTGACCTTCGAGCTCTTCGGCCGCGCCGCGCTGGAATTACTGGCGGGCGCGAACGATGCTCCCCTGCCCCTCACGCTCTGCCGTCTCACTCGTCCGTTCCGTCACAAGCCGGGATTGACCCGTTTTCTTCCCGCCGAAGTCCGTTGCGCGGAAGTCACACCTGTGGATTGGCAGGGTTCGGGCGACATACCCTCCATCTGCCGCGCGAATGCATTCCTCGTTGCCGATCCCAATCAGGCTGAATACGCCGCCGGCGATCTGATTCCTGTGCTTCTCAAATGAGCAAACTCTCACACTTCGATTCGGCCGGTCAGGCGCGCATGGTGGATGTCGGCGAAAAGAACGCGACGCGCCGTACGGCCCGCGCTCATGCCTTCGTAAAAATGCGGCGCGAAGTGCTCGACGCCCTGCCTCGGAATCCAAAAGGTAACCCACTGGAAGTGGCGCGCATCGCCGGAGTATTGGCAGCCAAGAAAACATCGGACCTCATCCCCCTGTGCCATTCCCTTCCGCTGTCGCATGCGGACGTCGAAATCACTGTCGAAGCGCAGGGTGTCCGCATCGTTGCCTCCGCCGCCACGACGGCGCAGACCGGCGTCGAAATGGAGGCTCTGACCGCGGCATCCGTCGCCGCGCTGACGATTTACGACATGACCAAGGCGCTCGACAAGCGAATCGAAATCCAGGACCTCTGGCTGCTCGAAAAGACCGGCGGCAAGAGCGGGGATTTCAAACGCGCGGACTCCAAACAATGATGTCTGCCGCCGTGTTGACCATCAGCGACGGCGCGCATCACGGTAAACGGGTCGACACCTCAGGACCGGCAGTCGCCGAGCGCCTGGAAACCGCTGGCTTCCAGGTGCTGGACCGAAGGGTCATCCCCGATGAACGGCCGGAAATCGTCGCCGGGCTGCGCGAAATCGCGCAGCGCCTGGGTTCCGGTGCCATTTTCACCACCGGCGGCACCGGCGCCGCTCCGAGGGATGTGACACCGGAGGCAACTCGTGACGTGATCGAACGCGAGTTGCCGGGATTTGGCGAATTAATGCGGCTGCGCGGATTGGAGAAGTCGCGTTTCGCTCCCCTTTCGCGCGCGCTCGCCGGATCGCTGGGCCGCGTTCTGATCGTGAATCTGCCGGGTTCCCCGCGCGGCGCGGTCGAGTCTCTGGATGCTATTTTGGGATTGGTCCCGCACGTGCTTGATCTCTTGAATGGCAAAACCGCGCACGATGCCCAGCCTAAGGAGGCGCAGTCTAATGAGGCTTAGGATCCCTATGAAACCGATTCAGGCCGCGGTCCCGGCTCTTTTCCTGATCGCCACCGCGGTGCAGTCGCCCGCGCAGGCGCCGCCGCCCACTCCCACCGACGTACCGGAGTTCGGCACCCCGATCCGCGCATCGGTCACCAACATTGTGGCTCCGGTGCTCGTCACCGATCGTTCCGGCAACATCATTGACGGGCTGCAGCCGCACCAATTTCACCTGTTCGATAACAACAAGGAACAGAACATCAATGTCGACGTGGCGTTTGAACCAATTTCACTGGTTGTGGCGATTGAAGCCTCGGCGCGCGTGGACGGCACGATCCTGACGCAGATCAGACATCTGGGCACTCTGCTGCCGCTGGTGGTCGGAGATCATGGCGAAGCCGCCGTCGTCGCCTTCGATTCCCGAATGCGGGTGATGCAGGACTTCACAAGCGATTCGGATAAGCTCAAAGTCGCCATCGACCGGATCAACGCAGGCAATTCCAGCAGCCGCATGATCGACGTAGTGGATCGCGCGGTTTATATGCTGCGCAATCGGCCCAAGGACAACCGGAAGATTATCCTGCTCGTGAGCGAAACGAGGGACATGGCAAGCGAAGGCAGAGTGCGCGAATCGCTGATTGACGCGCAGCTGTCGAATGTCGTCGTCTATACAGTGGATATCAACCAGTTGATGGTGCGCCTCACCGAGAAGGCCGCGCCGCCGCGCCCTGATCCTATCGACATTACGGCGCAGCAGGGCACGGCCGGAAATCCCCCCACTCCCACCACCGACAGCCAGAACTACGGACCGTCGCAGGTGCAGTTCGGCCCGCTGCTCCAGGAGATTTACAAGGGCACAAAACGCATCTTTGTCGACAGCCCTTCGGAAGTCTTCTCCAAGGGCACGGGTGGGGCCGAGTTCTCCTTTGTCAAACAAAAGGGCCTCGAGGATGCCATCCAGCGCATCAGCCAGGAAATCCGCAGCCAGTACCTGATTACCTACAACCCCAACAACAAGGGAGAGCCGGGTTTCCACACCATTGCGGTGAGCGTGGACAATACGCGCTATGTCGCGAAGACGCGTCCGGGCTACTGGCTCGGCGGCGGCAAAGAGTAAAAGCTCGTTGGCACAGTAAGCGCCGCACAGTAAAATGGTGGTTTGCGACTCCAAAACGGCCTGACGCGCGGAGAGCGGCGCACGCATCCAATCGGGGGAGTGAACAACTCACCTTCGAAAACCACGAAGAAGCCCGTCTCGGAACGCGTGCGCGAAATGTGGCCCGATATCTGGGCCATGGTTCGGCCTCGCCGTGGGATCCTGGGGCTCGGGTTCGTCCTGATTGCAATTAAAACAATCAGCGGCTTCGTACTGCCGGCTTCCACCCGGTATCTGATCGATAACGTGTTAAATAAGCACCAGGCCTCGCTGTTGCTTCCCCTGACGCTGGCGGTGGTGGGCGCCACGATCGTTCAGGGCATCACGTCATATTCTCTGACCCAGTTGCTCTCCATCGCGGGCCAGAAACTCATCACTGAATTGCGCTGCAAGGTCCAGGAGCATATCGGCCGGCTGCCTGTCACGTACTACGATACGAACAAGACCGGCCAACTGGTTTCACGCATCATGTCGGATGTCGAGGGAATGCGCAACCTGGTGGGCACCGGCGTGATCGAGTTCGTGGGCGGAATATTGACGGCTGTGGTCGCCCTGGTCATACTCCTGCGGATCAGCCCGCTCATGACCGCGATCGCCCTCACCGTGGTGCTGGTATTCGGGTTCGTCCTGAGCAAGGCCTTTAAGACCGTTCGCCCCATTTTTCGCGAGCGGGCAAAGATCAACGCGGAGGTTACCGGTCGCCTGACCGAGTCGCTGGGCGGCGTGCGGGTCATTAAGGGCTACCATGCCGAGGATCGCGAAGCGCGCGTGTTCGCGGGCGGCGTGCAGCGTCTTCTCGCCAACGTCATGCGCAGCCTGACGGCGATGTCTCTGATGTCGCTCTCCGCTACCGTTCTGATGGGCATCGTCGGCGCCCTGGTTATGTATCTCGGGACGCACCAGATTTACGCGGGTAAGATGACCATGGGCCAGCTGATCTATTTCAACGCAGTTCTCATTTTTCTGATCGCGCCCATCGTTGGAGTAGTCAACATCGGGACGCAGATGAGCGAGGCGCTGGCGGGTCTTGAGCGAACGCGCGAGGTCCTTCGTGAGCGTCCGGAAGACGAAGATCCGGAGCGCACCCGCGAGATCGGGCACATCGTGGGCGAAGTGCTTTTTGAAAATGTCGAATTCGCCTATCAGACCGGCAAAACCGTCCTGCACGGAATCTCCTTCGAGGCCAGACCGGATACGGTGACGGCGTTCGTGGGACCATCCGGGTCCGGAAAATCGACCACCATCGGACTCATTTCGGCTTTCCACAAACCTCTGGGGGGCCGGATTCTGGTGGACGACGTCGACCTCAACATTGTCAATCTGGCGAGCTACCGTTCCCAGTTAGGCGTCGTCCTGCAGGAGACATTTCTCTTCGACGGTTCCATACGGGACAACGTCATGTTTTCGCGTCCGGGCGCCACTGAAGCCGAGATGCTCGAAGCGTGCCGCACAGCGCGCGTGGATGAGTTCGCCGAAACCCTGGAAGAAGGCTATGACACGATTGTCGGCGAGCGCGGCGTCAAGCTCTCCGGCGGACAACGGCAAAGGCTCTCTATCGCGCGAGCCATCCTCGCCGATCCGCGCATCCTCATTCTCGATGAGGCCACTTCCAGCCTCGATTCCGAATCCGAGGCCATGATCCAGCAGGGCCTTTCGCACCTGATGCGCGGCCGCACGACTTTCGTCATCGCGCACCGGCTCTCCACGATTCGCCGCGCGGATCAGATTCTGGTAATCGAAGCCGGCAGGATCGTCGAACGCGGCACCCATTCCCAACTGTTCGCGCTGCGCGGCCGCTACTGGGACATGTACACCCGCCAGCACGCGCTCGACGAGAATCTGTTCCTCGCTCCCGGCGAAGGCGATCTCGTTCCGGAAACTGCTGTCGCCGCCGGCCCTTCGCGCGGCCAATCAGGCGAAGCGCGCGCCGTCCCGCCGAGACTCTGACCTGCAGCTTTCCGACTTTGCTGTATCCTGAGTGCAATGCAGGTTCTCCAGGCCGGACGTCACAAGCTGATCCTTCTCGAGATCGACTCAGCCACTGTGTCCGCCGTGGCGCAGCAGGCCGGTTTCGAAGCGAGGCTTAAGGAATCGCCGCGCGGCATTCTTCTGGAACTCACTGCCGAACAGCGTGAGACTCCGCTGCTCCTGTTCGATGCCGCCGACCCTGCCAACCTCGGCTGGTTCTCCCGCTGTCAGTTTTACGTCGATGGCCGGACCGGCACCGTGATGCAGACTCCCATGACCGTCGCCAACAAACGCGATCGCGCGGGCCGCACCATGCACAACGGCCTCCGCCTGCGGATTGCCAAGGAACTGCCCTCCACGTTTCGCCTGCCGGGGAAACAGCCGATGACCGAACAGGTATTCTACGCCATGCTGAACAACTTCCTGCAGGCGTTGATCCGGACGGGAGTCGCCATCTGCGGCAGTTCGGTCGTCCAACCGCTGGCGGGCCGCTCGGAGGCGCCGGGCTCCCGCAATTGACAAGCGCCGACCCCGTTCTGATCCGGCCCGCATTGGAACGCGACTACCCTGCCATCGCCCGTATCCAGTACCGCAGCCCCGAGACGGCCCAGTGGCCTCTCGGCGATTACACCGGATACCCCCTGCTGCTGGGTGTAATCGACGGCCGGACGGCTGGATTCTGTTCCTGGCGTCAGAGCGCTCCCGACGAGGCCGAGCTCCTCAATATCGCCGTCGATCCCGACTTCCGGCGGCGCGGCGTGGCGTCGGCTCTGTTGACCGCGCTCTGTCAGCAGGCGCAAGGGACTATTTTTCTGGAGGTTGCCGAACCCAATTCGCCCGCGATCGCCCTCTACCGGAAGCACGGATGGGAAGACGCCGGATGGCGCGAAGGGTACTACGACCATGGCACTGTAAACGCAGTTGTCATGAAAAAACGTTCATGATAAAGTCCAGAATAGACGGACGGATGAACTGTTCGCCACTTCAAAAAAGAAGTGAAGCTACCTGCCGACCCGGTGACTTCTGACCGGTCTTGGCGAGGCGACTCCACTAAGGAGAGTGCCAGGATGGAACAAAACGCACAAGAAGAAATCAAAGCGCACCTGATGCAGACGAATGAAAAGTACCGCCATCTTACGGAACAGCACGACACCCTTAAGAAGCAGGTTCAGCAGCTGGAAGCCAAACACGCGCTGACTGCCGAAGAGGAATTGGAAGAACATCGTCTGAAAAAGCTCAAACTCCATCTGAAAGACGAGATGGAACAACTCGTCAGTCACTACAGGCTGCAACACACGAGTTAGAGCTCCCATCGGGCGCGCTGCGCCAGAGTACAGCCCGGCGACTCCACGACGCGAAGCGTCACCAGCAAGTGGGGCCAGCCGGGCTTTCGCTTTTATGGACGACCCTTTTGTTGACGATGCCGGAGCCCCGATCCGGATTCCCATCACCGACGTCTTCGATCTCCACACAGTTGCTCCGCGCGACGTGAAATTCGTTGTCGAAGAGTATCTTGCCGAAGCGCACCGGCTTGGCCTCAAAGCACTGCGGATCATTCATGGACGAGGCATCGGCGTGCAGCGCGAAGTCGTTCGAGCCGTACTTTCGCGCACTTCATACGTGGCCGATTTTCGGGATGCGCCGCTCGAAGCAGGCGGGCGAGGCGCAACCGTCGTTACTCTTCGTTAGCCTCGCTATTAGTCCGCGGCAGTTCCGCGCCGAATTCCCTGTGTTTGCGGAACGTCTCGAAACTGAACTGCAGGAGCTGCCGCAGTACCGGCTCCAGGTGTGGTCCGGCGGCGGCGAGTTGCGACCTGAGCCCCTCCAACTGCGGCTTCCGTGCATACCAGGCCCAGCTCTGCTTGCCCGAATGAGCGTAATCGAGCGCCGTCCGCTCAAACAGGGCGGAGGCCATCCGTGCCGCCTCGACGTCGCGAATTCCCGCATGGCGAAGCAGTGCCGCAGCCTGATCGATCAGAGGCGTGATCGCGGCTCCGCTCAACGTCACGGCCGCGTCGAACAGGTCCGCGGAACCAGGCAGTATCTGAACTGCCTTCCATCGCAGCTCGCGCGCGATGCGGTGAACGGTCTGCAGCGCGGCGCCATCGTGCCCTTCGACAATCAGCCGTCCCGGGATGCCGCATTGCCGGGCTACGGCCGTGCTCGCTCCCTTTGACTGGAAGCGCTGCCGGACCACGCGGCTTACCACGCAGTCGCAGAAGACGATCGACTTTCCGGCCCACTCGATCCCAGCCTCTTCCAATATTCCGAGAAGACTCGTCATGTGCTCCGGAGGAGAGTGAAACAGCACGCAGGGTACGCTGTGGAGTTCGTTTACCGTGCGCACCGGATAACCGGCGCGCAACGTGTTGGCCGTACGGCTGGCTACTCGATAGGAGACGGCGCAAACCGGACCCAATTCACGGCTCTTCGATGGCAGCAGTCCGATCAGGCTGGCGCCGACCGCGCCCGCGCCCATCACTCCGTACTTATACCGGGATTCCAATTCCGGCGATGTCCTTTACCCGAAGGCTCTTGATTCTATCCCGGATTTGGGCAGCCTTTTCGAACTCAAACTTGCGGGCCGAGTCGCGCATGCGCTGCTCGAGCTCCGCAATGAACTTCTCGCGCTGCTCGGGCGTGAGATCTTCTTCGCTTTCCTCAGGTTCCGCCGGAACCGTTACATAGTCGCCCTCGGCGATGGCGATGAGGCTCATATCGATCGGCTTGATAATGGACTGCGGCGTGATGCCGTTGTCCTCGTTGTACCGGAGCTGCGTCTCGCGGCGGCGCATGGTCTCGTCGATAGCCCGTTTCATGCTGTCTGTCATCACGTCCGCGTAGAGAATTGCTTTTCCTTCGAGGTGCCGCGCAGCGCGGCCGATGGTCTGGATCAGCGCGCCGCTCGAACGCAGAAAGCCTTCCTTATCCGCATCGAGGATGGCGACCAGAGATACTTCCGGCAGATCGAGGCCTTCGCGCAGGAGATTGATCCCGATCAGCACATCGTGCTCGCCCCGCCGCAGATCGCGCAGGATCTTGATGCGGTCGAGCGTGCTGACCTCCGAGTGCAGATAGTTGCACTTCACGCCGACCTCCGAGTAGTATTCGGCCAGATCCTCAGCCATGCGCTTGGTGAGTGTCGTCACCAGCACGCGCTGGTTGTTCGCGGTGCGCTGCCGGATCTGATTCAGCAGATCGTCGACCTGGCCTTTGATGGGGCGAATCTCGATCTCCGGGTCCACGAGCCCGGTCGGACGGATAATCTGCTCCACTACCACGCCAGCCGATTTGGTCAGTTCGTAAGGTCCCGGAGTCGCCGAGACGTAGACCACCTGATTGACGCGATGCTCGAACTCCTCGAAAGTCAACGGGCGGTTATCGAGCGCGCTGGGAAGACGGAAGCCGTGAGACACGAGCACCTGCTTGCGCGAGCGGTCGCCGTGATACATGCCGTGCAGCTGCGGAACGGTCTGATGACTCTCGTCGATGAACATGAGGGAATCGTTCGGCAGGTAGTCGAGCAGAGTGGGCGGCGCTTCGCCCGGAAGGCGACCCGAAAAGTGCCGTGAATAGTTCTCGATGCCGTGGCAGTAGCCGATCTCCTTCATCATCTCGAGATCGAACATGGTGCGTTGGTGCAGCCTCTGCGCCTCGATCAGTTTGCCCTGCGCTTCGAGCTGCGGACGCCACGCCTCAAGCTCGGCCTTGATCGACTCGATGGCCGCGTCTTTGGTGAGCTGCGACATAACATAGTGGGTCTTGGGATAGATCGGCAGGCGCTGATACGTCTGTTTGACTTCGCCGAGCAGCGGATCGATCTGCGACAGCGACTCCACTTCATCGCCCCACATCTCGATGCGGTAGGCGTTCTCTTCATAGGTCGGGAAGATCTCGATCACGTCGCCGCGAACGCGGAAGCTGCCGCGGCGGAAGTCGTTGTCGTGGCGATCGTAGAGGATCTCGACCAGCTTCGACGTGATCTCCTTGCGGGTGATCTTCTGGCCCTTCTCCAGCATCAGCAGCATGCCGTAGTAGGCTTCCGGGGAACCGAGACCGTAGATGCAACTGACGCTTGCGACGATCACACAGTCGCGGCGCTCGAACAGGGACTTCGTCGCGGCCAGGCGGAGGCGGTCCAGCTCATCGTTGATGGTGGCCTCCTTCTCGATGTATACCCCGCTCGACGGGATATATGCCTCGGGCTGGTAGTAGTCGTAGTAGCTGACAAAGTACTCGACGGCGTTGGAGGGGAAGAAGCCTTTGAACTCGTGGTAGAGCTGCGCTGCCAGGGTCTTGTTATGCGCGAGCACCAGAGCGGGGCGACCGCTCTTTTCGATCAGCTTCGCCATGGTGAACGTCTTGCCGGAGCCGGTGACGCCCAGCAGAACCTGGTGCTTTTCGCCGTCCGCGAGACCGCGGTGAAGCTCCGCGATGGCCGTCTTCTGATCGCCCTTGGGACTATACGTAACTGCTAGTTGGAAGGGCGCGGAATCGGTGTACGGAAGAGGGTTATATGCGCCGGGCTTCACGCATCAAGGATACCGCCCAAACGGTGTTACGCTGCTTCCAGTATTTCAACCTGCGATGGTTCCGGAATGGCATCGCCATCCTCGCGCATGGCCCGCAGATGCATTTCGATTGCCTCCTGCATCAGCTCCAAGGTTTCATCTCTCGTCCGGCCAGCCGCGATACAGCCCGGCAGGTCCGGCACGTGAGCGCCGTAACCTGTGCGGGTGGGAGCGATAAAACCGCCCATTTCGTCATTTGATCCCTGCCTGTTTCAGTATAGAAGCCTTCGGTGAAACTGGTGCGGATTATGGGCTCCGGGGCGAGGTGTGGAGGAGTTAGGATCGCCCCGGAAGGAGCATTCGTACTGACTTGCTTGTATGGTGGGCGGGCAGGGGGAAGTTCTCAGACAAAATCCCGCCGAGATCGTCAGAGCAGGCCGATCAGCTCTATTGCAGTAAACCCAACAACTTCGTCCGGACCACCTCTGCCGTACCGGAATCAGGGCATATTACCAGGATAGTGTCGTCGCCTGCGATGGTGCCGAGGACCTCGGGCCACTCTTCGTTGTCCAACGCAACGGCGACGGAACTCGCATGGCCTGGCGCGGTCTTGAGCACGACCTGATTCTGCGCGAGCTTCACGTCTTGCAGGAACTCGCCAGCCAACGCGGTGAAATGCAAAGCAGGCGCTTCATGACCGAGCTCGCGATAACCCTCGGCGGTCTTCACCAGTCCCAACTCGCGCATGTCGCGCGAGAGAGTAACCTGCGTAGCATCGATGCCGTTCTCTTTTAGAGCGCGAGCGAGCTCTTCCTGGGTGAAGATACTTCGGCGACGGATCAACTTCAGAATCTGTCCGTGCCGAAAGGTCTTCGTCATACGAGATTCGCCAACCTCATGCGCGCGGTGACCAGCGCCGACGCGACTGTTTCGGGACCGGTGCCGCCGGCAATTTCACGCGTCTTCATGCCTTCGCGCGGATCGAGAAGAATGGCGATGTCGGGAGTAAACTCAGGCGCGAACTTCGCGAGGGATTCCGCGTTCCAATCGGCGGGCTTCCTGCCGCTGCGCACGCTCTCCAAGACCAGACGACCGACGATCTGATGCGCCTGATGGAACGCTGTGCCATTGCGCGCCAGAGCTTCCGCAAGATCGGTAGCCACGACCCAGCTTTCTTCCGCCGCTTCCGCCGGGATTCGTTCCCGCAGGACCACCGACTCGGCCACAACGCGCGCCATCTCGAGACAACCGTTGACCTGGTCGCAGGCTTCGAAGAGCGGCTCTTTGTCTTCCTGCATGTCACGGTTGTAAGTCATGGGCAGGCCCTTCATGGTGAAGAGCAGCGAGTTGAGGGCACCCAACACGCGACCGGACTTGCCGCGAATGAGCTCCAGCGAATCGGGATTCTTCTTCTGCGGCATCAGACTCGATCCGCTGGTGACGCCGTCGCCGAGATCGATCCAGCTGAATTCCTCGGATGAGTAGAGAATCCAGTCTTCGGAAAGACGGCTCAGGTGAATCATGGCCACCGATGCGGCGTAGAGATAGTCGAGGGCGAAGTCGCGATCGGCGGATACGTCCATGCTGTTCTGCGTAATGCTGTCGAAGCCGAGGTCGCGCGCGATAGCTTCGCGATCGTGCGGGAAGCCGCTGCCGGCAAGCGCACCCGATCCGAGCGGCATCACATTGGTGCGGCGGCGCGCTTCTCCGAAGCGTTCGTAATCCCGCGCGAACATCTCGAAGTACGCGAGCAGATAGTGCGGCCACAACACAGGCTGCGCGCGGCGCAGATGCGTATAGCCCGGGACGATGGCGTTCGGATGGCGATCCGCGAGATCGAGAAGCGACGCCATCAACGAGCGCAGCAACTGGCGGGCGCGATCGCATTCCTCGCGCAGCCACAGCCGCGTATCGAGCGAAACCTGCTCGTTGCGGCTGCGGCCGGTATGAATCTTATCGGCAAGCGCACCGACGCGGTGCTGCAGCTTGCCAATGACGAAGCTGTGCACATCTTCGTCATTTGCCCCATCGAAGTAGCCGGGCGCGGCCGAGTCTTCGAGAATGGCTTCGAACGCTTCGACAATCTCCGCGCATTCCTTCGTGCTCAGAACCCCCGCGCGCGTGAGCGAGCGCGCGAAGGCCTGCGATCCCCGCACGTCGGCGCCGATCAAGCGCCGATCGAAGTGGAGAGAGTTCGAGAAACGCTCGAAGACTTCCGAAGGTCCGGTTTCGAAGCGGCCGCCCCAGAGCTTCATCTATTTCGCCTTCTTTTGTAAAGCACGAACCTGGATCGGCAGGCCGATCAGGTTGATGAAGCCGCGCGCGTCCTTCTGGTCGTAGTCCGCGCCCATGGTGAAGCTGGCGATGGCGAGCGAGTAGAGCGAGTACGGCGACCTGCGGCTGACGGGATCGAGGTTGCCCTTATACAGGCGCATAGTGACTTCGCCGGTTGTGGTCTGGCTGATGGATTCGAAGAACGCGTCGAGGGCTTCGCGCAGCGGCGTGAACCAGAGGCCGGCGTAGACCATCTCGGCGTAGTCGAGCGCGAGCTTCTGCTTGTAGTGCAGCATGGCGCGATCGAGCGTGAGCGCTTCGAGCTCACGAATGGCGGCCATCAGGATCGTGCCGCCGGGCGTCTCATAACAACCGCGCGACTTCATGCCGACGAAGCGGTTCTCGACGAGGTCGATGCGTCCGACGCCGTGCTTGCTGCCGATAGCGTTCAGGGTTTCGAGCAGTTCGACAGCGGAGAGTTGCTTACCATTGACCGAAACCGGGACGCCTTTCTCGAAGCCGACCGTCACTTCTTCCGGAGTATCGGGGGCTTCCTTGGGGCTCTTGGTGAGCATCCAGATGTGATCGGGAGCGGCGTTGGCTGGATCTTCCAGTTCTCCGCCCTCGTGCGAGATGTGCCAGATGTTGCGATCGCGGCTGTAGA
Source organism: Bryobacteraceae bacterium (assembly GCA_036273015.1). Classification (GTDB taxonomy): domain Bacteria; phylum Acidobacteriota; class Terriglobia; order Bryobacterales; family Bryobacteraceae; genus BOG-234. The sequence continues at coordinate 1,889 of DATAXN010000025.1, read as the reverse complement.
TTTTGGTGGTGGACTGCGCGATCGGCACGTTGTGTTGCTTCGCGTACTCGATGCAGTCTTCGCGCGAGATGAGATTCCATTCGCGCCAAGGGGCGATCACGGGCAGCTCGGGCGCGAGAGCTTTGTAGGTGAGCTCGAAGCGAACCTGATCGTTGCCCTTGCCGGTGCAGCCGTGGGCAAGCGCATCGCATCCGGTGCGGATCGCGGCTTCCACCTGGCGTTTGGCGAGCAGCGGCCGGGCGATGGAAGTGCCGAGCAGATACTTGTGCTCATAGACGCCGCCGGAACGGACGAGCTTCCAGAGGTAATCGCGAACGAACTCTTCGCGCATGTCGGCAACTTCCACTTCGGAAGCGCCGGTTTTGCGTGCTTTCGCTTCGAGGCCGGTCAGCTCATCGCCGCCCTGACCGATATCGCCGCACACCGCGACGACTTCGCAGCCGTAGTTTTCCTTCAACCACGGAATGATGATGGAGGTGTCCAGGCCGCCGGAATAGGCGAGTGCGACTTTTTTAGGGTTCATAAGTTTTTAAAAATCCGTTACGCGGCTGGTAGCCGCACGTCCATAACGCGCCGGTGCCTGGTTACAGAAGTTCGCGTTACCGCTCCCTCGCGGTCGCGGCTCGGTAAACCCTTCCGAACGGCGTAGCGTGCGCCGGGCGGAAGCCCGGCGGCAGGCCCGAAGGCCTGCCCCACATTTACAAGAGCATCAGGAGCAGCGCCTTCTGCGCATGCAGCCGGTTCTCCGCCTGGTCGAAGACCACAGAGCGGGGCGATTCGATCATGCTGTCCGTCACTTCTTCGCCGCGCTTGGCCGGCAGGCAGTGCATAAAAATCGCTTCGGGCTCGGCGTGGCGGAAAAGATCGTCATCCACCTGATAGTCCGCAAACGCGGTACGGCGCTCGGCGGCTTCATTCTCCGCGCCCATGCTGGCCCACACGTCGGTGTAGATCGCATGCGCGCCGCGAGCGGCCTCGGCCGGATCGTTCGTGACCGTAAACTTCACACCCGCGCGCGCGGCGAGTTCCCGGGTCTGCGCAACAATCTCCGAAGCGGCCTCATATTTCGACGGCGTAGCCAGCGCGAAATCCATCCCCAGGCGGACGGCGTTCAACATCAGCGAGTGCGCCATGTTGTTCCCATCGCCGACAAAGGCGAGCTTGACGCCGCGCGTGGAGCCGAAGTGCTCGCGGATGGTCTGCATATCGGCGAACGCCTGACACGGGTGGTACATGTCGCTGAGGCCGTTGACGACCGGCACTTTCGAAAAGCGCGCCAGCCCGTCGACGGTCTTCTGCAAAAACGTGCGCGCCACAATGGCATCGACCCAGCGATCGAGATTGCGCGCCATATCCTTGAGCGGCTCGCGCACGCCGATGGAAGCTTCGTTGACGAGCACGAAGCCGCCGAGCTGCTGGATGCCGAGCTCGAACGTCATGCGAGTGCGCAGGGACGGCTTTTCAAAGAGCAGCACGATGGCTTTGCCGGCGAGCGCGGAACGATAGTGCTCGGGCGACTGCTTGACGTCCACCGCGAGATCGAGGAGGGCGAAGAGCTCGTCCGAGGTGAGGTCGAGGTCCTTGGCCAGATCTCCGTGGGCGATCTTAGTCATAGCGGACGCCGCGGTCATGAATTTTTATGCACTCCATTGAATATTTAACCATTCGAGGGGATGTGCGTCAAGAAGAAAAGACACAAGCCCGGCAATGGTAAAAGCGGATCAAGGCGGATTCAGGCAAAAAGCCAAGGCGCTCGGTAGAGTAGGAGGGCGGAAGACACGTACGGTGCGGTCCGCTCCCCCCTCATCGAACCGGACGTGCGGATTTCCCGCATCCGGCTCTCCGAAAAGCGCTTCATCGCAGGTTTATTCAGGCAGTTGCGCGAGGCA
>DATAXN010000024.1:0-43302 GCA_036273015.1 Bryobacteraceae bacterium | reverse complement strand
GAAGAGAACTCAGGCAAGCCGAAGTACTACGTGCTCGAGATGCTGCCCTACCCGAGCGGCGCGCTGCATATCGGGCACGTCCGGAATTATTCGATCGGCGATGCGCTGGCCCGCTATATGTGGATGCGCGGATACAACGTGCTGCATCCCATGGGCTGGGATGCATTCGGCCTGCCTGCCGAAAACGCCGCTATCCAGAATCAGCGGCCACCGCGCGAATGGACGCTCTCCAACATCGAAAAAATGAAGCGCACGCACCGGCGCTTCGCCTTCTCGTATGACTGGGATCGCGAAGTCACGACCTGCGAGCCCGAATATTACCGCTGGAATCAATGGTTCTTTCTGCGCATGATGGAGCGCGGCCTGGCCTATCGCAAGCAGGCGCTGGTCAATTGGTGTCCGCTCTGTGCGACCGTTCTCGCCAATGAACAAGTAGTAGACGGCTGTTGCTGGCGTCACGAAACCACTCCCGTGGAACAGCGGGCGTTGGAGCAATGGTTCCTGCGCACTACCGCCTATGCCGATGAATTGCTGCGGGACATCGCGCAGTTGGAAGGCGGCTGGCCCGAGCGCGTCCTCACTATGCAGCGGAACTGGATCGGCCGCAGCGAGGGCGCGGAAGTCGATTTTGAGATTGAAGGTTATGGCGCAGTGCGTGTTTTTACCACCCGGATCGACACTATCTACGGCGCTACCTGCATGATCCTCGCGCCGGAACATGAAATCGTTTCGAAAAAACTTGATGAGACGATGCGGGCCGCCGCCAAAAAGATGGTGGACGCGCGTGCGCAGCAGGGTCCGGGCGACGTGGAGAAGGAGGGTTTCGACACCGGCCTTCGTGTCATTAATCCCTTCAACGGCAAACCAATACCAGTTTGGGTAGGCAATTTTGTCCTGCTGGGCTACGGGACCGGCGCGATCATGGCTGTGCCCGCGCACGACCAGCGGGATTTCGAATTCTGCAAAAAATACGGGATCGACATACTGCCGGTGATTCGGCCGCTGGAGGGAGAAATGCCCGATCCCGCGACGATGAAAGAGGCCTCTGGCGATTACGGTCTGGTCGAGAATTCGGGTGCCTGGAGCGGAATGACCAGTGAGGATGCCCGGCGCGAGATGGCTGCTTTCGCCCAGCAAAAAGGCTTCGGCAAGACCGCCGTTACGTTCCGCATCAAAGACTGGGGTGTTTCCCGGCAGCGTTATTGGGGCACGCCGATTCCTGTGATCCATTGCCCGACGGACGGCGTCGTTGCCGTGCCGGACGATCAGTTGCCGGTCTTGCTTCCGCGGCAGATTCAAATCACCGGCAAGGGGCGTTCGCCGCTCGACGAAGTGCCGGAGTTTGTGAACGTCACGTGTCCGAAGTGCGGAGGAGCGGCGCGGCGCGAAACGGACACTATGGATACCTTTGTCGACTCGAGTTGGTACTTCTACAGGTACTGCGATTCGAAGAATTCGTCCGCGCCCTTCGACAAGCAAAAAATCGACTATTGGTTCCCCATCGACCAGTACATCGGTGGTGTGGAGCACGCGATTCTGCACCTCATTTATTCGCGCTTCTGGACGAAGATGATGCGCGACATCGGGTTGACCACCTGTGACGAGCCGGTGCGCAAGCTCTTTACCCAGGGCATGGTGATTCGCAATGGGGCGAAGATGTCGAAGTCGAAAGGTAATGTTGTTCCTGCCGATGAAGTAGCGGACAAGCACGGCGCGGATACGGCACGGCTCTTCGCTCTCTTCGCGGCCCCGCCTGAAAGGGATGTCGACTGGATCGACGCCGGGGTTGATGGTATCTATCGTTTCCTCGGCCGAATCTATCGTTTTGCCACACGTAATCTCCCGGCCTCCGAAGGCAAGGGGGACGGCTCATCTGACGCGAAAGTCCTGGGCAGGCTGCATCGGACGCTGAAGAAAATTACCGAAGACTTCGACAGCCGCTGGCATTTCAATACCTCGATCGCCGCAATCATGGAACTGGTAAACGAGCTGTATCTTGAGGAGACGCGCATTTCGCCGAAAGCCATGGATGCGACGATCAGGATCCTGACTCTGATGTTGGCTCCGTTCGCCCCATATCTGGCGCAGGAACTCTGGGAGCGGCAGGGCGGCGCCGGGCCGGTGTTCAAGCAGTCCTGGCCGGCGTTCGATCCCGATCTGGGGCGCGAGTCGGAAGTCGAGGTGGTCGTTCAGATCAATGGCAAGGTGCGCGCCCGGCTGATAGTCCCTGCGGGAACGGACGCACAAGGCCTCACCAGCCGCGCCAGGGACGACGACAAAATCCAGGCTTTGGTCGCCGGAAAAACAGTCGTCAAAGTGATTGCGGTTCCGGAAAAGCTGATTAATCTGGTCGTCAAAGATAAATAGCGATGGCGACCGTCCGGAATGATACAATTCGTCGCATCATAATACAGAAGGTTTAAATGGCAGTATTTGTTTCGCAACGGGCGCGTGGGGGGCGCCGGCCGTGGTGGACTTTATTGTTTTTCGAACTATATTCGTTCTTATTCTCGGTGTCTGTGCCGGATACTTTCGCCCTAACGACGAGCCGTTCTGGCCCGCGGCGCTGGTGGGCGCCGCACTGGGAGTGCTCGCGATCATACTGGAACGCCGCATTGCGCGCATCAGTTTAAAACGCCTGATCGGCGTTGTTTTCGGCGTCGTTGCGGGCATGTTCTGCGCAGCGCTGGTGAGCCTGGTCATAGGCCGTGCCGGCGTTGAAAACTCCAACGCGCTCCACTTCGTCGAGGTCGTCTGCCTGCTCCTGTTTGCCTACGTCGGGGCGGTGACCGGAGCCTCGAAAGGCGAGCTGCTGAATCTTTCGGCGTTGGGCGGTCTTTTCGGGAACGAAGTGGAAAGCCGCGCCAACCAGAAGATCCTGGACACCAGCGTCATCATCGATGGCCGCATCGCCGATATCGCGGACACCGGCTTTCTCGACGGTGTCCTCGTGGTTCCGCAATTTGTGCTGCATGAGCTGCAGATGGTTGCCGATTCCGCCGATTCGATGAAGCGCAATCGAGGCCGGCGAGGCCTCGACGTCCTGCAGCGCATTCAGAAAATGTCGCATCTGAAAGTGCAGATCGTCAATGACGACTTCCCTCAGGTTGCCGAAGTGGACATGAAATTGATCGAGCTGGCGAAGGTCTACCAATGCAAGATCATGACGAACGACTTCAACCTCAACAAGGTCGCGCATGTGCGCGGAGTGGAGGTCCTGAACATCAACGAACTGGCGAATTCGCTTAAGCCGATCGTGCTGCCGGGCGAGTTGATGCGGGTTTTCATCCTCAAAGAAGGCAAAGAATACAATCAGGGTGTCGCGTACCTGGATGACGGTACGATGGTGGTTGTCGATAACGCCCGTCGCATGATTTCGAAAACAATCGATATCTCGGTTACGAGCGTTCTGCAGACCACGGCCGGCAAAATGATCTTCGGTAAATACGATGAGCGTGCCCAGAGTGTCGCCGCGGGAGCCGCGGCGGCATCGGCGGCGGAACGCCGCGAGGTTCCTTCGCGTCGTGAGCAGGTAGTGGGAGAAGACTGATTGTGAAAGTCGCCGTCATCCTGCCGGCAGCCGGTCTTGGCACTCGTATGCAGCGCGGCGTTCCGTCCGTGCCTGCCGAGACAACCGGGACCAGTCGCAAGCAGTTCATGCTGCTGGAAGGCGCGCCGATCCTCGTACACACGGTTCGCAAGTTTGTCGCTTCGCCACTCGTGACCGATATTGTGGTGGCGGTTCGCGAAGAAGAGATCGACTGGGTCGAGGAAATGCTGCAAAAAGAAGGCCGCGGCCTGTTCGGCTCGTTGCGTGTTGTGGCTGGCGGCAACACTCGCCAGGAATCGGTCGAAAAGGCGTTCGCAGCGCTGGATCCCGACACCGATATCGTGGCAGTCCATGATGCCGTAAGACCGTTTGTGGATCTCGAAACGATTCGCAAGGTGATTGAGGAAGCGGCATTGAACGGAGCCGCAATTGTCGGAATCGTGCCCGTTGACACCGTCAAACAGGTCAGCGGCGCGCAGGCCGGAGGGGCGAAAGTGCGGGCGACTATTTCCCGCGAGCGGCTCATTCTTGCCCAGACTCCGCAGGTTTTTCGTTACGATGTTCTGCGGCGTGCTTTTGAAGCAGCCGCGGGAGATAATTTTTCCGGCACTGATGAAGCAAGCCTGGTCGAGCGCCTCGAGTCGTATCCGGGCGGGACGGGCCAGGTGGAAATCAGCGTGATCCTCGGAAGCGAGCGGAATATCAAGATCACTCGGCCCAGCGATATGGATCTTGCCCGGCTCTTCTTCGAACAGGAAACAGCACGCCGTTGACTGCTCGCGCCGGGCAGGTTCGCATAGGTCAGGGCTGGGACGTTCACAGGATCGCCGCGGGCCGCCCGCTGATCCTCGGCGGCATTTCAATTTCCTCTGATTTCGGCCTTGCCGGGCATTCGGATGCGGATGTTCTGTCGCATGCCATCACCGACGCCATTCTCGGAGCCGTGGCGGCGGGAGACATCGGAATGCACTTCCCCGATACCGATCCGCGCTGGAAGGGCAGCGGCAGTCTCCAGTTCCTGCGCCAGGCCTGCGACCTTGCCGGGCAAGCGGGATTTCAGATCCTCAACGTGGATTCGACTGTGATCCTGGAACGGCCGAAGCTCAAAGACTACCGGCTGGCCATTCGGGAATCGTTGGCAAAGACTATGGGTCTCGATGTCGAGCGCGTGTCGGTGAAGTTCAAGACGGCGGAAGGCGTCGGACCGGTTGGTGAAGGTCAGTCCGCTGAAGCGCAAGCCGTGGTGCTGCTCGACGCGAGGCCATAGAAATCATCGCGACGCCCCGAAGATGTACAGCTCGACGCCTCCGATAACCCCGCGTTTCGGCATCGCGATCAAAGGGGTTTCCTCATAGACCGTGCTGGTGATGTTGGTCAGTTGCAGAAAGGGCCGCACGCGTCCGGTGGCGTAACCCATCGAAGCATCCCAGATCGCATAAGGACTGGTCGCGACCCGGTTGAGTACACCCAGCCTGGTGCGAGCGATAAAGTTTTTGGCGATCGTGCCGCGCCATTCGACGATTGCGTCGTGGACCGGATAGTTGAAGGTGTATTCGGTGACCAGATTCTGCGGCGAGGCATATTGTCCGTGCAGCGCGCTGAAGCTCACGGCCAGATGCTGTCCAGCCGCTGGCTCATACACCACTGACGCTTCAGCTCCTAAAAAACGTAAAGGCGGCAGATTTTCAGCCTGATAGATAATGCTTCCGGCTGGTTCGACGTAATCCACCACATTCGTGTCGCGCCGATCGAAGACGGTGATCGAAGCGTGAAGATTTGTCCTCAAATAAGCATCCGCGCCGCCTTCGTAACTGGTCGCGCTTTCCGGTTTGAGATTGACGTTCCCCAGCGTTGAGGGCGATGAGTAATAGATGTCGGTATAACTCGGAAGCCGGAATGCACGAGTGGCGGCCGCGCGAAACTTGAATCGCGACGTAATCCATATCGCGCCGCTCAGCGACGGGCTTGTGGCGACTGCACGAGCGCCGTAAATTTCTTCCCGTATCCCGGCCGATAGGGAATACCGGCGAATGGAGCGAAGGTCATAAAACACATATCCGCTCGCGCGCTCACGGCTGTGAATTCCCAGATTGGTGCTATGGATCGACTCAGCCAGCCCTTCCATGCCGTAGCTGAGGACGCCGTGCAGAGGCAGATTGTCATGCCGGCGCAGGTTTCCCTGCCAACCCTCGTCGGTGTGCCAATTTGTGTAGAGCGCTGGATCGTCACGGACATATACGTAAAGATCCGTGTGCTTCCGGAAAGCGAAGTTGGCTTCGGTTTTCTTTCCCAGATCCTGATGCCCCGAGGCGAACCAGGTTTTGGTGCGCTCCCATTGCGGTTCGGCCGTTCCATAAAAGTCGTTGGCGCCGAATGGCCGGTCGCTGTATGCAAAGAGAAGGCTCGTTGCGCCGAGCCGGGACCGGAGCGTGCTCAGTGAACTCAGGGCCAGATTTCGGTAGTCGCGATCCGGCATGAAACCGGAGGAAAAATCGCGCGCGAATGCCAGTTCCTCCTGCCACCAGGCGCGCCCAAACGAAGTCACGGCGTGTTCCTCATTCACGCCGAAGTTGCCCGCTCCCGCGAGCAGGCGGAATTCGCCCGGCTCAATCGGCTGCGTTCGAACATTCACCACGCCGCCGATCGCATCCGATCCGTAGAGCGTCGATCCCGAGCCCTTCAGCACCTCAATTTCGGAAAGCATCTCCAGCGGAATCGGCAGGTCGAGATTGAAGTGGCCGGTCTGGACGTCGTTGATACGAAGCCCGTCGAGCAGAACGAGTGTCTGTCCGAACGTGGCGCCGCGAATGGAAAGATCACCCTGAAAACCGCCTAAAGCGCGTTGCTGCAGGTCGAGCGCGGAATCGAATTGCAGGAGATCGAACCAGGAGTTGTACAGTTCGCGCTGTTTTTCGGGCAGGGGGAGCACGCCAACATCGCGATCCGCCTCAGCCAGCGGAACCGGCTCGGCTGCGCCGGTGACAACGATGCTGTCCTTCTGCTGCGGCGCGGTTGTCTGCTGCCCGCGGAGCAGTGCCGCACTGATGGCGAGAGCTACCCATAATCTCATCGGATCTTCCACCGTACCATTCGAATAGACCCGAACCCGATGGATAAAGCCCCAGTCGATATCTGGACGATCTCGCTTGTGAAGCCGTCGCCGGAACATCTTTCCGAAGATGAAATCGCGCGGGCCAATCGCTTCCGGTTCGAAGAGGATCGCATTCGCTGGATTCGTGCACGGTCGGCGCTGAGGCTCATCTTGTCGAGATATGCGGGCGATGAACCGTCCCGGCTCGGTTTCACATTGGGAGCACACGGCAAGCCCGCACTTCTTCCGGTGTCCCATGTGGAATTCAACCTCTCGCATGCGGGCGACTGGGCATTGGTTGCGGTGACACACGGGATACCGGTCGGCGTAGACATCGAGCGCATCCGGGCCAATGTCGATATGGCGCCCCTTCTCACCAGACTGGGAGAAAGCAATTTACCGGAAACGACTCAACAGCTCTATCAGATGTGGACACACCGCGAAGCAAGAGCCAAGGCTGTCGGCGGAGCGTTGTTTGATCGGCCTTCTGAAAATGCTCGCGCAGTCAATTTGAATGCGCCTGAAGGCTACACGGCTTCCGTCGCGCTCGTCGGATACGAACCGGACGTGCGCTATTGCGGCGGTGGCAACCGGTAGAAGCTTCCGCCTACCGATCGCATCACAGCGCCCCAAAGCGCCTGCCCGAGTTCCGGTAATTCGTCCATGTGCACCGGAATCGACTGAATGTGCAGGCCCGCCATCTCATCGTTGGTCCCGCCACCCCATTGGACCCGCTTGGGCGGTGAGTTCGGGTTGCGCGGATTGGCCGACGAGTTGTCGTAAACGAACTCCATCTCGAGGCGCGAATCCGCCGGCAGCCGGATGGGGTGGGCGTATTGAAACTGATCCTGCCAGTTGAAATCCCAATCCCGTAGGTTGAGCAGCCATTGCTTGCGTCCGTCCGGCAGGATTGCCCAACCGCGCATCTCGCGGCACAAGAGGTGTGCATGCGGAATCACCCCGACGGCGTAGATGGCGATCGGGATTGTGAAGTGCTCGCGAACGACGTAGTGCGGGTCGCCCGCGGGGATGTCGATAAGCTTCGAGGCCACTCCCACATCCACTACGCGGCGCACGGGCGGTTTGTCGGTGAAATAGAGCCCGACCGACCACTGGTCCTGTTCCGGCTTACCGTCCGGATGATAGTGAACCTGGGCAGCCAGCTTTGAGAACGCCTGCACGGGAGGCGCGGTGCCCTCCAGCATTTGGATCGGACCCATGCCCGGAGCCCAGCCGCCCAGCCCGAGCGTCGGCAGGAATCCCATGCTTCCAAAGCACGGATAGCGCGATTCCCGGGAACTCAGGCGTGAATCGGTAAACAGCAGTGCGTGGTGCACAATGCGCCGGTTGGAAGGACGGAATTCCACGGCGCGGATGAAACGATCGCGCGGAAGGTTCATCGGCACAATGAAACACTCGTAAACGTCCAGGCCCTCCGCGGGAACGTCGAACGGCTGGCGGAGTTGAACCACGAGGTCCGGTTTGCCCAGTTTCCAATCGGCGGTAAATTGAGGCGCCGGTGGCAGACTCGCGGGATTCCCCTCGCGGGCGCCGGTCGCCGCCCATCGCTGAATCGTCTGAATTTCCGCTTCCGTCAGCCGCCGCTCGCCCACGAAGTGGTTATAGCCGGGAACCGGCTTCCAGGGGGGCATTATCCGGGTGCGAGTCACTTCGGCGATCAGCCGGGCGCGCTTCTCCGCGTCCTGATAAGTAATCAGAGGAAAAGGCGCAACTTCCCCCTCGTGATGGCATGACGCGCAGTGTTTATACAGGATCGGTGCGATGTCTTTTGTAAAGACGGGGCGCGCAGACACCGGGACCGCGGAGGTCTGAAGAGCCGCGGCAAAAAACAACGCAAGCACCAGTCCCAATGTACTGCAGGGATGGAATCGGCTGCAGCAGGTTCGTTTGGCAAATTTGATTCACGGCGCCGGGCAGTTTACGATGGAGGGGATATGAAGCGTCTGACTCCTGCTGTTCCTTTTCTGATTTCTTCTCTGGCCCTGTTGAGCCAGCTTCCCATGGCGCAGGCCCAGGATCTGCCGGAAGGCAAAGGAAAGGACATGGTCGAAACGGTTTGCGGAGCCTGCCATGGCACGGACCTCATATCGACTCGCCGGGCCACAAAAGAGGGTTGGTCCTATATTGTCGACGATATGGTTTCGCGCGGCGCTTCCGCCACCAATGAGCAGATCCAGGCTATCAACGACTACCTCGCGAAGAATCTGGGTCAGGTGAACGTGAACAAAGGCGCCTCCGCCGAAATTGCCAGCGTGCTGGAGATCAGCGGCGCTCAGGCTGACGCCATCGTCAAATACCGGACCGATCACGGCGATTTCAAGACAGTCGACGATCTGAAAAAAGTTCCGGGGCTGGAAACCGCGAAGCTCGATACCAAGAAAGACCGCGTAGTTTACTGATTTGACGACCCGCGAGCCGGTTTGACACATCAGGCCGGGCAGTATAGGATGTGCTGCGTGCGGATACTTCTTTGTCTGTTCCTTTGCTCGATCAGTCTGTTCGCTCAGCGGGGCAGAGGCGGGGGCGAGCAGGCAATTCCGCCGGGCCCGCCGAAAAACCTGAAGATATTGCCTGCGAATGTGGACATCCGGCAGACAATGGGCGCATTTCGAACCGCTCTTGGAGTTCAGTGCACCTACTGTCACGTCCAGGGTGATTTCGCCAGCGATAACAACCCGAAAAAAGGCGTCGCCCGCAACATGCTGCGGATCGCAGCCGACATCAATGCGAACTTCCCCGACGGTAGCATGCATGTGACCTGCTACACCTGCCATCGCGGCGAAGCCAAGCCAAAGATGGAGGCGCCCGGGGCCGCACCGAAAACCCCACCGGCAGGGCGATAGTCTCTACAATCGGAATTGCATGCAATCTGAACCCTTAATGGACCTCGCCCATCTGGGCCATCTGGAACTTCTCACTCCCAAGCCGGAGGAGAGCTTGAACTTCTTCGTCAACATATTCGGTATGACGGAGACTGGCCGCGAAGGCAACTCGGTGTACCTTCACGCCTATGACGACTACGAACGGCACTCCCTGAAGATCACCGAGGCCAAGGTGCCGGCGATGGGCCACGTCGCTTACCGGACGCGCAGCCCGCAGGCGCTCGAGCGCCGCGTCGCGGCGCTGAAAGGCTCCGGTTTCGATATTGGCTGGTCCGATGGCGATCTCTGCCACGGCCCGGCATTTGTTTGTCAGGATCCGGACGGCCACAGGATCGAACTCTATTACGAAACGCAGTGGTACCAAGCCCCGCCCGAGCTGAAGCCGGCACTGAAGAATCAGGCGCAGCGTTTCCCCGGCCGCGGCATCAACGTTCGCCGACTCGATCACTGGAACGGGCTCGCCGTCGACATCGAAGCCAATCGCAGGTTCTTTACAGATTATCTGGGTTTCCGCCTCACTGAGCAGATCGTCCTGAACGACGGCAGCGAAGCCGCAATCTGGATGACCTGTACCAACAAGAGCTACGACTTCGCCTACACCCGTGACAACACGGGCACGAAAGGCCGCTTCCACCACATCACCTATGCGGTGAACAGCAGGGAAGAAGTCCTGCTGGCGGCCGATATCTGCCTGGAGAATGGCGTCCACATTGAAACCGGGCCGCACAAGCACGCCATTCAGCAGACGTTCTTCCTCTATGTTTATGAACCCGGCGGCAACCGCGTTGAAATCGCCAACGCCGGTGCGCGCTTAATCCTTGCGCCGGACTGGAAGCCGATTCGGTGGACTGAAGAGGAACGGAAGAAAGGTCAGGCCTGGGGACTCAAAACCATCGAGTCCTTCCATACCTACGGCACACCACCGGTTTAAGTTCTCGCGACTACAATTTCGACGTCGCGCCCCATAAACAGGCCCGACTCGATGACACCCGGGACCGCTTTGATGTCGCGCTCCAGGGACTTGTGTATTTCCCGAAAGCGTACATCCAGGATGAAGTTTCCGTGCTCGGTAATTACCGGCCCGTCTTTCTTAACGGCGGCCCGTAGTGCCATAGCAACTGCGCCAAGAGCGGCAAGCTCATGCTCGACAAGGCGCAGCGCGACCGGCAGAACTTCTATCGGAACCGGAAATTTCGCGCCCAGTCGAGTGACCAGCTTCGATTCGTCCACCAGAATGAAATTCCGTGGCGAAGCATGCATCACGATCTTTTCCATGAACATGGCGCCGCCGCGGCCTTTGATCAGGTTGCGGTCGGGGTCCACTTCGTCAGCGCCGTCGAAGGCCCAGTCGGGTCGGCGCTGCAGCAGTGAGGCAACCGGAAGATCGAGGGCTATGCAGGCCATTGTTACTTCCTGCGACGTGCAGACTGTTGTCACGCTGAGTCCTTCGCGACGCACTCGTTCCGCAATGGCGTGAATCGCGATCCATGAAGTAGAACCGGAGCCGACGCCAATCACTTCGCCGTCCTCTACTTTCTCCGCGATCTGTCGGCCCAATTCCTCTTTAGCCGCGCGATTCGAGATCTCGCCGGACCAGAAGTTCCTGTCAGAAGGGTTGTCCCAGTTCATAGCAGATCCGTCTGATACAGATCGTGCAGCCGCAGAAGCCCAATACATCGGTTTCCGTCGACAACCGGGAGAACTGAAATCTGGGATGGCCGGTCTTCCATCAGCCGGAGCGCGTCATGCAATGTGGCGTCGGGGCTCACTGTTACCGGGCGGCGCGTCATCAGATCGGCAGCGTTCACTTCCCGGATATCATCGTGGTTCTGCAGCGCGCGGCGTAAGTCGCCGTCGGTGATCAAACCCTGCAGTTCGCCGTCGTCGTTCTTTACACAAGCGGCGCCGAGCGGGTATCGGTTCATCGCGATGATCACCTGCTTCATCGAACTGCCCGAGCCCGCCCATGCAACTTCGTCCGCGCCGTGCATGACCTGCCGCACGGTCACGCGCAGATTCCGGCCCAGTTGGCCTGCGGGATGGAGTTGTGCGAAGTCTTCGGGAGTGTGATTGCGCGCCTGGCGGATTGCCAGTGCCAGCGCGTCTCCCAGCGCCGTTGCCACAGCCGTGCTTGCCGTGGGCGCGAGGTTATAGGAATCGGCCTCAGTCCGCACAGATGCATCCAACAGAATGTCCATATCGCGCGCCAGAGGAGACGTCAGATTACCGATAATTCCAATGAGGGGTGAATTCAGGCCCCGCACAACCGGGATCAATCGCAGCAATTCCAGTGTTGTGCCGCTCTTCGACAAGACAATCGTGGGGTCGCCGCTCGCATAAATGCCTACATCCCCGTGGAGTGCGTCGACGGGATGCAGGAACACAGCCGGCGTTCCGGTGCTGCACATCGTCGCTGCGAGCTTCTGGGCTACGAAACCGGATTTACCCAGGCCCGTGACCACAATCTTTCCCGCATGCTCTTCTATCAGCCGGACTGCTGCCAGAAACCGGTCGTCGATACGGCTCGCGGCGCACACGATCGCGTCCGCTTCCGTCTCCATTGATGATCTTCCTGTCGCCAGCAAATCGTGGGTCATGCGCAGTACCTTGCTAGTGTACTGAACTCTTTCGATAAAACCGCTCGCGGCACTATCTCATAAACTGAACAGCATGTCCGAGACCGCAACCCTTGCATCCTGGGTCGCTTCCCATCGCATCGAAACCGTTCCGGAGGACGTCCGGCACGAAGCCCGGCGGGCGATCGTCAACTATCTGGGCTGCGCCCTGGGAGGCAGCCACGATGAAGCCGTCGACATTGCGATCCGGACCCTGGGCCCTTTTTCGGGCCCCGCCACTGCAGGCATTCTGGGGCGTGCGGAGCGTCTCGATCCCCTGCATGCGTCTCTGATGAACGGCATCAGCTCCCACGTTTATGACTTCGACGACACCACGCCGAAGAACTACATGCACCCGACCTCGCCTCTCGCCTCTGCCCTGTTTGCCTATGCAAGCGTCAACAGAGTAAACGGCCATGATTTTATGCAGGCGTTCATCGCCGGGTTCGAAGCGGAGATGCGGATTGGCAACGCGGTCTATCCCGCACACTACGATGTGGGCTGGCACATCACGGGGACGGCCGGCATCTTTGGCGCTGCTGTCGCCATCGGCAAGCTGCTCGGCCTTTCCCGGCAGCAAATGATCTGGACGATCGGTCTTGCTGCAACCCAAGCCGCCGGTATTCGCGAGATGTTCGGGTCGATGGCGAAAGCGTTTCATCCGGGGCGAGCTGCACAGAACGGATATGCGGCCGCGCTTTTGGCTCAGGCGGGATTTACCGCCGGTGAGTATGGGCTCGAAGGCCCTCGTGGGTTTGCCGCCGTGCAGGCTGCGGTATATGATCTTTCGAAAATCACGGCAGGTCTCGACGCCGATTACGAACTTCGCGCCAACACTTATAAGCCGTTTCCCTGCGGGATCGTGAATCATCCCACCATCGACGGAGCCATTCAAATTCATCAGGAGCACCATCCCGCGCCGGAATCGATCACCGCAGTCCGTCTTCGCGTGGCGCCTCTGGTGCTCGACCTGTGCAACCAGACCAACATCACGAAAGGGCTGCAGGGCAAGTTTTCCGTCTACCATGGCGCTGCCGTGGGCTTGGTCCGGGGCAAAGCAGGTATCCGAGAGTACACGGACGAAGCGGTCAACGAGCCGGCGATCAAGCGTGTCCGCGAATGTGCGACGGCGGTGGGCGATCCTTCTGTTACTGAAGATCAGGCGCACATCGAAGTCGAGCTAACGAACGGCAAGAAGCTGACGCGGTTCGTTGAAAAATCACTTGGCAATGTCCACCGCCCTTTGAGTGATCGTCAGTTGGATGACAAGTTCCTCGACCAGGCTGTGATGGCTCTTCCTCTCGAACAAGCCAGGAAAGCTCTCGATCAATCCTGGAAGATCGATCAGTTGGCCGACGTCAATCAGTTGATTCAATCCACGATTCCGCAAAACCGCTAATGGATAATGGACTCGCGGTATGGGCCGACTCCTCCTCATCACGCTGATCGCCGCCATCGGTATCGCTCCGATCAGCGCCGAAGTGAGCGAAATTCGAATCCCTACCGGAGCCGGCGGTGTTGGATTTCTCCCGCTGCTGGTCATGGAGAAACACCAGCTCGTCGAGAAGCATGCGAGAGAGGCGGGCATTGCGAATCTCAGGGTTCGCTGGATCAACATCGGCGGCCCCGCTGTGATGAACGACGCCCTGTTGTCCGGATCGGCCGACTTCATCACCGCCGGGCCGCCCGCGTTCATTACGCTTTGGGACCGGACCCTTGCGTCAGTCAAAGTAAAAGGCGTTGCGGCGATGTCCTCAATGCCGATGTACCTCAACACCCGCGCCGATCATCTCAAAAAGCTGGACGATGTCACGGATAAGGACAAGATCGCGGTTACCGCGATCAAAGTCTCAATACCGTCGATCATCATGCAGATGTATGCGAAACAAAAGTACGGTCAGCCGACACGTTTCGATAAGTTCACGGTGACGATGACTCATCCCGACGCTGTGATCGCTTTGCTCGCCGGGTCGTCAGCCATTGACGCGCACTTCACCTCGCCGCCGTTTGCGCAGCGCGAAAAGAAGGATCCTCGCGTTCGTACCATCATGCTTTCCGATGACGTGATGGGCGGATCGACTACGTTCACGATGGTTTCGACAACCACAAAATTCCGCGATCAGAATCCAAAGATCTATGCGGCGGTTCTTAAGGCCATCGACGAAGCGAATCGGATGATCGCGGCGGATAAACAATCGGCGGCGGAACTCCTGCTGGCTTCGACAAACGACAAGGGTTTCTCGGTCAAAGAGATCGTCGACGTCCTGAACGACCCGCATGTCAAGTTCACGACCACACCCGAGAACGTCATGAAGTACGCCGATTTCATGCACAGCGTCGGTTCAACGAAGAATCGGCCCGCATCCTGGAAGGATATGTTCTTTCCCGAGATTCACGGAGCGCCGGGCAGTTAATGGCTGCACTTCTTTCCGTCGAAGGCGTCACGCTTCAATACCGCACACGCGATCGTCTGGTCACCGCTACCTGGCGCGTCAGCTTCAACGTGCTGCAGTCCGATCGATTCGTCATCCTCGGGCCGTCCGGCTGTGGCAAATCGACGATCCTTAAGGCTGTTGGCGGCTATATCGATCCTGTTGAAGGCAGCATCACGCTCAACGGAACAAAAATTGCGGCGCCTGGGCCGGATCGCGTGTTTGTTTTTCAGGAGTTCGATCAGCTCCTGCCGTGGAAGACCGTCAAAGAGAACATCGCTTTCGCGCTGACCGCAAGCGGGAAGCTCGCTCGCCGCGAAGCCGGTGAACGAGCCATGCATTTCGTCGAGAAAGTGAAGCTCACAGAATTTGCCGACAGCTATCCGCATACTCTCTCGGGCGGCATGAAACAGCGCGCGGCGATTGCGCGCGGCATGGCGATGGAGCCGCAGATTCTATTAATGGATGAGCCCTTCGCGGCTCTCGATGCATTGACACGCGCCCGCATGCAGGAGGAACTCCTCCAGCTTTGGGAGGACACGAAGTTCACCGTGTTGTTCGTGACGCATTCGATCTCCGAGGCCATCCGAATCGGCAGTCGTATTCTTCTGCTCAGCGCTCACCCCGGCCAGGTGAAAGCCGAGCTCAACAGTCTCGGTGCGGATGGGCATCAAGTCAGCGAGGCGCGCATCGAATCGATGCTGTTTGGCCATGCCTGAGTCTCGGCCGGATATTACTTACACGGTTGCCACCACCGGCTTCGACGTCGTCGAAAAGCCTCTGACCGCGTGGGAAAAACTCTACAACAATGGCGCGGCCCGCAAAACTCTGTTGCTGGCTGTTCTGGCCGCTGTGTGGGAAATCTATGCCCGATGGCTGAACAATCCGCTGCTTTTTCCGACGTTCTCCGACACCATCAAAGCTCTGTTCACCTCGATTGCTTCCGGAGAAATTCCGCGCGCGGCGTCCTATTCGATCGGAATGCTGCTGAAAGGCTACGCGGCCGGCCTTCTGCTCGCAGGCCTCTTGACGGCGCTGGCGAGTGCGGGACGAATCGGTTCGGATCTTCTCGAAACGCTCACCGCGATGTTTAATCCGCTGCCATCCATTGCGCTTCTGCCTCTGGCGCTGATCTGGTTCGGGCTGGGAGACGGAAGCATCATCTTCGTCCTCATTCACGCAGTGCTGTGGTCTGTCGCTCTCAACATGCACTCGGGGACCCGCGCCATCAGCCCGACGCTGAAGATGGTGGGACAAAACTACGGACTTTCGAAGGTCGGCTACGTGCTCCGCATTCTGTTGCCCGCGGCTTTCCCGAGCATCCTCACCGGCCTGAAGGTCGGATGGGCATTTGCGTGGCGCACCCTGATCGCCGCCGAGTTGGTGTTTGGCGTCAGTTCCGGATCGGGAGGACTCGGCTGGTACATCTTCGAGCAGAAGAATCAGCTTCTGATTCCGAACGTTTTTGCAGGACTTCTGACCGTAATTCTGTTCGGCCTTGTTGTGGAGAATCTGATCTTCAAAACTATCGAGAACGTGACGGTGCGTCGCTGGGGGATGCAGAACTGAGGCAGGCAGACCGAACGAGTTCGCCGGCATCACCCAGTGCCTCGAGAGAGTTGATCAACCGGGCCAACTGGTCCCGCCGCGAGGACGAGAGAAATCCGCTCGCGTTTTCATCGAACTTCGCGCGGATTTCTTCGTAGGTCATCGGATTCTCGACCGACCCCCGGTTATATTCTTCGACTTCGTGAAACGTTCTGCCGTCCTTCAGCGTAATTCTCACCTCACCCTTGAAACGGCCCGGGCCGGGATATTGAGGATCGACTACATAGTGAACGCGCCGTGCGAGGGCGAGAATGTCCGGGTTCCGCAGACTGTCGGAGCGGTATGCATTTTTGCCCAACGATCCCTGAACCAGCGCTTCCGCAAGACTGTACTGCAGGCTGACGCGGCCGTGCGAATCGGAAGCCGGAGCGAACTTCTCCTCGGTCGGCTCACACACGATGCCCACGATGAATTCGGTCACCGGACACTCGATGTGCTCGACGTCGGCACTCGAAATTCCGTGCTGACGGCGCAGACGGAGGATTGCGCTGATATAGGGGTGCAGCACGTGAGCCGCGGGAAAAGGCTTGAAGGATGAATTCCTGCTTTCCCAGTGAGTGCCCAGGTTGTCGCCGATGCGTCCGTAGTTCGCGAGTTTTCCGCCATCCTGCAGATGCGAGGCGAACAAGCCGAAGCGGCCTTCGAAAACCTCCGCCGGACCCGTGGTTCCTTCACGCGCCAGAACGGCGGCGGTAATTCCACTCTGCGCCGCCCAGCCGGGGTGCAGAAACTTGGTCTGGGTCCCGTCCACCCAGCACTGCAGCAGCCCGGAGGCAAAGCTTCCGCAGATTCCGGCCGCCTGGGCCATCTGTCGCGCGTCGAGTCCTAACAGTTTGGACGCAAGGTAGGTGATGCCGAAGGTGGCGAACAGCCCCGTCGGATGAAAGCCGCGCTTATGGAACTGGCCGGATGCCACACTGCCGACGCGGCAGGAGATCTCGTTCCCCAGCGCGACGGCCGTGATCAGGTCCCGTCCTGAGACCGGTCCGATCTCGGACAGCGCCAGCGCGGCGGCCACTGCGGGGCTGCTCATGTGAACGATCGATTCGTTGTGCGTGTCGTCGAATTCCAGCGCCTGGGAAAAGGCGCCGTTCGCGAACGCCGCGGCGGTGACGCCAACCCGGTCGCCGGTTCCGAGCACGCGGCAGGGGCCCTGGGGAGATAACACAAGCGCCGCAGCGCGGGTGGACCGGCCGAACGGCGTCTCCGCTCCTGCCAGGGACAGGCCGATGACATCCATCACGCGAAGCTTCGTGGCTTCGACGACATCTTCCGGCAGGTCTTCAAAACCCAGGCTGGAGGCCCAGATTGCGAGTTCCGTGGAAAGAGGCATTCCCTAAATTGTCGGCGGCAAATCCAGCCGCACCGCGATCCCCTCAAGCTCCTTGCTCACAGCCGGATAATACTTCATCACCAGCGGATCGTGTCCCGGCACGATGTGGTCGGGCGAATCGGCGAGGCGGTAGAGCAGCTTGTAGCCTTCGAGCACTTCCGCGACGTTGTGCACAATCGGAAACACGCGGCCGTTCTGAAAATTCGCGTACAAATGCGACGAGTCGGATGCCACCACGACCCACCCGCGTCTGGTCCACACGCGAGCGATCTGCAGGCCCGCCGAGTGGCCGCCCACGCGATGCAGCGTCAGACCGGACGCCAATTCCGTATCGCCGTCATGGAACACAGCCTTGTCATTGAAGACGTGGCCGACCATCGTCTGAATGTCTCCCACATCGAAGGGCAGTCGCAGCAGTTTATGGCACATGCATCGACCGGTGCCGTAAGCCATCTCGCGGTCCTGCAGATGAAAACGCGCGTTGGGGAAACGATCCAGGTTGCCCGCGTGATCGTAGTGCAGATGCGTCACGATCACATCGGTCACCTGGCCGGCGTCGAGTCCGATCAAAGACAGCGCGTCAGCCGGATTGCGCAGCAAATTGCGCCCGCGCCGCGTCGCCGCTTCCTGCGCGAAACCGGTGTCGATCATCCACACCGAATCCTTTCGCCACAGCACCCAGACAAAGTAATCGAGGTCCGAACCAAACTCGTGCGGATCGGCAAGAATAAAGCTCTCGCCGGGGTGCCGGTTACCCAGATGGGCGTACTTCAGCGCGATGATTTCAAACGGTTCCGGGGCACTGTTCATGTATGGCACGCGCTCAGGATGCCGTATTGAGCGTGCGGGCGTCAAGTGGACCGGCTGCTGAGAAGCGCTTCTTGCCGCTCCGTTGAAGACACTCTCTCCCCGGGATGCGTAACGCTCCGGGCCGGGCGAAAGCCCGGCCGCAGGGCCGAAGCCCCGCCCCACATCTGCTGTCAGCGTCAGCAAGCGGCAACGCTGAACGCAGGTGTTAGAGTTATTGCGAATGGCGAAACAATCTATTGGTTTTGTGGGTGTCGGGCGGATGGGCGGCCCGATGGTTCGGCGCTTGCTTCAGGCCGGTTTTGATCTCACGATCTATGACAAGAGCGAGGCTGCAGTCGCGCCGCTGGTGGAATTGGGGGCAAAGCGGGCTGCATCGCCGGCGGAGGTTGCATCGGCTGCAGAGATCGTTCTTGCGAGTCTCCCGACGCCTCCTGTTGTCCAAGCTGTCGCGCTCGGTCCGAACGGCATTGGCGAAGGCAGCAGGGTGAAGATCTTCATCGACGTGTCGACAACTGGTTCGACCGTTGCGACGAAAGTGGCCGAGGGACTTGCGGCGAAAGGGATCACCGCGGTCGACGCGCCCGTGAGCGGCGGAATTACCGGAGCGGAGAAGGGAACGCTGGCAGTGATGATGTCCTGTCCGGAAGTTACTTATCCGACAGTCAAGCCGGTGCTCGAAGTGATCGGAAAGCTGTTCTTTGTCGGTACGCGGCCGGGTCAGGGCCAGACGATGAAGCTGCTGAATAATCTGCTCTCCGGAACGGCGATGGCGATATCTTCGGAAGCGGTTGTGATGGGCGTCAAAGCCGGTCTCGACCCGCAGCAGATCATGGACGTCATCAACGCCGGCAGCGGACGGAACAGCGCGACGCAGGACAAGATTCCGCGCTGCGTGATCCCTCGAACCTTCGATTTCGGATTCGCGATCAGCCTGCTGAACAAGGACATTCGCCTGTGCCTGGAAGAGGCCGAGGCGCTCGGGGTGCCCATGATCGTGGGAACGGCGGTGCGTCAGTTGCTCGCAGTGACGATTGCGACCGAGGGACCTAATGCCGACCTTACCGAAACAGTCAAGACGGTCGAGCGCTGGGCGGGTGTGCAGGTGGGAGCCAAAAAATAAATGGATCAGAAGACGTTTGATTTAGGACTTTCCATCCGGAAGGATGTCATCGGAAAAGAGTTTGTCGAAAAGGCGCTGGCCAATGCGGACGATTTTACGCGTCCGTTGCAGGAGCTGGTAACCGAATATTGCTGGGGCGCCTGCTGGGGGCGTGAAGGACTCTCCCGCAAGACACGAAGCATGATCAACCTGGCGATGCTCAGCGTGCTCAACCGGCCCAACGAGCTGAAGAATCACGTGGCGGGCGCGCTGCGGAATGGCGTGACGCCGGAAGAGATACGCGAGATTCTACTGCAGGTCGCGATTTACGCCGGAATTCCCGCGGGTGTCGATTCGTTCCGTGTGGCGCATGAGGTCATCAAGAGCCATACGGCATGAAGAAGCATCGGATGCTGATTGGCGGCGAGTGGGTTGAGCCGCAATCGGGCGAGTGGTTTGAGTCGGTCAATCCGTTCACGGCATCTCCCTGGGCGCTGATTCCGCGGGGAACGGCGCCGGATGTCGATCGTGCGGTAGCGGCCGCCCGGTCAGCGTACTACGGGGATTGGCGCAAACTGAACGCAACGGCGCGCGGAAGCCTTCTTCGTAAGCTGGCCGATTTGATTGCCGCCGAAGCCGGCCGGCTTGCCGAGATTGAGACGACCGACAACGGGAAGCTCATCGCCGAGATGCGGGCGCAGTTGAACTACATTCCGAACTGGTTCAATTATTTCGGCGGACTTGCCGATAAGCTCGAAGGCCGCGTGATTCCCATCGACAAGCCCGGTGTGTTCAATTTCACGCGGGAAGAACCGTTGGGAGTAATTGCGGCCATCACGCCATGGAATTCGCCTTTGATGCTGGCGGCGTGGAAACTCGCGCCCGCGCTGGCGGCGGGAAATACGGTTGTCTGGAAGCCCTCGGAATTCTCATCGGTTTCGGCGCTTGCTTTCGGGGAACTGTTCGAGCGCGCCGGGTTTCCGCCGGGAGTGGTTAACATTGTCACCGGTTTCGGAAATGAAGTCGGCGAACCTTTGATCACGCATCGGCACGTGGCAAAGATAGCGTTTACCGGCGGCGATCGCACGGGCGAGCACGTGTATGGACTGGCGGCGAAGGGGATCAAGAAGATCACGCTGGAGTTGGGCGGGAAATCCGCAAATATCGTTTTCGACGACGCGGATATCGACGACGCTGTAAAGGGCGTGGTCTCCGGCATCTTCGCCGCGACCGGCCAGACCTGCATTGCGGGATCGCGTGCGCTCATTCATCGCCCGATTCACGATCGGTTCATCGAGCAACTCCTGGCGCTGGCGAAGACGGCGCGGATGGGCGATCCTCTCAATACTTCCACTCAGGTGGGACCCGTTACGACGAGGCCGCAATACGAAAAGGTCCTCGATTACATTCGCATCGCGAAGGAAGAAGGGGCGGTGTGCCGTCTGGGCGGTGCGCCCGCGGACCGGCCGGAGTGCGGTGCGGGATGGTTTGTCGAGCCTACTGTTTTCACCGGCGTCAATCCGGAGATGCGCATTGCCAAGGAAGAAGTGTTCGGTCCTGTGCTTTCGGTGATACCGTTTGACGATGAGGATGAAGCCGTCCATATCGCGAACGATACGATCTACGGCCTTGCGGCCGGTGTCTGGACGACGAGCATGCGGCGTG
This sequence comes from Bryobacteraceae bacterium, assembly GCA_036273015.1. Lineage (GTDB taxonomy): Bacteria > Acidobacteriota > Terriglobia > Bryobacterales > Bryobacteraceae > BOG-234. The sequence continues at coordinate 22,196 of DATAXN010000024.1, read as the reverse complement.
CGCTTTCCATGTCCGAGCGTCTGGAGGCGGGGACGGTCTGGGTGAATACATACCGCGCGGTGAGTTACATGTCGCCGTTCGGAGGCTACAAACGTTCGGGGATCGGACGGGAGAACGGGATGGAGGCGATTCGCGAGTATCTGCAGACCAAGAGCGTCTGGATCGATACCGCGGGCAATGCGCCGAATCCGTTTGTGATGCGATGAGCGCCATCCGATGAGCGACGATCAGACAACGGCGTACGTACTGGCTATGCAGACCTGCTTCGAAGATCTGAAGCAGGTGGCTGCACAATTAGCCGGACTGCTGGTTTTGGAGGCATCGGGGGCTGCGCCTGATCATCCTATGCTGGCGTCCGCGCGCAATGCTTATCGGAACGCCGTGGACGGGCTGCACAGCGCTCGCGTTCCGTTGCGAGCCCGAGATCATCATCGCCGTCTGCTTTCCGCGGCCGCGAAACTGGATGAAGCTTTGCAGAGGAAGGGCGATTCGCTGGTTCCGCTGGAGAGCGCATACGCTGAGTTACGTGCCGCGTCGCGAGCTTTGCCGGGATTTCCGATGATTTCCTTCGAGCATGGCTGCTGTGCGCATGCAGGAAGGTCCGCCGCATGAAGAATCACTACTCCATCTGGGTTGCGGAGTTTGCGAATGTTCCGCTGTATCCCCTGAGCGGTCTGATTTACGGCGCGCATAATCAGGGCACGGTGCGATTGCCATACTGCTATGTCGTGATCAAAGGCCAAGGGCACATCGCGATGGTCGATGTGGGTTACAACCACAAAGAGTATGGCGCGGTGCTGGCGACTCTCTACGGCGCGCGTGACTGGCATCCGCCGCACGAAGTTCTCGGCGAGCTTGGCATCAGGCCGGAAGACGTTTCGCATGCCTTCCTGACGCATGCGCACTTCGATCACATGGGGAACATCGAAGATTTCCCCAAGGCCACCTTCTACATTCAGGAGCGCGAGTTGTCGAAGTGGGTTTGGGCGATGTCTCTCGAGCGCCGCTTCCGCTGGATTATGGGCGGCGTCGATCCTGGCGATATCATGCGCACCGTCGATCTTGCGCGCAACCATCGGCTGGTCTCTGTGAACGGCGACCGCGAGGATGTTCTGCCGGGCATCGATCTTCACGGCGCGCCGGACACGCACACCTGGGGTTCGATGTACGTGCGGCTCCGCAACGACCTGTCGCCTAATTCGAAAAACACCTGGATCTTCGCCGGCGATCTGGTTTACATGCAGGAGAACCTGCGGGGCCACACGCCGGAAGACCCGGAGTACATTCCGATCGGATTCGCGATGGGCAGCCAATTCAATCTCTTGATGACGACCGAGGAATTGGTTAAGGGTGTCGATGGCGACGTCAATCGCGTGATTGCGATCCACGAGGATCGGCTCAAGGATATGTTCCCGTCGCGGGTAACCCCCAACGGCGTGAGGGTTACCGAGCTGGCGCTGGCCGATGGCGAGGCCAGCCGAGTTCGCTGACCGCGCCGGAGATATTCGATTTTCAAAGAACGTGGAGCGTGAGCTCCGGGAAAACCACAGGCTGAAGCCTGTGCTACCTTTCTCCGTAGTTATCTGGCTTTGGGTTCAGTTCGTTTTGAGTTTTTATTTTTTTATTTTTTCTGCGACGATCCTCCAAACGCGCCAGAGTCCGGAAGTATTGGCGCTCGTAACGGGCCTCATGGCGGTTGATGAGATCGAGGGATTTCGATCCGTCGGAGAGGGCGCGGTACGCGAGAGCGGTACACTTTGCAGGATTCTGACCGCTGCCATTGCAGCCCGCGAGAGCCTGCTTCTGAGTTTCGTTGGCGAGTTCTTCCCGCTCGATGCACCAGAGGCGCATGATACGCCACTCTGCCAGGGCCATGGCTTCGACCATATGGGTTTCGATGCCGGTTTCGGGTTGAAGCTCGTCGGTCAGGCGAGCCAGGACGGCGGCGAATTCCTCCGAAGATTCCGTGTCGAGAACAACGGCTTGAGCGAGCATGCCGTAACGGAGGGCGTTTTGCGCGGAGCGGGCGCGTCCTTCGGGACTGGTGGGTCCGGTGGACTTCGCGGAGTTGGCGGCAGACGCCTGTTTTCCGGCGGGCGTGACTGGGCCGCGGGACTTCGCCCCGTTGATACGGGCGGATTCGATTTTCAATATGGAACTCACGCGGGTATAGTTGCACGCGGAGCGACACTGGCTGAGCGAGCAAGTGCTGTTTTTGTTGATTTTGTGGGGAATATAAATATACAAGAGCGGTGAATTGGTTGAGAGTTTTCGCGTTCCTGGACACTGGCTCATTGCACAGGGATGAACACGGATCAAAACGGATTAAAAGATGAGCTCAGTGAACAGGTGATCGCTTCTGTATTCGAGGTTTCGAATACTTTGGGGGCGGGGTTTCTGGAAAAGGTCTATGAGCGGGCGCTGGTGAGGGAACTGGAGATTCGCGGGATACGCGCGGCCGGGCAGTCGTCGATGCCAGTGGTTTATAAGGGCAAGCCGGTGGGCGATTACTATGCCGACATTCTCGTAGAGGACCGCCTGGTGGTTGAGTTGAAATGCGTGGAGCGGCTGTCGAGGGAGCACTCGGCACAGTGCCTGAATTATCTGAGAGCGTCGGGTAAAAGTATTTGCCTGCTGGTTAACTTTGAAAATCCCAAGGTCGAGTGGCGACGCATAGTGTGTGCGGGTCACGCGTAATTCCGGTTTATTTCCGGACGTAAGTCAATTGGATTCAGCGGCGCTGCCGGTTTGAGGGCTGGATTGGCGGTTTGGCGGTGCTACTTTTTTGGCTGTGATATTCAAACCCAATGTGGCCGGAACCGACGATCCCGAGAGGCGACTATCTCCGGGTGTTCCCGACGCGGTTGAGTTTGCGCGCACGCAACTGGGGCTGATTCCGGACGACCGGCAATGCGAAGTGCTGCGGTCGACGGCGAAGAGGGGAATTCTCAATTGCACGCGGCAATGGGGCAAGTCCACCGTGGCGGCAGCGAAGGCGCTGCATCGGGCGTTCGCGACGCCGAGGTGTCTGGTGCTGGTGGCGAGTCCGGGGGAACGGCAAAGCGCGGAGTGGATGCGAAAGGCCGGGGACATGCTTGCGCGGATGGGCATTGCGAGACGCGGCGACGGAGACAATTCGATCTCGCTGCTGCTGCCGAACCAATCGAGAATTGTGGGGCTGCCGGGGACTGAGGCGACGGTGCGCGGGTTCTCGGCGGTCTCCATGCTGCTGATCGACGAAGCGTCGCGGGTGGATGACGCGATGTACAAAGCGCTGCGGCCGATGCTGGCGGTGGGCGACGGCGATCTGTGGCTGATGAGCACGCCGAACGGAAAGCAGGGGTTCTTTTACGAATCGTGGGAGCACGGCGGAGACGACTGGCTGCGGGTGCGCGTGCCGGCGACGGAATGTCCGCGGATTTCGAAAAAGTTTCTGGAAGAACAGAGGTCGGTGATCGGGGACGCGTGGTTCCGGCAGGAACATTTGTGCGAGTTCGTGGATGGGACGGTGGGAGTCTTCGACAGAGATGTGGTGGAGCGGGCGATTGACGACGATGTGGAGCCGCTTTGGTTGTAAGAAAAGCGGGGGTGAGTGGGTTGGTTGGGAGTTTCGGCTTCGCCCGGGTGATGGGTGGTCTCGGGGGATGAAAGGGATAAAGGCGGATTAACGGGGATAAACCAAATGACAGTAAGGGAAGAAGCCGACTACAGATCGGCGGAGGATTACAGGCTGGCGGCGCGGTTCCGATCTCATACGACTTCGAGGTTCTATATCGGGGTGGATCTGGGGCAGAAACAGGATCATACGGCCATCGTTGTTGTGGAAAAAGCCGTGGTGGAGCGGACGGAGCTTCTGTTGGTCCGGCATGTGGAGCGCGTTGCGCTGGGAACGCCGTATCCACTGGTGGTGGCGCACCTGCGGGAAATGGTTTCGAGGAAGGAATTGCGGCGGCAATGCGCGCTGACAGTAGACGGGACCGGACTGGGCGGACCGGTGGTGGAGATGCTGCGCGCCGCGGGGCTGGGGTGCGAAATCACCGCAGTCACCATTACGGGCGGCGAGCGGGAAGGACGGAGCAGGGGCCTCTCGGTGAGCGTGCCGAAGCGGGACCTGATTGCGGGGGTGCAGGTGGCGCTGGACAACGGCAAGTTGCGGATTGCGCGGCGGCTGAAGGAACTGGGGTCGCTGGTGCGGGAACTGGTGGATGTGCGGATGACGTCCGGGTTAGGGACGGGACGGGTCCGGATTGGCGCGGATGGGTATGGCGAACATGACGACCTGGTGATCGCGTTGGCGCTGGCCTGCTGGAGGGCGCAGCGGAGGGGGAACGGGGAGCGGGGGCAGAGGCTGTTTTGAGCGGGAAGGCGAGGCGGCGTTGGTTGGGAGGTTTCGGGAGAGTGGGGTGGGGAGCGCTCTTTGTGAGATGAATGGGATCAAGGCGGATTAACGCGGATCAATGCGGCGGATGATTCTTCCAGGCGGAGGTGCTTTCGCTCGGAATCATGATGCCGCGCCGCTGGCCAGCGGAGGTTATGGCCATCGTCGATTTGCCGAGGTGAATTTAACGAAAACGTTCTATGGGGAAACGCGTTGACCACACTGGGAGCCGCGGGGTCGGTGAACGCTGGATGGGCCAAGAGCTGCCCGGAAGATCACGGATGTTAAATAATAGAGCCTCAGTGAGTTATTCTCTCTGAAGAGCCTTCCGGCTGGACCAAGAATTCCACTGACGCCTTGATGTCGCCTATATGAATGCCACCGCGAGAAGCCCAGAACGAAATGGCGTTCGCCTCCGCCAACTCACCGAGGCGTGGGGAAGCCAAGATGACGTCACCCTCTACCTTGGTAGATGTCAGGTGGATACTCCACCCACCGTAGTTTCCAAGGTCTGGGAGCATATTCACAAACGACGGTCCCAAGCTGGCAAGGTTGTCGATTTTGGGGCAGGAGACGGGCGGTTCGCTGCGTCCGGCAAGTATCTGCGGTACGTCGGATACGAGATTGATCGGAGGAGATGCGGCTTATCAGCGCTGCCTAAACGAGCGACATTAATACAACGGTGTGCGTTTTCTGAGGAAGTCAGTGATGCGGATGTCTGTCTCGGCAATCCCCCCTACGTTCGGAATCAGGATCTGCCAGCGGGCTGGCGGGAATCTGCGACAGCATCACTGAAAAAGCGGACCGGCGTGGCTCTGTCGGGCCTCGCAAATGCATGGCAGTATTTCTTTCTTCTGAGTCTTGCGAGTACCAAGCCTGACGGTCTGGTAGCGATCGTTATCCCTTACGAATGGGTGTCGCGCCCATCAGTGCGTGCCCTTCGGTGTTTCATTCTGGAACATCGGTGGAACGTCAGCGTGTATCGACTTAGGGACGATACCTTCGACAACGTCTTAACGACCTCTTCTATCACAATAATCGACAAGAATTCTGTGGACGGACGTTGGAAGTTCTTCGAGGAGAATCCGGACGGGGGGGTCCGTCGCCTTCCCTCCGAAAGCGGCGGGCCAAGCGGTGTCGTCGGCTACTCGAAACGATCTGAGATGGCGACAGGGACAGCGCATGCAAAACGCGGGCTGAGCCCGGGTACACAAGAGGTGCTTACTTTGACTGAGGGAGAACGCGTTCGGTCCGGCCTGAGGGTTGGATCTGACGTCGTGCCCTGCATTACAACGCTCCGTCATCTTGCGTTTGAGTGCACCGCCATCACTGAAAAAGTTTTTCGCAGCCAATTTCGTGATTCGGGCATTAAGTGCTGGCTGGTTAGAACGGATCGTGAGCCCAAGGCCCGTTTGCGGGCCTATCTTGCGAGCGTACCGGCATCAAAATACGAGACTGCGACATGTCTGCAGCGGGAAAGATGGTGGGAGTTCGCGATGCCTGGTGTCCCGTCCCTTCTGATCGCGAGTGGATTCCGGAGTTCGTTTCCGAAGGTCGTAGTGAATGCCGTATCCGCGCGCGCCATTGGGGCCGTGTGCGGTATCTACGGGGTTCCTCGCAAAAAACAAGCGGAGGTAGTGAAGGCACTTCGTGCTTTGGACCTGTCGGACCGGATTGTGCCACATTCCAACGGCCTCAGAAAAGTCGAAATCCATCAGCTAAACACGCTTTTGGGTGAACTTAGCACGAGCGCATCCGGAAACATATGAGTTCAAAGGGATCTTCGACGGAGGTTCTTCGCCAGGGAACGCTTAGGTTCTCCATTGAAAGCCGGATTCTGCGCGAACTCGGAGAACGACTTGTCAAGCAACCGGAAGTCGCGCTACTTGAGCTGGTGAAGAACGCCTATGACGCGGACTCTAAAACGTGTGAGATTGTGCATCAGTCGCCCGGTCAGATTTCCGTTACCGACGACGGCCAAGGAATGACCCTCTCTGAATTCGAACAGGGATGGATGCGAATTGGCACAAGCGCGAAAGAGGGCTCACCTCAAAGCAGGCTTTTCAAGCGGACTATTACCGGGGAGAAAGGGATTGGAAGATTTGCAGTTCGGTTTCTTGGTAAGGCCTTACATCTTGAGTCGACCGCATTCGACGGCGAAAAAGGCATTCAGACGTTGCTCACCGCTGACTTCAACTGGCCGGAGTTCGACCGGAATGAGGATTTGGGGAAGATAGAGGTCCCATACCGGCTGACGCGTGCCAAAGACGGCGCGGCAAACGGCACCCGGCTCCTTATCGCGCCGCTTCGGGAAAACGCGCTCGTCATCGACTTGGATGCTGTCCGGACGGCATCCATTGGGGTTGTGACCCCCTACCAATCTCTGCTCAAGCCCAGGAGTTCGGGAAGCCGCACGCAACGCGACAACGCCGAGCAGGATCCGGGATTCTCACTAAAGATTTTTCCTGCCAGAACCGACGCTGAAGATTCGGACGTAGCTGCGACGATTCTCGATGGTGCCGTGCTTCGGGCCGTTGTGAATCTGGAGGGCGACAGATTACATTTGGCAGTCTACCGCCGTAATTCAAATACCGCAACCATCAAAATCTTGGATCGATTTAAGAACGTGATCGGCCCCGTCTATGCTGATATCCGATTTTTTCCCCAGCGCAAAGGCACGTACACCGAGCTTCCGGTCGACGGTAGAAAAGCGAAGAAGTGGGTCAAGGAGCACTCTGGAGTCGCCGTATTCGACCGAACATTCCGGGTCTATCCTTACGGAACGGAAGACGACGACTGGCTGTATCTATCGGTCGATACGGCCAAACGCGAGCGCGATCCACGCTCCAGCATCGCAAAGAAACATTTCCCGATGGACGAACCGACGTATCGTTCTACACAGGCGAATTATATGTTGCGGCTCCCATATCCGCAGCAGCTCGTTGGGGTCGTACAGGTAGAGGGCCTTCGAACGCGAAATCACCTGGACAGCGACGACGGCCTTATCGCATCGGCTGATCGTGAAGGGTTTGTCGATAACAAGGCCTTTGGTCAGCTACGCGATCTAATACGGGGAGTAGTCGAAGCCATCGCATCAGCGGATCGTGAGCTTCAGGAAGAGATTGAGCGCGAAGAACAAGACGCAACACTTAGGCAGCTTCGCGAGGAGACGCAGGAGGCCATTCGCGAAATTCAGGCCAATCCGGACATTGCGCGTGGTGAGAAAACTCGAATCGTCGCGCGCCTGGCCCATACGCAATTGCTTGCGGAAAAACACGAGGAACGTTCACGTCAGCATGAGGCAGCCCTCGAAGTCATGAGCCTGCTTGGAATCGTTGCCGGGTTCATGACCCACGAATTCGGTACAGCTCTTAAGGAGCTCGAGAAGGCACATGAACGGCTGACGAAATTGGTGCCGAGGGACACAACAATCAAGGAGGCCACCGAGGCGATCGGGTCTCATATAGCACTGCTGAATGAATTTGTTACGTATTCTCAGGGATATATTCGAGGTGCTTCATCTCGGCCCGAGAACTCTTATCCGGCTAGGCCTAGGGTGCAGCAGGTCAAGCGTGTATTCGGGAAGTACGCCACAGATCGCGGAATAAACGTCGACATTGAGATCGAAAAGGATCTTGTCGCCCCGCTTGTACCCGTCTCGCTGTACAACGGAGTCGCTCTCAATTTGTTCACCAATGCTCTGAAGGCAGTCACGGCCAAGGCGGGTAAGGGAGAACGAAGGATCGTGTTCCGGGCTTGGAACGAGCAGAAACGGCACTTCCTCGAGGTGTCGGATACGGGAATAGGCGTTCCAGTTGCGTTGAGAAACCGCGTGTTTGATCCGCTCTTCACGACAACGGCGTCGAATAATTCGCCTTCTGCCACATCAATTCCCGACCCGCTCGGGTCGGGGATGGGCCTCGGGTTAACCTTGGTCAAGCGCGGGGTGGAAAGCTACGGTGGAAGGGTCGATATGGTCGATCCTCCCGCGGGGTTCTCCACATGCGTCAGGGTCCGTCTTCCACTTGAGGGGGAAGCATGAGCTTCTCAATACTATTTATCGACGATGATGAGAAGGTCCTCGACGAACTTGTGGCGGCCACAAACACCCTGCTGTCCGGCGATACAGTCGACATTCGCAAGTGGGTGCCAACAGGGGTGGATCTTGACCCGCTCCCAGTGTTCAATTCGAAAGTGGACGAAGGCACCATCTTGGTCGTGACCGACTTCGATCTTACAGCAGGTGGAACCCTCGGGCTGTTTGGGTCGACGATCATCGGGTGGTGCCAAGCCAAGCTCATTCCCGTTGGCGATTATTCTCGGCGGAACGTTGGTAACCTTCCCTTGGAGCCGAACCCCTTCGAGCTACGCGTACCAAACAAGACCGAACAAGCAGCGGCATACCTTGCCAACATTTTTCGTGGGTTTCGCGATATTCGCGAGCAGTCTGCCACCAATGCCAGTCTCCTGAAAGCGAAGCGCGGTCCCGCCGCAGTCCTATCTGAAATGCTCGGGGCTCAGACGCTGGAGAACCAACTTGCCCAGTATAATTTGCGTCTTAGCACCTCGAATGCAACCCTGCTCGCCACAATTCAGAGAACGGTCGAGCAGGCGGAAGGGGACTCAGCCGCAGTCGAGAAGCGGTTGGTCACGAACTATATTGTCGGCCACATGCTCTTAAACGCCGTGCTCCGTTTTCCTGGACCTATTATCTCTAGCCAGGCTCTGTGCGCGTATGTCGGCGTCGGGGATTCAGAGACTGCAGCACTCTGCGGGTTCTTCGAAGTGGCGGCGTATGTGGGACCCTTCTCCGGGATGGGCAAGTTCTTCTGGCTTCACAAGCTCGACGAAATTTTGGCTCCTCTCCTTGACGCCTTGCCAAGCGACTTGGCAGGGGATACCGGCGGAGAGTTTCACCGAGAGGCGTTGGAACTGCATCTCAACCGCAAACTTGCGCGACATCGCTGTGCCCGATGCGCCGGTATGAATGGCGGCTTCTGGTGTCCGTTTACCCAAGCAACTGTCTGCCAAAAGGCAGAGTGCTCAGTGGCTTCGAGCGGATGGATTCCTCAGGGAGCAACATTATGCCGAATCGAACGCGACTTTTACGACGAATGGTCACCGATCGTTGGGCTTTAGATCTGTAGCTGTATGAGTTGGGATAAGGATACTCAAGGTATTCTCAATCGTCTCGTTGCCCAGTGGGGCGTGGTTACCGCCGCTCTGAGAGACATGCGTCCCGGCGCGCAGATGGAACCCGAAGATGGCCACCGCGTCTTCGAACCTTCCGAAACGCAGGATGCTAACGTCGTTGCGTTTCGAATCAACCCTACTGTGTTCAAATTGCCTGAACGTGCCAACGACGTCAGCCTCAGTCTGTATGTCGTTGTAGAGGGCGCGATTGGCCTTCGCCGTGACAGCTTCGTCCAAACGAAGGCGCTGGTGACCGACTATTTCAAAACCCGGTCAGCGTATTTCCGCTACAAGGGCGCCACACCAGACCATATCTATGGCGCGCACTATGACTTCTCACTGGATGCCGTCGGCCACCCTGCGTTTCACTCCCAAATGCGAAGTTTCCCAGGCCTCTGGGCCTGGGTTGAAAAAAGGTACGGAGTGGAGGGGACCGTTAGAAATCGCATCGAAGGCGTACTTGAGACGGTTCGTTTGCCCAGTGCGCAGATGGACATCTTCTCTTTTGTCCTGCAATTGTATGCGGACCATTTGCTATTCAAGGATTCCGGGCCGGAGGTGCGAAGGGCTTTCAATGAGCTGCTTACAGGGAACATATTCCTGCAGGGGGCGGGATTTCAGGCGGGTCGCCTGCAGGCCGCACATAGCTGCTATCGCGCTCTTCACTGGTATCCTCTCGTGCATTAGGGCGTATGTCAGGCGACCGCTGGAGTCAGACGCAATTCACCGAGCCCTTGGGCAATCAGATACTCGCGCGCTGAAATGAAGCGCAAGGGTCGCCCGGTGAGGTCGGGACGCTTATGGCCCTGATTGGGAAATGGCACCACCACAGCGCGAATCCGGCTGAGGACTTCCTCGCGTACACGACGGGCGGCCAAGAGATTGTCTTTCGCAATGTATCCCCAAATCTCGGTGATGTCCCGCGCTGCAAGCGGGTGAAGGCGAAAGCCGTGCTCCGCCGTCATTGAGGCGAATGCTTCTTGAGCAATTCGTCCTCGCGCCGGCACAGGTTCTCAAAAAATTACTCCCCGTCGATCGGCTTCACCCTGCCGCTTTTCAGGTCGTCATAGCGGCTGTCGAGCATTTGGCGTGTTTCCGCCAGTTCGGCAACGTATCCGGCCATAGCGTCGGCAACCAACTGGTCGGGCGAATATCCGGTTTCGGTGAGAAGCTGGTCAATCCTTGCTTGCAGCTCGGGGGCGAAATGTACTTCCATGGCTTCAAGGTACGCGAAAACCGGCGATGGGGCAAGACGGCTGCAGACGGGAAATCTCAGGCGGTATTGGAACAGCTTGATCGGAAGACGGTTGCAAATCACCGGCGACAAGATCGCCGGTACCACAACTCTGGTGTTACAACTTTGGTGGAACAAATTCAGACTTAATTAATAGCCAGCCTCTTCGTTGACCACGTTGCGGATGCCGAGAGTATTCGTTATTGAAATTGTCTTTTATCCGCCTTGATCCGTGTTCATTCTTCGAGAAATTCCACGCACGCCCGGTGCCGCGAGATGTCCGTACCAACGCTGTCACCTCCCAAAAGAGACGCGAGCCGCATGTCCCAACTGCCTCTACAAGAAATACGAAAATGTTCTAATAGCCAGCCTTTTTGTTGACTATATTGCGGAGTGGTTCGCCCTTTCGCCAGCGCGCGAACTGTTTCAGGAAGAACACCACTGCGGATTCCACCCAGCCCTCCACATGGTCGGCGCAGTGGCATGTCATGAACACGTTGTCCAGCGACCAAAGGGGATTGTCCGCGGGCAGCGGCTCCACATCGAATACATCCAGTGCTGCGCCGCGAATGCGTTTGGTCCGGAGCGCTTCAATCATCGCGGCTTCGTTAATCACCGGGCCGCGGCCGACATTCAGAATCACCGCCGAAGGCTTCATGAGATCGAATTCGGCTTTGCCGATCAGGCTGGTTGTTTCGGGCGTCAAAGGCGCCGTCACCGCCACGTAGTCGCATTCGGGCAACATGGTGTGGAGATCGGTTGAGGGATAGACGCGGTCCACATGCTCATCGCCCGCGCGCGGTGACGGATTTTTGCGCAGAGCCAGAACGCGCATGCCGAGCGCTTTCGCGCGCGACGCTACCGCCCGCCCAATGTCTCCATGGGCGACGATTCCGACCGTCTGTTTACTGATCTCCACGTTGTCGAAGACGTCCCATCGGTGTTCGGATTTGGCCTGCATACGGCGCGGCACATCCTTGGCGAAATAGAGGATTCCGAGGATGACAAATTCGCCGAGCGATTGGCTGAAAACGCCGGATCCGTTGGTCAGCGGAATCGGGCTCTCGACCAGTTCCGGAAACAGGGAGCGATCGAGCCCGGCGTACATGGCGTGAATCCATTCCAGCTTCGGGGCGCGCTGCATGACGCGGTGCACTTCCGGCTTGGAGCCGGTCCAATTGAAGAGGACGCGTGCCTCTGTTGTGGCATCTCCCAGGGCATCTCCCAAGTCATCGGCGGTTTTGCCGATCCTGAGGGTGACGCCCGGGCCGATGGCGTCCAGTTTTTTGAGGGCGGGAGCAGCCGGATCCGCTAAAACCAGTACGGTGATATTGTCCATGAAAAAGCAAACTACCACGCCCATTGGGTTTTTTGCGAGCGTTTTTTGCGAACCTGGAGGGGCGACCGTGCGTAATAACTGCTGGAAAGTTGAGAAGAGGACATGAGGAGTTGTCGTTCCTCCCGCCGTGGAGGCATTCTTTTCGGACTGCTGATGAGTGCGCTGGTGATTGTGTGCCTGGCGATCGCCGGCGGTTTGTTCGTGGCTCGGAATATCCACGTTCAGGGCGGGTCCCGAAACGATGGCGATTATGTGTCGATTGACACGCCCGCCGGCCAGCTCTCGATCCACGCGCACGATACCCCCGGATCCGTTGCTACGGATGTCCCGTTCTACCCCGGCGCCCGCAGCGAAAAGCATTCGGGCGGCGACGCGGTCATCGAATGGAATTCGAACAACGGGGCGCATGACCGGGGATTTTCCGTAACGGCCACGGAAATGGTGACTTCCGACTCTGTCGACAAGGTGCTGAACTACTATCGGGCGCAACTGCCGAATTGGATCGTCGTCAAAGAGTATGACGGGGCCATGAGACTGGAACTCAGACAAGGCGGCTACAAGCGAATCATCGCAATCCACGACCGGAACGACGGCACGCATATCGGAGTTGCCTCCGTCGGTGAGCCTGCGTCAAACTAGAGTTACGCCCGATCAATCCACGTCCGAGGGGCCTCCGGCCAGCGAAACTGTACCGAGCGAAGCCGCACTCAGTCAACCCGCACCGAGCCAACCTGCACCCGAGTACTGTACCTGCGGTGCGAGACTCGCCGAGCGGGCGCGATTCTGCCATTTGTGCGGACGCCCCGTTTTCGAGCCGGAAAAGGCGGAAACAACAGTCGCGCCCGCAGCCCCGCTCCCGACGATTCCTCCCTCGGCTGTGCCCCGGCCCATGCAGTTGCCGGTCAGCTTTCGCAACCCCATCGCTTTGCGGGTGGCATTTCTGATGTCGCTGGCAATCATGCTGATGACCATGATCCCGGTGGTGAATGTGTTATCGCCGGTGTGGTGGCTGGTGGCGGGTCTGGGCGCCGTATTGCTTTACCGCCGACTGACGGGTTTGTCGCTCAGCGTTAAAGCCGGGGCGCGGCTCGGCTCCCTCACCGGAATACTGGCGTTTCTCAGCCTGTTGATCATTATGGCGCTCACTCTGACGCTCACGGGCAACGAGCTTTTCCAGGAAATGATCAAACAGAACCCGGATGCATCTCAGGTTCTCAACAACCCTCCGGCCCTGGTGATGGCATCGGTTGTGGCCCTGGCGATTCTGTTTGCGATGGTGGTGGGAATGTGCGCCGCCGGTGGCGCGCTGGGCGCCCGATTCGCAAACCGCAATGCGAAGGTTTGATCCCAAACTGCAACGGCGGACCGCTTAGAGCGCTTTCGCGGTTAGCGTAGAGCCCCACGCCGATGGCTTGGGGCCGACTTTACCTAATTAACCCCACCGGCGGCTCCGACCGCCGGTGCTACATTTATTGCGAAACCGTTCAGTAGATCATGAACTCGAGGAGGTTGCCGTCGGGATCGCGGACGTAAACGCTCGAAGAAGCTTTCCGGCGTCCTCCCTGGCGGGCGACAGGGCCTTCGATGATTTTGGCTCCGCCGCGATCCAGCCATGTTTTCAGGGCTCCCGGAGTGCCATCCCAAACAAAGCAGAGATCTCCGCAGGGCGGCTTCGCCGCGGGCGCCCGCAGAGTGAACGATTCGCGCTGCCAGGTGGCGGGCCGATGGAAGTTGATCATCTGGTCGCCGATGTAAACGGAACAGGCCGCCGCGTTCTCCGTTACGTCAAATCCCAACCCGCGGTAGAAGGCCAGCATCGCGTCCGTATTCTGCATCGGCAGGGCGACGTGATCGAAACCCCGCACCTTACCTGCCTGGCTCGGCGTCTGCGCGGTCGCTGCATTGGCGGCGGCAAGCGCGGTGACAAAATCTCTGCGTCGCATGGAGGGAATTCTATCGGATTTACTTCTGCACGAAGGCGTTGGCGAAGCCCAGTGCCTTCAGACGCGCCTTCGCATCCGCCACGTCAGCCGTCTGGCGATACGGTCCCACCAGCACGCGGAAAAGATCCGGCTTTGAACTGTCGGCGACCATCGCGGGGAGTTTCTGCTCGCGGAGGGTCTTGACGAGATTGTCCGCATCCGCGCGGTGAAGCGCAGTGACTTGCAGGTAGGTTGCGCCGGTCTCCGGAACGAACGGAGTGTCATGAGCGGCTTGAGTCTGTGTGGACGGCACCGGAGTGGTCGGCGTGGGTGTGGAAGGAGCTTGAGCCACTGTACCGGGCGCTGAGGCACTCTCCGGCGGTGCGGGCTGCGAGTCGGCCGGAGTTGTATTTAGCGGTTGAGTGTCGCTCGCAGCCGTTTCGCGAGGGGGTTCCGAATCCCCCGATTGGGGAACAGGCGACTCCGTTGCCGGTGAAGCGGACGCGGCATTGTTGCCTTCGGCGGATGCGAGGGTTGATTTGGAGGTGTTGTGTCCAATCATGTAGCCGATGGCAAAGAAAACGCCGCAGAGCGCCACCACAACGAAAAACAGACTGATGAGCTGTTTGTTCCCCAGTACGAGTTCTCGTTCGCCGTCGGTTTGACTCATGATTTCGATTTTCCTTCCTCCTTATCCCGACCAGGGTTCAGATGTCTGGTCAGCGCACTTAAGAGATCGATCGGCAGAGGAAACACGATAGTCGTATTCTTCTCGGTACCGATCTCCACAAGCGTCTGTAAATAGCGTAACTGTATGGCCGCCGGTTCCTGCTGGATCACCGCCGCGGCCATCGCAAGTTTTTCCGAAGCGGTGTACTCGCCTTCGGCGTGGATGATCTTGGCGCGCTTCTCGCGTTCGGCTTCCGCCTGACGGCCGATGGCGCGGATCATCTGGTCGGGGAGATCCACCTGTTTGACGGAAACCAGGGTGACTTTGACTCCCCATGCCGAGGTATGCTCATCCAGAATCGACTGCAGGCGCACGTTCAGCTCGTCGCGTTTGCCGAGGAGATCGTCCAGTTCCACTTCGCCCAAAACGCTGCGCAGAGTAGTCTGCGCCAATTGCGAACTCGCATAGAGGAAATTCGACACTTCGGTCACGGCCAGGCGGGGCTCAACCACTCGAAAGTAAATCACCGCGTTCACCTTCACGGTCACGTTGTCACGCGTGATCACGTCCTGCGGCGGCACTTCGATGGTGTCGACGCGCAGCGAGATGCGGACCATGCGGTCGATCGGGGCAAACACCAAAACCACGCCGGGCCCTTTCGCCTGCGGGAGAAGACGCCCCAGGCGGAAAATCACGCCGCGTTCGTATTCGGCGAGAATCTTGATCGAGGAAATCAGATAGATCGCGACGATTAAAAGCACAAAAAGCAGCGGTACACCGGCCATCAGGCCTCCTTTTTTGAAGCTTCCCGCACGACGGACTCACGCCTGTGCGGGTCTTGAAGTTGCGGCTCGACGCGCAACGTCAATCCGTCGATTCCGGTGATGCGAACCGGCTCGCTTGCAGGGATTCGCGCCGATGTCTGCGCTTTCCAATATTCTCCCCGGACCAGTACTGTCCCGTAAGGGTTGAGTTCGCTGACTGCCACTGCCGACAGCCCGATCATACCTTCCACTCCGGTGACGACCTTGTTGCGGCGGGCGCGAACGACGATCGACAGCAGGAAGCTCGTAATCAGCGCAAAAGGAAGCGCAAGTCCGATTGCCGTAGTCCAGCGAATCCGGAGCTCGGGAACATTGGTGTCGATCAACATCACCGAGCCCAGAGTAAGCGCGATCGCTCCGCCCGCGGTGAGAACCCCATGGGTGACGAATTTTGCCTCGAGGACAAAGAAAGTCAGGCCGAGGATCATGAGCGCAGCGCCGAGCCAGTTGATCGGAAACACGGAAAGCGCAGTGAGTCCCAGGAGCACGAGAATGGCGCCCGCAACACCCGGCGCGACCAAGCCAGGTGAGGAGAACTCGAGATAGACTCCGAGAGCCCCGAGCACCAGCAGCAGGAGCGCGATGTTGGGGTCGTCGATTGCAAGAAGGATGCGTTCGCGGAGAGCCGGTTTGTAGATCTCGATTGTGGGATCGGCGAAGCGCAGGGTCTGCCTGCGGCCATCGAAGCGGGTAATCTCGCGGCCCTGCAACTGCGCGATGAGAGAGGCTGGATCCGGCGCAATCAGGTCAATGAGGTGCTGATCGAGGGCTTCGCGGTCGGTATAAGATGCGCTCTCGCGTACCGTTTTCTCGGCCGCAGGCCCATTGCGTCCGCGATGCGCCGTGATGGTCCGCATCAGCGCCGCGGCATCGTTTTCCACCTTGGATGTCATGATCGGGTCCATCGTGCCGCCCGTCGAGAGAACCGGATGGGATGCGCCTGTGTTGGTGCCCGGAGCCATTGCGGCAATGTCGCCTGCTTCGAGAAGGAAAAACCCCGCTGAAGCGGCGCGTGCGCCTGAGGGACCGGTCCAGACGATAACAGGCACCGGGCAGCGAAAAATCTGCTCGACGATGTCCCGCATGGCATCCATCAACCCGCCGGGAGTGCTGAGGCGAATCAGCAAAGCGTCGGCATGTTCGCGGGTAGCCTGATTGATCGCGGAAGCAATTACCTGGGACGTGACCGGATGGACAATTCCGTCCACATCCACCTGCAAAACCCGTCCCGCAAGCGGAGAGGCGCAGAGCAAAACGGCGATCAGGGCCGCACAGAGGGTAGGCAAGACTAACTCAATAGATAGTCTATCGGGAAAGAAATTCCGTTGCGCCTCCGATGCATTTCGTTAATGCACTGAATAGAACGTTTCTTCGTGAAGATGTAACGTGCACGCTTTACAATTGGATTTAGTTCTATGGCAAAAAAGCAGGAAATCGTTAAGCAAACCGCGGCTGTTGCGTCTCCGGCGCGCGCCGCAAAACCCAAGACTCCCCGTGTAAAAGCAGCACAGCACAGTAAAGCAGTTTCCGTTGAACCGGTTATCGCCCAGACGAATGAAAATCCGCGCGAGGTAATCGCCCGGATTGCTTATGGCTATTGGGAATCCCACGGCTGCCGGGAAGGCGCCGCGCTTGAAGACTGGGTGCGCGCGGAGCAGGAATATCGGCAGCGTTTCGCGGTGTCGTTAGTTTAGGCCGCCGCTCGTTAATACTTTCGCAGGACTGCCAGCAGGCGTCCCTGAATCTGCACGTCCTGAGCCGGAACCCGAATCGGGCTCATTGAGGAATTCGCGGGTTGTAACCGGATAATGTTGCCGGGCTCACGGTAAAACCGCTTCAAAGTGGTCTCCGTTCCACCGACAACGGCGACCACGATATCGCCCTCCCGCGCCTCGACGGTGCTCTCGACGAGGATCATGTCGCCTTCGCAAATGTGATCCTCAACCATGGAATTGCCGCGTACCCTCAGTGCGTAGGTGTCCTTCTGGCCGACAAAATCGCCGAAGCTGAGCGTTTCGCGTTCCGAGTACGTCTCGACCGGTTGACCGGCGGCGATACTGCCCAACATCGGGATTTCCAGCGACGCCTCGATGCGGTTGCGGCGCTGCTCCTGCAGATAGCGGGGAGCCACATCGATCGAGCGGCTCTGATTGTGGCTGCGCTGCAGATAATTTTTCTTGTCGAGCGCGGAAATATGCTTGTGAACCGTGGCGATCGAGGCGAGCTTGAGGCCACGTGCGATCTCCTCGTAGCTGGGGCTGTAGCCGTTCTCGACCTGGTACCCGGCGATGAAGTCGAGGACCTCTTTCTGCCTGCGAGTAAGTGCCATTGGAAGTTATTTTAGGCGAAGAAAAGGTGAAAAACAAGCCCTAAGTGAAATGTTCTCAGCGATAACGGTATATATGGTGTATGGATCGGAAGGGCTTGGGCAGGATCATCCTGATCCGTCACGGCGAAACCGAGGCAAATCGCCTACGGTGTTTCGCGGATTCAGACGATATTCCGCTGACTGAGACCGGACGTTCGCAATCGCATGCACTGGCCCTTCGCCTCTCGCGTGAATTTCGGGCGCAGGTATTGATTTGCAGTCCGTTCCGGCGGGCGCAGGAGACGGGGGAGATCATCGGGCGCGTTCTGGGGTTGACGGTTGAAACGCTACGGGGAATTCAGGAGCGGGATTTCGGTTGTCTCAGAGGGCAGCCTTACGAGCACCTCGGAGCGAGGAAGTCGAGCGCCGGTCATGATCCCTCATGGAGTCCGGAGGGCGGCGAAAGCCTGAATGACGTTCGCCGCCGCGCTATCGAGGCAATTGAGAGCTTAAGAAATCGATATCCGGACCAGGAGATCGTTGTCGTCTGCCATGGAGCTGTCATTCAAGCCATATGCGCGCACATCGCCGGAGAATGGATCGAAGGGTCCGTGCCCTCCAACTGCGGCTTCGTAACGATCGGGTATGAAGAGCAGGGCTGGATGCAGCCAGTTCTCTCCGGCGACTGGGACGAAATCCTGCCGCCGGCTTAAGCGTTCTGCCTTAAGCTCCCTTTTTCGTGAGCTCCTGATAAACGACCTGAGTGAAGCTGGGGAATCCCGGTCCGCGACCACGGCCCTGCGCGGGCGGCGGGTCGCCGACGGCGGTTCGGATCTCATCGAGCGATTTGCCCTGAGCCACCAGATCCTTGATCTTCGCCCGCTTGGCTTCCGTATCGGCCAGCCGCTTCTGGACGTCGGCTTTTGTCAGAACATCACCGTGACCTTCCACGAACTGGTCGGCGTTGATTCCGACGATCCCTTTGACAGTGGTGATCCATCCTTCCGAAGAGCCGTGTTTTTCCAGGTGAATGAGCGGGTCGGAGGTCTTGCCACCGGCAACGACGTCTCCCGTGAACACGATTTTCTCGGTTGGCAGATAGATGATCAGATCGCCGCTGGTGTGCGCCGGCGCCCAGTGAAAGAATTCGAACTTCACGCCTTCGATTTTGAAGCTCTCTTTGTTCTTCGAAATGACCTGCGTGGGAAGGTGGTCAGCGGGAGGAGCGCCCCGGCCACCCGCGGCCAAAGCCGTTTCCTGTTCTTTCTTGTTGTTTTCCTGCGCGATCACCTTCACTCCCGCCGGGAATGAGGCGAGACCATTTACGTGATCCGCGTCGCTGTGCGTGAGAATGACGGTCGTGACGGGTTTCGGCGTGATTTTCGCAATATCTTCCAGCAGTTCTTTCCCGCCGGCCGCGGTCGTCTTGGCGTCGATGACAACTACGCCCTTGTCGCCCACGATCACACCGCTGTTTCCGCCCCCGCCTTCGATCCAGTAGATGTTGGGTTTTAACTGATGGGTCATGAACGGCGCGGCCGGCGGCGCCGGGCCCTGGGCCATGGCCGATGCAGCCAGCATGCTCAATGCAGCAACGGTGAATCCTATGGAAAGACCTTTTTGGTAATGCATAAACGAAATTCCCTTCAACCGGAAATCTATCACGCCCGGATCGCCAATTTCACGCGATACCGGTTTGTGAACAGGTCGGGCCCTCAGTCGCGCAGAAATCCCTCCTCGGCGGATACTATAGGAAATGGTCGATTTCACACCCATTTTTGAAATGGTTCCTCATGTCCGGCCATCTCGTTGCCTGTTCGCGTCCGCCCGGATGTCCCGCCAGGAGACATCGGCTCTCCGATGAAGCTGCTGATAACGGGCGTCTGCGGGTTTGTGGGCAGCGCGCTTGCCGAAGCGCTCAGGGACCGCATTGAGGGATTGTCCATTTGGGGCGTCGATAATCTGATGCGTCCCGGAGCGGAATCCAACCGGGCTCGCATGCGCGAACTGGGCGTCAAATTCATCCACGCCGATATTCGATCGGCCAGTGACTTTGAGACTTTGCCTTCGGTCGATTGGGTCATTGATACCGCCGCCAACCCGAGCGTGCTCGCGGGAATCGATGGCGTGTCTTCCAGCCGTCAATTGCTGGAGCACAATCTGGCGAGCATGATTCACGTGCTCGAATACTGCAAGCAACATCGGGCGGGGTTAGTGGTGCTCAGCACGAGTCGCGTCTATTCGATTGCCGCTCTGGCGGCCCTGCCTTTGCGGGATAACGGGCAGGCCTTCGAACTGGATATTCAGGCCTCGATGAAGCAAGGCGTTTCGACCCGCGGGCTGGGGCCCGATTTCCCGACACAAGCGCCCATTTCCCTTTACGGAAGCACGAAGCTGGCCTGCGAGATTCTCGCTCTCGAATACAGTGAAGCCTTTGATTTTCCGGTCTGGATCAATCGCTGTGGAGTGCTCGCAGGACCTGGACAGTTTGGCACGCCCGAGCAGGGAATCTTTGCGTTCTGGGTGAACGCGCATTTGCGCAGGCGGCCGCTGAAATATATCGGCTTTGACGGTCAGGGCAAGCAGGTGCGCGATGCCCTCAGTCCTATCGATCTTGCGGATTTGCTGGCGAAGCAGATGCGGGCAGACCGTAAGGGCGGCTCCCGTCTCTACACCGTGGGCGGAGGTCCAGCCAACGCAATATCCCTGAGCGGGTTGAACGCCTGGTGCGACGTCCGCTTTGGAGCCCACGCGCCGACAAGCGACCTGCGCCCGAGACCCTACGACATTCCCTGGATCGTCATGGACAATTCCGGCGCCGAGCGCGATTTCGCCTGGACGCCGTCCCGCGGCATGGACCACATCCTGAGCCAGATTGCCGATCATGCGCATCAACATCCCGACTGGCTGCAGCGGAGCGGTCTGTGAAGCCGCCCGCCAGACCTGAAGGCCGCCCGCCGCTGCGGCTTCTCTCGGTGGTCATTCCGGCGCGTGACGAAGCCGGCTGCATCGCCGCTACAGTGGAACACCTCTACCTTGAACTGCGCCTCAACCAGATCGACCACGAAATCATTGTGGTTGACGATGGCAGCTCGGATTCCACCTGGAATACCCTTTGCGATCTCAAGACGCGAATCCCGTCGCTTGCTCCCATGCAGAACAATGGCTCCCACGGGTTCGGGCGCGCCATCACGTTCGGATTCGACCATTTGAACGGCGATGCCGTAGTCGTGATGATGGCCGACGAATCGGACGATTGCCGGGACGTGGTGCGTTATTGGCAGACGCTCAACGAAGGCTGGGATGCGGCATTCGGCTCACGCTTCCTCAAGGGCGGGGGTGTGATCGACTATCCGGCTCACAAGCTGCTTGTCAACCGATTCGCCAATCTGTTTCTGCGTGTGCTGTTTCGCGTTCCTCTGAATGATTTCACCAATGCCTTCAAGGCTTATCGCCGCACCGTTATTGAAGGATGCCGTCCGTTTCTGTCGCCTCACTTCAACCTGACGATTGAACTGCCGCTCAAGACCATTGTTCGCGGCTACTCCTGGAGGGTTGTGCCGATCACGTGGCGCAACCGCCGGTCCGGTGAATCCAAATTGAAGATCAGGGAGATGGGGAGCCGTTACCTGTTCATTGCGCTGTATTGCTGGCTGGAGAAGTATTTCAGCCGCGGCGACTACAACAAACAAAATGAAAACCAGCCCCAGTAATACGCGCATGAGCGCTGACGTATTCAGGTTAAGCCGGGAGTTTCCCGCATGACCCGCCATTCCCCCAGCGATCTGGAACAGATTTATCAGAACCGGTTCGCCGGCAAATCGGAATACCGGAAGAAAATCTGGAACATCCTGTGCGCATTTTTCTCTCAGTGGATCCCGGCCGAGGCCACGGTTCTTGACCTTGGTTGCGGCTATTGCGAATTCATCAACGCGATATCCGCGCGCAGGAAGTTCGCGATGGATTTGAACCCCGGCGCAACGAAACTGGCGGCGTCGGACGTGACTGTTCTGCAGCAGGATTGTTCGCTTCCCTGGAGCATTCCGCCGGATACATTGGACGCGATCTTCACCAGCAATTTTTTTGAGCATCTGCCGGACAAGACCGCGCTGGAAAGAACGTTAAACCAGGCTATGGCCGCCCTTCGTCCCGGCGGACGGCTGGTGATGATGGGTCCGAACATCAAGTATGTTCCCGGCGCCTACTGGGATTTCTTCGACCACTACGTTGCTTTGACCGAGTTGTCTTTGGTTGAAGTCCTGACGAAATGCGGCTTCGAGATCGAGACCTGCATCGACCGCTTTTTGCCTTATACGATGTCTCAGGGC
>DATAXN010000023.1:0-2498 GCA_036273015.1 Bryobacteraceae bacterium | reverse complement strand
AGACAGACCGCCTTGACGAGACAACAGATCATCGGCAGCCAAGGTGCCGTTTTGGTATTCGACCCTTCTATCAGCGTCCCCGCAATCATTGCAGCAGTCAGACCGCTGCCCGGAAGAGTTACGGCCAAGGACGTTGAGGTCCGCATGACGGCTTAGCGGATTTCCCTTCCCGAAAAACAACCGATTGGTAAACCCGTTCCATGCAACATCAACGCCCCTCAAGTTGTTGCCAGCGAGTCGCCGATCCTCGTTTTACTCTCTGGGAGCATCCATGCTTGCTATCTCCCTGGCTTCAATCAGTCGTCGATGAACGAAATTATGCATACGCGCCAGAGTATTGCTATTAGTGGAATATTCCGATACGACAACGGATTCGGTGAGACGACCTCTCAAAAGTTCTGCCGAATATATCTCGGCTATAGATTCAGCGGATTTGTTCGGGGAGACAAGAACCACCCGACGAGTGGAGAGGATGCCTCTTTTCATGATTGCGCCGATTTTGACGGAGCACTGCGTAGAGCACTTGAATTCAAAAAGAAATACGGCGACAGCTACATATCAGAAAAGGCACCTTAGCGACAGCAATACGTGTGGCAACTGTTTTTGTTGCTTTGGTAGTTCACTCATTTCGTTGAAGTGTCCAAGCGAGTTTTTCAGCGGATTAGTTGAAGATGTCAGCGAAATCCACATCTCAGATTCGAGATGTGGGGCACCCGGGCTTATCTTTCTCGCACCTGTTGGTGGGTTCGCGCGATCGAAGCGGTAGGCGCCGTTTGGCGGTGCAGTCTGACTTTTTAGGAGCAATGAATGCCACTTCCTACCGATGAGAAGCTTCTGGCGCTGAGCCACGGCCTTCTCCAGCAGTTTGACAAGATTTTTGGATTGAACGCAGGGTATCGTCCGGCCCACGCGAAAGGCGTGATGCTGACGGGTACGTTTACGCCATCCCCGGGCGCGGATTCGCTGAGCAGAGCGGCGCACATTACGCGGGAGTCGACGCCGGTGACGGTGCGCTTCTCTAACTCAACCGGCGTTCCGATGATTCCGGACAACGATCCCAACGCGAACCCGCGCGGCTTCGCCATCCGCTTCAACCTCGCCGAACATGTGCACACCGATATCGTGAGCCACTCGACCGACGGCTTTCCCACGCACACCGGCGCGGAGTTCCTGGAGTTTCTCGAGGCGCTGGCGTCGAGCGACCCGGCGAACCTTTCGGGTTCTCCGCTGGAGGCCTTTCTGGGCAGCCATCCCGCGGCCCTGGCGTTTGTGCAGGCGCCCAAGCCGGCTCCGGAGAGCTTTGCGACGGAGACTTATTTCGGCGTGACCGCCATGCGCTTCATCAACAAGGACGGCGTGGCCCGCTACGGGCGCTACCGCATCGTTCCCGAGGCCGGTAACCAACACCTCGACGACGCGGCGACCAAGGCCAGGAGCGCCAACTATCTCTTCGACGAGATCGCGGAGCGGGTCGGCAAGGGACCGGCGAAGTTCAAGATCCTGGTGCAGGTGGCCAACGAGGGAGACGTTGTCGACGATGCGACCGTTCCCTGGCCGGAAGACCGGGCGCTGGTGGAGCTGGGAACCCTGAGCCTGACCGCGCTGGTCGGGGAGAACGAGACCGAACAGAAGCATATTATTTTCGATCCGATTCCGCGGCTGGATGGGATCGAGCCTTCGGCTGATCCCCTGCTGGAGCTGCGGGCGGCGATCTATCTGGTCAGCGGGCGTAGACGCCGCTCCGCCTAGGGACTGGCCGTCCAGGCGATCGCGGGACTGGCCGTCCAGTCAATCGCACCTTCGGCGCCGGAGGTGATTGCTTCGCTCCCGTTGGTCGCTTCGCGCGGGCGTTCGTGGTCTCCCACATCTCAGAATCGAGATGTGGGGCACCCGGGGACTGGCCGTCCAGGCGATCGCGCCTTCGGCGCCCGAGGTCGATTGCTTCGCTCCCTTCGGTCGCTTCGCGCGGGCGTTCGCGGTCTCCCACATCTCAGAATCGAGATGTGGGGCACCCCGGGACTTTCGTCCTGGCGTTCGTCCCGGCTTTTTGTATTCGGGCGAAAACTGGTCGGTGCGCTTCGCTGCGTGGGGGCTAGAATGCCGGGATGACGCGACTTCGTACTTCCCTGCTGCTTCTCTTTCCGGCAATCTTTCTTCTGGCCGTGCCGCTGGCCGGCGCTCAGGCTCCGACAGCCAAGCCGCAGCCTCCGACGACGCTGCGGAGCATTCTGCTCTCGCAACTCCGCTCGACGCACGATAAGGCCGAGTGGTTTGTGCCGGTAGATACGGCCGTGGCCGGGCTCAGCGCAGACCAGGCGAAGTGGGTGCCAACCAATGCCGCGGGCAAGGTCGATTCCGACGCCAATCACTCGGTCGGCATGCTGACCTATCATCTGCTCTTCTGGAACAGGCGGGCTCTTGCCCAACTGAAGGGCGAGAAGAATCCGCCCGCGCCGAGCAACAACGACGAGACCTTCAACGACTTCGATGCTGCCGCA
>DATAXN010000022.1:0-26089 GCA_036273015.1 Bryobacteraceae bacterium | reverse complement strand
GCCGACGGTGTACGATCTCGTCGGAGATGTGGACACGTTTGTTTCTCCGGTGGGGCGTTTGGATCTCGATACGAGCGGGCTGCTGATCCTGACAAACGACACGCAGTTTGCGGAACGGTTGACCAATCCGGAGCATAAGATTCCGAAGACCTATCTGGTGAAATGCGCGGATCTGCTTTCCGATGAAGCGCTCGATCGGCTGCGGCAGGGTGTGGAGTTGAGCGATGGTCCGACGCATCCGGCGGTGGTGAAGCGGGTGCGCGATTCGGGGAAACATTCGCATCTCGAAATCCGGATTACCGAGGGGCGGAATCGACAGGTGCGGCGCATGATCGAGGCTGTAGGGAGCAAGGTGTTGAAGCTTGTGCGGACAGGGATAGGCCCGATTGAAATCGCGGGGCTGAGGATAGGGACGTGGCGCGCGCTTTCGGAGGGAGAAATGTCCAGCTTCAGCGGGTCTCCCAGGCGGAGCGGAAGTGCTGGTCGAGGACCGGGTAGCCGCGCCCTTCGAAGATGAAGACACCGGCGTCCGCGGGGAGATCCGCGAAGGGGGAAGGTTTTTTGTTGTCGATTTGGCGAAGAGAAAGCGGCTGCGTTACGCCTCCTCGCTCGATCGAATCGAAACGAATCGCCATGGCCCAGCGGGGCGCGGGAATGAGGAACTGGGCGAGCCTTAATATGCGCCCGTGAACGCGATCGTTTTCGTGCCCGACGGTGCAGACTCCGGTGACTTCGTCTCCCGCGGCGGCGAGCTCGGTGTCGATCGGTTTCGACAAAGAGATCTGGAGGCGCGTCTTCGGCGACAGGGGCTGAGCGGCGGCCTTTGAAGCTGCGGCGGTTGCGGCGGACGTGTCTACGTCATCGAAGCGGATGATGGATTCACCCACATATTCGCGGCAATCGGAATATCGCGTTTCGTTCTCCGACTCCGAGCCGTTGTGATAGAGGGCTTTCATCGTGGAGACTTCGGGCAGGAGAAAATCTCCATCGCCGATCTTGACGCGCTGGTAGTTCATGGTGTGCCGGACGCGGCAGGCGGGGTCGCGCGGCTCGAACTCGTCGGCTTCGACAACGAGCTGCTGCAGGTCGGCATCGGACGGGTCGACCAGGAAACTGCCGTGATACGCAATGATCTTCGGGGGATCTTTGAGATTGCTGCGGTAGGTGTAAGAGCTCTTTGCTCGCGGTACGTTGTATTCGAAATACGCGGCATCGTTACGCAGGCCGAGGTAGCGAACGAGATCGGGCGCATTGCCGAATACGCTCGCCAGGAAAGATCCGAAGTCGCCGCTGCCGGAAACGCCGCCGCCGACCAGCTTGTCGATATCCGGTGTTTCGAATTTCCCCGCGCCCGCCCAGGAGAAGATCTCTCCGTTACCGACGACGGCGACGTCGAGACGAAGCCGGTCCCGCGTGGCGAGTTGGCCGCGGGAATCGGCCAGCCGGTGCGTGGTGATCAGCGCCGGGCAGGTGGAGGGACTGTTGGGCGCGGGCATGTATTGCGCGCGCGAAATGTTTTCAACACAGGTGTAGCGGGGCAAACGGTGCGTGCTGTCGAGAGCCCTGACGCGGGCTTTCTGGAGGAGTTCGTCGGCATCGTTGCCTGCGGTTGAGGCGGCCATGGCGGCAATCAGGAGCAAGGCGGAACTCCGGAGCGCAAGGCTCATGGGATTTAGTTTATGCCCGGAGGGCCTGGTCGAGGTCGGCGATGAGATCCTCCACGGCTTCGATGCCCGCGGAGAGACGCAGCAGGTTGTCTTTGATCCCCATGCGCGCGCGATGCTTCGGCGACAGATCGCGGTGCGATGCCATGACGGGGTATGCCACCATGCTTTGCACATCTCCAAGCGATGTCGCGGGGACAATGAGGCGAAGCGCGTTCATGACGCGGTAGGCACCCTCGCGGTCGGCGCCCTTTACTTCGAAACTCAGCATGGCGCCGTAGAGGTCGGGCGCGAAGAGGCGTTTGATGGCGGCCGCGTCGGGATGCTTTGCATCGCCGGGAAAGTTCACGCGGTCGATGGCGGGGTGCGTGGAGAGCCAGTTCGCAATGCGGCAGGCATTGGCGCACTGGCGCTGCATGCGCAGCGGAAAAGTCTTGATGCCGCGCATCGAGAGATACGATTCGAACGGTCCGAGCACCGGTCCGAGGGAGCGGCCAAGCGCGCGCAGGGGCTCGAGATTCGCGTCGTCGGTGATTACGGCGCCGCCGAGAACGTCGCCATGTCCGGCGAGGTATTTGGTGAGGCTGTGCACCACGAAGGTCGCGCCGAGTTCGAGCGGGCGGATGACGAGAGGCGTCGAGAACGTGCTGTCGACAATCAGCTGCGCACCGGCTTCTTTGGCCACGGCGGCGATGCGGTCGAGCGGCGGAACGCGGAGCAGCGGATTCGAGATGGTTTCAAGGAGCAGCGCGCCCGGGCGGTGTTCGGCGATGGCGGCGGCGACGGCTTGTTCGTCGCAGAAATCAACGAACACGGTTTCGATGCCGGAGGGTTCCAGCACCTTGGTGAGCATGTTGATGGTAGCGCCGTAGAGAGCGCTGGCGGCCAGAATCACGCGCCTGCGATCGAGCAGGGCGGCCGCTATGGCGAGGTTGAGGGCGGCCATTCCGGAACTGCAGGCCAGAGCGCCGGCGCCCGATTCGAGCGATGTGAGGAGTTCTTCGAGCGCTTGGTTGGTCGGGTTGCCGTGGCGCGAATAGGAGGGACCGGGCTGTTCGTTGGCGAAGACGCGCTCGAGCTCGGCGGCATCATCATAGAAGTAAGTGGTGGCGGTGTGGATGGGCGTGGTGACCGGAGTGAAGTTTCCGGCGCGCTTGCGATCACCTGCGTGAACGGCTTTGGTATCGAGCTTCATCTACTTTCGTTTCCAGCGGACTCCATCTTTAGTGTCTTCCAGGATGACGCCCTGTTCGAGAAGTTGGGCGCGAACGCCATCGGCGCGGGCAAAATCGCGCGCTTTTTTGGCGGCGGCGCGTTCGGCGATGAGCTTGTCGATATCGTCGTCCGAGAGGCCATTGGCCACGGCGGTGGGCTTCAGAACGTCGAAGAAGGAATCGAAATCGTCGAGAACGGCGAGCGCGCTTTCGCGGTTCTGGCAGAGGAACTGGCCGTGATCCATGGCGGTGTTGGCTTCGCGGACGAATTCGAAAATTGCGGCGAGCGCTTCGGCGGTGTTGAGATCGTCATCGAGCGCTTCGCGAAAGGCCTTCCTGGCTTGAGAGGCGGCTTCGGCCAGCTTCGGATTGACGCCGTCCGCGAGCTTTGCCGATTCGAGGCGAAGCTTGAAATTGCGCAGACGGTCGATGGCTGTGGCGGCCGATTTCAGACCGTCCATGGTGAAGTTCAGCCCTTTGCGATAGGGCACGGAAGCGAGCAGGTAGCGTATCGATTCGGGCGAGTGACCACGTTCTCTGAGGTCGCGAAGGGTGTAGAAGTTGCCGAGCGATTTCGACATCTTCTGGCCGTCCACCAGCAGAAACTCCGAGTGCAGCCAGTAATGCGAGAATGGCTTGCCGGTCAATGCTTCCGACTGTGCGATTTCATTCTCATGATGCGGAAAAATCAGATCCACACCACCCGCATGAATGTCGAGCGTGGCGCCGAGAAACTCCACCGCCATCACCGAGCACTCGATGTGCCAGCCGGGCCGGCCCGTGCCGACCTCGGTATCCCAGGAAGGTTCGCCCGGCTTTGGCGCCTTCCAGAGCGCGAAGTCCCGGCCATCGCTCTTCTCGTAGCTATCGACGTCCACGCGCGCACCGGAAACCATGCCGTCGAAATCGTTGTGCGAAAGCTTGCCGTAGCCGGGAAAGCTCGAAATGCGGAAGTATACGCTGCCGTCGCTGCGATAGGTGTGGCCCTGCTCTTCCAATTTGTGAATGGCGGCGGCCATTTCCGGAATGTGTTCGGTCGCTCGTGCGATGCGCTCCGGACGCTCCAGATGCAGGATGGCGCAGTCGTCGAGAAATGCCTTCGTGTAGATTTCGGTGTACTCGCTGAGCGATTTGCCCTGTGCAACTGCGTTGCGAATAATCTTGTCGTCCACGTCGGTGATGTTCATCACGTGTTCGAGCTTGTAGCCGTTCAGGCGCAGCACGCGGCGCAGCAGATCGTAAAAGACGAACGTCCGGAAGTTGCCGATGTGCGCAAAGTCGTAAACCGTCGGGCCGCACGTATAGATCTTCACCGCGTTCGGATCGACAGGAACGAACGGCTGGACCTCCTGGGTCAGTGTGTTGTAGAAACGCAGGGCCATGTTTTAAGGGGAAATTTCCATGGTAACAACGCCGGTCGCCCACGCTGCGCCCAACTGGCTTACCATATTCTGATGACCAACCTTAACGGCAAGGCGTACGCGATGAACGCGATTACGCCGATGAAGCCGTGGAAGACGCCGCTTCTCAAGCTCATCTTCTTTGTGCTGGATGCGTGGAAAGCAAAACAGAAAGATCTCAAGAACCTGTCTTTCATTCATTTTGCCCGGTGGGTGTGCATCAAGAGGACGGAGTTTCCGCACCTTTCCGACCAGCAGCCGGTGGAAAACCTGAAATACGACTACCTGCTTTTCTTCAGCAACTTCAATGGCACCTGGAATCAGTACATCGACGCCTTTTCCTCCGTCCTTTATCAGGGTCTGGATCTGATCTGGAGGTGGAGCGAAAGGTACCCGGGCTCACGGCCTGTTACCGGTTTCAAACAGTACATCTCCCTGGTCCAGTTCGATACCGACTACTACTACAACGTATATCCGCATTCGGCCACCAACGATATAAAAGCCGCTCTGCGGGTGCGGGACGCGTTGACGAAGTTTGCGAGCCGCAGCCAGTCGCTTTCCACGGCGGAATTCGAGAAGGCGTGGCTTGAGTTCCAGGCTGTGGTGTCTCCCGATCTCGGCAACACGGGCATCGCTCCGGTGGGCACATAGATATGGGTAACGTCAACGGCAGCACCTACGGGCTCACCATCCTTTCCCCTGTCATTGAGGACAACCGTCTCGATATCTGCCATTCGATGGAACTGCGCTGGTATCTGAGCCGGCTGCCGCGCGACCACCGAAGCCCGTTCGCGCAGTTATCCAGCACGTACCTCGCGCGGCTGGCGGTAATGGACGATGTGGTCTTCGTCGGCCTGCCCGCGTGCGAGGAGCATCTGAAGTCCAGATATCTCGTCTTCGAGACGAATTTCGACGGCGACCTCGATACCTACCTCCGGCGGATGGCGACCGAGACACAGGAATTCGTAGACGCGGTTTGGGGCCATTGCGTGGAATTTCCGGGCGCCAAAAATGTGGACGCATTCGTGTCCTATATGAAGAAGTGCCAGATCAAAACCACCTTTTTCTTCGCCGACGTGAACGATCGAACCGTGGACACCACGCTGGAGGCGCTGAAGACGCAATCGGCACTGGCGCATTTCATGGAGAAGCATCAGGGCATGCCGGCCGCGGAATTACAGCAGGCGTTCGGCGTGTTTCTGGAACGGTTGCGCAAGGCGCCTCCCCTGCCACGCGGAGGCGACGAATCACGGGACATTCCGCAGGAGAGGCGGCCGCATGACTAAAATCGACGTTTCCGATATTCAGGGTTTTGCGCTTAAGGGTTACAATTTCCCGCACGCACGTTATCTGCTGCTCGAACTGGGCGAGCCGGACGCGGCGCGGGCGTTTCTCCTCAAGCTGCTGGAAGTCATCACGACGGGCGAGCGCTGGGACGTCAATAAGAAACCCTTGAGTACGGTGAACATCGCGTTTACTCATCGGGGAATGATTCGATTGGGTCTTCCGTTGGCGAGCCTGCTCAGTTTTCCGCTCGAATTTCAGCAGGGGATGCGGGCCCGCGCGGACATTCTGGGCGACACGGGAAGAAACAGTCCGGAAAACTGGGACAAAGTGTGGCATGAGGGCGGCGTCCATGCGTGGCTCGCGGTGAATGCCCGCTCCCCGGAAGCGCTGGAAGAATGCTGCGGCAATATGGTGCGGCTGATGGAAGATACGAAGGGCGCGCTCCTGGTCGAGGCTCAGGACGCGTGCGCAATCCAGGTAGAGGGCAAATTCTCGACACAGGAACACTTCGGATATACGGACGGATTCGGCAACCCCGATTTTAAAGGCGCCGAGAGAGACTGCGTTCCGGGTCAGGGCAAGCTCGACGACATGGGAAACTGGCAGGCGCTG
Source organism: Bryobacteraceae bacterium (assembly GCA_036273015.1). Classification (GTDB taxonomy): domain Bacteria; phylum Acidobacteriota; class Terriglobia; order Bryobacterales; family Bryobacteraceae; genus BOG-234. The sequence goes on along the minus strand of DATAXN010000022.1, from coordinate 19,912 downwards.
GCCACCGGCGAGTTTCTGCTCGGCTATGCCGATGAGGCGGGAGAGCTTCCCGTGGCGCCGATTCCGCATCTGCTGGGCCGCAACGGCACCTTCATGGTCTACCGGAAGCTGCACCAGAATGTGGCAACCTTTCGTGCCTATCTCGAGGAGAAGGGCAAACAGTATGCGGGCGGGAAGGAAAAACTCGCGGCCAAATTCGTGGGGCGGTGGCGCGACGGTACGCCGCTCGAACGTTCTCCGGACCGGCCCGATCCCGCAGTTGTGGCCGACAAGGAGCAGAACACCAATTTCGCTTATGGCGGCGACCTCGCCGGAACGCGGTGTCCGCTCGGATCGCATATTCGCCGCGTGCATCCGCGCGATGCCTTCGGATTCAACGGGAATCTGGTGAACCGGCGGCGCATCATGAGGCGCGGACTGCCCTACGGCGAGTACGTTCCGGAAGGACAGCCTGTAAGCGATACGGACGATCGCGGCATCGTCTTTATGGCGCTCAACGCGAGCATCTTCCGGCAGTTCGAATTCGTGCAGCAGCAATGGATCGAATACGGCAACGACGCGCATCAGGGCAATGACAAGGACCTTATGCTGGGCAACCACGAAGGCCGGGGCAAGTTCGCGATTCAGGGCACCACCGATCCGAAGAATCCACCGTTCCTCTGCGGAGGTCTGCCGAACTTCGTAGAGCTGCGCGGCGGCGATTATTTCTTCATTCCGAGCCTGACGGCTCTCGCGATGATGGCCACGAATACCGTCGACCCACGTTAGACCAGAGACATTCTCCGCTCGCCCCGGTACCAATTTTGCAAATGAGTTGCAAAAAATGATTGACACGCCGAGAACGCCAAGGGTATCCTGAATTTCGATCTCGGACTGATTTAGTCCTGTTTCTGCGACAGGGTCGCAACTAAAGCCTTGTTGAGTCAGGACCTCAGTTGCGACTTCGTCGCAAATAAATGGACCCTTCTTCACAGGAACGCCAATCGCTGGTCGAGGAATTCGCCGCGAAAGGGCTGCGGCTGACCAGCCAGCGGAGGGCTTTGCTCGAAGTGATTCAGTCGGCGAAAGAGCATCTCGACGCCAAGTCGCTGCTGCGGCTCGCGAAGGAGCGGGACAGCAGCGTGAACCGCGCCACGGTCTACCGAACGCTGGAACTGCTCAAGAAACTGCGTCTCGTGGATGAGCTCGATCTGATGCACCTGAACGGCGAGAAGCATTACTACGAAGTGAGAAGCGAACGCGATCATATTCACCTCGCCTGCTTCCGCTGCGGAAAGATCGAGGAGTTCGGAAGCGCTTTATTTGAGCGCCTGAAACAGGAGATCGGACGCGAATGCGGCTTTCATATAAACGTCGTCCGCATGGAAGTCGGCGGTAGCTGCAGCGACTGCGCGAAACACGCAGATTAAGGAATCGGAACCAGACCGGATCAGCGCGCGGCGCCCGCGGGAGAAGTGTGCCGATTTGAGCAGCGACTGAAGGGAAGCCGGCGATCGTGCGGTGTACGACGCAACGGGAAGTTATCGGAGAGAACAGGCAATGGGACGCAAACGCGAGGAGAAGTCGCAGAAGTTCCGGCCCGTTTTCCTGCCGCCGGCCGGCGGTGGGAACGGTAGCCATTCACATCGTGGTGGGAAGCCAGACCATCGGTCCGGCCGCGGCGCAGCAATTACCGTTTTCATCGAATCGCAGCGGCGTCCCGATCCCGATGCTGCAGTTTCATATCGCGCCGGGGCCGTTCGATTTGGTCCTGCCGGCGTTCGAAAATGCAACTGAGTTGCATATCGCTGCCCGATCCGACGACCGCTGGAAATCTATCAAGGAGAAGAATGGCATGAAGTCCAAAATCGGGACGGCAGGCAAGAAGAAAGCGAAGAGGAATAGCCGGAACAGTTGGCCGATCACGTCTCGATGGACGGCGATCGGAACTGTCGTTGCATGCTCGGCAATAGGCACTAAGACGATTAATGTGGCTCATGCACAAGGCGTACCGCAGCCAGCGGGTGCTGTATCTCAGACGCAAGCTCAGCGCTTTGACATCGCGGCCGGACCGCTTTCCGAGGTACTTCCGCAGTTCGCGCGTGCCGCCGGCATCACATTTACGCTGTCCGACGATGCAATCGGCACCATCACATCGCCTGGTCTTTCCGGGACCTTTACGATTCAAGAGGCGCTCCTGCATCTGCTCCAGGGCACCAGCGTGATGTTCCGCTTTACGGCGCCAACCGTTGTGACCTTTGAATTCCGTGTCCGATCCGAGTCCGTCAATGTGACGGCGCGTGCTCCCGGCGCAGATCCCTATGCGGACCCGGACGCGCCCTACAAGGCCGATCGCCTTGCATCGAGCAAGTTCACCGAGCCGATCCTGAATACAGCGAGAACGGAGACGGTTCTTACGCAGGAGGCGCTCGAAGACAAGAACGCGACCAGCCTCCGTGAAGCACTGCGGTCAACGGCCGGCGTCACGCTGGGAACGGGCGAAGGCGGCAACGCCTTCGGTGACCGCTTCTTTGTCCGCGGCTACGATGCGCGCAACGACGTCTTCATCGACGGCGTTCGGGATCCCGGCGTCAGCATCCGCGAGACCTTCGACGTCGAGCAGCTCGAGATCCTGCGCGGGCCGGCCTCCTCGTTCGCCGGCCGGGGCACGACAGGCGGCGCGCTGAACATCGTCACCAAGGAAGCGCAGGACACGGACTTCTATCACTTCGAAAGCGAGGGCGGCTTCAACGACTCCCTCAAACGCGGAACTGTCGACATCAACAAGGTCATCAGCCCGGCGCTCGACGTGCGTCTCAACGGCATGTTCCAATATGGCGACATCGCCGGCCGCGACTTCACGACGGACGATCGCTGGGGCGCCGCCGCGAATGTGGTCTACCACCCAACCACGAACTTCAAGCTGACGGCAAACTATTCCCACACCTATCTTTGGGGCATTCCGGATTTTGGCGTTCCGACCGACCAGGTGACACGCGAGCCGGTCACCGAGGGTGGGCTTGGGATATCACGGGACACCTTCTACGGCGCTGTCAATCGAGACTTCACCAAGTCGACGCAGGATATGGGCACGCTCGACGCCGAGTGGAAGCTCAACGACCATATCACGTTGGAGAACAAGTTCCGCGCGAGCAAATCCCTCCTGAACTACATCGGCACGATTCCGGAGAACCCGAGCGCCAGCGGAGCGACCGCCCCCTATTCCTCAACGTTGACGTTTTTCTCCGGCTATGTTCAGCTCAACGCGCAAAGCCGTTACGAGCCGGTCAATGTCCTCAACGAGCAGCCCCAGATCACATTCAAATTCGATACGGGCGAAATCAAACACACGGCGATCCTCGGTGGGGAGTTCTCCAGCGAGCGGATCGGCATCCAGGGCTATAGCGGTCTGACGTCAGAACTGACCACGGGGCCTGTTGCCTTCGCATCGAGTGGAGCGCCGATTGTCAGCGTCTACGATCCGCCTAATGACGTATACGGATCGAACCCCATTACTCTTGCCGGCAACCCCCTGAAATATAAGGTGGACACGAACGCCGGGTTCCTCATGGACACGGCGAACTATCACGATTTCATCATCCTGAACGCGGGAATCCGCTACGACGACTACCACATTTCCGCCGCGAACAACACGAGTTCACAGTCGGCGCACGACGGCATCCCGAGCTGGAACGTGGGGCTGGCGGTCAAGCCGGTGAAGATCGCCAGTATCTACTTCGCCTACGCCACCGCGGCCGATCCCGTGGGTGACGAGTTGGATGCGACGTCGAGCAGCTACGGCGGCCTTGCTTCTACCCAGAACGGAACGCAGATCTTCGGACCTCAAAAGAGCAGGTCCTATGAGGTCGGCAACAAATGGGGGCTGTTCAAAGAGCACCTGCTGGCGACCGCCGCCGTGTTCCAGACCGACGTGACCAACGCACGGGAAACAGCGCCGGCCAATCTGCCCGGGTACACGAGCGGTCAGATCGTCCCTGGCGCAGCCTATCGTGTTCGCGGGGTGGATTTCGAGTTGGCCGGAAAGCTCACCAACAAGTGGAGCGTCCTGGGCGGCCTGGTGTTGATGGACCCCAAGGTGACCAAATCGATCGTCCCGACCAACGTGGGCCTGCAATTGGCCAACATAGCGCCACAGTCGTTCAACCTCCTGACCAAATACCAGGTAAAGAGGTGGCTGGAGTTGGGCGGGCAGATCGTCTACGATTCAAGAATCGAAGGCGGGTCGCTGCTCGCCGCAAATGGCGGCATCGCCTATCCCGGCACGCCGGACCCGACGTTCCTGCCCCCGCACTGGCGATTCGACGTCTTCGCCGAATCGAAGATCAACAACTACACGAGCGTGAAGCTCCTCGCGCAGAACATCACCAACAAGACGTATTACGACTCCCTGTACCAGAGTTCGCAGCCATTCGTCAGAGTCGCGCCCGGCCGCGCGGTCTATCTTAGCCTGGCCTTTAACTTCGATAAGTTGTAGGTGATCCACATAGGTAAAGTCACACGTGCTGATCTGTATACCCGATGTTCTGAGCAAAGACGATGTCGCGGATTTTCGCCGCATCATGGCAGCCGAAGCCTGGGAGGACGGCCGCTCGACGGCCGGGGCACAATCGGCGGAGGTGAAGAAGAACGAACAGTTGCCGCCTGACGGCAAGACGTCCCGACAACTCGGCGAGCGCATTCTCCGCGCGCTCGCCGCCAACACTGTGTTCGTTTCGGCGGCGGTGCCGCTGCACATCTTCCCACCGCTGTTCAACAAGTACGTCGCGGGGCAGTTCTTCGGCGAGCACGTCGATAACTGCATCCGGGGCGACCGACTTACCGGCCTGCGCATACGCACCGATCTTTCGGCCACCTTGTTCCTGTCGGAGCCTGAGGAGTACGATGGCGGCGAATTGGAGATCGACGACTACTATGGCTCCCACCGGGTTAAGCTGCCCGCGGGCCATCTCGTCCTCTACCCATCGAGCAGCCTGCACCTGGTAACTCCGGTCACGAGGGGCGCGCGAGTGTCCTCCTTCTTCTGGCTGCAGAGCATGATTAAGGACCCGCTTGCGCGGCGGATGACCTTCGACATGGACAATGCGATCCAGGCTCTGGTCCACCGCCTCGGCCGCAACGACCCCGAGGTCCGAAAACTCACCAGCATCTACCACAACATCATCCGGTACTGGGCAGAGCTATGACAGGAGCCCAACCGTCGACCGCATCCGACAGTATTCCGGACCCTCGGGAGATCGAAGCCACCGACGCGCGGGCGTCTTTCTTCATGAAGGAAGGCATCCGTCTGATGCAGTCCGACGACGATGTGGACGCCGCGCTTCGCTGTTTCGATCACGCGCGCGAACTGCGACGCCGGTTGCCAATGGAGGCGCCCATGCACGCCTACGGCCTGGCCGCCTGTTGGCTCAATCGCGCTGAGGCGCTCACGCGCCTTGGCTCCGCCCACCATGCGCCAGCGCTTGACGCCTACGACGAAGCGTTGGCGCTCCTGCGTCCGCTACGGCTCGGTGACGACGCGCGCTTTTCCAGACGTTTAGCGCTCGCCCATCAGAACCGGGCGTTGGTCCTTGCGGCTCTGAATGCGCCGGCGACGACGGACGCCGTCGCCGGCCTGGTCGCCGCCATTGCGGTCCTCGACTCCGCTAAGGAAATGGAGGCGCCCGAGCGCGACTATCTCCTCGCGGTCGTGTGGATGAACCTCGCGAACGTTCAGGTTTCGGAGGATACGATTGTGTCGGACTTCGCAGCGCAGAACGCGGCGCGCAGAGCGCTGGCGTTGGTGAAGGTGCGGGAACATGAGGATGCCGCGGCGGCCGAGGCCGGCCTCAAAGCCCGCCACGTGCTCTGTCGCATCGCGGCACGCCGGTTATCAGCCCGGGTGAGAAGCGAAACGGTCATGGCAGACGTCCATGAAGCAACGGATCTCGCCGACGAGGGATTGGCCCTGGTGTGTGAGTGGGAACGACGCGGCGTCGATCGATTTCGGAATTCAGCATCCGATCTTTTTCGGTTCGGCGCGCGGGTCTATGCGCACTATCAGCCGCACTTTCTGCACGAATTCATCAGCGAACAGTTGGATTCTCAGCAGTCCTCACATTCGTACGTCCAGAGCCTTGAGATGCGGGATGTCGCACGAGAGAGCGTATAGCCGCGCACAACATCTTCACAAGTTGCCACAGCACGCAATCACGATCACGCTCTTATACGAAACAGGCGCGAGGAAGAACGGCGGAAATGTTTCAGCCGCTGTAATATAGAGAGTCAATGAAGGGTAATCCGAAAGTCCTCGCCGCACTGAACGAAGCGCTCAAAGAAGAATTGACCGCGATCAATCAGTATTTTCTTCACGCCGAAATGTGCGAGAACTGGCATTACGACAAGCTGGCCGCGCACATCCGGAAAGAGTCGATCGACGAAATGAAGCATGCCGAATCGCTGATCGAGCGTATTCTCTTTCTCGACGGAACGCCCACGATGACGGAAGCGATGCAGCTCACGGTCGGCGCGAACGTTAAGATGCAGCTCGAAAGCGACCTGGCTCTGGAGATCAGGGCAGTGGAGATGTACAACCGCTGCGTCCGGATTGCGCTCGAGGAAGGCGATAACGCTTCGCGCGAACTGTTCGATCGGCTGCTGCGGGAGGAAGAGGCGCACGTCGACTGGCTGGAAGCCCAGATGCATCAGATCGGCGAGATGGGCTATGAGCGCTATCTCAGCCAGCAGATCCGGGAAGAGGAATAGAGCATTTTCACAGAATGTGCAGACTCACTGCATCAAATTGTGTCAGAAAGGCAGTAGGCTGACAACGCGTCATGCAGGATTACCAACCCGGCGCAGGATGCCCGTCCGTCCCACAGAGCAGCAGTGCCGCAAATCAAATCACCGGCGACAAGATCGCCAGTGCTACAAATTCTTCAGATTTCCGCCCCTTTGAGCCATCTGAAACCGGAAGTCATCCGCACACCGGTCTCAAGGTGACCTGAACGTCAAACGCGCCCTCTGTCATCGTTTGCCGGCGCGTTTTGATTCGCGGTGTCGCGCTGGTGAACATTTATCGCTTCATAAGGATATCGAGCGTGATCCACGCCGGAGCGTGATCGCTGGCGTTTTCCTCGCCCCGCACCCATCGGTCTACTCCGCCGTCAACCAGCTGCTCGGCTACCTGTGGCGAGAGCAGAATGTGATCGAGCCGCATGCCCTTGTCGAACTTCCACCGGTCGCGCTCGTAGTCCCAAAATGTCCAGAGCGGTCCTTCCGGCTGTAACTTCCGCAGCGCATCGACCCAACCCTGCGTCACCAGCCGCGCAAAGGCCTGGCGACTTTTCGGTTGGATCAACGCGTTGTTATCGAGGGATCGCGTTTGGTAGATATCCTGCGGCGCAGGCACCACGTTGTAATCGCCTGCGAGCACGACCGGCACACCGGCCGCGATGAGCGAATTCGCGTGGGTATTCAAGTGCTCGAACCAGGCCAGTTTGTAATCGAACTTCGGACCGGGCTGAGGATTGCCATTCGGCAGGTAGAGAGAAGCGATCAAAACTCTATTGACGGCAGCCTCAACGTAACGCGCCTGGCTATCCTCGGGATTGCCCGGCAGGCTCGAGCGGGTCAGCACCGGATCGCAGCCTCGCGCCAGGATCGCCACGCCGTTCCAGGAACGCTCGCCCTTCCAAACCGCGCCATAGCCCAGGGTCCGAAGCGCATCTGCTGGAAATGACCGCTGCTCTGCTTTGAGCTCCTGCAGGCAGACGACATCCGGCTCGGTTCGGGCGAGCCAGTCCAGCAGATTATCCAGGCGTTTGTTTACATTGTTGATGTTAAGAGTCGCGATCTTCACCGTTCAAACCCAAAAGCTTACTCCCTGGCGCGTTTATGAGGCGAACGCTTTTGTCAAAACATGATGGAAGGCAACCACGCCCCGGCCGGCTCGTTATAAAGCCCGATACTCATCAACGTCATGGGCTGGACGACTCGAAGCCCGTTTCCCAGACACCAGCGCACCAGCGAGCTGTTCCGGGCCGGCACCAGAATTCCCGGGCCGCCGAAGGATTCCGCCGAAGCGATGAGCGATTGCATGTCCAGGTTGGCCTCCGCCGTCGCGTGGCCGGAAAATGCGAGGTTTGTGGCGTATCCCGTAATTCTGCCTCCCCGCTCCACCACGATGGCCGTGCCCTGCGAGATGGTTTGCGCCAGATCGGCGCCGCGGTCGAATCCGTGCACTCGCCGCGCCAGGGCATTGCAGGCTTCCAGGTCGGCCGGCTGTGCCGCCCGCACCGTGCAACCTGGGACACTCCGCTGGAGCGGCCGTCCCTGGATGCAGGAAAGCGGCTCCCGGACATCGAAGCCCAGACGAGTATAGAGCGAGAGCGAGCGATTGTGAAACGCCGCCTGCACCAGCCGTATTCCGGCGGCACCGCGCTCGTTCTCGCGGTCCATTACCGACTCCATCAGCTTCCGCCCAACACCCAGATTCTGCGCGGTGGGGTCGACCGTAATCGGTCCGATGCCGGCAATGACTGCGCGCTCGTCCACGCCGTTACTCCCAACGACCCGGCCCTCGCTTTCCGCCACCACGCCATAGAGTCCAGGGGTGGAAAAAATCATCGAAAGCAATCCGGTTGTAGCCGCGGGCGACGGAAAATCGCACGGGAAGCCGTGAGCCGCATTGATCGCGGCAAAAGCCGCATAGCAAATCTCCCCGCAGGTTTGAGCATCTTCCTGTCTTGCTTTCCGGATGGTTACCTGTTCCATCGACGGGCGGCTGCTGGTTGGCATTAATATCCTTCCGCTGAATCGTTTTGATGAATTGAGAGGATATCAAAGAGGCGGGACAACCTATAATAATTCGAAATGTTCCCTTACGATCCGCAATTGGCAGCCGCGGTGCGAAATACGCCCCAAACAATTCCCGAAGTCCTGCGGGTCATGCAGGCCATTGACGCCATGTGCGCAAATGCCGACGGTTTGAAATGGTTCAACTGGCTCTACCTCGAAGTGACGCAGGCGGTGGAAAATCGTGTCTCCGCCGGAGGGTTCGACGATGCCGCATCGCTGGCTGAACTCGATGTTCAATTCGCCGCGCTGTATTTCGGCGCGCTCTATGCCATGCTTACCGGCGCGCCCTGCCCCGGCAGTTGGAAAGCCATGTTTTCGCGTCGCGATCAAGCCGATATAGCCCGCATTCAGTTCGCTCTCGCCGGAATGAACGCCCACATTAACCACGACCTGCCGTTCGCGATCGTCGCCACGTGCAACGCCATGAAAACGGCGCCGCAACACGGGACACCGCAATACGGCGATTACACCGCGCTCAACACGACTCTGGACAGCCTGATCGATACGGCAAAGAAGCAGCTCAACGTTCGCCTTCTCGGCGACCCGCTGCCCGCTGTCTCGCACCTCGAAGATCTGATCGCCGCGTGGAATGTCGCGGGCTTCCGCGAAGGGGCATGGAGGCATGCGGAGAGTATTTGGCGGGATCCCGCGCTTGCCGCCGATATTCTTAAGGGCACTATGGAGAACGTCACGACGTTTGCCGGCGAGGCGCTGCTGGTGCCGGTGCCTTGAGCAGTTCCCGGCCTGACTGCCAACGCAGTCGGAAGTAGACCCTTATTGTTTGACGAACTTCTGCACCTTGCCGCTGAGTTGCGCCAAATAGACGTCACCAGAACCGGACGCCGCGACGCCGTGTCCGCCGGCCGCGGTCCCGTTGGGTAATCTTCCGACGACTTCTCCCTTCAGGTTCAGCAACACCGCGCCCGCCCAGATGTGCTGGTCCTTCGTCATGAAGAGCGCCGAGACCGCTTCGAATACAGGCCACTCGGTGAGAAAGCGGCCACTGGAATCGAAAACTTCGATGCGATGGGTTTCGCGATCCGAGACATAAACTTTGCCCTCGGCATCGACCACGACCGCGTGCGGAAGTTCGAACTGACCGGGTCCCGTTCCGCGCGTGCCCCACTCCAGCAGATAACGTCCATCGTGCGAGAATTTCACGACTCGGTTGCCGGCGTAGCCGTCCGAAATATAGAAATCGCCGTTCGGAGCGAACGCCACGTCCGTGGGCAGGTTGAAGGTATCGTGGCCGGCTCCGGCGACCCCTTTGTGACCAAGTTGCATGAGGATCTTGCCCTGCGGATTCATTTTGTAGATCACATGACCGGGGGCGTCAACTACCCAGATGTTGTGCTCCGGGTCCACGCGAATGGAATGCGCGCCGCAGGAATCGCATCCCGCGGGTCCATAAATGGCCGAGTAGAGCGCGTGGCCCGGCACGCGGTCGGCCGGAGCGATCGCGCCGACCTTGCCCTCGCTGAACATTCCATCGCCCCAGGAACGCACGAACTTGCCGTTGCTTTCGAACTCCATGATCGGCTGTGCTCCGCGATGCAGCACGAGAATGTGGCCCTGAGCGTCAATCGCCACGGAGGACACCTGAATGAAATTCCACGGACCGCCGGGCGTCCCGGCCGCGTTCAGGACCGGGGTCGGCCATTCCGGTACTTCTCTGTAGCCCATCGTTGGAGCATCCGCGCCGAGTTTGGGAGTGCCGGCCGGCTGCCCGAAAGCGAGTAATGACAGACTGAACGAGAGCGGGACAAGACGATAAAAGCTCATAGCGGGTCGCCTCCTGGCGGTTTCAGGATGGAGTTTATCGTAACGCTGTCGGGTTACCGGCGTTATGGGAGGCCGTACACGATCACTCGCGCCGTGACTCTTGCCACGGGCCAGTTTGCCGGGCTCATGCCGGCAGCGACAGCTATGCGTTGGCGTCCGTCTGTCTGATAAGAAATGACACCGCCTCCCAAAGCCGCGCCGGTGGCGTTCCGCCACAACACCGATCCGTTGCCGGCGTCCAGGGCCAGCACATCGCCGTTCAAGTCACCGGTGAAAACGACACCGCCCGCCGTAGGCGTAACGGCTGCCACCATGGGCGTCGGCGATTTGTACTTCCAGCGGATGCGTCCCGTATCCGCATCAATGGCGGTAAGCCAGCCGCCCCACATTTCTTTTGGATCGAGGCTGCCAAACGGATGCTGCGGATCGCCCGAGCCGGCCCAGGCCGCACCACGCTTCCCCGTCACCGTGGCGGCGTCCGCAATCTTCACGGACGCACACCAATCCACGGAATTGACGACCAGCAGATTCACAGGAGGATCGAATGCCGGGCCGTTCCATTCAACGCCTCCCTGCGTCCCCGGGCAAAAATGTGTTTCCGTTTTTGCATTCAATCGGGTCTTCACGTTGGTGCGTGTGGTGATGGGCGTCGCGTAAAGGATTTTCAGTTGCCGATCCGAAGACTTACCTCCCGAGGCAACACCGGAGCGGTCGATGCCGTACAGCAACCCGTCTTTACCCGCCGCCGCGGCGATCTCGCGCCCACCGCTGGTTCGAATCAGAGCGGGCGGAGACGTCATGTCCCAATCGTGAAAGTCCTTCCTGACGGGCTGAACGTATCGCAGCAGCGCCCCGGTTTTGGCGTCCAGTGCGACCACGGAGGTGGTGTAGAGGTTATCGCCGGGATGCAGCGCCGTCAAAAAATCGGGCGCCACATTTCCGGTGGAAACCCAAAGCACGCCCGCCGCGGCATCCAGACTGTAACTGGTCCAGGTGGCCCCGCCCGTCGGAGGGTTGCGGTCGCTGAGGTTTTTCCAGGTGGCCCGCGCGTGACCGGATTCCGGCACCACGTTGAATCGCCAGAGTTCGTGGCCATCGGAGGCACTGAGGGCATAGACCCGGCCGGTGACCCCGAAATTGTCGCCGCCCGCGTTCCCGGCGAACACCATCCCATTCCATGCGATCGGCGCCATCGGAACGGATTCGCCGTTGGCGCCATCGCCCAGCGTTACTTCCCATGCGGGCTGGCCCGTGGCCGCATCGAGCGCGAAGACGTGCGCGTCACCTGCGCCGCGAAACAGTTTTCCGTCGAGCCAGGCGAGTCCCCGATTGACTCCGAGGCCGCCCCTGCCGCCGACTCGGCTGTACTTCCACTTCAGCGCACACGAGGACGCATCTACCGCGTACGTTGCAGTGTTGGTCGTGAAATAAACCACACCCTGCACCATCAAAAGGCCGCTTTGGAACGCGGTGGTTTCTCCGGTGTCGTAGGTACAGGCGGGACGCAGGTTCTTCACGTTCCCCGAGTTGATCTCGCTGAGAGACGAAAAACGGTTTGCGCTCAGGTCGCCGTTGTAGGAAAGCCATTCGAGGGTTTGCGATTGCCCCACCTGCGCGAGGAGTCCCAATGAAACAACAATCAGATACCGCTTTATTCGATCCATGTGTGCCAATACGCTTGATTCTCCGCCAATTGTCTCAGCCTATCTTCCGGGCCCTGCGCGCCTTGGCATTTTCCGCTCGCCGTTTATCACGGGTGGGAAGTCCTTCAGCTCGTCGTACACCTCCGCAATGAACCGGTCCTTGCTCTGCTTCGTGTCGCCCAGCGTGGTCGCGTCATAAGGAGCAGTCAGATTCGCGGCGAGGACCTCTTCCAACGACTTGCCCTCGTCGCGGAGCTTCCGCACCTTTGCCAGAATGTCGACAAGCATGGTGCGGTAGCCCAGCAGATCCTTTTTCCGGACCAGAGTCCCGTGGCCCGGAACGAGTGTCGTATCGGGGCCCGCAAGCTTTTGAATGAGGTCGACGGCCTCGATCATGCCCTTAATCGAACCGCCGTTGGCCTGGTCGGCAAAGGGATAGCCGAAGTTGCGATAGAAATCCTCGATGTAGATCACGTTCGCCTTGTTGAAGCGCACGATTGTGTCGCCCGCCGTGTGCGACGGCATCATCGGGATGAAGTCCACCGTTTCGCCGTTCATATGGATCGTGACGGCGGGAACGCCTGGTGAGCCGTACCGATAGGTAACGGTGGGAACGCCTGCGGGATCGGGTGCGCCACCGGCGTTGCCCCGGCCCGGCGGGCTCAGCATCTCGGCGCGCAGATGCTCCTGCGCAAAGATCACCGCCCCCTGTTTCGCGAAGAATGCATTACCGCCGGTATGGTCGGGGTGAATATGAGAATTGACCACAACCTTAATGGGAGCACTGCTGAATGTCCGGATTGTGTCGAGTGTCTTTGACGCCAGTTGCGGGTCCTCGGTATCCACCATCAGCACGCCGTCAGAGCCGAAAAGCACCGCTACTCTCCCACCGGCAGCGTCGGGATGCGTCGGGTCAAGACCCGCCGATCCGTGCAGTAAATAGAGGTTGGGCGCCAGCTTCTCCGTAACCAGCATCTCGATCTTGTCCCAGGGAGTTTGGTACCCCTGAGGAAACTGGTACGGCCCTTTTCCCGGAGGTACGACCGTGATCGGATAACCCGGTTCCTGTGCCCACGCGCCGGCGGAAACAGCCGCCACTGTCCACACTAATAGAAGTCCCCGTTTCATAGCCTTGGTCCTTCCGAGCCTGAGTTCGATATTACCGGATCTGAAGCCCTGCAAAAGGTATTCAATTCCGGCCAATTCCGGAAAGGACCACCGACGCCCGGCGGCACGCTCCAACAAGCCCGTGACTGGCGTATGCGAGAAAGAGCGACCCGGCGACAGTGTGCCGCCAGATCCGCACGCCGCGGGTCGCGCCGGCGAGTGACGAGAAGCACAGATTACCGCACAGCCAGCGCATTGTCCATGCGTGTGCGCGATTGATATCCAAAATCGCCAGCGCTTCCCGCGAGACAGGAGCGTCGAGCGTGATCAAACCGGCAAACAGCGCCGCGTAGGCAATGCCGCTGCAATCCCGCTCACCCGCCTTTTGAGCGAACACATCCCATCGTGGCTGTCCGCGGACACGCAGAAATTCGGCGATATCGCAGACATTTTTGAGGCGGAAGAACCGTTTTCGGCAGCTATTGATACACAGCGAAAGAAGCAGATCTTCATCCGACATCAGCCAGACCTCGTGTCCACCCACTCTTAAGCTGCGCGCCTCGTTCCAGATCGCCTCGAAGGACATGGGCAGCACATTGCTCATAGTCAGGTCATGGTGGTCGAGGAACTCGGCCTCAATCTCCTCCCCGCAGAGTTGATGGAGCGCAGCAAGATCGTCCGGAGTCATGACTTCGCGTTTGCAATCGAGGATCAGATCGAAGTCGGCGCATTGCGTGTACCACGGCTGCTCGTATACAAGAAGGTCGAGAGCCGCGCCCTTAAAGGCCATCACGCGGATCCCGCGCTCCTGACAAAACCCGGCAACATCGGCCACCTTTCGCCTGAGTTCACCCGATCGGACCTCAGCGGCAAGGCGCAGCATCCGAAATCGCGCGAGAACCTCTTCGGGCAGCGCGGCGGAGACTTCCGGAATCAGGGTGAAATTGTGGAAGACGAGGGGAGCGACGCCATGCAGGTGGGCCGTATGCAGCAATTCCGGCCAATCCAAAGAGACATGAGCTGCGATCTCAACGATGTTTCGGCGATCGTCATCGGATACTTGTTGTCTGCAGGCCGCGAACAGGAGACGGTCCTGTGGGCTGAATGACGCTCGCGTACGCAACCCGGGGGAAGGATCGGAAGCAGCCATCGGCGTACTCGTCCGCTACGAAAGGCGAGTAATCATGCTCTCGATCCCATCGGCCGCCTCGGCTGCATCGCCCCGGACCCCTTCGTAAGCCACCGCCGCTGTGACAACGGACGTCAGCGGCTGCAGGATGCGTGGGTTGTCGGCAAGAGTATGCGGCGTGTTGCGCAGAAGTCCCAGGAGCGCTCCGCTCTGACTGACGGGGTTGACCTGGAACCGGGCGTCGCTAGCGTATTGGAGGAACAGGATCAACCCGGCCCGCGACGGTCCGCTTCGCACGCCGGCTCCCAAATCGGCTGCAGGCATCGGATGCTGCACGGCATCGGCGTCGCGCACCATCAGGGCGCGAGGCCACGGATAGATACGGCCAGAGCTTTCGATCACGGCATACTCGTCGGAGGAATATTCGGCGCCCCGCGATATGAGCTCGCGGACCAGCGTGGTTTTGCCGGATTGGCTTTGCCCCGGCAGAAGAACCGCGACGCCGTCATAGACGACCACACCCGAGTGAACGACGACGAAATCCGGCGAATGCCGCAGGATTTCTTCCTCAACGGTCTGCTGCAGCCATAGCAGGAGAGAAGATTCCGTTACGTCGGAATGCAGCAGCGAATGGTTCCGTTCCAGCCTGAAGCGACCCTGCAGCGGTCCGCTCGAAATGGAGAGAAGCAGATGCCGGGGACCCGCTGGAGCCGGCAATCTCGGCAACCAGGGCATGAGATGACGCTGAAGGTTTAGAACGGCGCCGGGGCAATCGCCCGCGAGAGTTATCGACAGCCCAAAGGCGTCAATGTGGAACTCGTGAATACCGGCATCCGTTGGCCTTGCATGTTGGGCCATGGAACGATAACTCCGCTTGGCCGCCGTCTTATAGGAACAGCGTGCGCGTGAACGAGAGTCTCATTGAATTGGACGTCCCAGGCTGCCACGGTCGCAATTCAATGTTTCGCTCATTCTAAGGAGGCGGAAGTCGCTGCCCGGAACCCGCACCCTGCGCATAGGCACGCTGCTCGGCGGCAGTTAAAGTCAAAATGACAGGCACGGCTGCTCCGAGTGCGGTGAGCATCGAACGCCGGCCCGGCTGGGGAACTGTTTCCGGCATGGCCGCCTTGGCCACAATCAGATCCAATCCCCGCATTTGGTCGATCCAAACGGGGACTTCTTCGTCCGTCGCGGACGTCCCGAGAGACTTAGCCAATTGCGGCGCCGTTGCCCCGCGCGCACACGCTTCCCACAGGGCGGCTGCGCTCCGATTCAGCGAGTGCACGCTCTTGGATCGAAGGTCGTAGATGGCCATCGAACCGTCAGGTAGTTTCTCGATCCGCAGATTCCGGGCTTGGGTCTGAAAGAAAAGTGACGACGTATCCATGCTGCCTGCCTCCTATGTATTGTTTCGAACATGGAGTGTAGCACAAGAATCGGGGAGAAATACAACTTCTCATACAGCTTTTTCGGAGATGCTCACCTCCTCAGTACTAGCCGTCCCACACTCTCCAGCGCGACATTGTCGGAACCGGCAATTGGGGAACGATGGCGGCGCACCCGCCAGTCAAAACAAAACCCGGCGCAATCACTCAGCGGCGTGAGTTGAGCCGCTTCCGCTGCCAGGCGATCAGCCCGAGCACACTCGCGATGGCGGGAATATACGTTCCCGGCTCCGGCGTGACCTCCGTGATGGTGGCGAAACTCGGCCCACCCGAAGGATTCGGATACGCGTCCGCTGTAATATTGCCCTGGGGATCGAGCTCAAACTGAGCCAGCCAGAAGTCATTGTTATTTCCGGTCAGCAATCCGCCGCTGAAATCGGAATTAAAGAACGACAGAGTAAAAACATCGCCGACCGTTCCGCCCGGGGTCCCCTGAAAGTCCAGGCCAAAGCTGATCGAGTTACCAAAAGTCAGGCCTTCGTCGTAGTCCGTGTTGTTGTTGTTCATCGTCACCAACCCCGGAAGCGTTCCCACCGCACCCTGCGTCGTGATGCCGGCGGGACTCAGCGTGGTTGCCGGATCGGCGGTGAAGTTACTCACCGACGCGGTGGAGGGAAACCCACCGTTATACTCCATATCGAGAAACCCGCTCACACCTGTAACGGAGCTCGTATCGATGGTTACCTGGTACGCGATGTCCGCCCAGGCGGGCAGAGCAATCAAAGCGAGAATCGGCAAAAAAAGTCTGGCGAATTTCATAAGTCTCCGGAAAATCAGAAAGTGCCGCTGTAAACCAGCGGGGTAAAGGCCGGGGACGCGCTTTGCGGCCCCGTAATGCGCAGCGTCACCTGCACGGACGCGCCGGGCGCCAGCGAGCCGTTCGCAAGCGCGGCGATATAGGGTCCGGCTGCTCCCGTACCCGTTGCGTCGGCGAGCACATCGCCCGCGGTAAGGTTGCCGATTACCAACTGCAGCGGCGCTGTCAGAGCCGCGTTGCCGGTATTCCCGATCGTCAGCGTGCCGGTGTACTGTTTGGTCACGCGGTTGTACGACAACCCGGTCGCGGTGATGCTCACACTCGGCGTGACATTCACATAGCTGGGAGCCGGCGCAGCAGGCAGCGTGAAATACCCAACCACCCAGTCATGATCGGAGACGCGCTCCGGCCGCGTGAAATCCCCGCGGTAGGATTCGGGGAAGTCGGCGTTCACGCGCGCCGGCTCGAAGCGGCTCAGGATCGACATCGCCGGATCGTTCAGAACGAATTGGTCGAGCTCTTCCACGGTTCCCGAGAATGAGTACGAGTAGCGCTGCGAAGCGTCTTCCCGATTGACCAGCGCGGTCAGGATCGGATTGACCAGCTGGTTGCTGGAGAGCACTACCTGATTGGCGGGTGCGGGTGTTCCCAGGACCGTTCCGACGCTATCCACATAACCGTCATTGAACTGGTAGGCGTTGAAGTCGCCGATGGCGACGATCTTCTCGTCGGGGTCGGCGGCCTGGCGGGCCTGAATCAGGTTCGCCAGATACTCCGCCTGCAATTTCCGCTTCAGGCGGACAAACGGGCCGGAGGTCGGATCGTCGATATCGTCGAGCGACCGCAGGTGATTGGCGATCACCGTGAACGCCGTCGAGTTATTGCTGCCGGGACGTGCAATCTGCGCGCGCAGCACCAGCGGCGGCCGATCGTTCAGCGGCGAGACGCTGCCCGTGGTGGGGTTCGTGATGGTATCGTCCTTGCCGTATTGCGTGACATCGACTACGGTGACGGTATTTTTGACGAGGAAGCCGACGTTGATATTGCTGATGTCATTGCCTTCCACAAGGTAGGCGGTATAGCCGGGATTGACCCCTGTTTCCGCCTGAGCGTCGGAATTGATTTGCGCCGCGACGGTCTGCAGCGTGGAAAGATTGAGCATCTCCTCCACGCCGATCACATCCGGAAGATTGAGGACGTAGCGGATCCCGAGCGACAGCTTGCTGACACGGCCTGCGAACGCCGTCGGATCGACGTTCGTGGAAGACGCGCCCGGAGGCCCATTCGGGTCCTGCGTCGTGTTGTAGAAGTGTTCGAGGTTGGTGGACGCGATGGTGAACTCATTCCCGGATGGCAGCGGCACGGCAGTATAAGTAACGTTGCCGGACACAGTACCGGTGTTGGAATCGGGCAGAATCTCATACATGCTCGGAAAGTAGCTCATCACGCCGCTAAGGCCGGTGACCGTGGCTCCGGCGGTAGCGTTGAGGAAGGTTGCTCCCAGCTGGCCGGGTCCGTAAATTTCAATCACTTCCGGATTGGTATCCCAGCGCGGGACGTCTGCCGGCGTTCCGGGAGGCAGCGTGTCGGTCAGCGCGATCCCAGGTTCGCGGAACGGTTTCGGCGTCCCGCTGATCACACCATAAAAAACGCCGTTGCTCGTGGCCGTCGCATGAACTTCGTCCACCGTACCTTCAGTCGGTCCTGTGACGGTCATGCTCGGGAATCGCTACTCTCATGCCGGAATACTTCTCGAGCTGATCGATGGGGCCGGCTGGGTTGAGGTCACTCGACGTAAGCACATGCGGCGTGGGAAGCGGATGGTTGCCGGAAAGCGCAAAATAGGTCGGTGAATCGAGTTCGGTCTGTCCGTCGAATTCCGCGGCGGCTCCGGTCACGCAGACGGCATTGCCGGAAACCGCATTTCCCGACGGTGCGCTGCTGGTGAAGACAAAGATCCCGTCAGAAGTGGCGTCGTTGCCGTCGCCGCTGTCCTGAATGAAAAATCCATTGCTGCGCAGCGCTGTCACGATACCTGACACCGTAACGGAGTGTCCCGCCAGAGGCGTTGAGTCTCCCGGACCCTGAACCGTTCCGATCGGAATCGGATTGCACGTCGGAGCCGCGTTCACCACAACGGTCAGTTGCGCGTTCGCTGTACCCGTGTTGTCGGTTACGCTGAACGTCACGGGTGTAGTCCCAGTGGCGGTCGGAGTGCCGCTGAGCACGCCTGTTGAGCTGCTCAGGGCCAGGCCCGACGGAAGCGCTGTGGAAGTCCATGCCCGGGCGCCGCTCCCGCCGCTTGTACTGAGAGTCGTCGAATAAATATTGTTGACGGTGGCTGTGGGAAGCGAGGTCGTCGTGATGGTGATCGGGCTCGATCCGGCCGTGCAGCTGACCGCCGTCGTCGAGGAATTCCGCGGATTGGGCGTTCCCGCCGAGAAATCCGCCCCGTTGTTGTCCGTGTCGGTGCAGCCCGATCCGGCGCGGAGCACCGCAGTCGTATTGCTGAGCAGCGGCCCTGGGGAATTACCTTCTGAGCAACTCGGCGGAGTGCCGGAGCCACCGTATCCGATCAGATCCACTACAGTCGCTGCCGAACAGTTCGAGCCGATGGCCGCCGTCGCGCTCACCAGCGCCACCTTCCCTGCCGTCGCACTCATGTTGATGCTTCCGGTCGCGTCGGGAGTCAGGCTGACTGTTCCTCCCGCGCCTGCGGCTTCCTGAATCAGGAAGTAATGGCCCGGCTGCAGCGATACGTTCGGCAGCGGCGTAGAAGAGGAGAAACTTCCGGCCGCGGAAGCGTACTGGACGCTGTAGCCGTTCAGGCTGATCGCCGAACTGCCGATATTCAGGATCTCGATGAAATCGTTCTTGATGGTGGCGCCCGAATTTCCTCCACCACCGTAAACCTGGCTGATTACGAGGGTCGTCGACGCCGCGGAAGCCGCGGAAACGGCTGCTGTCAGACACACAAGTAGTCCGCAAAAAGGAACGCGCATTAGTTTAGGTATCCCTCCGGAAACGACTCTCAAGTCTAGATCGGAGTTGGTTTCAGTTGTATTTCCAAACTGCTAGCAGCCCGTGGCAGAAGTGCGAAAACACTTCAGCTGTGGATGGAGGCGGGAAAAACGAAAGGAAGTGAGGGCAAGCCGGGAGCGGGCCCGCTATCTTCGATTTCTTCCATCCAGCGCGCCGCCAATGCCATCATCGC
>DATAXN010000021.1:0-16639 GCA_036273015.1 Bryobacteraceae bacterium | reverse complement strand
TACCCGCTGTCTTCCCCCCGGCGGTCCGCGCCAGTTCCAGACTCCGCACGGATTTCAGTTCGTCGAGCAGCGCCAATTGGGCCGCATTCTGCTGCTCTCCGGCGGAGGGGACCGTAACTGGCGAATTATATATACTGATGGGCGTCCGCAGGGGCAGGCGGATGACGTGGTTCGCACTTACTATGGCAGTTCGGTCGGCCACTGGGAGGGCGGCGCCCAGGGAAAGGACACGTTGGTTGTCGATTCGGTCGGATTCAACGAGCACTTCTGGTTCACCAACGGCGGCCTGCCGCATACCGAAGCCCTTCATCTCACCGAACGCTTTTCCCGGCCTGATCTTAATACACTGAAGTATGAAGTTAGCGTGGACGATCCGCGGACCTATACCCGGCCCTGGACCGGCGGCTGGACCGTCCAATGGGTCCCGGACAAAGACATACAGGAATATTTCTGCGAAGAAAACTACGAATCGAAGAGTGGCTATGCAACTAACTAAATGTTTTGTATTGGCTCTGACGCTGACTGCGGCGACGGCCTGGGCGCATCATTCTTTTGAAGCGGAGTACGACGGCTCCAAAACCACGACGCTCGCCGGTATTGTCACCAAAGTGGATTGGGTCAATCCCCACGCGTACATTTTCATCAACACGAAAGACGAAGCCGGCGCCACCAAAGAGATCCGGTTTGAGATGGGCCCTCCCTACGCGCTGGTGCGAAGCGGCTGGAAACGGGACACGGTAAAGATCGGCGACAAGATCACCATCGAAGGAGCCGCTCTCGCAAAAGACCCGCGCAACAGTTGGGCAGGCGCGCTCCCGACAACATTTCTTTACCCGGCGAGCGGCGGCCCGAAGCTGCCCACAAGGTAACGAGTGCGATCGACGATTCTTGCTTTGTCGTTAGCGTCGCTGACATCGTTATGCCAAGCGCAGCAGCCGGCGACCGAGCCCGCCCCGCACTGGCCGGATGGTCACGTGAATCTGGGGTCGGCGCCCGATAAGAAGGGCTACTGGGAAACCAGACCCGGCGCGGGAGGTTTTCGACCGACGGGACCTGTGCCCTTTCAGCCTTGGGCGAAGGCCGTTTACGACTACCGGCAGAAGACTCAATTGGAGTCACCGCTGGTAAACTGCAAACCGTCTCCCGGCCCTTCCTTTTTCAACTCGCCGGGATTTGAGTTTGTGGATGTGCCGGAGCTGAAGAGCCTCTTTATCCTGAACATCGCCGGTCCGCATTCCTGGCGTGTCGTTTACATGGACGGCCGTCTTCACCCCAAACGCGACGATCTGCGGCCTACTTTTCTGGGGCATTCAATCGGTCACTGGGAAAGCGGCGGCGCCAATAAGGAAAACGACACGCTGGTGATCGATACCGTCGGATTCAATGAAAAACAATGGACCGTCGGCGCGTATCCGACGACTTCGCAGCTGCATCTCATCGAGCGCATCTCCCGCCCGAACCTCAAAACGCTGAACTACGAGGCCACCATTGACGATCCGGGCGCGTACACGCAGCCATGGACAGGCCGCTTCACTATCAACGAAAAAACGATTTCGTCATGGGTTGCGGGCGGCGAAATGTTCGAGTATATCTGCGAGGACGCAGGCCGATAGCTGCGCAAAAACGCAAACAGGTAAATGCCCAGGACAATTCGTTTTCACAAACTCGGCGGACCGGAGAATCTCGTTCTGGAAGACGTGCCCTCGCGGCCACTCGAAGACACCGAGGTCAGACTGCGCGTTGAGGCTGTTGGACTGAACCGTGCCGAGTCGCTGTTCTATCGCGGTCTCTACTTCGAACAACCGGTTCTGCCCTCGCGGATCGGCTATGAGGCTGCAGGAACCGTGATATCGGTTGCTCCGGAGGTAGATCCCTCCTGGATCGGAAAGAAAGTGGCAACCATTCCGGGATTTTCTCAAAGCGCGAATGGCGTTCTGGGAGAAGAGGCGGTGGTCCCGGCATCATCGCTGGCGCAATATCCGGCGAACCTGTCGTCCGTGGAAGCGGCCGCCATCTGGATGCAGTACCTGACGGCATACGGCGCGCTTATTCTCTATGGGAAGGTCACGCGCGGGGACTTCGTGATTATTACCGCGGCATCCAGCAGCGTGGGGCTGGCTGCGATTCAACTCGTGAAGGGGGAAGGAGCGACCGCCATCGCCACCACGCGCACTTCGAAGAAACGCGACGATCTGCTCGTGCTGGGCGCCGATTACGTCATTGCCACCGAGGAAGAGGACTTGCCGAAGAGAGTTGCGGAGATCACAGGCGGCAAAGGCGCGCGCATCATATTCGATCCCGTGGCGGGACCTTATCTTGAAACACTCGCTGCCGCGGCAGCGATAGGTGGAACCATCTTCGAGTACGGCGGGCTTTCGATGCTGCCCACGCCGTTTCCGCTCATGCATGCGCTTCCTAAAGGGCTGAGCATTCGCGGATATTCGCTCACGGAGCTGCGGGGCGACCCTGCCGTTCTGAAGACTGCGACGCGGTATATCTACGATCGCCTCGCGGACGGGCGGCTGAAACCGAAGATCGCAAAGACGTTCCCGCTGGCGGAATCTGCCGCCGCGTATCAATACCTGGAATCGAACGAGCAGATCGGCAAGGTTGTGATCACGGTGTGAGCGAGCTTGAGGTGACGCCGCTCGACCGTTTGACGCCAATCTGCCTCGCTCTGCCCGAAACCACGCGGGAGTTGCGCGGCGGCCACGCCAGCTTTCTGGTCCGAAAGAAAGTCTTCGTGTATTTCCTGAACAACCACCACGGCGATGGCATCGTGTCCGTGTGCGGCAAGACATTCCCCGGCGACCACACCGCGCTCGTTGCTTCCAATCCGAAGAAATTCTATTTGCCCGCATACATCGGTCCGCGCGGCTGGGTTGGCCTTCGTCTCGACGTCGGTAAAGTGGATTGGGATGAAGTGAAGGAGCTGGTCATCGGCAGCTACCTGCAGATCGCGCCGAAGACTCTTCGATCGAAGGTGAAGATCCCGGAGTAGGGTGGGGCAGGCCTTCCGGCCTGCGACAAGCTTTCCAGCTTGTCGTGCCGCCTGAAAAGGCGGCAGCAGCCAGGAATGGCTGCCCCACTTTTCTACTCGCCGGACTTCGCGGCGATCTCGCTCGTAATAGTCCGGACGAATTCTTCCACGCTGGTCGGACCCAGGTCTCCCCGTTTCCGATGCCTTACGGCGACTTGCCCGGCATCGGCCTCGCGGCCTCCGATCACCAGCATGTAGGGCGTCTTCTGCAACTGCGCCTCGCGGATCTTGAGGTTCACCTTTTCGTTCCGGTCATCGACCGTCACTCGCACGCCCGCGGCCTTCAGCTTGTCCGCAACTTGATGCGCGTATGCGGACTGCTTGTCGGTGATAGGAAGCAGCGCGGCCTGCACCGGCGCCAGCCATACCGGAAACGCGCCTGCATAATGTTCGACCAATATGCCGAAGAAACGCTCGACCGATCCGAACAGTGCGCGATGCACCATCAGCGGACGATGCTTGCGCCCGTCCTCGGCGATGTATTCGAGTTCAAATCGCCGCGGCAGCGTGAAATCGAACTGCACGGTCGAGAGCTGCCATAAGCGGCCGATAGCGTCCACCAGCTTGACGTCGATTTTCGGCCCGTAGAAAGCTGCTTCATCCGGAATCATACTCGCCTGAATGCCGAGCCGATCGCACGCCTTCCGCAGCGCGCCTTCCGCGAGGGCCCAGTTCTCCGGCTCGCCATCGTA
The DNA here is from genome assembly GCA_036273015.1 of Bryobacteraceae bacterium. Taxonomy (GTDB): domain Bacteria; phylum Acidobacteriota; class Terriglobia; order Bryobacterales; family Bryobacteraceae; genus BOG-234. Next base: position 12,907 of record DATAXN010000021.1, on the reverse strand, counting down.
TTTACCGCTGGCGCCGCCGTCCCAGGTAGAAATCTCGGCCTTATACTCTTTGAAGCCGAAAGTGTTCAATGTGTCGGTAGCGAAGTCGAGGCAATTCACGATCTCGTCTTCAATCTGATCGGTGGTGCAGAAGATATGCGCGTCGTCCTGGGTAAATCCGCGCACGCGCAGCAGCCCGTGCATGGTGCCGGAACGCTCGTATCGATACACGGTTCCGAGCTCGCCCAGACGGACCGGGAGATCGCGGTAGCTGTGCTGCCTGTCGCGATAGATCAGGATGTGGCCGGGACAGTTCATCGGCTTGAGCTGGTACTCGGCATCGTCCAGTTCCATCGGGGTGAACATGTTCTCCGAGTAGAACCCGGCGTGTCCGGAAGTCTTCCACAGCTCGCGCCTCATCACATGCGGGGTATAGACCAGCGAGTAGCCGCGCTTCAGATAAGCGTCGCGCATCCAATCTTCCAGTTGCTTGCGGATGATTCCGCCCTTTGGATGGAAGAAGATCAAGCCCGGTCCGGCGAGTTCCTGAATGCTGAACAGATCCAGTTCCTGCCCGAGTTTCCGGTGATCGCGTTTCTTCGCTTCTTCGAGCTTGGCGAGGTACTCGTCGAGTTCCTTCTTCGTGAACCACGCGGTGCCGTAGATACGCTGCAGTTGTTTGTTCTTTTCGTCGCCTTTCCAATAAGCGCCGGCGATCGACTGCAACTTGAAAGCCTTGATCTTCGAAGTGTCCGGAACGTGAGGCCCGCGGCAGAAATCGATGAAGTGCGGTCCGAGAGTATACTCGGAAAAGATACTGTCGGCACGTTCTTCGATGAGTTCCACTTTCATGGGCTCGTTCATCTTCCGGTACTTTTCGAGGCCCTCCGGTTTGGGAATCATCCGGCGCTCAAACGTCAGGTTCTTCGCCTGCAGCTCCCACATTTTGGCTTCGATTTTTTGGAGATCCTCCGGAGTGAAGGGTTCGGCGCGGTCGAAATCGTAATAAAAGCCGTTTTCGATCGGCGGCCCGATGCCGAGCTTGGTTTCCGGAAACAGTTCCAACACCGCGGCCGCGCAGAGATGCGCGGTGGAATGGCGATAAACGTAAAGAGCGTCGGGATCCTTCGAAGTCAGAATCTCGACTTTGGCATCGCCTTCGAGGGGACGCTTCAGATCATAAAGGTTGCCGTCGACCTTCGCGACAATCGCAGCGTCGGTCAGACGCGGGCTTATGCCTGCTGCAACATCAAGCGGTGAGCTTCCCGACGGTACATCCTTAACGCTGCCGTCGGGCAGAGTAACGTGAATACTGCTCATAGGTAAGAGGAAACTACAAGGTTAGCACCCGCGCGAGCTCTGTTATTCAGATGTTTTTGGCGCTTCACATGCACCAGCAGCTGCCGGAGGAATGACTCATGCGCAGCAGTGTTGTAGTTATCGCGCTCACCTTCTGCTGGACCCTTTCATCCTGTGGGAAGCCCGGAACATCGACCGTTTCGGCGGCCTCAATACAACAACCCGCTACGGGCAAAATCCCGCCAGCCGGACCGGTGATGTCATACGCAGACACAGTGGATCGCGTCGCGCCCGCGGTAGTTACAGTACATGCAACGAAACGCACAAAAGCAGTGCGGCAATTCCCGTTTTCGGACGACCCCTTCTTTCGACGGTTTTTCGGCCAGCCGAACAGCCGACAATCGCCCGATGGCGGCCAGCAGGAAGAGATTGAGCAGGCGCTCGGCTCCGGAGTAATCGTGCGCTCCGATGGCCATATTCTTACGAATTATCACGTGGTTGACGGGGCGCAGGAAATCTCCGTCGATCTTACAGACCGCCGCACATTCAAAGCGAAGCTTGTAGGCTCCGACTCACCCAGCGATCTTGCTGTTCTGAAAATCGACGCCACGAGCCTCCCCGTCCTGGGCCTCGGAGATTCGGATAAAGTGCGGGTCGGAGATATTTGTCTCGCGGTCGGGAACCCACTCGGGCTTGGTGAAACTGTGACCGCGGGCATCATCAGCGCAAAAGGCCGCCAAACCGGCGTCAGCAACGGCAGCTTCGAAGACTTTCTACAGACGGATGCGCCCATCAATCAGGGCAATTCGGGTGGCGCGCTCGTCGATAGTGCCGGCGAACTGATCGGCATTAACTCCCAAATTGTTTCCACATCGGGCGGAAACATCGGCATCGGCTTCGCGATTCCCTCCAACATGGCGAAAACCGTAATGAATCAGCTCGTCAAAGGCGGCAAGGTAACTCGGGGACATCTTGGTGTGACTGTCCAATACATAAATTCACAGCTCGCCGCGAGCCTCGGAATGAAGGAAGTTGAAGGTGTCCTCGTGAATCATGTCGATCCCGGTGGTCCGGCCGATCGCGGCGGATTGAAAGAGGGAGACGTGATTCTCAGCCTCAACGACGCCGAGACAAACGACGTGAATGCGCTTCGGAACAAGGTAGCCGAATCGGCTCCGGGCACAGACGCCGCGCTGACGATTCTCCGCAATGGGAAGCAGGAGCAAGTTCACGTAAAGCTGGGACAGTTCCAGCCGGGGACCAACAAAGCGGAAGGCGGCAACAACGGCGGCGGACCCTCGGAACGGCTTGGCATTTCCGTCGAGCCTCTGACGCCTGCCTTGGCCAACCAAGTAGGTGTTCCGGCGGGCACGCACGGTCTTTTGGTAGAAAATGTTGCGCCCGACGGCGCCGCCGCTGACGCGGGCATCCAGGCAGGCGACGTTATCGAGCAGATCAATCAGCAGCCGGTGAAATCGGCGAGCGATGTGGGACCGGCTTTGCGGAAATCGGGAAGTCGTCCCCCGCTACTGCTGATCGACAGGAAGGGCCAGACGATCTTCGTGGCGGTTCCGGTGCGGTAAAAAGATTCGACTTGCCGGTGTGTGAGTTTATTCCGCGTACTGGTCGAACCGGTGCGACTCCAGCCCATAAGCGAATTCGCTGTGGATCATTGGCGGAGAACATTGCCAGGCACGTGGGCCAGAGCGCACGTCTTTTCGCGAGCTACCAGTAACTCCAGGACTTCGGCAGTCGATAGTGGGTTTACCGGGCCGCGAGCAGAGCCCGCAGCCGTCGCGCCCGTTCCGGAGCGCGCAACTGGCGTAGTGCTTTTGCTTCGATCTGGCGGATACGTTCGCGCGTGACGTCGAATTCCTGACCGATTTCCTCGAGCGTGTGCTCGCGCTCGCAACCGATCCCGAAACGCAGACGGATGACCTTCTCCTCTTTGGGCGAAAGCGTTTTGAGAATGCCGGCGGTTTCGTCGCGAACGTTGGATTCGATCACCGCATCGACCGGTGACCCGACCCAGCGATCCTCGATCAAATCGCCCAGCGCCGATTCTCCGTCGCGGCCCACCGGGGTCTCCAGCGACACCGGATCGCGCGAAATGGTCTTCAGCTTCTGGACCTTTTCGACCGGAATATCCATGCGGCGGCTGATCTCTTCATTGGTCGGCGTACGCCCCAGTTCCTTTTCGAGCTCGCGGGAAGCGCGCAGGAACTTGTTCATACTCTCGTTCATGTGCACCGGGATGCGGATGGTGCGGGACTGGTCCGCGATGGCGCGCGTGATGGCCTGCCGGATCCACCAGGTGGCGTAAGTCGAAAATTTGTATCCGCGGCGGTATTCGAACTTGTCCGCCGCGCGCATCAGGCCGATGTTGCCTTCCTGGATGAGGTCGAGCAGATGCAGGCCGCGATTCACGTATTTCTTGGCTACTGAAACCACGAGGCGAAGATTGGCCTCAACCAGGTCTTTTTTCGCGCGTTCAGCTTCCTGCTCTCCATGACGGATCACCGTCAGGGTGTGCTTCAACTCTTCGAGCGACGCCGCGGCGCTGACTTCGCGCTTCCTGATTTCGCGCTTAAGCTCACGAATACGGGGTTGCTGGGCCGCGCTGTTTTTGCTCTCCAGCTTTTTCAGCTCGCGGTCGAGATGATTCAACTCATCCACCGCGCGGTCGATTTCACGCGTGAAGTCGCGCCAGCGGACGGAAATCCACGGTACGTGACGGATCGCGAGCGATGTTTCCACCAGCGCCCGATAAAGCTTCAACACCAGCTTCCGGCGCGCCTTCTTGTTGGCGGGAGCGGAGTTTTCCAGCTTTTCCTGCAGTTGAGTGTGCTTCTTGTGGGCGCCCTGAATATCGAGGAAAATCTGCCGGATGTCAGCCCGCTTCCGGGCATCGGCCGGGGTGCCTTCTTCGATATCGCCACCGATGTCGACCATGTTGTCGAGATCGTCGGGATTCTTCTTCAATTGTTCGGCCAGTTCTACTACCGCCAACTGCACCAGGGCGGAACGGCTGATCGCCTTCTGCATGCGCAGTTTGCCGCGTTCCATGCGCCGCGCCAGATCGACTTCGCCTTCGCGGGTGAGGAGCGGAACCGCGCCCATTTCACGGAGATAGACCCGAACCGGATCGTCCGTGTAAATGGATTCTTCGACCGGTTGCTGATGCGGATGGAGGAAGTCCGCTTCGGCTTCCGGATCGAAGAATTTGGTCGCTTCTTCGTCGAAATTAATGCCTACGGGCGCCTCGCGTAGAAATTGATCGTCATCGTCATGCGCCATGGCGATTCAACCTCCCTGTTTTTTCAATGCCTACGTGTGTAGAAAAATGCACGCCGAACCTACCCATCTCTTTGTTTGTCTTGTCTTTAGGAAGGCCGACCGAAGGAATCGTAGGCTCGAAAGAGCCACGGAACGGCACACAACTCCCGAGTTTCAATATTAACACAGTGCTGTTCAATCAGAACCCCCGATTTTATGGCGCTGACACCACTCATTTCGGCTGGCTCTGAACTCTCCGACATACCGCCGCTGTTTATTGGATGCTATTCCCCGGCGCAAGTTACAGGGGTAAAGAGGTTCTTCGGGAGGAGCGGTACAACATCTACCGTTGTTCGAGATGTTTGAGGCGCGCGTCAAAGATTTCTTCGACCCGCCGCAGTTCGGCCCGCCACAGATCCCGCATGTCGTCGAAGCGCTGATTGATCGAATCGAAACGCTTATCGGACGCTTCAAATTTCGCTCTCATCCATAAAACCAACAGGCCGATAATCGCGCCGTTGAATGCCATCGGAGCTGTGATGGCAACGATTTGATCGTTTGTCATGCGACTTCTGACTCGATAATAGCCTATCCGGAGCCACCTGGAAGCGTCCGCGTCAGGCTTCGCAACTCGTTCAGGAACGCCTGCTCGTCCTGAAAATCCCGGTAAACCGACGCAAATCGCACATAGGCGATCTTGTCGACGCCTCGAAGGCTGTCCATCAGGTATTCGCCGATCTCGATCGTGGTGATCTCCCGGTCGGGCGAGTCGGTTACGCGCGCCTCCACCTGATTGACCAGGTCCGCGAGCTTCCCCATGCTGATCGGGCGCTTTTCGCAGGCCTTCAGGAGACCATTCAGGACCTTCTGCCGGTCAAATTTCTCGCGCCGGCCGTCCTTCTTGATCACCATATAGGGCACTTCATCGATCCGCTCGTAGGTGGTGAACCGCTTCTCGCAACTCAGGCACTGCCGCCGCCGCCGGATGGAATCGCCTTCCCGGCTTTCCCGCGAATCGATGACCCGGTCTTCGATATGGCCGCAAAATGGACACGTCATGGCAGATTACCGCGTGGAAGCCCTTTAGAATGCAAGCATAACAGGTGTGACGGGTATTTTAACGGGGCGGTTCCGCAGCCCTCGGGCCAGTGCCGGGCCCGCTGGGCTATCATTATTGGAAAAATTGAACCTATTATGGGTAAGTCTCGTTCCTTCTGTCGGAAGGATTTAACGAGAAATGGCAGCAGCGCCAGGGGCGGTCTGGAAGGCTACGGGCGGCGCCTGGTCCAACATGGTCACGGGCAGCCTGGATCCTGACTACACCATCGTGGAGCGGTGTCTGAGCGGCGATGCAGCCGCTTGGGAAGAACTGGTGCGCCTGCATACCCGCCGGGTTTACGGGCTCTGCTACCGCTTCACCGGCAAAGAAGCCGAGGCGCAGGATTTGACCCAGGATGTCTTTCTGCGCGTGTTCCGGGCGCTCGGAAGCTTTCGCTCAACCGAGGGCTCATTCACTACTTGGCTGGCTCGATTGACGCGGAATCTCCTGATCGATTATTACCGGCGAACGCGAAACGAAAGGGTTACGGATTCGATTGAGGAGCAGCTTCCCAGAATCGAAGGCGGGCGCACGGGCGATGGCGTCTCCGCCCCCAAACGGCCCGACACAGCCGTTGCGGGACGCGAGGCCGGCGAATTGCTGCAGTCGGCGCTGGGAAAACTTTCTCCTGAATTGAGGGAAACAATCATCCTGCGGGACCTGCAGGAAATGGAGTACCGGGAAATCGCTGCAGTGCTTGCCATCCCGGAAGGAACGGTAAAATCGCGCCTGAACCGGGGCCGCGCGGAATTGGCGCGTTTGCTGAAGAAATACCGGGAAGCGGTCTGATGTCGCGGGTTTAATGCTGATGGCGTTTTTGACGGTTTGAAGTGGGTTGAAGTGAGCTGGTTTGATTGAGATGGAAAAGATTTTGAGTTGCGCGGAATTCGAGACGCTGCTCGCCGACTGGATCGACGAGGCTCTCACCGTTCCTGCCCGGGAAGCCGAGCGGGATGAATTCGTGCGCCATCTCAACTCCTGTCCGGCATGCGCGTCATTGGCGGAAGACGCCTGTTCCGCGGTTGCCTTCATGGAGCGCGCGGCGGATGTGGAAGTGCCGCCTGCTCTGGTTTCGAAGATCCTGCAGGCTACCAACTCCGGCTGGGAATTCAAGTTACGGTCTCGCGGTGTGAGCGGCTGGATCAATCGAACGTTCGCACCCGTCCTGCGCCCCCGCTTCGTGATGGGCGCCGTATTGACGCTCCTCTCGGCTACCATGCTCACCCGGTGCGCCCCGAGCCATACGCTGACGCCGGCCGATCTGGACCCGGTGCGGCTGTGGAGTTCGCTCGACGACCGAACCCATCGCATCTGGGATCGCACGGTGAAAAGCTACGAGAGCATGCGCCTGGTATACGAGGTCAAGAATCAGATCAACGATTGGGCGGAGCAGCAGCGCGCGGAGGATGAAGCCGCTGCGGACGCCAAAGCCGACAAACGGCAACTGAATCAGCCGGTCGAAGAACCGAAAGTCGAGAAAAGAAAATAACCATGAACTGCGCCAATCACCCGGACGTGCAAGCCGTGGCATTTTGCCGCGATTGCGGGAAACCCATGTGTCAGGAGTGCCGGAAGCCGGCCCTGGGGTCGATCTACTGCGAAGAGCATCTGCCGGCGGCAGCGGCCCCCTCGTTTATGCCGCCTCCTCCATCACCGCAGGTTTCGCCTGAGCCGGCGCGGTTCATGCCGGAGTCCCCTCGCGTGACACCGGAATCGGGAAGCTACGCCGGATCTCCGTATTCCGCTTCGGCGCCCGGGTCATCTCCCTACACTGCTCCGCCCGCGCCGGCTCCCGCACCTCATCATGAGCACGAGGCGCACCCGGTCCTGGCTTTAATTTTGGGTTTCATCCCCGGAGTAGGCGCGATCTACAACGGCCAATATGCAAAGGGGCTAATCCACGCCGTGGTCTTCGGCCTGCTGGTCAGCCTCGCAAGCACTACACACGGTCCGCTCGAGCCGTTGATCGGGCTTCTGATTGCCGCGTGGGTGTTCTATATGGCATTCGAGGCTTACCATACTGCGCGCAAGCAGCGTTACGGAGTAGCCGTTGAAGAGTTTTCGAGCCTGTTTGACGTCCGGCCGACGCACGGCCGATTCCCCGCCGGCGCTATTCTTCTGATCGCGCTGGGATTTCTTCTGCTGCTCGATACCACCGACATCATCAGCATGGATCAGTTGGAGCGTTACTGGCCGGTCGGGCTGATTCTGTTCGGCCTCTATATGATCTACGCACGGCTGAGCCCCGGTGAGCGCGAAGTCCGGTCAGACCGGAACGTTGAGGCACCGAAATGAATGAGCAGAGCAGCAATCTCGTTCGCGCAGTCACCGGTCCGATTATTCTGATCACGATCGGCGTGCTGTTCGCGTTCGATCGCTTCACTGAGTTCCGCTTTTCGCAGACCTGGCCTGTTCTCCTGATCGTTATTGGCCTCCTGAAGCTCGCAGGGGGTGGTCGCCGCCGCCGGTATTACCGGGATGTTCCACCTCCTCCACCGCCGGGAGCGCCCCCGAACTATGAAGGACCGCGACCGTGAGGCCTCGCTCTATAACAGGACCGCTGATCCTCCTGCTGATCGGCGTCTTTTTCCTGCTCAATAACATTCGGCCGGATCTGCTCTCGTTCTCGACTATCGGGGACTACTGGCCGTTCCTCCTCATAGCAGCTGGTGTTATTGGATTAGTCGAAGTGCTGTTCCACGTGAGCCGCGGCGACGCTCCACCTCCGCGTCCGGTCGCGGGAGCCGGAATTTTCTGGATCATCGTGTTGGGCATCTTTATCGCAGTTGTGACCCGAAACCACGACATCCGTCTGGGAAGGTTTGATTCGCCCGGTGTCAGTTTCTTCGGTTCGGATTACGATTATGACGTCAATGCGGCCGAATCGCCGCGCGGCATCTCTCGTATAGTGCTCGACAATCTGCACGGCAATCTTTCGCTCAAAGGCGATGATGCCGGCGATATCAAAGTCACGGGGCGGAAGACCGTCCGCGCGTTTAACCACAATGATGCCGACCAGGCCAATCAGCGGACGCAGGTACATATCGAACGCCAGGGAGACGCGCTCGTAATACGCACCGACGACTTCACGGGACGCCGTCTCATCCGGATCACCACCGATCTCGATATTACTGTTCCGCGTGGAGTCAGCGTGGAATCGCGTGGGCGCAATGGCGACCTGGCGGTTGACGATATCGATGGACCCGTTCAGGTTTCTGCCGGCCGCGGCGATGTGCGGCTGAATCATATCGGGAAGGACGTGAAGATCGAAGCCTCTAGAAGCGGCGACATCCACGTGACGGACCTGATGGGCGGTCTGGATCTGGAGGGGCGCGGCAGCGATATCCAGCTCGAAAATATTTCAGGACCCGTAAATATCAACGGCGAGTATGCGGGCACGATCGAGTTCCGGGCGCTGGCTATGCCGATGCGATTCAATTCCTCGCGGACGGAATTTCGCGCCGAGGCGGTACCGGGCTCAATCACGATGGACCTGGGAAACCTGAGACTCGAGAACGTCGCGGGACCGGTGCGTTTCCGGACCGGGACACGTGACATTGAAGCAGTCGATGTGAGTGGCGCGCTTGATCTGATGGTGGACCGCGGCGATATCCACGTCACCGTAGCCAAGAGCCCGGTGCCGAAGATCGACGCTCATACCCACAACGGAGACATTGCGCTTGCGCTTCCCCCGAATGCGGATTTCCAACTGGACGGATCGACCTCGCAAGGCGACGCCGACAATGAATACGGCGACGGACTGCAGCAAAACTCCAACGGACACTCGGCAAGCATCAAAGGCCACAACGGTAACGGACCACTGGTTACGGTGGGAACGGACCGCGGGACTGTGTCAGTGAAGAAAAGCTGATCACGAAATCAGTGTATTCGTGCTACACTGATTTCGTGTTAAAGAATGTCACCATCACTCTCACTGAGGAAGTAGCTCTTTGGGCGCGTAAGAGAGCGGCGGAGGAAAATACCTCTGTTTCCCGACTCGTGGGCAAGATGTTGGAAACACAGATGCGGCAATCCGATGATTATCGCGAGGCGTACCGCAGATGGCAGGAACTTAAGCCAATGGACATCGACGCGGAACTTCGTCTAACCCGTGAAGAGGCCCATGTCCGGCGATAGCATTTTCGTCGATACAAATGTGCTTCTCTATTCGTTCGACCCCCGCAATCCTCTGAAATACGCACAGACCCGGAACTGGCTTGACTATCTCTGGCGCACTGGGGCGGGCAGGTTGAGTTGGCAGGTGTTGCATGAGTTCTATACGAACGCCGTCCGGAAGCTTGGCGTGCCTGCGCTTGAGGCCCGGGAAGCGGTTACCGTGTTCAGCAAGTGGCGGCCTGGCGGGATGAACATCAGCGTCATCGAGCGGGGTTGGTATTGGATGGATCAGGCCCAATTGTCTTATTGGGACAGCCTGATTCTCGCGTCGGCGGAGAGACTGGGCTGCTCCATCCTTCTCAGTGAAGACTTTCAGACAGGGCGGAGCTTCGAGGGAGTCCGGGTGGTCAGTCCGTTTGAGAATCCGCCTGAGTAAACGTCGACTCTTACGCCTTCTTCGGGCTGTAAGCCACGCAGTCGATTTCGATCCGAATATCCGCCATGAAACTGCAGACAATCGTCGTGCGCGCGGGCTTGGACTCGCCGAAGAACTCGACGTAAACCTCGTTCATCGCCACGAACTCGCTCCCATTGGCAAGGTAAACCCCCACCTTCGCCACATCCGCCAGCGAGGCGCCCACGCCTTCAAGCACCCGCTTCATGTTGCTCAGCGCAAGGCGAGTCTCATGCGTGATATCGCCGGGTGAAATCTGATTGGTCGCGGGATCGACGGGAATCTGCCCAGCAACAAAAATGAAATCCCCCGCGCGCACGGCAGGCGAATAGGGACCTCGCGGCGCTGCAACTCCCTGAGGTGTAAGTCTCTCAACCATCAATGCCCCTCGGCTTCCAGCATCCGTTCCGCCTCGATTGCCGCCATGCATCCCGCGCCCGATGCCGTTATCGCCTGGCGATAAATACGATCCTGGACGTCGCCTGCGTGGAACACGCCGGGAATATTGGTGCGCGCTCCGCCATGCGAAAGCAGATAACCATCCGGATCGAGATCAAGCTGGCCCTTGAAGACCTTCGTATTCGGAATGTGTCCGATGGCGACGAACAGCCCGTCGACATCGCGGTCCCACGTTTCACCCGTGACGAGATTGCGCAGCCGTACTCCCGTCACGATATTCTGCTTCACGTCGTATACGTCTTCAACCGCGGTATTCATCACGAATTCGATCTTAGGGTTGTTCCGCGCACGCTCCAACATGATCTTCGAAGCTCGGAACGTATCGCGGCGATGCACGAGCGCAACCTCGCGGCCGAAGCGCGTCAGGAAATTCGCCTCCTCCATCGCGGAATCGCCCCCGCCTACCACCATGATCTTTTTCTCGCGATAAAAGAATCCGTCGCAGGTGGCGCAGGAACTCACGCCGTGGCCGATCAGCCTCTGCTCGGCGGGCAGATCGAGCCATCTTGCTTTTGCGCCCGACGCGACAATAAGCGTGCGGGTTTCGATCCACTCACCGGCGAGATTGAGACGAAACGGCCGCTTCGAAAGATCGGCTTCGATCACCTCTCCCTCGCGATACACCGCGCCGAAACGCTCGGCCTGCTTCCTCATGTTTTCGATGAGATCGGGGCCGTTAATGCCCTCCGGAAAACCGGGGAAGTTCTCAACCTCAGTCGTCAGCGAAAGCTGGCCACCGACCTCGTGGCCCTTCACAACGACCGGCTCAAGACCCGCTCTGCCGGTGTATATAGCCGCCGTGTTGCCGGCGCAACCGGAGCCAATGATTACTACTTTGTGCATTCGGATTAATTTCTGAGCCTATCAGATGGCCGGGCGATTCTACAGGATTCAGCCGCCGATTTCCTTCAATGGCTGCGAACAGCCGGGAACGTTATCCTGAAACAACACTCATGAATAATCCTGTCGACGCGCGAGACCGGCTCATCGTCGCGTTGGACCTTGCCGACGTCCCCGCGGCCCGACGATTGGTTCACGATCTTGGGAACACCGTCCGCTTCTATAAGGTAGGTCTCAGCCTTCAACTCGCAGACGGAGTGGGCGAGCTGATCTCGGAGTTGATTCAAACCGGCAGGAAAGTGTTTCTGGATTACAAGTACTACGACATTCCGGAAACGCTTCAGAAAGCCGTGGGACGCGCTGCAAAACTGGGCGTTTCGTTCCTCACCATCCACGGCTCAGGCACGCTGATCCGCGCTGCTGTCAAAGCGAAAGGGACCAGCGATCTGAAGCTTTTCACCGTGACGGTGCTTACCAGCATGGATATCGACGATATGCGCGACATGGGGTACACCGATCACGCTGTGGAGAATCTGGTTGTGTACCGATCGCGCATGGCGATGGAAGCAGGTTGCGACGGCGTTATTGCGTCCGGCCTCGAAGTGCGGAAAATCAAGGAACTGACTCAAAACAAAGTTCTTGTAGTAACGCCGGGAATCCGTCCCGAGGGATACGGACCCGACGACCAGAAGCGCCGGGTCACGCCCTCCGACGCTGTTCGGGAGGGCGCCGACTATCTGGTGATCGGCCGGCCGATTACCGAACCGCCCGATGGTAGTCCTGAGACAGCCGCCCGGCGGATCGTCGACGAGATGCAGAAAGCCTTTGATTCCCTGCAATAAATCGGCGAACGGGCGGGCTGCGGGTCAAACTGAGCCATCACCTGTTACGAGCTAGCTAGTGGCTCACTTTGAATCTGAAGGGTTTTAATCAAAGGACATCTTTGCTGAGCGCATCTGACTGATGCTGTTTCAACTCCAGTGCGGCTAATTCGCACGAGCGGAAAAGTGCATTATTCAATTCCTGGGCGCGTTCGAGGTTAAAGTGTGGGCCATCTCTCGCCTCATTTAGTTTTTCGAGTAGGGTAGATAGATGGTGTGACGCTGACCTGCCCCCACTAAACTAAGCCAATCATAATTTGGAAAGTTCCTGAAAAATGAAAGGAAGAGACTTTCGAGATGAAGAAGGCGAAACACAGTGAAGAGAAGATCATCGGCGCGGTGAAACAGATGGAGGCGGGGCGATCGGTGAAAGAAGTGGCCCGGGAGATGGGCGTGACCGACCAGACTCTGTACAACTGGAAGTCGAAGTACGGCGGCATGGACGTGAATGACGCGAAGCGGCTGAAGGCGCTGGAAGATGAGAACCGCCGGCTTAAGAACATG
>DATAXN010000020.1:0-25424 GCA_036273015.1 Bryobacteraceae bacterium | reverse complement strand
CAACCTGGCCAGACTCCCTTCACCCTGCTCATGCGCCTCCAGTAACTTCCGACGCAGATCATCTCCATAGGCTCGCGCCATCTTTTTTGTCGACGAAAGGTCTGCCAGAGCTCCTTATACTATATATGGAAATGCTCTAGCGTTTCGGTTTCAGCGCGAGTGATTCCAGATCTTCCAGCTTTACCGTTTTGTCCGAAAATACCAGCGCATCGCCGCGCGCTTCAATCGGTCCGGCCGTGAAGGCCACGCCGGTGTTTGCGAGCATGTTCTGATTGGTGTCTTTGTTGAGAAACTCCAGCCAGCGTCCGGGAATAAAGGACGCGCGTGCCTTTGTACTTTCGATGAAGGAAAATCCGGCCGTTGAGAAGGCGACCGCTCCGGTCTGCGGAATCACGGCGAACTGAATCGGCTCCATTGCCGTGGCCGCGCCGGATACTGCAATCGTGCCGGCATGCAGGCCGGGCGATGCTTCCTTTGCGAAGACGCGAAACGACACGTCACGGGAGGTCGAAACCCCGACTGTCACTTCCAGTTTCGCCGGTGAAAAGTCGATTCCATCCGCCTTCGGCTCCAACACGAAAGTCCGAATCTCGGGAGCGTTGTTGCGCAGTGTAACCATCAGATCCCGACCGGTTCTCTGGTTCACGGAAACGGTCGCCGGAAACAACGGCAGCGCGGAGTTTGCCGACAGATGTACTTCCACGGCATCCGGAAACTGCAGTGCCACGGGATGTAAAAGCTGCGGACGCGCATGGCTCATTTGTATTCCGTCCGCTTCGATGGCCAGATCGGCGTGATCGCCATGCACCGCGGTCTCGGGCACCTTGATCTGATAAATCAGCGCGAGAGGATCTTTCCCCGGCGCTTGCTCAGCAGTCAGGACTGGCGATATCCGAAGGCGGGAGCGCTGCTCAATTGCTTCTGACGAAAATTGCGCCGTCAGCGGATTGGTCTCGCCGATCATGAGCACCTTCGCGCTGTCGAAGAAGGCGGTTGCGTCCGGAGGCTCGATAGCGAGACCGATGCGAACATGATTCCCCGGTCCCTTGCCCTGCGGAATCTTCAGTCGCGCACGTTGCGTGTGCTCGTCCCAGTCGAAGGGAGTGGGCCTTCCGCCCGCAACGAGCGGTCCGGAGGGTTCACGTGACAACTGGAGAATCACTTCGCCGGCCGCGGGCGCGGAGAACTCCATTGCCAGGATGCCGTTTTCGTATTCGATTGCCGTCAGTTCGGCGGTCGCATATACCAGGTGGTCGGTATTCGCGAAGGCGCTGCAGTCCTTGCACAAAGGGCCGGCCGTCAGCGGTACGTTGACGGGCAGCCACAAGGCATCGTGCGCCGGAATGGACACGGACGGCACATTGATCAGGTGTTTGTCCGGGGAATACATCACCCGAAGGTCCCCGGTCCATCCAGTTGCCGATCTATTCGTCACAGATACGACGGAAACGCCGCTCTCGGACGCAAACTGGCGGACAGCGGGTCCGGCAGCCGATTTGCGCGAAACGGGTGGATTGGCGGGAATCACAATGCCCACTCCAGGAACATTGTGCAAAGACGGAAACGTCTTATTCCAATACATCGAAAGCTGCGCGCTGCGCCGCAGGGCAATGGCGGCAGGCCTTTCGTCTCCGGCGAAGTTGATTGCTCCGGCCTTGTATCCCGAAGGCCCCAGCGTATCTTCGACGTCGGTCCAAATGAGCGCGCCGGTCCCCGAGGCCAGCAACTCTTTTGCACGTGTCATTGCTGTCGGTGTCAGCACTGAAAGTCGAATAGGCGGTCCGGGAAGAGGATTGGTCAATGGCCCGCCGTGCGCTTTCGTAAGTGCTTCAAGCCGCTCCGGTACGGGGCCCTCGACGTCCGCTTCGAGGTTCAGGCGGCGGACGATCTGAAGAAGATCATTCATCTGCTCCGGATCCTTTGCCGGAGGCAGGCTTACGTGGGTAATCCCGATGTTCTTGAGCCAGACCAGTTCCCGCTCCCACAGCGGTTTGGGGAATGTACTCCAGGGAAATTCAACGGATTCCACCCACGCGGGCGAGACGATTGCGAACGTCAGGATTAGGGCGGCTGCTCGAATCATCGCCGGGATTATCTGGCTTCGCTCGGCTTGCGCATGCGAAAATCCTCGACGAGCGGCATTTTGATGACGCGGCACATTTCGAATAGACGCGAGCGGGCCCTCGGACCGATACGGTCGGTTAGGGTTGTCCGATAGTCAATCTTGCCTGCTGTACGTTCATAGCGTGCATCGCCGGCTTCCGGATCGATCAGATTGGTCGTGGCGATGAGAGCTTTTTTCTGATTGCAGCGGGAAGTGATGATCGATGTGACAGTATCCTCAACCCAATCCGTTACCCGGTGCGCGCCCAGGTCGTCGAGGAGGATGACCTCTGTGTCCATCGCAAAGTTGTATGTTTCGCGGTTGCTCGAGTTCGAGGAAGGGTCATAGCCGGAGCGGATTCGATCCAGCAGATTTTGATAGTCGAAAAACAGGCCCTCAAAACCTTTGGCCATGATGGCGCGGAAAGCGGCAACCGCGAGATGCGTCTTGCCGGTTCCCGGCTCGCCCATCAGCAGGAGTCCTGGCTTTTTGGGATTAGGGAAGTCCCGGGCATAGCTTCGAACGGCGAGATAGACCTCTGTCAGCTCGCGATAGCCGATGGGGTTGTCGCGCGATAACAGAAAGTTTTCAAATGACGCGTTGGCATACAAAGGCGGGATGTTGGCTCCGGATTCGAGGCGCTGGGCGCGGTCGGCAGCAACGCAGTCGCAACGCACCGCACCCGAAATCTCCTCGCGTTCTACGATCTTCCATCCGGTGCCATGGCACTCAACACAAACTTCAGCGGCGGGCATGGTGCGTAACCATTATCGCCCGCCGCGGCTCATATCGAACTGCGGCGTGTAACCAGGCTGATCAGCCAAAGAATCAGAAAGACGAAGAACAAAATTTTCGCAATGCTGGCCGCCGCGCCCGCAATGCCGAAAAGACCCAAAGCCCCTGCGATCAGAGCGATAATCAGGAATACCAGCGTCCAGTGCAGCATGTTTTATTGCCTCCTGCACCTTTGTCAGGCAATTCAGGAGCCAATTATTTCAGAATCAGATCGCCTGTCAGAAGCTGGGCGCGAAGCCGGTATCGTCCCGCCGGATTGTCATGCTGGAAACTTCGGAAAAGGCCGCCGTGCAGTTGGCCGAAGGCGGACGCCGTCAGGTCTCCCGCCAATACCGATGCTTCCGCTCGTCGGTAGGTACGCGGGTCGCCGACGTCGATAATCAGGTTACCTGCGTTCAAAGATACGTCTTTGTCTCCGGTAATGCCCGAGATTGTGACGTTGCCGGCGGAACAACGCACCAAAAGATTCATCGAGCGCGGGACCTCAACCCGAAAGTGCAATCCTCTATCCGAGCCCCCTCGGATGGTCAGACGGCCGGCCGCAAAACTGATCTTGATATCGCGGCTGTCGTCGTCGTCGACCACAACACAGAAAACCCTGATGGCCGACGCATCGGAGCCCACGATATTGAAGTCGCCCGACCGGAGACTCATCGTGAGTTCGTGGCCCGGACTCACTGGGGCTTCGAACGGCTTGGCGCACGTGCCCGTAGTGTCTCCATAGAGGCAGAACGGGAGGGCCATCAGAACGACAATCGGAATTTGCATCTCAGACTGAACTACGAGGAAATGTCCGTTTTCGTTCAGTGCGTCATCGAGTAAATAATGTAGTTGATGCCGATCCGGATCGCCAGCGAGGAAGCCTTCTCCGGATAATAGGGATCGTCGGCCCACTCCCACGCATCGCCCAGATCGGAGTTGTAGGACGCGGCGATCATCACGCGTCCTTTATCGTCGTAAATGCCCTTCCAGCGGGCGCCGATGCCGCCGTCCTCGCAGTTCTTGCAGCCTTGCCGCACGTGCGCCTGCCCCGGTACCTGAAAGCGGTCATTAAGGTCGTAAACGATGTGGAAGATCGGGTCGTCGTTGGGAATGTCCACGATGGGGCGATCCGGAAAGACGAGTTTCATGGAGTCCTCGAAGACCTTTCGCTCTGTGTTGCCGTGAAAGTCATCGGCCATAAAAAAACCGCCGCGCAGCAGGTATTCGCGCATTTCCCTGCCTTGTTTCGGCGTCAGCCCCCATTCGCCGACCTGGACGGCGTAGAGCCACGGCAAGTCGTATTCCTCGTCCTCGTCGAGATTGACGGGCTGTTCCACTGAGCGGACATGAATGCGCGTCAAACGGCGCACCGCCTGGGAAAAGTGACGGTCGGCGCGCGGGTAGTCCTGCGTCCAGAGCGACAGCCCCAGCCGGTAATCGCCGGTGAAGCGGCCCGTTATCTGATATCCGTCATTCCAGCCGCCGGCAAACATCAGCCGGGCAAACGCGAATTCAGTCTTTTCCTGAGCATCGGGAGGAGTCTCGAAGGTTGAATACTCGACGCCGGGATACTGTCGGAATGGCTTCTGGAAGGCGTAAACTGTGCTGATGCAGACCAGTCCGACTGCCCATATCCACCCTACACTTCGGACCTGCATGCGCCTGCGTTTCAAGCAAAATCCTGCCCTGAGGATATCATCGCGTCAGGCTCGTGAATAGCGCGCACAGGCGATGATTTCCTCTCCGATCTTCCGGTTTCTCTCATCCACCGGGAATCCTTTCGGCTTTGACGCGGTCGATTTCGTCGTGTTCGGGTTGGCAATTCTGATGGTTGCCATTTTGCTGTTGCGCGACCGTCTTGTCGTCGCAGCGCAGAAGCTTGCGAATCAGCCGTTCCTTTGCCTCGCGTTGCTCGGGGCGCTCCCGATCATCCTTCGCCTTGCCCTTCTCGGGCAGCATCCGGTACCCACTCCGCGCGTTGCCGACGATTTCAGCTATCTGCTGCTCGGCGATACGCTGGCGCACTTCCGTCTGGCGAACCCGATGCATTCGCTCCATAGATTTTTCGAAGCGGTCTTCGTGCTCCAGGTTCCGTCGTACAGCTCCATTTATCCCCTCGGGCAGGGCTTGGTTCTGGCGTTCGGGCAACTGGTATTTCGGCAGCCGTGGATTGGCGTCCTGGTTTCCGTTGGGGCGCTTTGCGCCCTTTGCTACTGGATGCTACGCGCCTGGACTACGCCGACATGGGCACTAGTGGGCGGTTTGCTGGCGGCGATTGAGTTCGGCCCTCTCAGTCCCTGGATGAATACCTATTGGGGCGGGACAGTGTCGGGGATTGCAGGCTGTTTGGTCTTTGGCGCGCTTCCCCGCCTGCGCCAATCCAAACGAACCCGGGATGCCGTTCTCCTGGGAATCGGGCTGAGCCTGCAATTGCTGACGCGTCCGTTTGAGTTCGTTCTGATCGTCGTGATCGTGTTGCTTTATTTCGCACCTTGGCGTACCCTGCTCGCAGTATGGCCGAGTCTGACGATTGCCGCGAGCGTTCTGCTGGCCACGGGCTGCCTCATGCTCGTGCAGAACAAACAGGTCACCGGAAGTTGGACCACTCTGCCGTACCAGCTGAGCCGATGGCAATATGGGATCCCTGCCACGTTTACATTTCAGCCGAATCCGATTCCGCACCTTCCACTGACTATTGAGCAGCAGGTCGACTACGACGCGCAGGTTGACGCGCACGGAACGAATACGGACACTGTGGCGGGTTATGTTGCGCGACTCGGAAGCCGCGTTCGTTTTTACCGCTTCTTTTTCCTCGCGCCGTTGTACCTCGCGTTACCGGTGTTTCTTTTGTTGCTCCGGCAGTACCGTTTTGCCTGGGTCCTGATCGCGCTCGGAATCTTCTGGCTGGGAGACGCATTCTATCCGTATTTCTATCCCCACTACATAGCGGCAGCGACCTGCCTGTTCCTGCTTGTGACGGTAAAAAGCCTGGAGAAGATGAGCCACTGGAGCCGGACGAACGCCGCGTTGATTCTCATCCTGTGTCTCGCGCACTTTGCCTTCTGGTATGGCATTCAAATGAGTGGAAACCAGAATCTGCTCACTGTGCTGAGCCAGGAAGAAACAGCAGACGTCATCAACTATGGCGACTCCGAGGGACGAATCGCTATCAACGAGCGTCTGAATCAGGCCGGAGGCAGGCAACTCGTCTTCGTCCGCTACTCGCCGCAGCACGGCGCGCACGATTGGATTCATAACGCGGCTGACATCGACGGCTCACGCGTTGTTTGGGCGCTCGATCTCGGCCCGGAAGAGGACCAACTACTCGAACAATACTATCCGGACCGCCAAGCCTGGCTGCTGGAGCCGGATGCTCGTCCTCCGCAACTGGTTCCCTGGTCAGCGCATTCCTCCAGCGTCCCCGCGCTGAAATAAGTGCCGTATACGGGTTCACAAGAGTCCCCCGCCTGCACAAGCTTTCATGCACCCGGTTTTACCGGGCTTTCAGGCAGAAAGGATTTATATGAGATTCACAGGGCAAAACGGGACGGGGTTGGCAGCGGCGCTGTGCGGAATGGGTCTGTTTATCGGGTTGGGCGGATCGCTGCTTGCCCAGAAAGGTGTCAATGCGGACACGCCTGGTTCTTCCGACAGCAGGTTCGCCAGGGAAGCGGCGATGGGCGGAATGATGGAAGTAGAGATGGGAAAGGTCGCGGTACAGAAAGCCTCTAGCGAAAAGGTGAAGCAGTTCGGCCAACGGATGGTCGATGACCATAGCAAGGCGGGCGATGAACTGAAAGGGATCGCGTCGAAGGACAACATCACCCTCCCGACCGAACTCGACCCACGCCACAGGGCGATGGTCAACCGGTATTCGAATATGTCCGGTACCGCATTCGACCGTGCCTATATGCGGGACATGGTGAAGGACCACCAGTCCGATATCGCGGACTTCGAGAAGGAAGCGAATAACGGTACCAGCTCAGATCTGAAAAACTGGGCCAATTCCACCCTTCCCACCCTGCGCGATCATCTCCGAATGGCGAAGGAAACGGACACGTCGCTCGGCGTGACCAGCAAACGCTGACGCAGTTATTCCGCATTCTGCCGCCGCCAGGCGGTTCATAACCACGGCCGGGCTTTGCCGCCCGGCCGTGCTGTTTTTACGCGTGATAGCATTGAAAATTCCCCCCTGCTGAATTGACCTGAATGATTCGTGCCATCAAAGGAACACGGGACTTATTGCCTCCGGACACCGCCGCGTGGAACCGTGTGGAACGCATCGCGCACGAGGTTTTTCGGGTCTACAACTATCGCGAAATCCGCACGCCAATCCTGGAGGAAACGCAGCTTTTCGCGCGCGGAGTCGGGCAGGAGACCGATATTGTATCGAAGGAAATGTACACCTTCGAAGACCGCGACGGCACCTCGGTAACGCTGCGTCCCGAGAATACCGCGTCGGTCATGCGCGCCTGGATCGAACATCGCCTCGACCAGAAACCCGGTCTTCAGAAGCTCTACTACATCGGCCCGATGTTCCGGCGCGAGCGTCCTCAAAAAGGCCGTTATCGCCAGTTCTTTCAGATCGGAGCCGAAGCCATCGGATCGGAATCGCCATTCGTCGATGCGGAAGTAATCGAGATGGTGGTCGAACTTCTTACCCGCGCGGGATTGAGCGGATTTACCGTGCTGATCAATTCCGTCGGGGATTCGAACTGCCGACCGGTATTTGTTGAAAAGCTACGCGAAGCGTTGCGACCGGTTGCGTCGAAGCTCTGTGCAGATTGCCAGCGTCGCGTCGAAACCAATCCGCTGCGCGTTCTCGACTGCAAGGTTCCGGAGGACCAGCCCATAATCGACGGGCTGCCTTCGATACTCGACTGTTTGTGCGGCGTCTGCGGGCCGCACTTTGCCGCTGTCCAGTCTTATCTTCAGGAGCGCGGTATTGATTATGAGGTCAAGCCCCGGCTCGTGCGTGGACTCGACTACTATATGCGAACGACGTTTGAAGTCGTTCATGGCAATCTTGGAGCGCAGAATTCGGTGCTCGGCGGCGGGCGCTACGACGGTCTGGCGGAATCGATCGGATCGAGCGTTCCGGCGCCGGGAATCGGTTTTTCCATCGGCGAAGACCGCCTGGTGATGACCGTGGATCAAACGGCCCCGGAAGCCCTCGACATATTTATGGCTCCTCTCGGTGATGCGGCCCTGCGGCATGGTGGCATCCTGGCGCGCGATCTGAGAAGATCGGGCGCTTCGGTGGAAGTTGCCGCCAACGCGAAGCTCAAGCGAGCTATGGAACTGGCGAATAAGTCGGGCGCGCGCTATGCGCTGATCCTGGGCGACGATGA
Source organism: Bryobacteraceae bacterium (assembly GCA_036273015.1). Lineage (GTDB taxonomy): Bacteria > Acidobacteriota > Terriglobia > Bryobacterales > Bryobacteraceae > BOG-234. The sequence goes on along the minus strand of DATAXN010000020.1, from coordinate 17,192 downwards.
GATTGCGGCGGGCGAGTATTCACTGAAGGATATGCAATCGGGCGAGCAGCAGCGGGTCACTCGTCAGCAACTTTTTCAAAGGATGGGAAACAAAAATTCCTGTGCACACTTATAGAACACATACGTGCGGCGAACTGCGCTCGGAGCACATCGGGCAGGTAGTCCGGTTGTCCGGATGGCTGCGAAACCGGCGCGATCACGGCGGTGTTTATTTCATCGATCTGGCGGACCACTACGGTGTCACTCAGTTAGTCGTCGCGCCCGGCAGCGAAATGTATGACCGGGTAACCCACCTTCCCAAGGAAACGGTGATTCGAGCCGACGGTAAGGTGCTGGCTCGCGAAGAGGGGAAGGCCAACGCCGCCATGGTGACCGGTGACGTGGAGATTCGCGTGACTGAAATCGAAGTTCTCGGCCCCACGGAGCCGCTGCCCTTCAATGTTTTCCCGGAAATTGCCGTTCCCGAAGACCTGCGGCTCACATACCGGTTTCTCGACCTGCGCCGCAGCAAAATGCATTCCAATATTCTGCTGCGTTCGCGCGTGATTGCCGGCATTCGACGGCGCATGGTCGATCTCGGCTTCCTCGAATATCAGACACCCACTCTCACCGCGTCCAGCCCGGAAGGCGCGCGCGATTTCCTTGTGCCTGCGCGGCGTCATCCCGGGAAGTTTTATGCCTTGCCCCAGGCGCCGCAGATGTTCAAGCAGATCATCATGGTGTCGGGTTTCGATCGCTACTTCCAGATCGCCCCCTGCTACCGGGATGAAGACGCGCGTGCCGATCGTTCACCCGGCGAATTTTATCAGCTCGACCTCGAGATGAGTTTCGTCACACAGGACGACGTTTTCGCGGCGCTTGAGACTCTCTTCACTGGTCTTTTCAGGGAATTCGCGCCAAGTCGTCAGATGACTGCCGCGCCGTTTCCCCGGTTCAGCTATGAAGATGTGATGCGCCGCTTCGGCACCGACAAGCCGGACCTGCGCAATCCGCTCGAGATCTGCGAACTTACTGACTTGTTTGCCAAGTCCGGATTCAAGGCTTTTGCGGGAAAGACCTGCCGCGCTATTCGGATACCAGAGGGAGCGAAGCAATCGCGATCGTTCTTCGACAAGCTGGAGGAACGCGCCAAGAGCGAAGGAGCGGCCGGGTTGGCCTGGGTTCTGGTCGAGGAGAGTAACTCACTCAAAGGGCCAATCATCAAATTCCTCAAACCGGAAGAAACGGCCGCGATTATTTCGCAAACTGGCTCCAAGCCTGAAGATGCCATTATCTTTTTGTCGGACACCGACACGGCCAAGGTATGCCGCATCCTCGCCGGTCTCCGTACGCACCTCGGTCAGTTGCTGGAACTCATCGAACAGGACGTTTACCGCTTCTGCTGGATCGTCGATTTCCCGATGTACGAGTTCGACGCGGAACACGGAAAAATCGATTTCAGCCACAACCCGTTTTCCATGCCACAGGGCGGCCTCGAGGCGCTCAATACGCGGGATCCGCTGACTATCAAGGCTTTCCAGTACGACATCGTCTGCAATGGGTACGAACTTTCCTCCGGCGCTATCCGCAACCATCATCCCGAGATCATGTATCGCGCTTTCGAGATCGCGGGTTATGAACGCTCGGAAGTCGATCAGCGTTTTCGCGCTTTGATCAATGCTTTGAAATATGGCGCACCGCCCCACGGCGGAATCGCGCCGGGAATCGATCGAATCGTGATGTTGCTGGCGGATGAGCCCAACATCCGCGAGGTCATCATGTTCCCCATGAATCAGAACGCAGAGGATCTGATGATGAACGCGCCGAACACGGTGCGGCCGGAGCAATTGCGCGATCTGCATATCCGCATTGTCGAACCGCCGAAGAAGGCCGAGCCCGGAAAAAAAGCTGAACCGGAGCAAAAGTAGATTGCTTTGACTCGCCGGACGCTGATCAATAGTCTGCTCGTTTTGATCGCATTCGGCTGGCTCCTGCTTTTTGCGTATCCCGGGATTTGGGCGCCCTTTTCGAGCGACGATCTGATGAACCTGAACGGTCATCTCAGTCGCCCGTTCGGTTCGCTGCTGTTGGACAATCTCCGCTACTGGTCAACGGCGTATCGTCCGCTGGGCGGTATATTCTACGTCACCCTTTACCGCTGGTTCGGATTCAACCCCCTGCCATTCCGCGTGGCATGTTTCGGCCTTTTGGCGCTGAATCTTGGCTTCCTGTGGCGCTTCGCGCTTCTGTTATCGCGATCGCGCGAGGCCGCCTTTCTCACACTGTTACTCGCAAGCTATCACGCCTGGTTCGTGGACCTCTTTTACAACACCGGCACTGTTTACGACTTGCTTTGCTATGCGTTCTACCTTGGCGCGTTCAATGTATACGTATGCGTCCGGTCGAGCGAATCCATTTTGAAATGGCGTCATCTGGCGATAATCATTTTCCTGTACATTTGCGCGCTCGACGCGAAAGAGATGGCTGTTACATTACCTGTGACGCTGGCCGTCTACGAGGTGATCTGGCATGGGAAAGCATTATGGAAGAGCGGCCCGACCTGGCCCTGGCGCGAGGGCAACGGCGTGCTCGCTACTGCGCTGCTCAGCTTGCCTTACGCCATCGGCAAGACCAGCGGCACGGGCAGCCTGGTCGAAGTCCCGGCCTACCAAATGACCATTTCGGGCGGACGTTATCTCGACACATTCCACTTGTACCTGAACCCTCTGCTCTATCAGGAACACATTTTTCGCGACTCGAACACGGTGCAACTGGTAATCGTAATGCTGGCGATTGCCCTGTTGCTGCGCAACCGGCCGATGTTGTTTGCCTGGTGTTTTCTGCTGATCAGCTTACTGCCGGTGGCTTTTATTGCCCACTATGCGGCGTTCTTCCTGTATCTCCCCATGGCTGGGTGGGCGCTTTATGCCGCGATGCTGCTGGTTACGATACGAAGGTTCCTGATAAAGCTGGTGGATCGAATTGTGAAGCCGAGTGACTCAGGCGCCCGGTGGCTTCAGGCTGGGTCTGTTGTTCTGTTCCCCATCCTGGTTGCGCTGTTTCTCGCCCCTCAGCATCGCCGTGAAAGCATCAAAACCCTCGCGCATTTCGAAACAATGCAGCCGCCTTCGCGGGAGGTGGCCGCACAGTTGATCGCGCTTCGGCCGACGATGCCACGCGGAGCGCACATACTCTTCATAGGCGACCCGTATCCGCAAAACGAATATTTCCTCCTTTTTCTGACGCGCGCTTTGTATCACGACATCGGCATTACAGTGGACAAACTTCCGGCGAATCAGAATCCACAACCGCAAACGGCACGCTACGACGCGGTCTTCCGGTACCAGAACGGGCAACTAAACAATATTGGTTGAAAGAAGGCGCAACCGTTTGGTTGCCTTTTCTTTTGTGGGATGCTAATATGCAACAAAACGGTTGCATATGGACACAGATCGCATCGAGAAAAAGATTCTTCTGCACGCTCCGCTGCCGCGCGTATGGCGCGCACTGTCGGATTCGACTGAATTTGGAACCTGGTTTGGCATGCGCTTCAATGGGCCCTTCGCGCCAGGGGCCGTTATGACCGGGGTGATCGTGCCGACCACGGTCGACGAGGAGGTGGCCAACGCGCAGAAGGCGGTGGCGGGCATACCGTTCGAATTCACGGTCGATCGGATCGAACCCGAACGGCTGTTCTCGTTTCGATGGCACCCCGGCGCAATCGACCCGACCGTAGATTACTCTGTCGAGCCGACGACGCTCGTCGTCTTTACGCTGGACGAAGTGACGGATGGAGTCATGCTGACCGTCACTGAGTCCGGCTTTGAGCGGATTCCGCTCTCGCGTCGCGTCCAGGCGTTCACGCAGAACGAACAGGGCTGGGGAATGGCGATCACCCTGGTCGCGAAGTATCTCGCGCATGCGCAGTAGTTCGCCGCGCGCCGCGAAATCCGCGGGTTCGGCGGCGCTCTTCGCCGCGCTGGGAGATAAAACCAGATTGCGGCTGGTCTCGCGCCTGTGCGAGAACGGACCGGCGTCGATTGTCAATCTCACACGCGGCACAGCCCTGACTCGTCAGGCGATTACCAAGCATCTTCACGTGATGCAGCACGCGGGTCTGGTGCGCAGCACGAGGCAGGGCCGCGAGAGTTGTTGGGAACTGGACCGGCGGCGTTTAGAAGAAGCGCGGCGAAACCTGGCCCTTATCGCAGAGCAGTGGGATGCGGCTCTGGGCCGGCTGCGCAGGTTCGTGGAAGGTTGAGATTCAGGGGCGGACGTTTAAGGTCGAGTTGGCTTCGGGCAACAATCGGACGCGCAGGCGACGACGCGGTTCGTCATCGCGTCGCGCACCAACTCCGCCAGTCCTGCGACGAAGCGGGGATGCGTTCCCGCAGTGCCCGCGCGCACAAACTCGATGCCGCGTTCTTTAGCGAGCGCCGCAGCTTCCAGATCCAGGTCGTAAATCACTTCCATGTGATCCGATAAAAACCCGATCGGCACGACCATGAGCCGCTTTGATTCTGTCCGGCGAATGTAATCGCCGATGTCCGGCTCCAGCCAGGGCTGCGATGGCGGTCCGCTGCGGCTCTGAAATGCGAGTTCCGGCTCTCCTAAGCCAAGCTGCCGATTCACCTGTCTCGATGCCTCTCGCAATTGCATTTCGTACGGACTGGACTGCGCCATCGACACCGGAATGCTGTGCGCCGTGTAGACAACATCGGCCCCGGGGAGCTTATTCAGCGCCTCGCGAACCCGATCAACCATAGCGCCGATAAAGCCGGGATGGCGCCAGAACGGCGGAAGTTTATCGATCTGCGGTGCGTCCGCAACCGCGGCGCGAGCAGTTTCAATATCCTCGCGATATTGGCGGCATCCGGAATATGAGCCGAATGCCGACGTCGCAATCGCCAGCGCGTGCTTAACGCCGTCCTGCCGCATGCGCTCGACGGTATCGCCCAGCATCGGATGCCAGTTGCGATTTCCCCAATAGATGGGCAGCCCGAGACCTTGCTTCTCCAGCGCGGCAATCAGCTCCCGGCAATGGTCGTTGATCGGGCTTCGGCCGTCGAAATGGTAGTAATGTTCAGCGACGGCCAGCAGACGTTCCCGCGGAACATTCCGTCCGCGCAACACGTTTTCGAGGAAGGGAATCACGTCCTCCCGCTTTTCCGGCCCTCCGAATGAGACCAGTAATAAGCCGTCGTAATTCATCGAGCGCTATCCGGTACGAGTGCGATTGGGCGAATCGGCGATGCCGTCCCACCGCGAATTCTCAGCGGTGTAGCTACGAACAAAAATTCCCGCGCCCCGGACGCGGACAACTTCTCCAGATTGAGGCACTCCATAATATGGATTCCGTTCTCTACCAGCAAATGTACATGTACGGACATCGGCGGATTCGGCACGAATTCAAAGGTAGCCGTTTCCGATCCGGCGGCAAAGATTCTCCGCACGCTGAGCCAGCGAGCCCCTTCAAGTCCGGGACCGGGGCTGTGAACCTGGGAAATAAAGCGGGCGGGATCGTCCCAATATTTTGACCAGCCGGTGCGCAGGAGTACTACGTCGCCGGCCTGAATCGCCAGGCCGTCCGATGCGCGATCGAGATGCTCCGGCGTAATGACAAAATCGACCGGCAGAACGTCCAACCCCTCAATGCGGGCGATGTCGAGCAGAACGCCGCGCCGGAAAATCGGTTGAATGGTATCTACCGAAAGGCGCTCCAGACCATTTGAGTAAGACTGCACGGCACCGGGGTCCACGCCTCCATGCAGTTTGCCATTTGACGAAAAATGGCACAGCGCATCGATATGCGTGCCAACGTGGGTGCTTAAAGCGATTGCTTCGGCAGCCGAACTCGACCCACCGGGATTCACTGTTTCGCCGTGCTTTTTGCTGAGGCTGTAAAGGTAGGGCGCATGCAACGGGTAATGCGGCATGCCCGTAAAATATGGCTGCGCCAGATCGATTGCGCGGCATCGTTGGATGGAACTCAGCAGTTCGGCAAGTGCGGACAAGTCTCCAGTTTAACGGCGAGTGGTGTCGCTTGGGTGATCGTTATCCGATTTGTCATCCGGCTCGTCCGGCTGGTCGAGAGCCCGCCGTGTCTTCTCGCGGGCTTTCTCCATTCCGTGCGTCAGTTCCGCGTTAGCCTTGCGGGCTTCGGTTTCCGCCGTATGAAGTGCCTTCTGTGAATCGTGCTTCAATTGCTCTTCGGTTTGCTTCGCCTGTGCCCGTGTGTGATCCTCGTCGCTTCGGGAGCAAGCCGCCAAGCCGAATGCCAGCAGACCAAATGCGAAAAAGCACAGCGCCGGGGACTTCATCGGTATTGCTCTTGCAAATGAAAGGCCAATGCTGGTTGACTGCTTTCCGCGAACACGCACACGCCGGGCAGAAGCCCGGCGGCAGCCTGGAAAGGCTGCCCCACGTTGGTCTTAATTATGTAGTCGACAGTGGCCCTTCAGATCGAGACAACTGCATCAGCATGGCTTCCCGCCTGGTTGTGGCGGTTCCCACCGCTGAATCCAAGCCCACTTTGTAGAAGATTATGCCGATGATCGCTGCAACGAGGAGAACGCCGCTGAAAACAATCTCGCTTTCGAAAACCGCGCGCGCCCAATACGCCATGATGAGCGGCAAAAGCAGGAATGGCGCGGTCCAAATGGAAAGGGCCTGCATCTTATTTGCCATCTGATTCATCTTTTCGGGATCCATCGCACGGGGAAGCCGTACGGAACAGATGTTCCCCATGGAGAACCAATAGAGCGCCGCAATCCATACGACAATCAGCGTCTCCAAAGTTTTTCCAAAGGACCACGGGAGGTGGGCGATCTTTACTACAAGGGAGACCACGATGACCTGAGGCGTCAGCAGCAGCGCCACGGCGATGTTCTTGGCAATCAGGGCATCGCGAAACCGAATAGGCCACGAAAAATATCCCTGTATAGCGGAGCGATCGAAACCGAAGGAATTGAAGTAGCTGATCGGCCCCAGCATCATCAGTCCGTAAAGCGCGATGATCGGCATGGCGTTCTGCACGAAAGGCGCCTGTGGATGAGGGTTCCGCATCACGGGCAGATAGAGCACAAAGCCAAAAACACCGGACACTGCATAAACCATCCGAAACCGCGGAATGCGCGCCAGTGTTCGCAATTCCTTTTCGACCATCGCGGCCAGAGGGTCCGAAAGAAAACGGGAAGGGAAGCGGAATAGCCGTTCGGTAAAACCGTCGGGCCGCGTCTCGTGCTGCGGTTTCTTCAGGCTCGCAGCGTCATACCGGATGCTGCGTTCAAACTGCAGCCTGCCGAACCAATATGCGACGCCGAGATACACCAGCGCCACGGCAGCGCTCAGGATTGGCGCATCGCCCAGCATCGTCCGCGCCACTGCCGCCCAAGGCCATGCAATCTGCGCGGGCGCAAATCGGATCATCGCCGCTTTCCTGACGTTGAAGAACATCAGCAGTTGCGGCAGTATGGCCAGCGTGACGAAGACAAGCATCAGTGCTTCTCTCAGGCGCGTCCTGAGAAACAGTCGCTCCAGTAAATGACGCGCTCCGGCCGAGAGCAGGATATTCATGCTTGCGAAGATCAACGCTCCGCTCACGACGAAAGCCGCGGACTTGATCCCCAGGAGAGGATTACGGAGGAGACCGATGGTCGCGCCAACCAGCAGGATCATCATTTCGGCGCAGTTCGTAAGCCGCAACAGTACTTCAACCGTAAAAAGCTTCCGATGCGGAATCGGGTAGATCGTCAGCTTGCGCAGATCAAGCGACGCGCCAAACCCCGCGGATATCACGGGTGCGAGCTGCCAGTAAAGCATGACGAAAAGCAGTCCGCTCGAGAGTACGGGAAGAAAGTTCGGGACGTTCCCGGGCTCGGAGAACCAAAGCATAATGGCAAAGGCCAGAAAGGCCCAAAAGCCGTAAAAGACCAGTCCGGTGATGCTCGAAAAGATTGCTCCGCTGCGCCGCGTGCCGACGCGGATTCGCATGCTGAGGAGCTGCGCGCGAATTATTGCCGAAATCACTTCGCGTTGCCGGCATGCGGGCGGACGATGTCTGAAATCAAATCCGCCTTCGTTTTGTCGCGCACCAGATGCGGATACTTTTCGCCGCCGTGGTAATCGACGTTGAAAGTCTTGTAATATTCGCCGTCTTTGATTAACAACTGGATCGGTCCGGTGCTCTTGGTTGAATCCTCCACCGCGTGGTGCAGCACGGAGGTGCTGTATTGTCGGCCGTTGACTGCGATAATCCGTGTTGCGGGAGTCACGCCCGCCGCATACGCGGGTGTGTTGAGATGAACATCGACGATATCGCCGTTATCGTGCGCGGTCAATCCGAGCGAATAGGACAAGTCGATGGCTTTCCGTGCATCTTCGCGCGATTTCCAAAGGTCTGAGCGCTCTTCCGTGTAGACCAGCTTGAAGCCGCCGTTGGTAATGCCGTTAAGTGGTGCGTGCGCCGAAGTGGATTCCAATCGCTGATTCAAAAAGGAGGCCCAGTCGAAAGGCTGCACGGAGTTGAGTGTCCGCACTACATCTTCGAACGTATAGGGCTTTACCTCGGGCCCTGTGCTCGGCGGACCTTCAAACGCTTTGCAGAAATCGCCGATCGACTTCCGGCCCTTGCTCAGGGTTCGCAGCGTGACATCCACATCGAGCCAGATCAGCGTTCCTTCCTCATAAAAGTCGGTACCGCGGCGGAAATCTTCGTAATCCGACCGTGCGTTGTACAACACCTGCGCCGCTACCGCCGTATCTTCGAGGGGACGCCACGTGCGCCCCGCCTCATGATCCAGCGCGGCGGCTTCGCGGGCCAGCGAATCCAGAAACTCCTGTTCCGTCCAGAGCCCGCTGCGCGGCGCGAGAATCTCGCCCAGGTATTCGGTCAACCCTTCGTACACCCACAACAGGTCGCCGCGCATCGGCGCGTTGTAATCGGGCGTGGCAAGGCCGGCGGGACGTCGGAACTTGCCATTCCAGGAGTGCACGAATTCATGCGACAGCAGATCGGCGCTGACCTTGCGAAGGTCGTCGTCCACCAGCGAATCTTCATCTGTGCGATCGTCACTCGATTCGTGATGTTCCAGTCCGAAGTGCGCTACATGATCGCTCAAGGTCAGCAGGAAATGATAGTCGCGATAGTGATGCGCACCGAACAGCGCGTTGGCTTCGTTTACGAGATTGCGGTAGTGCTTGATCTCGTCGTCCGTGATACGGGTCGCCCTTTCGCTGTCAGCCGCGATGTGCATGTAATGTCGCACCGGGCCGCCTGGACTCAGATCTACTGTCCTGAAATTCGCGCCGGTCTGCACGGGAGAATCGATCAGCGTGGTCAATGACGATGCTTTAAAGGCGATTTCATTCCCCGCCTCGCGATCGATGGGCAAAGCTGTTCCATAGCGCCATCCGGCGGGGACTTTCAGCGTTGCTTTGTACTGCAGTTGGTCGGTTGGGACGTCCTTCGGATACAACAAAACCTGATTCCAGCTCAGAACGGCAAGCTGTGAAGTTGTCGATCCGCCTGACGAGAACCCCGGTGCATCGGGCGGAGAAATGAAATCCAGCGCCACATCGATCGTCGAGACGCCTTGCGGTACGTCGATGTGGAACTCGTAAATGTTGACGTCGTCGCGATGCCAGGGAATGGCCTGACCGTTTCCCATGATCCGGATCCCTGCCAGATCCTCGATCGGGCCGGTTGGCCCATGCTCGCCGGGAATCCACTTCGGATACAGCAACGACATCGGACCGGGCTTCACCGGGAACTGCAGGGTGGCATGCAACAGCCGGCGTGGCGCGTCGCTGGCGTCGAGATTGATTTGTATCGGTGCGGTCTGCGAAAAAGCCAGCACCGCCGTAAACAGTGAAATGGGAAGTAGTCGATGCACTTTCAGCCCAGCCATTCGAGTTTGTCGTATTCCCGCCCGCGTCCGACGATGCGGACGAAGACGTCTTCCAGCGTCTCGGAAGCCGTATGCAGATCCTCCATGCGGCCCTCCGCCACGATCTTTCCTTCATTGATGATAGCGGCGTGATCGCACAGCCGCTCCACTACTTCGAGGACGTGCGAAGTCAGGAAGATGGTTGCGCCAAGCCGCACCTGATCCAGCAGAATATCTTTCATGAGGCGCGCACCCACCGCGTCGACGCCCTCGAAAGGCTCGTCCATCAGGAACAGCTCGGGCCGGTGAATCAGAGACGCGGCCATGGCAACTCGCTTCCGCATGCCTTTGGAATACTCGGCGATCAGTTTTGCGCGCTCGTTGGAGAGTTCGAACAGGTCGAGCAGTTCCTGTGCGCGTTGAGTCGCCTGTGGCCGCGGCAGGTTGTACATCCGGCCCGTAAATTCCAGGAACTCGGCGCCGGTGAGCCTGTCGAACAGGAGCGATTCGTCAGGAACGAGGCCGATGCGTTGTTTGATTGCAAGTTCTTCGCCGGGCATCGGCAGTCCCAGTAATTCGATCGCCCCGGAGGTCGCCGGGATAAGCCCGGTCAACATCCGGATGGTCGTGGATTTCCCCGCGCCATTGGGTCCCAGGAAGCCGAAAAACGATCCGCGCGGAACAGTGAGGTTGAGGCCGTCTAGCGCCGCCTTGCCGTCGTAGACCTTGCGCAGGTCGCGAACCGCGATGGCAGGAGTGGCGTCAGACATTGAAGAATATGGTACCCGAGGCTGAAAACCATTCTCATGTCACGGCGCCATAGCGCCGCAGCACGTCGGCGAGGCGATTCCTGGCTGCGGCGGGGCGCGCCTCCTGCTTTTCCATCCACGCGAGCCAGCCCTCTTCGATATTCGCCCCGGCCTCCAGCAAGATCTCGAAGACGGGAACGTAGTCGATCTCGGGATCTCCATTGGCAAACGACCATCCTGCCTGGCCCAGGGCCGTTCCGCCGTATCCGTTGCGTTCTTCCAGCGATGCGCCACGATCGAGAAGCAGCCTGATCATGGCCACGTTACCCGCGACAACCGCCCAGTGCAGTGCGGTCTCGTTGGTTCCCGCCTGATCGAGCAGATCGGCGCCGTGTTCCAGCAGGAACTCGACGACGTCTTTGTAGCCATACTCGCAGGCCCACAGGAAGCCGCGCTGCAGTTGTCTCCTGGTTGCGCCGGGCGTCAGTGCGCCGCTTTCGTCGAAGAAGCTTCTGACAACATCAAGTAGCCCCACGCCGGCCGCGGTTTCCAGATTGAGAGTTGCGCCACGAGATCCGAGAAACCGGGCGGCTTTGCCGCGACCGTTCCAAAAGCAACCTTCGACGATCGTATGCCGATTTCCGGCCTCTCCCGGTTTATCCATCGTGGCCCGTAATGGAGAAGGGTCCGCATGAGATCTTCCTGCACGCCGGCCCGTTCGGTATGGACGCTCGTGGCGGCCAAGCCCAGCGTCGTAGCGCCGCCACCATACGCGCCGGCTTCAGCGTTTACGTTGGCCCCGCTGTCGAGCAACAGCTTGGCAATGTCGACGATGTTTGCGGGCGTTTTCTGCCGAAAGTCCTCGACGCCGTTTGCCGCGACATAGTGCAGCAGGGTTCCGTGATGCGTCCGCTGAGAGCGTGCCCGGACCAGTTCCGGCTCGTCGCGCAGCAGTCGTTCCAGTGTCCGGATGTCACCTGAAACAATCGCATCGGCTGCTGCTTCAAACCTTGCGTCCGGAGAGTTGTCGCGCTGGAATTCCTGTATCTGTTTTGCGAATACCGGCCGGCTTTCGAATCCATGGCCGCGCGCGATTAAGAACTGCGCGTCGGTGAGCTTGGGATGCGGTTGCACCAATTTGGCGGCCTGAATGTTCCTCTCAGTATGCTCGATTACCTTGCGTTTTACGAAGTCCCGCACCCCCGGAGTAACTCAATGCCTCGCAGGCGCGCTTCGGTCTCCACCCACTGGTTCGCGGGTGTTTCGAACCATTCCTTAGCCCATGTGCGAATCGCCTGAGGATCAGCCGACTTGCAGGCTTTCAGAAGATCTTTCGCTTGTTTCCGGTATTGCTCCAGGCTCGGGCGCGGCGGGAGCGGTCTGGCTTCCATAACGAATCTCCTCTCATCGCATGCCTGGAGTCCGCACTGATCAGGCTGAAAGAAAGTTCGTCCTTCAGAAAAACAGCTGAATGGGTGGGCACGGCCCTTTCCGCGGACAGGATGCGCCCCTCGCGCTGGGGTAATCGTAGCATGAGAGGGCCGAGGTGTTTGCTGGACTTTCCCGCCTGTGAACCGTTATCGTGGGACAGACCGTCCCCGTTCGACCGCTCCGCGTTTCCCCCGCCTTCTTCGTCGCGAGGCATCTGTCGCTTACTCTCAGGGAGAATCATGCCACGCATGCAGAAAATCGGAATCGGCAGACTCATTCGCGCAGCTCGCCGCCCGGCAGTGATCGTCGCAGTCGTCTTTGCGGGACTGATTCCCGCGCGGGTTGCGCTGCTGCACGCGCAGCGTTCGTCGGGCTACGGCGGCTCCGGCCCAGGCTGGTGGACCGCGGACATGGATTCGATCCTGCCTCGCCAGGACGATTACGACAATGCGACCGGGCGGGTCCGAATGGTGGTGCCGACAGGAATTGTGAGGTCGAAGGGTCATCCCTTTTTCCAGGCATTAGGCTCAAACGGCCGCGCCTGCATCACCTGTCACCAACCGTCGAACGGCATGAGCGTTTCCGCCACGGAACTACAGACACGCTGGACGGAATCGGACGGCAAGGACGCGGTATTTGCCGCCGTCGATGGATCGAATTGCCCGGATCTGCCGCAGAACCTGAAGAGTTCCCATTCTCTGCTGCTCGATCACGGATTATTCCGGATTGCGCTGCCCTGGCCGCCTCATGATCCGGATGGAAAAGCAATCGCGCCCGAGTTCCGGATTGAAGTTGTCAGCGATCCCACGGGATGCAATAACAGCGCGATCTATGGCCTTCACAGTTCGCAACCGGCTGTCTCGGTTTTCCGCCGGCCGCGGATTACGGCCAACCTGAGATATATCGCGCCCGGATCGAATGGATTGATGTTGATGGCCGATGGCCGCGTGTCGACGCTTCGTGCTCAGGCGATCGATGCGGCGAAAACGCACGAACAGGCCGGCGCGCCTGATGAGGAGCAACTACGGCGGATCGTCGAGTTTGAATCCCGTCTCTACATCGCGCAGGGATCCGATATCGCCGGTGGCTTGCTGAACGAAGAGGATGGTCCGCTCGCTCTCGGGCCGGAGAATCTGGCGGATGGAAAAACGCCGCGACTTGGCGGAACCCCGGATGGCCGCGCTGCGAATCCCCTGTGGTTGTCGTTTGACCGTTGGCGAACGCCGGCAGGAGCAGGGGATGTTGGCCTTCAGCTCGAGTTCCGGGCTTCGGTTGCGCGCGGAAGCGACGTCTTCTTCGGTCACCGATTTCAAGTTCAGGCCGGGTCCGCCGGAATGGCGACCTGCGCCTCCTGTCATTCTCCCGAGATGCCGCGCTGGATGGATATCGGCACATCGAACGTAAGCGATGTGAACCAGTTTTCCGATTTGCCGCTGTTCCGAATCACCTGCGACACACAGGCGACTCCGCGGGAATATCACGGTCGGGTCCTTTATACTCACGATCCGGGACGCGCGCTCATTTCCGGCAAATGCGCCGACACCGGCGCTTTCGTGATGCAGCAGTTTCACGCTTTACCCGCTCGTGCGCCTTATTTCGCGAACGGGTCCGCGGCATCGCTCGTGGAGGTTGTTGATTTTTACGAACGCCGCTTCCGCGTCGGGCTGACTTCGCAGGAGAAGCAGGATCTGATTAATTTCCTTCGCGTTCTCTGACTTGCCGATCTGGTCTTTCTGACTGTGTCGTCCCGCATTGGTCGGCGAAGACCGATCACCTATACCTCAACGGTATTAGCGGTTAGCGGGCATCGGTCCGAGATCAGTCGATCGCTCATCGCGCTTCGTTCCGCAGGAACAGGCTGAACCAGGACGTTGCCTTGACAATGGCCCCGGAGGCCGTTATCATGCTGGCCAGGCATCTGCCTAAACGGACCGCCGGGCAGCAGGTTCGTTCTCCACAGGGGTTCCCAGTCGGAAGCCATCCTCTTTGCGCCGCAAGTTCACCGGCGCCTTCTTCACCAACTTTTCCAACCGGGGCTTCACGCTCCAGGAGATTTGCCGCAACATGCTTACGCGCAAAACAGAAGAGTCCCTGCTTGAAAGAGGATATTCACGCCGCCAGCTCAGTCGAATTGCTTTGGGAGCGGTGGCAGCCATTCCGTTCTTCAGCGAGTTTGCCTTCGCTCAGCAGTCGGAATTGGTTGCCAGGGTCCGCAGGTCCGGAAACGGCGGCACTCGGCAACCCTACGATCCCGAGGTCATTCGAATCTCGGGTAATGAAAACCCGATGGGTCCTTCGCCCGAGGGCATCGCGGCGATGGCCAAAGTCGGGCCGCTGGGCTGGCGCTACTCGCCTCAGGGTGAAAACCTCGAGTTCGAAGGCCTGCTTCACACAATCGAAAACGTCAAACAGGGCTATGTAAACGGGTACGCGGGCTCCAGCACTCCGCTGGCAAACAGCGTCCCCGCCTTTACGTCGCCCACCAGAAGCTGGGTGATGGCCAGCCCGGGCTACGGAAGCGGAGCCGCGAAATTTGTCGGCAATAAGGTAATCAAGGTTCCGCTGCGGAAGGACTACACGCACGACGTCGAGGCCATGATTAAAGCCGCTCCGAACGCAGGCGCGTTCTACATCTGTAACCCCAACAACCCCACCGGCACCCTCACGCCGCGCAAAGACCTGGACTATATCCTGGCGAACAAGCCGAAGGACGCAGTCCTTGTGATCGACGAAGCCTACGTTCATTTTTCCGGCGCGGAGAATTACTCCACGGAACTCGTCCGGCAGGATAAAGATGTCGTCGTGCTCCGAACCTTCTCCAAGATCTACGGCATGGCGGGCCTGCGCGCCGGGGCGCTCTATGGACGTCCGGACCTGTTGGCCAAAGTTGCCGACTACGGCAGGGGCGGCAATCTGCCGGTCACAGCGACCGCGTGCGCGGCAGCCAGCATGAAAATCGCCGCCACGATGATCCCCGAGCGGATGACGATCAACAAAAAGAATCGGGAACTTGCCTTCGAACACCTGGACAAGATCGGTGTCTCTTACATTCCCTCGGTGACGAACTTCTTCATGATGTCGGTGAAAGGCATGACGGGCAAGCAGGTGGGTGACGCCATGGCGGCGAAGAAAATCCAACTCGCCCGTTCGGATCGCTGGCCGGAGTGGCCGTCGCACATCCGGGTGACCGTCGGCACCTGGGAAGAAATGACAAGGTTCAACGCCGCGCTGTCGCAGGTGATTCAGGAAGGATCAATTAAGGCCTGACGTCAAACGTTTGAAACTGAAAGCCCGGAGCGCGCTCCGTCCGCTTCGGGCTTTCCCGAACGTCGCAGGTTTTCGCCACGTCGTGCCACCTGCTTCATGCGCAAAGCAGCCATCCGACCCAAAGGTGTGTCTCTTGATCCTCTTACGGGTGATCCACCCGCCGGAGGTGAACCATATCCCGATTGTCCCGTATGCCGAGCGCTTAAGGCGAAGCTTGACCGTCTGGAACGCAATCACGCCGAAAAGGTCCGAATTCGTAAGGAGAGCTGGCATGCGGTTCTCCCGACCGCGCATCGCCGTCTTCGAAGCGCGGAAAATGAAGCAATGCTCAGGTTGGAAATCACGCGCGCGGAACTGAACCAGCACAGAAGGGACGAACACGGATCAAAGCGTTAAACCCGACTTCCGTTGTGCCTCCGCAGGGGTTCATAACCCATTGGCGTAAATGCACTTCGTGGAAGGTGTGCGACCTGAAAGTGATAGATTCACGGAAATGCACGTGAATCGGGCGAAGTCCGAGCGCAGGCATACGTCAGGCCGAACCGCGACCGCAGGGGAGCGATATTGAGGTATTTCATTACGTTCGCCTGTTATGGCGGTCGTCTGCACGGCGATGAAGCCAGGGCTCGGTGGACGTTATCACAATCTGATCGGCAGCCGTTTGCCGGAACCCGATTCAAAACGGCTTATGGCGGAGCGCCGAAAAATGCTTCAGGACCCGTATGTGAGGGACCAGGCTGACCGTACCGCGGTGCCGGCAGCCCTGCGGAAGCATTGCGCGTACCGCATGGAAACTATGCGCGGCGCATGTCAGATCCAACCATGTTCCTGCCATCGTGGAGGCCGAGGTTCGGCCGGAGAGAACTGGCCGGCGCGACCGGCGGAACCTTCTTTCACAACGACAACGATTATTTCGCCGGCTTCAAGCGTCTGGCCGAGCAGCCCGAATTCATCTACATCCTCGGATTCTCACCGCAGAATCTGAAGCTCGACGGAAGCTTTCACGCGCTGAACGTCACGGTCCGGCACGTATCCAGTCCCGCCGTGCAGGCGCGCCGCGGCTATTGGGCTCCTAATCAGGCTGCCGACGCAGCCGAGGCGGCGAAGGAGGAATTGCGGGGCGAGGTGTTCTCGCGCGATGAAATTCGCGATATCCCGGTGGATCTGCACACCGAGTTCTTTCAAGTCGGGCGAGGAAAAGGCCGAGTTGACGGTAAGCGCGCTTCTCAATCCGGACAGTCTGCGGTTTCAGAAAACCGCGGAACGCAACGACGACACGGTGACGGTTGTAACGGGCGTATTCGATGGAAACGGAAACGATATCTCGGGAATCCAGAGAGTCGTGCAGAATGGCGCATCTACGACGACGGCAGCTCAATCGGGACAATCATCTTCCGGCAAGGCCGGCGGATCGACGTGCCTGCGCACGCCGGGCGTGGAGTAGCGGCTGCGAGCGGGGACGAGGTTTATCTGGGGCAGTTGCGGCTGCGATTTGAGGTGTTGACTCCTCATCGCGGCGAGTCGGGCTGAAGCAAAACAGCCTTATAATGAGGCATCTCCAATGCGGGTCCGAATTCTCGCAGCGTTGATTGGTTACGGAATTCTTTCCGCCTCTGCCGGTTGGGCGCAGGTTACGCAGGGGCAGAGTCAGCCCGAGATCTCTTCTCAGGAAGCGCCCGTCACGTTCAGCAGCCGGGTGAATCTGGTTTCGGCGCCGGTGGTGGTGCGGGACCGGGATGGCCGCGCCGTCGGCAACCTGCGGCAGGAGAATTTCCGACTCTTCGATAAAGGCAAGCTCCAGACCATCACGAAATTCACCGTCGAGAAGACAGGCACGCCGTCACTGCCGGAAGTCACATCCGTTGAAACCGGAACGGAT
>DATAXN010000019.1:0-4709 GCA_036273015.1 Bryobacteraceae bacterium | reverse complement strand
ATCCGTTCCGGTTTCAACGGATGTGACTTCCGGCAGTGACGGCGTGCCTGTCTTCTCGACGGTGAATTTCGTGATGGTCTGGAGCTTGCCTTTATCGAAGAGTCGGAAATTCTCCTGCCGCAGGTTGCCGACGGCGCGGCCCTCCCGGTCCCGCACCACCACCGGCGCCGAAACCAGATTCACCCGGCTGCTGAACGTGACGGGCGCTTCCTGAGAAGAGATCTCGGGCTGGCTCTGACCCTGTGAAACCTGCGCCCAACCGGCACAGGCGGAAAGAATTCCGTAACCAATCAACGCTGCGAGAATTCGGACCCGCATTGGAGATGCCTCATTATAAGGCTGTTTTGCTTCAGCCCGACTCGCCGCGATGAGGAGTCAACACCTCAAATCTCAACCGCACCTGTCCCAGATAAACCTCGTCCCCCGCTCGCAGCGCCACTCCACGCCCGGCGTGCGCGGGCACGTCGATCCTTCGACCCTGGCGAAAGATGATTGTTCCGATCGAGCTGCCGTCGTCGTAGATGCGCCATTCCCGCGCAGGTCCATCGAAGCGGATGTGGGCATGCGAGCGCGAAACGCTCGGATTCGCCTCATGCTCCGACTCCGGAAAGAACAGCTCATTCCGCCGGATCGCCCGGCCCAGCGAATCCATGATCTCTTCCTCGCGTCCCAGATTGATGCGCGGCCTATCCAGCGTGAACTCCGACGACGACGATACTCCGGTAACCGTTACCAGCCGCGCCGGAACGACCTCGATTGCCGCAGGCGCAGCTTCGACCGCCTTCGCCGCAACGCCCGGCTCATTCTTCGCGCGCTCGCAAACCACGCGCATCTCGACCAGCGCGTCCTCCGGATATTTCACAGCCACGGTAAGATTCTCAGGCGGTGCAACGCGCTCTTCTCTCAGCGTGGCCCGGACGTCGTCGCCCAACTGACCGGGATCGAACAGCGTTTCGAGGACGGCCTTGCGCTCCTCATTTTCCGCGCGCAGTTCAATAGTGATCAGTTGAAATGGGAAAATCCGGTCTCCCCGTTTGCCCGCCGTCACCTTGCTTCCGATTTGATCCAGCGCATCGCGATACAACTCGATCGCCTCGCGCGCTTCTTGTTCATCGTCGCCGCCGGCGAACAGCGAGCGCAGCCTTTGATCCAGCGACTTTTCGATCTTTCTCAGCAGGCTCATGGGATCAAATGTAATTGTTGCGCAGCCTGCACCAGATCGCCCGCCATCGGCGCCGCTGCAGTACCGCCATAGTGGCCGTTCTCGGCTAATATCGCGAAGGCGATTCGCTTCGTGTTCGTGTCGTAAGGCGCGAACCCGATGAACCACGCATGGGACGGAGCGTTCGCCAACTCGGCCGTTCCGGTCTTACCCGCAATTTGCGGAGTGATCTTTGCCAACCGGAAGCCCGTGCCGCTCGTGACGACGCCGCGCATGTCCTTCGCCAGGATATCCGCGACATTCGGAGCCAACAGTTGCTGCGGCCCTTGTTTGCGCGTGTTGCTGTCATCGGTAACCCAGCGGCCTTCCGGCAGACTTCCGCCAGCCGCGATTGCAGCCGCCACCCGCGCCATTTGAAAGGGCGATGCCACTACCTGCCCCTGGCCATACGACACCTGCGGCATCTGCGGCTTCAGGTTCTTCACTGTCGGCGGGTTCGCGACCGAGATGCCGATCAACTTCGCGGTGTCCAGCATCTGTTGCGGTCCCACCTTGTAAGTGCCGAGCTGCGCAAAATACGCGTTGCAGGAAACGATGATTGCCCGGTCCATATCGAGCGTTCCGTGTGGGCTCTTATCTTCCTCGTCGTCGCGGATCGGGCGCTTCGAATTGCCGACGAAATTACCCGTTCGCCCGTCCGGCAGCCGGATGCACTGATACTGCTGATGACACAGCGCCGGATCGAGCCGCAACGCGGCAATCGCGGTGATCACCTTAAAAGTCGAACCCGGTGGGTACAAGCCGTAGCGGGCGCGATCCAGCAACGATCCGGACGCTGCCCCGAGCGCCAGTTTCTCCTGCAGCAGATCGGGCGCGGGCAAACTCACCGAAGCCAGCAGATCGCCGTTTGCCGGGTCCATCACCACCAACGCCCCGCGATCCAAATGCTGTTCCGCCAAATGCGCTTTCAGAATCTGTCCCGCTTTGACTTGCAGAGCGCCGGATAGCGAAAGATGCACGTTGCGTTCACGGTCGCGAATGCGCTTGACCGCCGGATTATCCGGCTCCCAGCGATGCCGCAGCAGAGGCAATAACTCGCGATAGTCATACCGGATCGTGTTGAACGGCTTTCCGGCTGCATCCGGTACCGTCACCACCCGCGCGCGATCGTCGTATCCCTGCAGCCGCACAGTCTGATCGCGTTCGATCAGAGAACTATTGGGCGCGCTCCAGTTCGCCCGCGTGCGAATATCGCCCAGCAGATGAAACGTCAGCGAGCCCAGCGGATAGCAGCGAACGTCAGCGCGGTTACAGGCCTGGTCGATATCGATTCCCAGTTGCTGATATTGGGCGCGATGCTGCTCGAGTTCCGCCCAACTGCTGGTAGCCAATGGAAGCCCCGCGCGATCGTAGATCGTGCCTCGCCGCAGCGTCCTCGCGGCATCGATCAGGCGCGGATTATAGACGTACCTTCGACCGCCGTCCGCTTCGAGCACCAGTGTTCCCCGCCCGGCGACGGCATCCGCCTGTCCCAACTGAATGTAAGCCGCCTTGCCGACCACGGTCACCGCCAGAATCGCCAGTACGATCTCCACCCACCGCAATCCGGGCAGGAGTGGGGCCAATGCTTCCGCTGGTTTTCCAATTGGGCCGCCGGGCTTCCGTCCGGCGCTGTTACTCCCAATTGCCAGCAGAACCCCCACGATCCCAAAGTTGGCCAGCATCGCGGTTCGCCCATAACTGAGGAACGGAGTAGCAACTCCGGACAGCGGAAACAGGTCCAGAATGCCGCACGAGATCAGCAGCAACTCCGCACTCACCAGCAATGTCAGCCCGAGGGCGAGAAAGAAGGCGTAGTCACTGCGCGCACGCCGCGCGATCCGCAGCCCGAGCCAGATCAACAGGCCAAAGATCAGATAGACCGCGAGGATTCCCATAAATCCCCAGTCCTCACCCAGCACGGAGACAATCAAGTCCGTATATCCGGCCGGAATCACATCCGATTCGCCCAGGCCCGGTCCTGAGCCCAGCGCGCCGCCGGAGGCCATCGCCCAAAGCGAATGCGCTACCTGATCGCCGCCGCGAACCGTGTTGCTCCACGGAGAAAGAAACATCGCAACACGGTCATGCACGGTCTTCGGGACGCCCAAAAAGTAGCCCGTCAGGAAGCCGCCGAGAAGCACGGCCATGCCGCTGGCCGCAAGCATCACCTTGTTGCGCGCGATCGAATACAGCGTAAGGAACACGCAGGCGAACACCAGCGCTGGCCCGAGATCCTTCTGCAGATAGAAGAACAGCAGCGCCACGCCGACACCGAGGATCACCGGCAGCGCATACTGCAGCCGCGGCATGTTGAGCCCGGGCAGCACCTTCGCCACAATGAACTGCTTCTCGCGTAGGTCCCGCAGGAGCGGCCAGCGCTTCGCGAAATACCCGGCAAGAAAGAAGACCAGCAGAACCTTGATCGCTTCCACCGGCTGGAACGGGCCCAGATTCACGCGCGCGTCACTTCCCACCGGGCCGCTTCCCAGAAAGATGAGCGCGATCGAGAGCCCGATGGCGCCCAGCAGTGGCACGAAACTATAAGATGCCGTCGCCTCGTCCCAGTCAATCAGGCTCGCGATCAGCATGACGATGCACCCGCCCGCAACGCCTTCGGCGAACGGTACGAAAATCAGCGTGTCCCGGAGCGGATCGCGCAACCCCACCATGAGCGCGTAACCGATGCCCGTTAGGATCAGCAGCAGAGGCAGAAATGCCCATGGACCGGAAAAGCCGCGAATCGTCCAGACGATATGCGTCAGCAGGAAGGCGGCCAGCATCGCCGCAGCCCAGATCAGGAAGTCGCGCCGAAAGGCGCTCAGTGCGCGAACCGCAATCTGTGGCTTGATCTGCGCGAACTCGGCGGGCGTGAAAAGCGAAATCGTGTTGCCTTTCGCGTCTTTCGCATCTTCCGCGCGCTTGCGCAATTCTTCCACCTGATTGCTGCCGATGAGATCGGAGCGCGGAATACGAATACGCGCCAGTGCCCCGGTATTTGGGAGGGCGCCTTCGCGGTCCGCTATCGTATCGAAGATCTTTTTGGCGGCGAAGTCACGATCCGCCGGGCTCTGGAGAACCGCGAGTACCGGGAGCAGTTTCTCGGCGCGATCGACATCCGACAGATTCACGGTGGGAGCGGGCGTAGTCGAACGGCGGACCTTGGCCGTGTAGACGAGAGCCCACATTCCGCAGACGATGAGGCTCGCCACCAGGAGCCAGGTCAACTCCGCTCCGCGGCCGGTGCGTGTGACCACGGGCGCCGCGCGGCGGGCTTCGACGGTACTTCGCGTTACCGCCACAAAGGTTCACCCTTACATGTGGCGCCGGCGATCTTGTCGGCGGTAGGCCGCGGAAGGAGGCTTCCTGCCGCTCCCCTGAAGACGCTCTCTCCCCGGGATGCGTAACGCTCCGGGCCGGGCAAAGCCCAGCCGCAGGGCCGAAGCCCCGCCCCACATCTGCTGTCAGCGTCTTCATCTGGTTTGTTGGCCCGAAGGGCCATGTCGAC
>DATAXN010000018.1:0-41365 GCA_036273015.1 Bryobacteraceae bacterium | reverse complement strand
GCCTGCTTACCGTAACTCGTACCTGCCGCATGCAGAATCGAGCCCCGTTGGATTACCTTGTCACCGCCATCCGATCACATCGCAGCGCGCTACCCGTGTCGTCGCTGCTCAAAGTATCCTCAACCAACTGAACTGTTACAAAATTTCCAGACGAGGCAAGAAAATCGCCCGGATGCAAAGGGTTGTCGGATGTGAAGGGAGCAGATGAAGAATTCCAAGTTAGATGACGTCATTTTCGACGACAATTCGTTCAGCATTGGCCATACGCCTCTGGTCACACTGCGTCGCATCACAGACGGCGCTCCGATAAGCCTATTGGCGAAACTCGAGAGTCGTAATCCAGCTGGCTCCGTGAAGGATCGCATCGGAGCCTCCATGGTTTGGGACGCCGAGCAGCGCGGGGTACTGACACCGGGCAAGGAGTTGATTGAGCCTACGAGTGGCAATACTGGCATCGCCCTGGCGTTCGTCGGAGCAGCACGGGGGTACCCTGTTACGCTGGTCATCCCAGAAGGCTATTCAGCTGAACGCCAGCACAGCGCGAAGCTTTTTGGTGCACGTTTGCTTCTCACGGAACCTTCGTCCGGGATGTATGGCGCGCTTCTGAAGGCCGAACAAGTAGTAGCGTCAGATCCGGATCGGTACGTGCTGTTGAACCAGTTTATAAACCCCGCCAATCCCGCGATTCACTTCAAGACGACTGGTCCTGAGATTTGGGATCAAACTGCTGGAAAGATTGACGTCTTGGTTGCGGGGATCGGCACGGGCGGGACTATTACCGGGGTGTCGCGCTACATCAAACAAACCCAAGGCAAACGGATCATCTCTATCGGAGTTGAGCCGGCGGCAAGCCCCACTATCACTCAGGTTATTAACAAACAGCCTTTGAGTGGCCGTGCTCATGGAATTCAGGGCCTCGGTGCCGGTTTTATCCCAGACACTCTAGACCTAACGTTGGTGGATCATATCGAGCTCGTAACGGATGATGAGGCTCTCGATACATGCCGGCGTCTAGGCCGAGAGGAGGGCATCACCGCCGGAATCTCTTCTGGTGCCGTCGTGGCAGTGGCTGTCCGCATCGGCAAGCGGCAGGAATTCAAAGGCAAGACGATTGTAGTTGTGCTTCCAGACGGTGGTGAGCGGTACCTGAGCACAGTTTTGTTTGACCCGCAGCGGACCGCGCTGCCTGACGACTATAGTAATGGTGCAGGCATCTGAACTTGCTGCCGATGAATAAGGGAATATAGGCGCACGCGGCTTCCAGAATGCGCGTCTTTCAGGTGTTAAGTCCTCCGGTGGGGTGACCGACTCCGCGACACAACGGCACTCTTTTGCCGCGCTTTTCGCCGAACCCAAAGCCTGAACCCAGAGACAGCTCAATAACAACCGTTTCCCGAACGCGCAGACAGCGAGGTGGAAGGCTGATCGGGCAATTGTAGTCGGAACTTAAAGGCTACCGGCTGCGACTTGGTGCCTGCTCGATGATCGTGCGGCCCTGATGCATCCTGACAGCGATCTTCTCGCCGATTTGAAGGCTCGCGGAAAAGCCGTTCAATTCGAGAATGACGAAGCTGTTGGCGGCGGTTGCAATCGCAATTTGGGTATCGGTCTTCGCAACGGCTTTGCCGGTGACGCTCCCGGAGATTGGAAGTTTGCGCTCAACGATCGGAAGATCACTGATCGCCATTCGAGAGTCCCGCATATAGGATTGCGCGATATCGGTGATCCCCGGCGGCGTGGACTTCGCAGCCGCGGCGGCATCCATTTCCGCTTTGCGCTCCTCCTCCGGTTCCGGCACCGGATCGGTCGCCTGCTGGTCTCCCTTATCGAGATCGAGCAATTCGGTCAGTTCAGATTGACGCGCGAGCAATTCTTTCAACCGCTCCTCGTGTTCGAATGGCCTATCGCATTGCAATTGGTAGTCGGCGAGTTCCTTCTCTGTCCGCACGACGCGCCCCTTCTGCTCGGCGGCAAGCTTGTCCAGACTCCTCAGTATGTGTTCAATACTCTGAATGGTCCCGACAGGGTTGGTCAGATTCAGGTTTGCGGAGTATGTCGCTTTTCCGCGGATGAAAAGGTCTGGCACGCGTTCGTCACCCTCGATCAAACCGAAACCGGTGCTCTTGCCTCTGCTGAGGATCTCGAATCCTCGTAAGGACCCACGAGGCTGAAGGGTCTGATCATCGCGCCAGGAGAGGATCGCTTGTGTCAAAGCGTTCGCTGATTCTTCACGGGCACCTTTGCCGGAAAAGACGCGGTTGCCAACGGTCATTTCGAACTCGTCAGAGTTGTTCGCGTCGCGCGTCGATATGTCCGTTTCGATCTGTGCCAAATTCTCCTTCGCCTCGGTGATCTGCCGAGGCAAGTCGCGAATCTCCCACCGAATGTGGCGCTGTTGATTAGCGTGAACAGCGCGCAACTGGTCGAGCTTGCGAACCTCCGTATCAATTTTGATCTTCTCCACAACAGCCGGGTTTCCGGAAGCGATCGCCTTAATCTCCGCATACGTGAGGGCACCGCTTTCGAGATCCTCGGCCGCACGCACCGAGGTCTCTCCCCGCATTACCTGCTGGATGAAACGGGCCTTCGTCTCCAGCGTTTGCCACATGTAGGCGTCGAACGAACCCCCGGTGACATACCGGAATATCTGAACCTGCTTATTCTCGTTACCCTGACGCAGAATCCTCCCCTCGCGTTGCTCGATGTCGCGCGGGCGCCACGGAGCATCCAGATGGTGGAGCGCGACAAGTCGGCGCTGCACGTTTGTACCGGCACCCATTTTTTCGGTTGATCCAAGAAGAATTCGAATCCGCCCGGAGTTGATCGACCTGAAAAGCATCTTCTTGGCGGCGTCCGTATCTGCGTCGTGGATGAAGGCTATATCCCGCTCCGGCACTCCTGCCTTCACCAGCCGGTCACGGATCTCGTGATACACATTGAATCGTCCCGGATCGGGCGTCGAAAGATCGCTGAAAATCAACTGGGTGGAACGTTGTGCCTGGGTCGCTTGCCAGATATTGACCACCCGAGAAACGGCACGGTCAATCTTCGTCTCCTCGATTGGCTGCGCTTCAGGGGATACGAGACGCATATCGAGAGCGGCCTTTCTCCCCTCACCAGTGATCTTGAGCATGTTGTCGACCGAGGGATCTACTCGCTGCTTTCGCAATCTTTCAGCCCGATCAGTGAGCGTGCAGATGAAGGCTTTCAGTTCCGGACTCGCCGGCGCGGCTTCGACTATTGGTTTGCCGTTTTCGAGAGAAGGTCGTGGCAGGTTCAGCATGTCCGCCGTTTGTACGTCGGCCACCGTCCGAAACATTTGCAGCAGTTCAGGCAGGTTGATGAACTTCGCGAAACGCGTGTGCATTCGGTATCCCGAACCGTCCGGCGCAAGTTCAAGCGATGTCACCGCCTCGCCGAAGTTGGCCGCCCACGCGTCGAAGTGGCTCACGTTGCGTTCCGCCAGCATCTCCGGCCCAAGGTATCGGAGCACCGTGTACATCTCCGCGAGGCTGTTGGAGATCGGGGTGCCAGTCGCGAAGACCACGCCACGACCGTCGTTTCTCTCCTGGAGGTACCGGACCTTCAGAAACATATCGAACGCGCGATTGCTGTCAGAATTCGGCAGGCCTGCGATCCTATTCATTTTCGTCACGTAGGCCAGGTTCTTGTAGAGGTCGGCTTCATCCACGAATAGCTGATCAATACCGAGTTCTTCGAATGTCAGTGTTCGGTCTTTCGAGTCGCGATCAGCCCGCTTCTTCAGGCGGACAACCAATCGTTTCTTTGCCTTTTCTAGTTCCTTCACGATCCGGCGGTTGTCGTCTTTGCCCTCTTTCGCAAGGCCGATCTCGGCATCCAGTTCGGCAACCTGCTTTTCCACGAAACGATTGAAGTATTGATCGGAAACGGGAAGGAACTCGAACGATCGATGAGACACTATGACCGCGTCGTAGTTTCCTGTCGCGATCCGTGCCATTGCCTGCTGCCGGTTGCCGGTTGAGAAATGATCTTTCCCGGCGATGAAGAGTCTGGCCTGTGGATAGAGCTTCAGGAACTCCGCCCCCCATTGATCCACCAGGTGATTTGGCACGACGAACATCGGCTTCTTTGCGAGGTCCAGACGGCGCAATTCCATCGCCGCGGCCGCCATTGTCCAGGTCTTTCCGGCACCCACAACGTGAGCGAGAAGCGGATTGTCGCCCTGAAGGATTCGCCAGACGGCATTCTTCTGATGAGATGCCAGGTCTCCGTCCCGGAGAGGCGCGCGCACCATTCCCGGCAATGTCAAATGCGATCCATCAAACTCACGCAGCCTGATATTGTTAAATCGGAAATTGTAGTCTTTTGCCAGCCTCGCGGCGCGGTCCGGGTCCTCCCAGACCCAGTCTCTGAACCGATCCTTCAATTGCTGCTGCTTTTCGCGTGCGGCAATCGTCTCAGGCTGATTCACAACCCTGTTGCCCTCTGCGTCTTCGTCGTAGGCTGTTGGGGTACGCCCGTTCAAAGCCTGTTCCGTCAACTCGGTCGCGCGGAACCGGGAGGTTCCATGGACCGTCGTGTTGCTGACGACGTACTTGGCGCTGTAGTCCGGCTCTACAGTCCAGGTCGCAATGCTCTCGGCGAATGCGATCTTCACGCTGTCTGGCGGCACATCCAGCAACGCGGCAAGAAACGCGCGGACATCGGATCGTGGAATCCATGTTGAGCCCAGGCGTGCTTCTATTTCTCCCGGCTCAAGGTCCCTCGGCTGGACAGCTCGCAATGCTTCTACGTTCCGTTCAAAATCCGGGTCAAGCTGGGCGGACATCTGCGCGACAGCAAGTTTAGTACGTACATTTCCGCTTAGGTACCGGTCGGCGGTCTCCCACGTTCCGCCTTCCGGGTTGCGAAACGCAAGTCCACCCAGCTCGATCTGCAACTCCGACGAAGATCGCCCTGTCAGCCGCTCCATCCGCTGCCAGTTGATCTGGCCGGTTTCATTGAGAGAAACCAGGAGGGCCTCCGGCGCGGTCTCGACCGCCTCGACGGGCCGGTAGCGTTCCAGCGTTTGGCGCACGAAGATGGCAGACTTCGCGGCCTTCCGAGTCTCCGGGTCGAACTCTTCAAGGGACAGGAGTAGCGGCTGGTCCGGGTCGTCGGCGAAAGCTCTTACGTTCTCCCGCGTGCTGAGAGGGCCGAACCTGGCAACGAAGGAATCGTATGTCCAGTTCAGGTTAGTTCGTGCCTTGACGATTGCAGCGTCATCCACTTTGTTGGCGAGTTGTGATCGAAATACCTCGCGCACGGCATCTCGAACGTGGAGCATGCCTCGAATCCTCGCCGAAGTCGAAGGAGGGAACGCCAACGCTTCCAGCGCGTTGCCGCGGCGTACGAAGATTTCACCGTTACGCTCGGTCAGACCACCGTCTTTGACCTCGCCAACTGCCTCGATGTCTTCGGATTTCTCAACTGAAGGAGAAAACTGCTGGCGCTGCGCCTCGCTGTATACGCCAGTGGGAAGCCGCGAGATTGCCTCTGCCAGCGCCTGCGGTTCAAAGTCCCCTTCCAGGAATGCGGTCGGGGTCCCATAGCGGCCGGTATCGTTCGCCATACGCCCCAGCATCATTTCCGGATGGCGAATGAAGTATTCATTGATCTGCAGCGGGCCATCGGAGGACTCTATCTGGCCGACATCAGCCCACGTCTCTTCGTGTTCGCGTTGCGGCAATGGTCGTTTCTGGAGAAACAGAACGTCGGTCGTGACGTCCGTTCCGGCATTGGCTTTGAAGGTGGTATTTGGCAGACGGATTGCGCCGAGCAGCGCCGAATTCTCCGCCAGGTGGCGGCGAACAGATGAATCCTGTTTGTCCATCGTGTAACGGCTGGTGATCAGTGCCACCACGCCTCCGGGTCGAACCACATCCACGCACTTCGCTAGAAAGTAGTCGTGGATAGTCCGCGTCAGTTGCGGACTCTTGCGGTACGCCTGGTCAAATACCGGGTAGTTCCCGAACGGTATGTTGCCAACTGCGGCGTCGAAGAAGTCCCTGGGCAACGGTGTTTCTTCGAAGCCCTTCGCGTGGATAACCGAATCGGGATAGAGCTTCCCGGCGATGCGTGCGGTAACGGAATCGAGCTCGACTCCCGTGCGCCGGGTGCCCGCGTACATGCTCTCCGGCATCAGTCCAAAGAAGTGGCCGATTCCTACCGATGGTTCGAGGATGTGCGCACCTGCCTTGAGACCGAACCGATCCAGTGCTTGCCACACTGCGCCGATAACCTCGGGCGATGTGTAGTGGGCGTTCGGAGTCGAAGCGCGCGCCGATGCATACTCCTCCGGGCTCAAGACCTCGCGGAGTTCGCCGGCGATGGTTTTCCATTCCCGCGGAGGATTGGTCTCGAATACATTGGGCAGCGCACCCCAACCGGCATACTTCGCAAGGAGACTCCGCTCTTCGATGGTCGCGTCGCGATTCTCCGCCTCGATTGACTTCAGAGTGCGGATCGCCGCTAGGTTGCCGTGAGCTTTTTCCTTAAGACCACCAGCGCCGATCTCGTGCGCGCTCGTTATGCGGAAATCGCGGGCAAGGGTTGGTGCGGGTCGAGCATCACTGGATCGAACGACAACTGGGGCTGATCCTGTTCGTCGGGGAGGAACGCCCACTCCCTTGTCGCGATCTCCCACGCCGCCTGGTAGTCCATCTTCTGCACTACTGCCAACTCGTACAGGAGATTCCCCGTCAGTTCCTGAGCCGCGAAGACCGTCTGCCGCAGCTGGTTCGCCTGCTCGAGGTCCCGCACCATCGTCGGGCGATGGCGCTTCCAGTGATCCAGGATTTTGTATCCCAGCGGTGTCATATCGTTTGTTTCGTCCATCGAGTGACTCCATTAATACGTTATCAGGAATATTAGGCGCAGCTATAGTAGCCTCTGAAAAGAGGCTGAGCTGGTTCTCGTTAGCGGTTGGTCGCCGAGACATAAGGTATTGACATCAGCCGCGCCCACGCGCGGACGGCGCTTCGCTGAAACTCCGGTACGGACGTGCCGCGCGCCCAGTAGTCGTTCGCAACGGCCACAATCACGGTCGGTTTCCCGATCAGCGATGTGAGGATGGGCCACGTCAACAATTGTTCGTAGCAGATCAGAACGGCAACCCGCTGACCCTCCACCGGCAATATGGCCGGGCCGGTCAAGTGAAGTTGGACTCCTCCGGTGGTGAATGGCCTCCACATACTGATCGGCACCGGAATTCGCTGATCGAACATCGTGTTTTCCTGACCGCGCACAACAAGCACATTCCTGTAAGCAGCCGCGTCGTCGGATCTTGACAGCGGACTCACGCGCGGACCTGCAGGCGCGGACTGGAGTATTGAGAGGCTCAAGGCAAAGTCATCGGCGGAGAAAGCCGACGGAGGCTGTGCATCAATCACTTTCGCTCCGACGATGATGGCTTTTCCGCTTGAGCGGAGCTTGTTGATCGAGCCCTCCCAAAACGAATCGGTAGCGGGCGTCCACGATGGAACTACTGCCTCCGGGAAAACGATCACATGTGCATTTGAGGCGAGAGCTCGTTGCTGAACAAATTCGGCTGCCTCGAATTGAGCTAGAGTGCTCGACCGTTCACCCCATACCGCCCCAAAATTCGTGTTGACCGCTTGCCAGCGGTCTAACGACGGAGGCACAAAGAAAAGATTCAGACCAACCGCGACTGTGCCCGCAACAAGAATTGTTGGCTTCGGGCACCACGCCAGAGCACCCATCGCGAACGCGCAACCCGCGAGGCCCAGCCAAGAACTTCCAGGGAACAGGAACCCGGCGGAAGTCAGCGGTGAAGCCCAACCTATTAAGCCCAATGGCGGCACCACCGACAAGATGAGGCCGACTGGCACGCGCCAAAACACTTGGCGGCGATCCTTCGTCCACGCCAGTGCCCAGGGGATGGCGAGTAGAAGCCCTGACACGGTCCAAAGAACAACCGCATTCAGAAATGAACTGTCGGACCCGAAGAAGTTACGCGCACCGGGAATGATCGACCAGAGGGCGCCGCCGTAATACGAAAGCGCCGAGGCATAGGACCATCGGCGCGTCGGCTGCACAAGCGTCAACGCCGGCATTCCTGCCGAAAGGATGATCCCCATCGGGTGCGCGCTCGAAATCGCGAGCCCTACTGCCAAACATCCCAGACAGCGAGCTAATGCGATGCGGTTCATTTCCCGTCCTGCGGTTGAGAATTCCGGTCTTCAGTTGGGTGGCTCGTATCCGGTTTCGGTTTCGGAGGAGTCGCGCAGAACCCCGGCGTTGTGATCTCCGCTATTCGGCGCAGGGCTTCAGCATCGGATATAGTTCTGTCGCGCGCGACGGATTTGATGAGATCGTGACGCTGTTGTGCTGTCATCAGAAGTCTCTCCTCTTCAAGCTTTCAGCCCCTAATTCGTTTACTTCCCGGCGGTGAGTAATGGCCGCAAATAGTGGCGTATCGCGCTGATTTGGACTGGTCCGAAATAGCGGCTATCGAAACTGCGGGCGTTAAACGACGATGCCACCCATACCGTACCCGGCTGAACAACATGCCGACCGAACGGCCACGGACTCAATGGACGGCCCTTCGTATCGGTGGGAATCGGACCTGTGTTCGGCAGGATCCGGCCGTTCACAGTGATTCCTCGGTCGGATAATTCAACAACATCTGCCGGTCGGGCGACCACGGGCTTTAAAAGCGGCGCGGCTCCGTCGCGGCAGTTGCCTGCATCGCGATAACCGCGTGCAATCGCGAGATCGCCGAATGGCTCAGCCGGGCAGAACTCCGCCAGATTCGCTCGATCTCCCTCCGTCGTGATGTACAGACCAATAGGTAGAGAAGGAGAGGAGTTGATTCGCAGGCCGATCAGTCCGCAAACCAGAAACAGACTGATGGCTATCCCCACCGCGATCTGACTGACGCGACGCAATTCGCGCTGTCTATCCGGCCGGCCAGTCTTCGTCATGGTTAGGCGCCTTGTCCAGATTGGGAACTGAATCAACGCGCTGCGGATCGCCCCTTTGAGCGGTCGTCGCCGCAGCAGCCGCGGGCGCGGGCGCAATCAGATGACAGTGCCGAACAATGACTTCGCTGACTACCCGCTTCGATCCGTCCTTTGGCGTAAATTCACGCTGTTCTATCGTGCCTTCCACAAATACGTTTTCGCCCTTGTCGAAGGTCAAGGCGATCTTCGAGAGGTCACCGTAGAACGACAGACTGTGCCAATTGGTGCGCTCCTGCCATTGCTGGGCACTATCCTGAAAACGATAGGTCTGACCCAGGCGGGCATTCGCTACCGGCGTTCCGGAAGGAAGATACCGCAGGTCTGGACGCTTGACGATGTGTCCGGCGATCTCAACACGATTCATTTGCATATGTAACTCCACCCATCCGACCGCCGTTAGGGCGGGGTGTTATTTGTTTTGCGCTCGGCCATCGGATGGGTCCTGGCCGTTCGCTCCAGATCGCCACCCGCGAACGCAACGTCGGTGGCACCGCAATCAAATCCGACATCATGCGAATCGACAGTTACGCCCCTTCCGTGAGGCTGTATTCTTCCTCGAAGGCTCTATCCGATTCAGATTCCGTCTCGCCCGGAGCGACTTCGGTTTTACTGATTCGATTCCGCGTTCGATCGATAGCTCTTTGCGGTACCGCGTTGCCCCCTTCCAGTGCAAAGAAACCAGTCGGCGGTTCGATCGCGGCTCGTTCCGTCAGAGTCGGGTCGAGGAAGAACAGCATCTGCGTACCGAGGATGGGGTAACTGCCGCTCACGAAAATGAGCGTCTGTCCCGGCGCGACGATCCTCTCCTCTTTGCCCTTCCGCTTCTTCTTTGCGGCCTTCAGGCGCAGGACTTCGTCCGGGGTCATCAGCGGGCGTTCGATGTAGTCCACGCTGGCGTTGATATGACCCATCACAGGGGAGAAACGCGATCCGGAGAAGTTGTAACTGGCCTTCTGGACGGTCCGCGTTCCGGCCATCTTGCTCAGAAGTTCTGCGGTTTCCACCTGGTTCGGCGCAAACGCGATACGGAGATGGCAGTTCGAGACGATGCTCTCATTCTGCCCGTATGCATCGACGATCTGTCGAATGTCCTGAGTGATGAGATAAGCCTTGATTCCATAACCAGCCATGTAGGACAGCGCGTCGGCGAAGATATCCATCCGTTTCAACGATGGAAACTCGTCGATCAGTAGCAGTAACCTGTGCTGATTCAGCTTCTGATCGGCCCCCTCGAAGACCATCGCTTCGGTCAGGCGGTTGACAATCAGGGTGAAAATTAGTCGAATGAGCGGCCGGAGACGGTCCTTGTCCGCCGGCGGAACCACGAGATAAAGCGATATTGGCCGCGAGTAATTGACCAGATCGGCGACTGTGAAATCGCTTGCCGAAGTGTTGCTGGCTACCAGCGGGTCGCTGTAAAGAGTCAGAGCTGTTCGGGCGGTGCTCAGCACACCACTGAAATCCTTCTCGTCCTTGTCGAGCATCTCCTGCACTTTTTCTCTGACGACAGGATGAGTCGCGGTTCGTTCGCCGGTCACCATCCGCCAGCCCTGTTTGTACGCGGGATCGTGGGGAAAGTTCAACAGATCCTCAAGCGTGTCCCGGAAACTCGAACCCGGTGTCGTGAAGGCGTGCATAAGATCCGCCAGCGACGCGACACGGCCCTGAAGTGCGGCGTCGTAACAGACTTGGAGGATCATTCCCGTCGTAATGGATGTTCCGGCGTCCTGCCAGTAAGGTTCGTGTGGGTTCTCTTCACCGTTGCGCACGATCATGTTGGCAATATTCTGAGCATCTGAAACGTCGCGCAGATTGAAAAGCCTGACCTCCGACAAGGGATTGAACCGTGAACTGGAATTTGCTTCGACCGGCGAAAACTTGAAGCAGAGATGGCCCTGTTGAGCGCGGAATCCGGCTGTCTTCGCCCAGTTCTCGCCTTTGATGTCGTAAATCACCGCTGATTCGGACCATGCAAGAAGCGTCGGAATAACGAGACCCACGCCCTTGCCGGAACGTGTCGGCGCGAAAAGGAGTACGTGCTCAGGCCCGTTGTGGCGGAGATATTGGAGCCGGTCTGATTTCTCGGCTCGCCACCCGCCGACATACACGCCTTGATCGGCATCCAGCAGGCCGGTATCACGGATGTCTTCCTCGTTTGCCCACCGCGCCGATCCATGCAGGTCGTCAGCATTCTGCATGAGTTTGCGCGACCGCCTGCCAGCGGTTGCGAAGAAGAGGCCAACGCAAATGACGCTTCCCGCGAAGACGATCATTTCCCCCTGAAAGAGCGGCGTTCGAATTCGTGGGTCCTGTGCGGCAACGTTATGCCAGCCCCATATAGTCCACGCGAAGGGCTCATAGATTGCGGCTGACCTGGTGCGTACGAGTGGGCGCCCGAGCGCTGGTTGATATTGAAAACGGGCGGCCACGTATTGCGTGGCCGCGAAGTTAACCGCCACGAGCGCCAACAAACCCAGGCAGCTTGCGCGCCAGTTGTAGCCTCCCGGATACCCCGGCTTCGCCGGTGTGCGGTACAGCTCCGGTTGTTGGCTCATATGGCAAAACCACGCCGATTCATCGGCCCATCTCCTGGGCTTTCCCGCGCGCCCGTGTTTCGCGAACCAGTCCCTTGCCGTTGGAGTAGTTGATGGCGACCTTCTCCCCTATTTCCAACTGGCGGTCGAGCAGGTGTTTTGGGTGAAGAACCGCAGTGGTGGCCGATTGACGTTGCAGTACGTACTGATCCGTTTCGCCGATAATCGACCCACGGTAGGCTCCGCTTTCGATCAGTGCTTCGACGGTTCGCGCCGAGTTGCCCAGTGCCTTTTCCGCGACGGCGCGGGCGGCGCTCAGTTCGTCGTCAGGCGCGGACTTGCCGTTCTGTGCCGCGGGCGCGGCGTGAAGATCGATTGTGCTCCGCCGTTCAGTGCCAGTCTGTTTGTTTTCCGCCTTGACGGTTCCGCTTCCAGGCTCGACCCGAACGGCAGTGGTGGTCGATTCGCGCACAGTGGCATCCGCTTCCATTGCGTCCTGACGATCACGCTCAAGCTTCTCCGTTTGTTCTTCCAAGAGTGCGGTACCGGAGCCGGTAGAGTCCGAACCGGGACCCGCAGCCAGAGACCCTTCGGCGATGGATCGGTCCCTTTCCAGGGCCAGAAGGTAGTCGGTGGCGGCTGAGGCATCATGCGCCGCGCGAAAGATTTCATTCTTGTCCTGCTGCAGGGCCTTGATCCAGGACCCCACATAGGCCGCGTGCTGTTCCGGCTCGTGGGGAATGCCCCGTTCGGCGGCGAGAAAGACGCTCGCAAGTTCAGCCCGCAGTTCCTCCTTCGCGTAGTTCGTATCGCCGAATCGATACGAAGCATTCAGAGAGGGACGGTCCAGTCGGGACGGATGACCTGTCCAATGTGCGAGCTCATGGAGCGCAGTCCCGTAGTAACCGGCAGCGTCTTTGAACGACTCTTTTTGTGGAAGATGAATGCTGTCGCTGGACCGGCTGTAAAACGCCCGGTCGACCTGATCGTGAGTGATCTTCGCCCCGGAGTTCTCAAGAATCCGCTCGCCCGAACTGACAACCTGAAAGGGAGTCGGGCGCTTCGACTGATATTCCGGGACGCCGTCGATCTGCGTCGCATTGAACACCGTGTACACCCGATGGATGAGTCGCGTATCACGCCTCGATTCCCCATCGCGGTCTTCACCGTCTCGGGGACTCTCGCCCAGTGATCCTTCCTTTTTGTTGGCGGGCTTCACTTCCCAGAATTCGATCGGAGTACCCTTCTCTCCCTTGCGAACCTGGCAACCATGCTCGGACGCCTGTTTGTAGGTCATCCAGCGTGGATCGCCGTAACCCCGCTGAAGGGCGGTCGCCAGCAATTGAATGGCGTTGCCGCCACGATAGTTCCGGTCGGTGATCGGATTTCGCGGCATGGCTGCGGAAGCGTCACCGGGATTCCACGGCTTCTGCCAGGGAGCTACGCCGGTTTCAAGCATGTTGATGATCCGGTCTGTGACCTCCTGGCGGAAATCGCGGGGAACGAGCGCGGCGGACTGGGTGGCCGATTTTGGTTCAGCTACGGTGGTCGCCATGGCTTTCAGTCCTCCTCGCTTGCGACAGCCGCACCGAAGCCCGGTTCCGGGATTTCGTTCTCGAAGCCGGAGCCGGTCAGGGGCTCTCCGCCGACATTGGCGAGCAAAGATTGGGCAGTCGCGTCTAAGTAATTTGGATCGTGCATGTTATCTCCTCTCGGAGGACCCGTCTTAGTTGCAATCGAGCGTCAAGCCCTCTAAGTACTAAGGGACTACCAAAGGGAATCCGGGACGCGGCAATGAAAAATTTCCGGCATTTGTCCAGGATCAGCGGCCAGTCGAGCGGTCTCGCGCCCTTCTGTTGCCGCCCGCTCGATCCGTATACTGCAGTTCCATCGCGGCCTTGCGCAGCGCGCTTTGGTAGCGGCCAAGCCAACCGCCCCAGCCATCATCGGACGGCAGAATTCCCTTTTTCACGGATGCTTCTGCATTCGTCCCAAGGAATCGGCGATTGTCGAGGATTGCGTCTGAGTCACCGAGGTCTTCGGCCTGCACAATCGCCTCTTCGTCCACGAAAATCCTGCGGAAACGCGCGAACGAGTTTGTCCGCAATTGCCCGCGCGATCGCGCGGCCTCTATTTCCGGCGTGTAGTGAATGAAATGAACGCGGGCATCGGTACCCTCCAGCATCAGGTAACTCCGGCCGGACTGCTCTTCCTCGCCATGTACCAACACCCGCCCTTCGACCGAACCGGTGTTCCTGAAGTCGAGTACTTCAATTGGTAACCGCTGATCCGACATCGGCATGCCATGGGCCGAGTGTATCTTCTGCCGATCCCCCGCACGTTGC
Source organism: Bryobacteraceae bacterium (assembly GCA_036273015.1). Lineage (GTDB taxonomy): Bacteria > Acidobacteriota > Terriglobia > Bryobacterales > Bryobacteraceae > BOG-234. Next base: position 27,481 of record DATAXN010000018.1, on the reverse strand, counting down.
ATCGCACGCAGGACGGATTCGAAGTCGGAACGAACTGTCCAGTCTGACGGCCCTGATCGTTGCGCGAGGCCCATATCTTCGAGAACGGACAGCCGGGCTGCAATGTGCTGCCGCCGAACTCGTGCCGGTTCGGATTCGCGCTTCACGTCAGAAGTCATCGTGATCGTGATAACAGAAGATGCATCCCGCGATGGCTGAGCACTCCGGGAAATGGCTTGATCCAGAGATGTGTAACGTTTCTCCCGGATCTCTCCCCTTTCAGCTTCGGCTGCGTCCATTTCGGTCCTGTGCCCGACTTGGCGGGTGCAGAGGTCTTCGGCGATCGCGCGAATCCCCTGTTTCAGATAGTCGCGGTTAAGACGGATCGTGTGCCGGTCCTGGCCAACGCCTCTCAGTGCAACGTGAACGTGCGGATGTTCGGTATTGTGATGGACGACCGCCACCCACTCCAATGGCGTTCCGAGATCGCGCTCTACCCGAGCGATCATGTCACGGGTCAGACGGGTTAGATCGACCCTGTCGCCAAACTCCGGCGAGATGATGATCTTCCAGAGCCGCTGGTCGCGTTCGGCCTGCCATGATTCCAGCCGAGCTCCGATTTCAATTCCTTCCTCGGCGCGGTCGAACCCAGCCGTTGCCTGTTCTCCTGCCGCGCTCTCGCGTGAGAGATAGCGGCCATGCGCACGCCACTGTCCACGGACGGCGTTCCTCGTATACGTGACGCGGATCGCACACCTCTGGCTTTTCGGTACGGATGCCCGCCTTGCCGCGCCCCCGCCGAGGCGATTTGCTCGTTTCGATATTCTGCTTGCGCGAACATAATGCATCACGGTCTTGAAAGCGGTCGCCCATGCCGCCGGCTCATTCTGCGTTCGGGGGATCGACGGTTTCCTGGGACGGAGCCGGAACTCCCTTTCGTCATTCCTGGCCATGACTGACTAGATCCTGCATCGCGGCAGCGGAGTCGCCGAGCATGCTGCGTCCGACCGTCTTCAGCAGGCGATCATGGCGCTCTCTCGCCCGAGCGACGGCCTGAGCCTTCGCATCCGCGGGCGGTTCCGGGCCAGTTGCCTGTGGTGCGCCCGACCGAATCGCGAACAATCGCGCCGAAAAAAGCCAAGGCGGCGACTTCGGACTCATGGAAATCGGGATTACGGTGAACGATCCGAAGGCGTATACCCAACCGTGGTCGGTCAAGTTTGTCGAAGCAAACCGCCCGCAACGGCCGACGAGCCCGCCGCGAACCGGACGGTCAGTTCCCTGTAGGCTTTTCAACCCGATCAATGACGATTATTTCGGCGAGAGCCTGACTCGAATCGAGTTTCAAGCCAAGCTGCTCGCGCAGTGCGGTGAAGAGGGAAGGCCCATCCGATGGGTCCGGGTTACCCGGGGCGGGCATTGAATCGGGCGTCCATTCCAGATGTATATCGAACATGCCTGTTAAATCGGTTTTGTCAATCACAGGCCTGTGAAGGTCTGCCCGCGACAGGGCTTGAGCCAAGGCAGCCATGCTGATTCCCCTGCCATCCAAAGTGCGGTTTTGACCCTGCAGGCCATAGTGCGGATAGTCGCAGAAGTTTGGGCGAGGTTGACCGCGCTCGGGCGCGGCAGGGGGCGGCGAATCCAAACGATAGGGGATGCAGCTCTCGGCGGTCGAGGGCTGGAGCTTTCCTTTTCCGTCCCGCCCTTTTCCGTTCAGCACCCTGATCTCCCAGGCGGGCATTTGCCTGGTCTCGCGATGGACAGCCAATTTGAAACGGTCCTCGAGGAGAGCCTGCAGCATGGGACCTTCCATCTGTTGAATTGACGGACTCCCCTCTGCTTTGGCTTCGATGTCAAAGCGCTCGGAACCGATCCAGGATGGCCCGCCGGAAAGCTGATAGGCCTCTACTCCATAGGCCAGCTGGATGAGAGGACGCAAGGCTATGTTTTGCATTCGAAGCCGCCCGGGGATTGCCTGAAGATATGCTTCTCCCGCAGTGCCGGTGTTCGGCCTTATAGACGCCACCTCGAACCCAACACGGGCCGGGGAATCCGTTGTTTGGCCGAAGGCAGCCACTAAGGAAGCCAGGATCGACAGCCCCAGCCTCAACATGACTTTGCCGATAAACCCGTCAATTGCCGATCGACAGGGCCAGCGCATTCGTCGCCCATCCAGTGGCCATCGTGGAAATCCATTGATCGTGCCCGTAGGGAAAGCCGCTTTCAAAATATTGCTGAAACTTCGTGGCGCGGCTGGCCACGTGCCAGGATCCGTCGGCGCTCTGTGTGCCGAGCAGGAACCTTACGCCTTTGGCATCCGGATGCATAACTCCCGCTTCATTGAGAGCCCACATGGTCATGCCCGTGGCGTAGGCGTCGCTCGGAAATCCTTTGCGTTGCGCCCAACCGCCATCGGAGCGCTGCAGCGCAATGATCGGCTCGGCCAGTTTGCGCAGTTCCGCGGGGCTGGCGCCGGCGGCGGCGACACCCACCAGCCGTATATCCATATCCTCCAGAATCACCGGCTTGGCGTGCGTCATCCACTGCTTGCCGCGCTCCAGGCGCTGCTTCATTTCGATGGCGCGTCCGGGAGTGCCGTAGGTCTTCAGCGCCCGCATTGCCATCGCGGTGCGCGAGAAATCGCTGTCCTGGATCGGGGACCGCGAATATCCGGGCAAGTGCCATCCGCCGTCTCCGCCCTGCGACGCCGCCAGATTGGCGGCAAGAAAATCGGTTATGCGATTGGCCGGATAACCGGCGCGCACCAGCGCTTCGACGGAATACAAATTGTTGTCTGCCCCTCCCAGCGCGGCTGCTCCTTCAAGCTGGATCGGATTTATCGTCGTCGTGATTTGCCGAAGCCTCTCGGTGAAAGCCTTGTCGTCTATAGAGAATCCTTTGGAGCGCGCCGCTGCCGCCGCAAACGTGGCCGGAGGTTGTTCATGGCACGCGACGCAACCGCTCTTATGGAAGAACTGGTCGTTGGTGCGATCCAGCAAAGCGAGGCTGCGGCTGACGGCTGTGTGAACGTCCGGCATTTCGTCCTGCAGCCGCGCCGGCGTCGCAAGGTCTTTCGGACTCCCGCCCAGGGCGCGAATGACTTCCTTGTCCCCGAATTTATTGGCCCAGTCGAGCGCCGTCTCGCCATCGTGATTCGTGGGTTGAAGGTCGGCTCCGTGTGCCAGCAGCATGTTTACCGTGCGCCGGTCGTACCGGTCCGTGCCGACTGCCAGCATCAATGGTGTAAAGCCGCGGTAATCCTGCGCGTCGATCCGTGCTCCGGCATTCAGCAACAGGTTCACCGCTTCCGGCGGTCCGAATGCCGAGGCCATCAGCAGCGGAGTCCAGCCGCCGAATTCCACGGTGCCGGTTTGAATCTTTGGCAAACCTTCGGTCTTTGATACGGCATTCACTCCGGCGCCCTTCGCCAGCAACAGTTTCACGGCGTCGACGTTCCGATTGCCGGCCGCATTCATCAGCGGCGTCAGGCCGATAAAGGTGTCCGGAGTGCTGATGTCGGCGCCGGCTTCCAGCAGCAGCCGAACAGTCGCGGTGTCGTTTCCGAAGGTCGCCGCATTCAACGGGGTGACGTGCCGCGTATCCATGATGTCCACTTTCGCGCCTTTGGAGAGGAGAAGCTTTACAACTTCCGCGGAAGGGTTCGTGAACCCCGCGACGATCAGCGCAGTCCGCCCGCTCCGGGCCACGGTGTTGACCTGCGCGCCGTGATCGAGCAGCAGGCGCGTCTTGACCGGGTCCTGAACCGACCACATTAACGATGTGGAACCAAACGCATTCTGTGCATTGACGTCAGCGCCGTGATCGATCAGCATCCGCATGGCCTCGGCCGAGCCGATTTCGGCGGCGTACATCAGCGGAGTGATGCCGCGATCACCTGCCACGTTCGCGCTTCCCTCCTGCGCGAGCAGAACCTTCAATTGGGTCAGATTGTTTTCACGGATGGCCGAGTAGAACTGATCCGCGGTTTTCTCGGGCTGCTGGGCCATGGCGACCGCCGCAATCGTCGCAAGCAGAAGAACGTTCCGCATGCCGGGATTATATCGAGTCGGGCAGTCTTCCAGAAGCGGGCTTTGGGAAGAAAGTCCGCCAGGAGCTTATTGAATTCCGCGGGCTTTTCCAGCATGACGTGATGACGCGGTAGTTCTTTTCGAAGCGGCGAATGCAGGCGCAGATAACGAGATCGCGGAAAGACAGAGAGCGACGACCGGAAGTACAGGACGCATCATGGTTCGGATTATGGCGATAATGTACCCATGCTGAAACGAATTATTGCCGCTCTCGCGCTGACCGTCGCCGCTTCGGGCCAGGCGCCCACTCCGCCGGCGAACATTCCTTATGGCAACCCGATCACCGCGGATGCCGCGAAGAAAATTGCGGCCGGCGGCTGCGATTGCCGAGGCCGGAAAGAATAACTGGGCCATGGCGGTGGCTGTGGTGGATACCGCGGGCTACCTCGTCTACTTCGAGAGAATGCCGGATACTCAGCTCGGCAGCGTCGAAGTCGCAATCGACAAGGCGAAATCGGCGGCTCTTTTCCGCCGCGCGACCAAAGTGTTTCAGGACAACGTGGCTGCCGGGGGAGCCGGCCTGCGTATGCTCGGCCTCAAGGGCGCGGTCCCGGTGGCGGGCGGGATTCCGATCATCGTAAACGGCAAGGTGATTGGCGCTGTGGGAGCATCAGGCGGCAGCAGTGACCAGGACGGCCGCACCGCCCAAGCGGGCGCCGCTGTAATCAAATAGGCGAACTATTTCTTCGTTTCCGCGTCCTGCAGGAGCGCCTTGACCTCAGCCGCGTTTGCCGCATTGCCCGGTCTGGCTCCGCGTCCGCCGGGAGCGCCGTTGCGTGCTCCTGCAGCGGGAGGTGCGCCCGAAGCGGAGGTAGCAGCTGCCGCTGCCACAGGCTGGCCGTCCCGACCGGGGCCCCGAGGAGTCCCAACCAGATCGATCGGCTTCTTACCATTCGCATCGAGCACGTCGGGATCAGCCCCCTTGTCGAGGAGGAACTTCACCACTTCCAGCCGGCCTGTTTGGGACGCGACGTGCAGAGCTGTCATGCCTTCATTCGAAGACGGTGCGCGCGAGATACGCATGGTATAGGTCTTTGTACCGGTGACCTTGGCGTTGATGTTGGCGCCGTGCCGCAGAAGCAGGTCCATCAGCGCCGTATTTCCGGCGCCGCCGGCTGTCGTCGATGCGGCAAGGCCGGTTCCGCCGCCGCGCCCGGTCCCGACGCCCGAGGCAACCAGGAAGGGAGTGAGTCCCATCGCGACGACGTTGGGATCAGCCCCCTTATCCAGAAGCAATTTGGCAACCTGGACATCGTTGGCGATAGCCGCCCGCATCAACGGCGTGCATCCGGTATTAAAAAATTCCTCGACGAAACGCCCGCTGTTTCCTCCCCGGCTGGGGCGATGCATATTGAGTTCGACATCGACATCGACACCTGCAGCCACGAGAGCGTTGATAATTTCCGTGCTGGAGACACGCGGGCCGCTCGAAGCCCGTACTACGGGAGCTGCGCCGCCACGACCGCCGCGGCCACCACCCCGTCCGCCACGTCCGGGCGTAAGTGCCGCCTCTTTTCGATCGACGGCGATATAAAGCGCCGTGCGCCCCCACCAATCCCAGACGCCGGGATTGGCGCCGCGATCGAGCAGCAGCTTCGCGACATCATTGTGGTCGTTATCGATGGCGATCATCAGAGCCGTTACGCCTTCCGGCGTGGGCACATTCACGTCGGCGCTCGCACCGATCAACTCGTCGACGCATTCATAGCAGCCGTCCCGAGCTGCATACAACAGCGCAGTCAACCCTCCGACCGGACGATACTGCGCGCGGGGTTCGGATGTAATCTGGCTGGGCCAGTCGCTGTAGAGCGCCCGAGGTTTGACGTCAGCGCCTTTGGAAAGCAGCACCTTTACAATCTCCGCGGCATCTTTTGGAGCACCGGATGCCCACATCAGCGGCGTTTGATTGTGAAATTTCTCGACCGTGTTTACTTTGGCGCCGGCTTTGATCAGCATTTCCACGACGGGCAGTTCGCCGGTTTTGATTCCCAGCATCAGGGCCGTCTCGCCGTCCTGATTGGCGCCTTCTGGTTCCGCGCCCGCGTCGAGCAGCATCTTTACCATCCTGGCGTCGCCCAAGCTTGCGGCTTCGGCAATCGGCGTGGCGCCGAACTCGTTCGTCACGCTCACTTTCGCTTTTTTCGCGATGAGGGCTCCCAGCAACTCGTAGTCCACGTGGTAAACCGCCCAGTGGACGGGACGCGTGCCATCCGGTTGCGCTTCATTGACGTCTGCGCCCGCGCGAATGCGCGCGAGCGAGGCCTTCCGATCTCCTGATTGAATCAGACTGGCAAGCGATTGCTTCGCGGCCGGTGCGCCTGTCTGTGCGAAGACCGGCACGGCGGCGGCAATGATGCAGCAAACGGCGGGAATGAAACGTTTCACAGCTTTTCTCCCATTGAGTTCCACTCGTGCTTCCCTAGACAACATTCGGGTCCAGCTTGTCATGATGAGCCCAGAGACCTTTGGCCGCGTCATACAGGAACTTGTCCGGATCTTTCCACGTTCGCGGCAGTCCCTTGAGTACACCGGCCGCCAGCATGTCTTTGGGGCCGTCGCCCTCGCGAACGTATTTGAAAAGACGCGCGCGAACTTCTTCCATCATGTCGCGCTCCGCCTTGAATTCCGCCTTCGTCATCACCGGGCCAGAGCCAGGAACGATCCGCGTTTGGTCATTACTGAGTTTGAGCAGGAGATCCATCGCATCTACGCGACCCCCGATCCACCCTCCGGTGAAATAGTCGAGCGCGGGGTCGAGTACAGGCGATGCGACATCGCCGACCGCCAGAACATTGGCGTTCCGGAAATAGACATATATGTCGCCGCTGGTGTGGGCGAGATCCAGATAGCCGTAGTCGATCTGTTCTGCGCCCACTTTTAAAGAGCCCGTGGTCAGAAAAGTCTCAACAGGCCGGGCTGCCTTCGGGCGGGCCTTCTCATAGCGTTCTTCGCCTGGCACCCAGTAGTCGGACGACATCCACTCCTGCGTGCGCTTGTGGGCGACGATTTTGGCACCCGCCGCCGCGAAGACTTCGTTATTGCCTGTCTGATCGGTGTGATAGTGCGTGTTGAAGACAGTCTGGACCTTTGCCCCGGCTACGAAGCTGTTTAGCGCCGCCTTCACTTTATCGCCGGATTTTGGAGCGCCTGTGTCCACGAGGACGAGCCCGTCGCCCGCTGCGAAGGCCAGGACATTTGAGCCGCCTCCGTCAACGATAGTCAGCTTGTCATTCAGTTTTTGGGCGCTCGCCATGCGAGGCATGGCCCAAGCGGTGAGCGCGCCCGCCATCGCGCCCTTCAGTACGTCTCTGCGATTTCGATACACCCTGACTCCTAGACCTGCGAGATAACGCCGGTGCTGTCGCCGAATTTGTCGCGATCTACGCCCGCCTTCTGCAGGATCGTGAGGTGCAGATTGGCGATCGGAGTACGCTCCGGCAGCATGATGTGCTGGCCCGTCAGTTTCATCTTTCCGTTGCCGCCGCCCACCAGGATGTTCGGCTCCGGATAGTTGTTGTGCATGTCGCTGTTGCTCATGTTCGATCCATACATAAAGATCGAATGATCGAGCAGGCTGCCCTGGCCATCCGGCGTTCCCGCCATTTTTTTGATGAACGCGGCGAACTGCTCCACGTGCCAGCTTTGAATTTTGACCAGCTTGTTGAGCCGCTCGATATCGTTCGCATGGTGCGACACGGGATGGAACGCATCCGGCACGCCGATGTGGTTGTAAGTCCGGTTCGTGCCTTCCGAAACCATGATGTAAGTCGCCACGCGCGTGAGATCGGCCTGAAACGCCAGCGCGAGCAGATCGAACATGATGTTTACCTGCTTGGCGAAGTCTTCCAGTTCGCCGACCGGGGCATCGGGAATCTTCAGCGAACCCAGATTTTTCGACGCCGCCATCTGCGCCCGGCGCTCGATTTCGCGCACGCTTTCGAGATAGTTGTCGAGAACCGCGCGGTCACCGGGCCCAAGCTCGCCCTGCAGCTTCTTTGTGCGTTCGAGGCTGAGATCGAGGATGCTGTTTGTCTGTCGTGCGATCGAGGCGCGCTCCTGCGGCGTGTCGCCTTCGCCGAACAACTGGAGAAAAATCTTGCGGGGATTGTATTCCATCGGCAGCGGCGATTCCGCGTCGCGGAACGACAACGTTGTGTATGAGCCGCCGCCGCCGGCCGCCACCTGAACCGTGGTTTCCGACGCGAGTTCGAGCGAAGGCATCGGCGTGTCCTGGCTGATAACCTTCGCCAGCACCTGATCGAGCGTCGTCGCCATGTGCGCGCGCGGGCCGCCTGTATCGGGCCGCGTGGCGCTGAGCCATGTCGCGGGATTCAGCGTGTGCACCGAACCCGCGCTGGCCGCGTTCTCCAGATTTCCGAACGACGAGACGTACTTCTTATAAGGCTCAAGCGAGGAGAGAATCGGACTCAGCTTGAAATCGGCGCCCGACCCGCTGGGCGTCCATTTGTCCATGGCTGGTCCATGCGACGTGTTGTACATGATCGCGCCGTGCGGAAGGTAGAAGAACGCCGCACGCAGCTTTGGCGCCGCCGCAGTCTGCGCCAGGGCCGTCGCGGCGGGCACCATGGCTTCGAGGAACGGCAGCGCCAGTTTCACACCGGCCGCCTTGAGCACCGTTCTGCGGGACAGATGCTTCTTTGTGATGAACATGTTCTCTCCTGATCTCCCCGATCTCTACTACTTGGCCGCCAATTGCACGCCGGCCTTTTTCGGCTCACTCGGCGGACCTTGTCTGCGGAACTCTTCGGAATTGACAATACCCTCGACGATGGCGGTCAGCTTGTAGTTGTCTTTCGCCGCATTGCGCACGATTCCGCGAATCCGCGGCATATCGTAATACTCAAGTTCCCGGTTGACCGCGTACATCATCAGTTTCTCCGTGAATGCGCGAACGAACGTCTGCGGATGAGCCACCAATTGGTCGCGAAGTTCAATCGGACCGTTGATCGCGACGCCGCTCGGCAGCACCGTGCTCGCGTCAATCGCAGCATTGTTCGCCTGCCGGTCGGTGTTGCGCCACTCGCCGATCGCATCGAAATTCTCCAGCGCCAGACCGGTCGGATCGATCACGCCATGACACTGCCTGCATGTCGCCTGGTCGCGATGCGCCTCCAGCCGTGCGCGAACCGTCTTAGGCGCCTCGCCGGTTTTTTGGGCGAGGTTCTGGTTGACGTTCGGCGGCGGCGGGTTCGGCGGTGTGCCGATCAGCTTGTCGAGCACCCACGCTCCCCGCAGCACCGGCGAGGTGCGGTCGCCATATGAAGTCCGCATCAGCACGGCGGCCTTGCCCAGCAGGCCGAAGCGTTCTTTATCCGTCAGCGTGACGCGGCGGAACTCGCTGCCCGTGACGCCCGAAATACCGTAGTGCCGCGCCAGCCGGTCATTCAGGAACGTTTGGTCGGCGGTCAGCAGATCCACGATACTGCGGTTCTCCATAAGAATGCTGCCGATGAAGGCCGTCGCTTCATACATGAAGTCATGCCGCAACTGCTCGTTGAAGCCGGGGAAGATGGCGGGGTCGGGTTTCACAAGATCGAGGTCGTCGAGATTCAGCCATTTCATGGCAAAACTGGTGACGAGACTGGAGGCTCGCGGATCGGCCATCATCCGCTTTACCTGTGCGTCCAGCGCGCCGGGTTTCGACAGACCGTTCGCCGCGGCGAGTTTCAGGAGTTCGTCGTCCGGCCCCGTATTCCAGATGAAGAAGGAAAGCCGCGACGCCAGCTCAAGATCGGTGAGAGCAAACCCTGTGTCGGAGGACGATCCCTGACGCCCGCGAATGGAGCGATAGAGGAAATCGGGGCTGGCGAGCACCGCGGCCACCACCTGTTCAATTCCCTGATCGAAGCTTCCGCCGTCCTGACGTCCTGCGTCATAGAACTTCGTCAGCTCAGCCAGGTCGTCAGCCGTCACCGGACGCCGATATGCCCGGCGCGCCAAAGTTTCCATGATCTGCCTGGCGCAAGCGGCCTCACCGATTTTTTGGGGGTCGCAGACGAAGATCAACGCGCGGCTGGCGGTTGTCGAAATGCCGGTTGGGTTGAATGGACCGTTGATCTCAATGCCATCGCAGAGAAGCGCCATGCGTCCTGCGTTGGGGTCGTATCCGCAGCCACGGAAGCCGCCGAATGCATTGAGGTTAGCGACATTCTCATCCGACTCCACGTGCGAACGGTCGATAAATCCGACCACTACGTCGCGTACGCCGGCCTGAACCTTCACCGGGATCTTCGTGAAGCGCTCCATAATGGCGGCGCGTCCGTCGGCGCCCCGGCGCTCGGCTTCGGCCAGATCGGCCGGTCCGCCGATCGTTCGGCGCAATATGATCTTGCCGTCGATCATGATGACCAGCGTGGTCTCGTTCTCCATCTGAGCCGTGTACAGGCCGACCGACAGGTCATTAATATTGATGCGGTACTCGCCGTCCGCCGCAAAATTATGTTTGAAGCGCACGCCGCCGCGCATGCCGGGTGGCATGGGGGCGCCGGGGTCCTGATAGGCGGAGAGCAGATACTTAGCGTTCGAAACGCGCGGATTCGGATTGCCCACGGCAAGCTGCGCTATGTGCCGCGCCGCTTCGATGTACTGGGTCAGGAACGAAGGCGACACGCTCAGCGCCGCTGCAATGTTGTCAAAACCGTCGATCCGAATATCCTGCGGAAGAATGTCCGATTTCACGTCCACTCCCACCAGCGATTTCACTTCCGCCGCATACTCGGTGCGGTTCAGGCGCTCGATCGGCACATGGCCCGCAGCCGGACCTTTGGCATGGGAGTCGAGGTTAGTCTCCAGCCAGCCGACGAGGGAATCTACGTCTTTCTGCGGCGGTTGAGGAGCGCCGGGGGGCGGCATCAAATGCCCGCGCAGCTTGCGGAGAGCCTTCTCCCAAGTCTGTGCATCACCTGGGGCGTTTTGGATGTCGATGCTGTCGAATGCGATCCCGCCGTTTTTCAGGCGGGTGTTGTGGCAGCCGACGCAGTAGGTATTCAACATCGTGCGATATTGATCCGTTCCGCCTGCGGCAGAAGTCTGCGCCACGGCACTGATCTGAAGGATCGCCGGAGAAGCGATCAGCAGCAGAAGGATACTCCGGTTCATAAGCCGTTTCATAGAATTACCGACGATCTTCTGTAGGACGTCCAACATATCGGGAGCTATCCCGTTTTAACACAAAAAGAACTGTTCCAAGGCACTCCGAAACCGCTACCGGCCCCGGGGAACCGTCTGAGCTTTCGTACAGCGCAATTCCTTGCCGGAGGGATCGACGCCGGGTACTCTGCCGCGCTGGATTCGATCGCGAAAAACCTGGTGGCAATGAAGACACGAATCGGCCACATCACCGCTGATATCGCTCACCTTTTCCTGATCCCGGGTCTGCGAGGCGCGGTAGGTGGCCCTGCCCACGTCCGCCATCTCCTTCGTAAAGCGGATCCAGTCGGGATCGTCCACCGGAACGGGCTTGCCGTTTTCGCAGCGTCGTCCGGGCGTCAGCATCAGAGGCGCTGAATCGGCCAGCGCGAGCGCCGCGTAGTCGACGATTTCCCAGCCCGAGTAGAGGTCGTTTCCCCACTGACTCCAATTGAAGCCGCCGTCGGAAGTAGAGGCGTCGCCGACCTTTTTCTTTTCCCCTGGATTATGCGTTTGGACAGTGAAGATGATATTGGAATTCGGGAACATGATGCCGCGCATCAGTTGAATGAGATTACCCGCGGGAGGGAAGGCGGGCGGCGAGCCCGCTGAGGCAACCGGCGCCGGTGCGGAATTTGCAGCTGGTTGAGCGGCCTGAATATACCCGGCGAGATCCGCGGACTGCTCGGTGGTGAGTTTGCCGGGATTGTCCTGAGGCATGGTGTTCCTGATCTTGTCGATCAGGTCGGCGGCGGGCCATCTCGATCTGAAGTCGCCACCTGTAAGCGGAGGCCCGCTGCGCCCTTGAAGGTTGTCGCCGTGGCACGAAGCGCACTGCTGCTTGTAGAGCGCTCCGCCGCGCGTGGAATCCTGCGCGCTCAGAGTGATTCCGAGAGTTCCGGCCAACAGGACTAATAGAAGAGACTTTTTCATCAGCCGGACGGCCCTTTGCTTCGTCTTCCTACACGCCCGGAACCGGGATTCCCTTTTCCTTCATCAGGGATTCCAGGAGAGTCACGGTTTTCGGGAACGCATCCGCGCCGCCGCGAAGACCGCCTGCGCCGCGGGCGACGTCGAGGGGCGTGCGACCGTTTGCGTCCTTTGCCGTCAGGTCTGCGCCGTGGGCAACGAGAAATTCGATGTATTTGTCGAAGCCGTGTTCGGCTGCGCCGTGCAGCGCGGTCTGGTTCGGAACTGCCTTCGCGCCCGGCATCTGGCTGCCGCGACGGAAGCTTGCGGCGATGCGAGCGGAAACGCTTTCACCAGCGGCGAAACCCTGTACCGGTTCAGCAGCAGGAGGCGCAGCAGCGGCGCCATTGCCTGCACCACCACGTCCAGCTCCGCCGCGACCGGCGCCACCGCGACCAGCACCACCGGCTGCTCCGGCAGCACCGCCACGACCACCGCCGCCACGGCCAAACCCGGCGTTGCGGTCGAAGAGGGAACGGGCGTTTACGTCCGCGCCTGCTTTGACCAGGAGATCCATGGTGGCGAGCACGCCTTCATCGGTGCGGTTGCGTCCGCGCGTGACGCGCTGGCCGTAGTCGACTCCCGCAGCCGCCATCAATGGTGTGATGTCTTCCTTGCTCGGCAAATCGACAAGCGCATGGTATTCCAGCAGCAGTGCGACAAACTTGTTATCGCCGCCGCGCGCCGCGCGCAACAGCGGTGTTGCGCCCTGGGCGAGCATGCCGTCGCCTCCGCGATCCTGCGGCACGTCGCGATACGGCGGACGCCGCTTCAACTGAATATTCGGATTCGCGCCCTTTTCGAGCATCATGCGTCCTACATCGACGGCAGTAAGCTTGTCCGGGCTCGGGAGGACGGCCACTCCGCCATTCCCCTTCATCGGCAGCGTGCTGACGTCGGCAGCCATATAGACCGGTGAGCGGCCGAACAGATCCCATTTGTCCAGATCCGCGCCGCCTTTTACCAGCACCGCAGCCGTATCGAAGTGCATGTTTTCCAGAGCGAGGAGCAGCGGCGTCTCACGATCCGGATCTTCGGAATCCGGGTCGGCTCCCGCGGTCAGCAGGTTCTGCACGCAGGCTGCGCAGCCTTCGCGCGCGGCGTAATGCAGCGCGGTAAAGCCGCCTTTGTTCAAATCCTTAGGACGCGGTTCCTGGATGATCTTGCGCTCCCACTGATTGACCTTGCCGTGTTCGTTCAGCTTCGCGTCCTTCGACGCGAGGAACTTCACCATGTCGGCCTGGCTTAACGCGGCGGACCACATGAGCGCTGTCTGTCCGCCCCAGTTTTCCTTCGCGTTGATATCGGCGCCCGCATCCAGGAGCACCTTCGCCGCGTCAACTTTTCCGCTGCGCGCCGCCTCCATCAGGGGCGTCTCGCCGTTCGGATTTTTGAAGTTGGGATCGGCGCCGGCCTTGAGCAGGGCACTGATAATCGGAGTGGCCCCGATGATCGAGGCTTCTGTGATCGCGGAAGAGCCAAGCTGGTTCTCCAGTTTGACGTTCGCGCCGGCCTTAATCAGGGCGCGGACCAGTTCCGGATCGTTGTTCGCCGCCGCATACATGATGGCCGTGCTGCCATCGGCGCCGGTGGCGTTCACGTTTGCGCCCTTCACGCCGATGAGGCGCATCGCCGCGGCATGGTCGCCGGACTCGGCCGCGGCAAGCGGCGTCATCTCGGCGGCCATCGACATCAATGCACCAGCCAGCAGGGCTGCGACTGCGACGGCGAACCTGCGCATCCTAGACCTCCGAAAGACCGCTGACGCCGTCCCCGATGGATTTCACCGGGATATCGTTGCGTTGCAGCAGCGTCAAAAGCAGTTCGCCGTGTCGCGAATCCTGCGGATACTTCAGGTGCTGGCCGCCCTTGATCTTTCCGTTCGCGTGTCCCAGAATCGCGGACGGCAGCGGATCGTTGTTGTGACGATCGCTGTTGCTCATGTCGCTGCCAAACAGAATCGTCGAATGATCGAGCACGGTGCCGTTGCCTTCCTTCGTAGCCTCGATCTTCTTGATGAATCCGGCGAACATCTCCGCGTGGTAATTCTGAATCTTCACCAGCTTGTCCATCTTTTCGGGGTTATTCCCATGATGCGACAGCGGGTGGAAGCCTTCTGCGATGCTCAGGTTGGTATAAGTGCGCATGCTGGCTTCGTGATCCATTGACATCGTAATCACGCGCGTAATGTCAGCCTGGAAAGCCAGGGCCATCAGATCGAACATCAGCTTGAAATACTCGCTGATCTCGTTCGGCGTGCCGACCGGAGCATCGGGAATCTTCAAATCGTCGTTGTGCGCCTTCTCGGCCATCTGCACGCGGCGCTCGATCTCGCGAACGGAGTCAAGATAGTCGCCGACCACGGCACGGTCTTTGACGCCCAAACTTGCCTGCAGCCGCTGGGCCTGCGCCTGAACGCGGTCCAGGATGCTTCCCGTCTCAGTGAGGATCTGTGCTCTTTCCTGGTTGGTGTCGCCCTGTCCGAAGAGCTTCTGGAACACGGCGCGCGGATTGCTTTCCTGCGGCAGCGACTGGGTCGGAGTGCGCCAGGCGATGCGGGCGCTGCCCTGACCGACGCTGAGTTCGAGGGACGGCAGACGTGTCTCCTGTCCCACATAGCGGACGGCGATCTGGTCTGCGCTGACACCGTAGTCCGCGCCTTCCTTACCGAAGTCCCAGGGCTTCACGGCGGTCAGCCAGCCCTGCTCAATGTAGGCGTGGGGTTCGGGCGTTTCCGCAGGCTTGTTCCGCAGGCCGGAGACGATGGTCAAATGCTTGCGGAAGGGTTCCAGCGGCTTCAGGATCGGCGACATCGTATAGTCTGTGCCGGTTTCCTTCGGCGACCAGCGGTCCATGATTGCGCCGTGCGGAAAGCCGACGAACGCGAAGCGCTTCGGGACTTTCCCGGCGGGAGTATCCGCCCACGCGGTGCCGGAGGGAATCATGGATTCGAGGAGCGGCAACCCGATGGCGGCTCCGGCTCCCTGAAGGACTGCGCGGCGTGGAATGCGTTTCTTCGAAATGAACATGGCTGGTCTCCTTATTTAACTGCAACCTCTACTGGTTTGTTACCGGACGTCAGAACCGGTTGGGGTACCCGGTGCATTCTGAACTGGTCACTCTTCACCACCGCTTGAACGATGGCTGAAAACCTGTAATCCTTCGCTGCCGCGTCGCGCACGATCCGGCGAACGGTCGGCATGTCATAGTACTCGCGGGTGCGGCCCATCGAATACGTCAAAAGATTCTCCACGAAGGTCTGCACGAACTGATCGGGCCTGCGCAGCAGGGCGTTGCGGAGATCGTCGGGGCCGCTGATTTTGGTGCCGTCAGGCAGCTCGCCCGCGGAATCGATCGTGCTGCCCGCGAACCGATCCTTGTCTCGCCACATTCCGACCGCGTCGAAGTTCTCCAGCGCGAAACCGAGCGGGTCCATCACCGAGTGGCACGAGGAGCAGGTCGGGCTCGCGCGATGCTTCGCCATCAATTCGCGAACGGTGAGAGCTTTGGTGGTGCCGATATCTTTGTCATTCAGCGTAGGGACGTTGGGCGGTGGGTTAGCCGGCGGCACACCCTCTATATAGGTCAGAATGAACTTTCCGCGCAGCACCGGAGATGTACGGTTCGGATATGCCGACGCCATCAAAACCGCGCCTTTGCCCATCAGCCCCCAGCGCGCCGAATCTTTCAACTGTACGCGGCGGAATTCATCGCCCTTTACGTCCGTGATGCCGTACTGCAGAGCCAGGCGTTCATTCAGGAACGTATGATTCGCGCGCAGCAGATCGACCACGCTGCGATCCTCGCGGAAGATGCTGTCGGCAAAAAGCGCGAGTTCCGTCTTGAAATCCGCGCGCGGATCGCTGGCGCCCGACGAATACGGAAACACATCGCGATCCGGGACGATCTCGTCGAGCTTGCTCATTTCGAGCCACTGGAAGACGAAGTTGCTCGATAGCGTCTTCGACCGGGTATCGGCCAGCATGCGCTTGACCTGGGCGTCGAGTACCGCCGGTTCGCTGAGTTTGTTCCGGCTCGCGAGGTCAAGCAGTTGATCGTCGGGAATTGAGTTCCACAGGAAGAACGAAAGCTTTGACGCGAGTTCGAGGTCCGTGATCTGGTACTTGTCGCCCGGTTTCAATCCGGCCGGGACGCGCTCGCCGCGATACAGGAAGAAGGGGCTCGCCAGGATGCCGGTGACGCCGGAGCGGATACCGGACTCGAATCCACCCTCTTTCACGCCATCGTTGTAATACGCCATCAGTTCGTTGACGTCGTCGCTGGTCACGGGACGGCGGTAGGCGCGCCTGGCGAGGTTCGCGAAAATTTCCTTCGCGCATGATTCAGGCGACTTCGCTTTATTCGTGGCGGGATTGCAGATCAGGATAATGTCCCGGCTGGGCGTGGCGCTGATGCCTTTTGCATCGAAGGGTCCCAGCAACTGGAACGAATTCACGCGGTAGGAGCGATCCTGTCCGCCGCCCGGGGCAAAAATCTGAAGTTGATCGTCGGACTGGGCGAAACTCTGGCGTTCGAAGGTGACGCCGATCCGGTGCGGTCCGGCAGTCGCCTGAAACTTGATGTTCTTCAGCCGGGCGTTGACCCGATCAAGTGCGCCGTTCTGCACCTGATCGAAAAACTTTGTGTCTGCTTCACCGCCGAGCGTTGCTTTATAAACGATTTTGTCGTCAATGGTTACGACCAGCGGATTCTCATATTCCAGCCCGCTGCCCCAAAGACCATTGGACATGTCGCCGATGTTGATGTGGTATTCGCCGTCGGCCGGGAGATCCACTTTGGCGAGGATGCCGCCGCGCGTCCCGAGAGGCAAGCCGGGAATGTGTGTGAGCTGGGTGCCGGGACCGGCGCGGAACGACCATCCCTGCGGCCGTGTATCGCCTTTACCCATTGCCAACTGGGCGACATTGTGCGCGGCAATCACGTACTGCTCGATAAAAGAAGGCGAGACCTGCAGCACGGAGGCGATGTTGTCAAAGCTTTGCGTACTGTCGTCCACCGGCAGCATATCCGCGGCTTTGATATCGACCGCCAGCAGATCGTGCACCGCGTTCTGGTACTCCTTGCGATTCAGCCGATGCAGCACAACCTTATCGGGGATATACGCCTGCGTGGGAACCTTGTCGAGTCCGTCTTCGAGCCACCCAACGAGTGAATCGACGCTCTTCTGATCCGGCTGCCTCGCCCCCGGAGGCGGCATGACACGTCCGCGCAGCTTACGCACGGCTTTTTCGAACATCTCCGGATTCCGGGCAACACTGTCCGCCGTAATACCTTCGAAGTTCGCGCTGCCGTTCTTGACTCGGTTGTTGTGGCAGCCCAGGCAATATTGCTTTACTGTGGCCAACTGCGCTTCACCTGAAGCAGGCGCGGCGGTCGTAGGCGCGGCGGATAGGACTCCGGTGAAGGCAATTACGCCCAGCAGGGCGAGTGAGCTCTTAAAATGTCGCATCGTCTTCACGCAGTCCTTAATGTATTGGCGTCAGGCATCGGGAGCTTCACAGCATCGGGGGAGAGATACGCCCACAGGCTCTCAAAAGAGCGTCTGATAAATTCGTCGGCATTGCCCATTTTGGCTTCGAATTCCTTCGCAGGTTTCGCCGCGACACCTTCGGATGGGCTGTGCCCTTTGTTCAGCATCCGATTCAGGCGGTCGTAAATCGTACCGTACATTTCCACCTGCTCGCCAATATCGGCAAAACTCAGCGGAGGACCCTGTGCGGGAACGATCTTCGTATCTTTATTTGCAATGCTTTGAATGCGCTGGAGGCCACCGACAATACCACCGATCCAGCCGCCGGTCCACCAGTCAACCACAGGCCAGCCCTGTCCGTAAGCGGCATCGCCCACGGCCAGGATATTCGGCTGTTGGAAGTAGACGTAAAGGTCGCCGTCGGTATGGGCCGCGTCGGAAATGTAGCCGTAAGCCAGTCCGGCGTCGAGAGTGCCTTTGTCGTAGAAAGTCTTGTTCGGCTGTGCGACTTTGGGAAACTTCTTGAACTTCTCTCCATTCCAGGGCCAGGTGATGTTCTGTTGGAGCCAGAGGCGTGTGTTTTCCTGAGCAACAATGGTGGCGCCGGCCATGCCCAGCGACTCGTTGGAACCGGTCTGCTCGGGATGCCAGTGTGTGTTGAAGAGGGTTTTAACCGGACCGCCTTTCGGCAGCGCGGCCACGGCCTGCGCCAGTGCGGCGGCGTTTTGGGCGAGTCCGCCATCCACCATTACGATGCCGTCGGCGCCCGTGCGAACGATGATGTTGCAGCCCGCGCCACTCAATATATAAAGGTTTTCGGCAAGAGGGGAATTGGCGATCCTGACTTGAGAGTTCTGCGTTTGCGGATTCTGCCCGAAGACGTAAGGGGCGGCTGCTCCCGCCGCTGCCGCTGCCTTCAGGAATGTCCGGCGTGTGGGAAACGACATGGTTCTTTGTCGTCAATATTATACTCCCGCAAACCTCTGATGACACTAATGTAATGGGGAAGATTACCGGTGTGGTTTATGGTACCAGTCCGCGATCGGGACAGCCGGATGTCAGACCACGGTACGCAGCCCCAGATACCTCTCGAACGGGTCGAAATCCCGGTTGCCGTGCAGCAGTTCGTATCCGTTCTCTATGCAACGTGTAGCAATCAGGGTATCGATGGTTTTGCGTATCGTCACACCGAGCCTGCGCAGCGTACGGAAGTTCCGGGCAGCCTGGATCGCGATTTGCTGGCCACCCATATCGACCACCAGGAGCGAAGTCAGCATCCGTCGGGCATTACGAAAATCCCGCTCATCGTCGAAGCCCGGCAGGACTTCGGCCAGAATCAGATCGCCAATTGCCAGGGGCTCATGGCCGAGCAAGCGGTCGAGAAGCTCGGTCTGCGCGGTTATGGCTCCTCGGAAGTAATCGACCCAGACGCTCGAATCGACAAGAATCAACCATCGCTCCGCACGGCCTGAAGGTCGCCCTTCCAGTCCACTTTGCCGCGCAACCGGCGTATTTCGCCTTGTTTCCCGAGCCGGAGGAGGGTCCGTAGTCCCTCTTCCACGGCGTCGCGTTGCCAAGGTGGGGCAGCCTTTTCAGGCTGCGGACTCGCTTTCCAGCGAGTCCGGCCGGCTGGAAAGCCGGCTGCAGGCCCGAAGGCCCGCCCCACGATTCATTGTCAGGTCTTTATCTGAGACAAAGACTAACGCCGCACGCGTTCGAGTCTCAGGGTGGCGTTTCAGTGACTTTCGGAGTAAATCTGCGATCGCCTGGCCGTAGCAAACTTATTTAGCCAGCTCCGGAGCCGTCGGCGGCGCAGGCCGATTGTTATTGTTCCTTGGCAGGACCGGCGCGGCCTTCGGTAACTCCGCAGCGCCATCCAGCGCGAACACGAACATCAGAGGCGGATAGTCCACCTTCGCGTCGTTCGGGCCTTCAGTCGAAGCCGGGCGGCCCATTCCACCCTGAAACGCCACGTACTGTTTGCCGTCCACCTCATAGGTGATGGGTGGCGCCATGCCGGTGCGTCCGGTCTTGGCCTCGTAGAGGATTTCGCCCTTATCGGCGGTCACAGCGCGGAAACGCCCGTCGTTGACCACCTCGAATACCAGATTGCCCGCGGTCGCCACGGTTCCGCCGCCGATCCCACCGCCGCCTTCGATGCGCCACACCAGTTTCTGATTTACCGGATCCCAGGCTTCGAGCGCGCCGCGCATGCCTTCCTCTGTGGGCGGCCCGATTGCCGGGCTGTCGATCAGCTTCGGAGTGCCATTGCCGCGCGAGTAGCCGGTCGTACCGGGCTTGAGCTCTTCAGTCGCCGCATAAGTAAACGGCGATAGGGAAACCGGAATGTACACCGCGCCGGTGAGCGGGCTGTATGACATCGGCGACCAATTGTGCGCGCCACCGCCGGTCGGGAAGATGGCAATCGGATCTTTGTCGTAATAAGCCGCGGGATTCACGATCGGGCGGCCCTTGGCGGTCAGCCCCGTCGCCCACGTCGTTTTCACAAAAGGCGCTCCCGAGATGAACTCGCCGGTAAGGCGGTCCAGCACCCAGAAAAATCCGTTCTTCGACGCCTGGGTAATCACCTTCCGCGTCTTCCCGTTGATCTTCAGGTCGAGCAGCATGAGCTGCTGCACGCTGTCGAAATCCCAATTGTCATTGGGTGTTGTCTGGAAGTACCACTTGAGCTGACCTGTTGTGAGGTCCACCGCGAGGATCGAGCACGTGTAGAGATTGTCCACATTCTGCGCACCCCGGAACTTCTGTACCCATGGCTCGGCGTTGCCTGTGCCCACATAGATCAGGTTTGCCTCAGGGTCGTAGGCGATGCCGTCCCAAACCGCGCCGCCGCCGCCCTTGGTCCAGAAGTCGCCGCCCCACGTCTTAAGCGCGGCTTTCATCGCATCGTTTTCCGGCGGATTTTCGGGATTGCCTGGAACGGTGTAGAACTTCCATGCGGAATGCCCGGTCTTCGCGTCGAACGCCGCAAAGAAACCACGTGTCGGTTTGTCGCCGCCGGACGCGCCGACGATCACCTTGTCGCCCGCGATCCGGGGGGCCATCGTCACCGTATACAGCTCCTGCGGAAATGCGACGCGCGCTTCCCATACGGGCTTGCCGGTCAGTGCATCCAGCGCTTCGAGGCGGCCGTCATTAATCGACGCGATGATCATGCCGTTGTAAATCGCCATGCCGCGGTTCACAGTGCCGCAACAGATTTTCGGCCGCACAGCGGTCTGGTTGATCTCGGGATCCCAGCGCCACAACTCTTTGCCGTTCCGGGCATCGAGCGCATAAACCACGCTCCACGTCGTAATGCCGTAGAGCGTATTGTTCCAAACCAGCGGCGTGCCTTCCTGGTTTCCGCCGCCCGCGCCGACGGCATAGGTCCAGGCCAGCCCCAGGCGCTTCGCGTTGCTATCGTTGATCTGCTTCAGTGTGCTGTAGCGCGTCTCGCCCTGATTGCGTCCATAGCTCAGCCAGGAGCCCGGCAGGGCATCATTTGCGCTTCCGGTGTTGTGGAGGATCTTGCCGTCCACGTTTACAGGTTTAGCGGTCTGCTGAGCGTGCAGCGATAGGGCGAAGAAAAGAGCCGGTATTCCCAATGCCGGCAAGGCGGCTGTAAGTCCTGAAATACGCATCCAATGTCCTCCGCGGAGAATTCGAACAAACGGTATCACAAAAAAATCTCGGTTTGACGCCTGCGCTGCCGATTCCGGCGCGGGATCAGCGCGCGTTCGTCAGGGCTTTACGGATGAGGCCCGCGGCGACGGGGTACTCTTTCTTGGCGTTGGCAAAGAATACACCCTCGGCGACCATCAGCGGCGTCCAGCCGAGTTTGGTCTTCATATCCGGACGTGCGCCGTGGTCGAGCAGGTATTGAACCAGTGAAGCCTGGCCGGAAATGATGGCTCCGATCAGCGGGGTGCTGCCGCTCCAGCGCGGATCGCCGACACCGAGATCCAGCAGGTCGTCGATATTGTGCGGGTAGTAGAGCCGGGTGTATTCGGGCTCACCGGTCATCGAGTAGTTGCCGAAATCGGCTTGTGCATTCACGTCGTTGCCCGCCGCGATGGCCAGCTTTACCGCTTCCAGCCGCTCGGCCTCGGAAACACCGGCAAAAGGCCCGGGCGCCTCGCCTTCCCAGTAATCGAGTCCCGCGGCAACCATCAGCGGCGTGATGCCGGCAAGCGTTGGGATTTTTCCATCCGCTCCGGCGTCGAGCAGAACACGCATGTATTGGTAGTCGCCGTTCTTTGCCGCGACGTAAAAAGGCGTCGCCCCGCGATAGCTCAGAAAGTGGCGTCCCAGTTGGATATTCGGCGGGTTACGCGCTGTCCCACCTTCCTTGCCGAAACGCGGTTCTTTCCAGTCGATACGCGCATTGGGATTAGCGCCCTTGGCAAGGAGCTTTTTCGCAAGATCGAGGGCGGTGATCTCGCCCGTAGGCGGAGGCGGTCCGTGCGGAGTGTTGCCAACTCCCGCCGCTCCATCGGTTCCGGGCTTGCGCAGCCAGGCGATGGTGTGGAGCGCGGAGCCGCGCGGATCGGGCATGTTCGGATTCGCGCCCGCATCGAGCAGGACCGAACCCAGTTCGAAATAAGCGTTCACGACGGCCATGTTCAGGGCGCTGGTGCCGTCGGGCGCAACATCATTGACGTTTGCGCCGTGCTTGAGCAGAGCTTTGGCTGCTTCGATGTGTGCGTCGCGCACTGCAAACAGCAAAGGCGTGAAGCCATTTTTCGATTTCGTATCCACGTGCGCGCCAAATTCGACGAGTTCCTCAACGGCCGCTGCGTTTCCCTTGGCGGCGGCCCACATGAGGGCGGTCTGTCCGCGGAACGGTTCGACGGCATTGGCATTCGCGCCGCGTTTCAGCAGGAGCCGCAGCACTTCGGGGTTGCCGTTGGCGGCGGCTGTCATCAGGGCGGTCTGGCCTTCGAGCGCAGTTTCGTTGGGATCCGCGCCGGCGATCAGCAGGCGTTGCGCGATCGCCGCATTGCCGTTGTTGCAGGCAAGGTAGAGCGGCGTGATGTGGTATCGGGAGACGGCTTTGACGTTGGCCCCGGCGGCGATCAGCGTTTCGACCAGCGCGGTATTGTTGCGCTGCACAGCCCAATGCAGGGCGGTGAATCCGTCCGCTTCCTGGGCGTTGATATCGGCGTGCGCCGCAATGCGCGCCCGGACAGCGGAGAGGTCCTGCTGTTTGACCGCGTCAATCAGGGCCGCGCCCGGAGCAGGACTGAGCGCTCCGGCAGCCAACAACAGCAAAAGCCATCGACAGGGCATCGCGGGATCAGTATAGTACAGAATTGCGCGATCCGGACACGATAGCGCCGAAGCAGATTCTCTGTCTGGATGCGCCTTGATCCGCTCGTTTGTATAAGGGTTCAGATTTCGGGTGACAGCATTTCTCAGAACGGATTCGGCGCCGCGGGCCCACTTCCCACTTCCCGGGAGCGTGGCAAAGCGGCACCCACTCCGAGTGGCCGAGAATCCGCCCGCTGGTCCCTGTGATCCTTCCGCTATGAATCTGTTCCGAGGCGCTCCGGCCACTCGGTGGAGAAGTAGCGTTCGGGTGTCGGCGTGGTCACGTGGCGAGCGGTCGCGCCCTGCGTGCGGCCACTCAGTGAGTGGCGGGCAGCCCAACGACGATGAGAACCGCGTAGTCCTGCTTGCGGCAGCCGTTCACGACGGGCATGGCCGCCCCTGGCTTCACCGGAAAACCCTTGGTCTGAACGTTCGTGGGCGAGCACGAGTTGTCAGCCGTGGTCGGCGTGTAGCGTGCGGAGCGGCATCCGAGATGGGTGACATCGTAGAGGGTCGCGCCGTCGGCGAGTTCCCACCGCTGATTGCCGTCCTTGTCCTTGGGCTGGATTGTCAGCACGGTCGTCACTTGGCGGTCGCCCGTGACGAGGTATTTCCCAGGAGGCAGCGGAAAGGTCGGCTTCTCCATGATCAAGCCGTGTTCCTCGAGCCACCAGTCCTTAGCGTCGAATTTCCACTGTGCCGGCGCCACGCCGCCGGCCGCCTTCAATTGAGGGTAGTGGTCCAGCTTGCAGGCGCGCGGGCCCGGGTCCTGGTTCCAGAAGCCCCATGATTGCGCGCCGTTGCCGGAGATGGCCCCGGGGTCTCCCAGCGCCGCGATGAACTGCGGCTCGATGCGCCTGAACTTCGAGAGGTCTGCGCCTGCCGCGTGAACCGGCGGCTGCAGGCCGACTGCCAACATGAGGCATCCCAGGGACAGGAGCCAGCGGCTCACGGACGGCACGAGGTGGTGGACATTCATGCGATTACTCCGGTTGGACGATCTGATGACATCCTACACCAACGCGCGCCCCGCCGTTTGTGCGCGTCGCGCCAAAACATGCGAAGCTGGCCTCCTCGTGGTCAGCCTCGAGCCAGGGTGGATCTCGACCTCGGCATGGCCTCAGATCTCCTCGCGTCACGGTGCCGCACCTCGCCGGTCAGCAGGGTCGCAGCGCGTCTGGTATACCAGCTCGATGGCTCTCGGCACGCGGTATCCCTACGATAGGCGGTCCGACTCCGGCGCGCCAATGAACGAGAGCCACGTTCGGGCGGTCCGGTCAAGGCGGTGCTCAAACGCTGAAAGCACTACACCTCGAAGCTCTGCTGGTACGCAAGTTCTGCGACCCCTGGAGCGTCTTCTCGCCGTCGATGGCGAGCTTCCTTTGAGCGCACCGCCAACGCCTCCTTTGTGCCCAGGCTCTTGTCGATAGCTCCTTCTATGTCGGCCGGCGTTTACCGAGGTCTTCGCGGTTGCAATTTGAGATGCCGCGGGCGGATAACCGGCAAACCTGGAGAGTGCCCCTGGTCATTCTCCGAGTGGCCGACAATCCGCCCCGAGCCTGGCAGCCGCCCACATCCACGGTTTGGGCGTTACACGGCAAGGTGATGTGACCGCGCCTTCACCGGAGAATCACCTTGGACCATGGTCATATGAAACTTGCCAGAATGGGTCAGTTCAGGGAAATGCGGGAGGATGAGCTTCCGACGCGTGCCGGTCGGGCGACAAGACGACGCACAGACAGTAGTCTATCTCTCAGCTAACCGCTTGAAACTGCTCCAATAATTTGGAGAATGAGCCGTGTGCTATTGCAAGGGCAGCGGTTAGGCGCTCGAAGGGGACGCCTCGCCGGAACCTTCGCTGTTCTCCGCCGCCGTGGTTATCAATTTCCCTCATGATTCCGTGTCTGATCAGCCGCGGCAAAGCCTTGTCTATGAAATTGGGGCCCCGCCCCCCGAGCTTCATTAACATTACGCTTTCGCTCATGTGGGTGCTTCTCATAAAGTAGCGAACGATTCTCTCGAAATCGCGGAACTCAGGGTCGGCTTCAGGTTCTGCAACCGGCTCGACTGGAACCGTGATCGCTTCAGTGAACGCGACGCCAGCTCGCTCCAATTCAAATCGAATTTCCCCCGGGTCCCAGATCTCCCGGTCTTCATTTAATAACAATGACTCAACCGTGCATCGGTCAAATGTGACTTTAGAAACGTCGACGACTTCGATGCCCCGAAGCTGCGCAAACGCGCACCCGACGAACGAACACTGACTAAGTTTCGTGTGCTCTATGCTACTCGACCCGAAATAGCAATCTTTAAAGGTAACGGCAGATAGCTGTTTATCTAAGAGCGCCTCTGGGGCGAACGCAAGATTGGTGACGACGAGGTCTGAAGGGGGCGCTCCGCTGAGCATTCGGATTACCAGGGCGCTGCAGTTTTCCTGTGTGTAAGATGCCTGACTGTCCATTCGGCAGACGTCAAGTAAGAACCGCACGAGTTGAACTCGGTCCATCCGCGCGTGGCGCATTAGCGCGCGAGCTAAGGCGTCTTGCGCCTGCTGCGGCAGAGGTCCCCGTCGAACAGTACTTAATACATCCGCTTTGGCGCGGTCTGTCAACTGTAGAACCTGCTGGGCAATTGCCTCGCCCAAGAAAAACACTCGAAACTCGTCGTGGTCGAACTCAACTGCTTGCGCCGCGTTGCTGGACGGTATCAGCATTGCGTGTCCCCGGATACGCTCCCGAATCTGTTGTATCTGGAACGCGTTCTTCCGATTTAGTTCACCGAAGTACTCCGCGACAAATGCAAGACTATCAAGTTTCAGATAGTCGACGCGTGCTTCCCACATGGCTAGGGCAATCTGTGATAACAAGTCGCAGTGCTCCTCCACACTCAGAAGTGACGTTGCAACTTCCTTTTCCCCGGATCGATCAATCCACTTTTCATTTGCCTCGCGCTCGATGAGACTGCGAACGAATACCGAAAAATAGTCCGCACCCGAGTGTTGAACTTGCGTCAGAAATTCGTCTAGCGAAGGGCTCTTGACAGCAAGGTCCACGAGGCGCTTAACGAGTACCGCTCGAGTTAGAATTGGATGGTCGTTCGGTAGCCGTTCGCTGATACGGCGGAATAGTTCTTCAGGCTTATTGATCGCTCGCTTTTCACAGTAGGCGATGAACTGCGTCTTTGTCCATCGTTTGAGTTCAAGCTTCCCAAAACCAACCGAATAACTTCTGATGGTGTCGGACAGGCGTTGTTGCGTCCTTAGATTTTCAAACTCGAAGTAGGCCCTTCTTGCGGCAACTACCACCGCGCCCTGAGATTCAAGGGCTCCCACGAGTACGCCCATTGCCGACAACGCTTCGCCAGAACTGCTCTCGACGAACATTTCCTCGAAGCCGTCGAACGCGGGAACGATCACGCCCATTCTCACCAGCGCGAGAAAGGAGTTGTAGTACAAAAAAGGAAATCGGTATCGATTCTGCAGCGCACCGACTGTAATATCGTCGAACCGCAAAAAATGTCTGCCGCCGAGGGGAATCGGCACGAGGAGCCAGTCAGCGCTGTTCTCCAGGAAACGCTTCGCTTGCGTTCGAGCAAGCTCATTGATGAGTGACGTTTTTCCTTCCCCAGCATCGCTCGTGATATACATCACGGTCGTCTCTAGCGGGCTTCTCTCATCAATTATTCGCAGCGCTGCTGGCAGGGCGTCATCAGTAGCAATCGCCTTTTCTTGTGGACCGCTTTCGGGAGTTTGTTCGAGGAGGGCGGACGGCGACACGAAAAATTCGGTCGGGGCAACTGTTTCACGTAAGCGCGATGCTAATAGCGGTAGACGCGCGAGTCGGTTCAGTATCCACTTGCTTGCAGGCTGCCTTCCACTTCCCTCGTCGACGTAAATGTCCCCGAAACTCGGCGCGATAGTCGCTTCGATTAGATCTCCATTCACGGAAATGACGACCCGGAATTGATCGAATAGGAGTTCGGTGCCGGGATCGGCGAAGGCCATAACGATGGCTTTAAAGTCTTTTATTTGCATTACTATAGATCCAATTCAATCATTTGGGCGCTGCCCTGAGGGAAGGCGGCTCTTTGACAATTAGGCTTCAGATGAAATCTGACGACGGAGGCGCCCTGTAGTAGGCCCACCCGAAGTGGTGGCAGAAAGTCATCATCACCGCTGAGCAGAATCACGTTTTGGGCTATCTTCGAGGATGCATGGATCAAATCGCAAGCGAGCATCGTATCGACGATCTTTTGTTCGTGTCTGTAAATTAAATCACAGCTGTCCAAAATAAGCGGTGTAGTTCATCTCTCCGCTGAAAACAAGAGCGTTGGTGCCGTGAAAGCGGGTTTTGCAGAAGGAGGTCTCCTTTTTGCTGTGGCAGCCTGTCCCAATCACGCCAGCCGCAGAGTAAGTTGCTGAGAGTCGGGCAGCAATGGCGGCGTACCGAAGGGATTGTCCAGCCATGCGTTCAAATCGCGGTAAGTAAAG
>DATAXN010000017.1:0-184784 GCA_036273015.1 Bryobacteraceae bacterium | reverse complement strand
TCCGATTTCCCGTCGGCCCCAGCGTATATGCGTAGGTGCTCCGCGTCGCATTCAGCCCCGTGACCCGGTTCAGGTCGTCATACGTGAAGGTCGACTGCACGCCGTTCGGATACGTCACCGTCGCCACATTGCTCGCCGGATCGTAGCTGTAATACGTCGTGTTCTGTCCGGCGGGCAGTCGGTTGTCCACTACCGAGCTCAGCCGATTCAATTGGTCCCAGGTATACGCGACAGAAGCTCCGTTGGCGTTTGATGATGCCATCGACGCCAGATTCCCCGCCGCGTCGTACGTGTAGGTCAGCGTTCCCTCCGGCGTCGCCTTCGTGATCAGCCGGTCCAGATTGTCGTAGCCGTATGTGGTCGTGCCGCTGGCATCCGACATCGTCGCCCGCCTGCCGGTCGCGGTGTATGTAAAGCTCACCGTCGCATCGCCGGTAGTCGTGTCCGGCGTGGTGGTGATCAGCCGGTTGAGCGAATCGTAAGCGTAGGTCGTCTTTTTGCCGTTATAGTCAGTCAGCGAAGTAAGATTTCCCGCCGCATCGTAGGTCCGCGTTTGTGTGGGCGGCCCGGCCGGCAGTGTCTCCGAAACCAACTGATTCAGGAAATCGAACCCGTCAGCCGTCGTGTGGCTGTTGGCATCCGTGATCCCCGTCAGATTCCCGTTCGGATCGTAGCCATACGAACTCGTATGCTGCGCGTTCGGACTTGCGGGCTGCACAACGGAATTCAGCTGATTGGCTAAGTCGTACGTGTAATTAACGGTGTTACTTGCCTGGTCCGTAACACTTGTCAGATTGCCGGCGCCGTCATACGCATAAACTGTAGTCGTCCCATTGTCGTAAGTGGTCTTCGTCAGCCGCCGCCGCGCGTCAAATAGGCTTTGGGTTTTGTGAACGTTTGGATCCGTCACCGAGATCTGATCCCCGGCATCGTCATACCCATAGCTTGTCGTATTCAACTGCGCATCGAGAACGCCCGTCAGACGGCCCGCGGCATCGTAAGTATAGGTCGTCGTATTACCCCGAGCGTCCGTGTCCGTCGCCTTTCGCCCATCGGCATACCAGCTCGATGTTGTCGTGATCGGGTTCGCCGTTCCGTACGCCGAAGTCGTCGAAATCAGCCGCCCCGCCAGGTCGTAGACATTGTGCGTCGTCCGGCCCAGTTGATCCACCGTGTCGATCACATTGTTGCGGAAGTCGTAGGTGTAACTGGTCGTGGTCGCGGGATTCGTTGGGTACGTCACCTGCGTCAGCCGGTTCAGGGCATCGTACTGATAGCTCTTCGCATTGCCATTGGCGTCGGTTTCGCCGATTTTGTTGGAATTCGAATCGTATGTGTAGCTGGTCACCCGCCCCAGCGGCGCAGTAATGGTCTTCGTATTGCCCAACGTGTCGTAAACGTAAGTCGTCGGCGCGCTCGGCGCGGGCGGAGTTGTCGAACTGAGCCGCCCGAGTGTGTCGTATGCATACTGGGTCTGCCGCCCCAGCGCGTCCGTCTGACTGGCCAGGTTGCCATGACTGTCGTATGTATATGTCGTCGCCGCGCCGGAGTTCTGCGTCAGATCGTACCCCGCCGCTTTGGCCGCCTGCGTCCCGTTGGCATTGAATGTGAAACTCACCACCGGCCCAATCCCATCGCTCGCCAGTTTCGGCCAGAAATTCGCATCGTAAGTAAACGCCGTCACATTTCCCAACTCGTCCGTGGTCTGCGTCGGCTCGCCGAACTGGTTGTAAACTGTCGTGCTCGTCGTATTCACGCTTCCCGGCGTCATCGGGTGCGTCACCGAAGTTCGGTTCCCGCTGCTGTCGTAGGCATACGTCGTGGTATGCCCCAGCGGGTCGGTCACCGAGGTCGGATCATGATTTGCGTCATACGTATTCGTCGTCGTATTGCCCAGCGGGTCCGTCGATGTCAGCACCATGCCGTAGCTGTCATGGATCAGCTTCACCGTTCCGGTCTGGCCGTTGGCATCGGCAGGATTGGTGATGGTTGTCGTGTTGCTGGTCAGATCGTAGGCATAACCGGTTGTCTGGCCCAGAGCATCCGTGATGCTTTTCAGCCTGCCGCTGGAATCGTACGTGGTCGCCGGCAAGGCGTTGCCGCGCGGATCGGTTCCCCCGGCGTAATTGTGCGTCGCGTCGTAAGTGTAGGTCGTGGGGTTCGCCGGCCCCGGATAAGCTACGCTCGCGAGGTTGCCGTTCGAATCGTAGCCGTATTGATAAACATTTCCCAGCGTGTCCGTGATCTGCGTAATCCGTCCCGAGCTGTCACGCGCGAATGGCACGGAAAGGCCATTCGTTGAGCTGATCCCGTTCGGCGTCACCGTAAGGGTATTTCCGGCCGGATCCTTGATCGATTGCAGGCCGCCGTTCGCGGCGATCGTGTAGGCCCGTCCATATGGATCGGTATAGACATACGCTGCCGGATTGTATGTTCCAGCATCCGCGTAGCAGATATATCCGTCGCCATTTGGCATCAGCCAGTCGAGGGCGCATCCCGTCTGGGTCCCGGTGATCGTGGTCCCCGTAAGCGTCAGAGTTCCATAGAATCCCGGTTCCGGCGTATAAGAGGCGAGGTAAACACCCAAAAGGTTGGGAATCTCGGCCGGAGGAATATTGCCGATGCCTGGCAACTGGTATCCGGGCACATAGGGCGTGAAATAGAACGTCCGCCGCTGCCCGTTGATCGTGATTGTCACGTCATGCTTCGGGGAAACGTCCAGTTGCACATCCACCCCGAGCGACCAGCCATAGCCGAAATCGCTCGAAGTCGATCGCACCAGGCTGTCGTAGGTGCGCTGAATCTGAATGGGAAGGCCGGGCGCGGGCACAACGAGATCCGTTACGGTCGTGGTTACCCGTCCCGGTTTGTAACTGCCGGCAACTTGGATTTCCACGCCGCTCCCCAATGTAGCGCCATTCGCATCCGTGGCCGCCAGATACACATACCAGGAGCCGTTGGCAAGCTGCGTTGTGTCCAGTGTCGCCAGCGTGCCCGAACCGGTTGTGTTGGCGTTGAGAATGGTTACCGCGTCCGGATTATTCATCGGGAAATAGCTCAGAGTCCCGCTCGTAAGGCTCTCGGTCGGGATCAGGACGATCGGAACCAGACCGGTAACCGTGGCATGGTCCGTCGGGGTCTGGATCCAACGTGAGGAAGGCGCGACCGGAATGGGAGGATCGATAGTAATGGGGCCGACAGTGAGCGATGCACTTCCCAAAGAATCGGTGGCAGTGACTTTCAACGTGTAGACTCCGGGCACTGGATAGGTAACAGTTGTAAAAGCCTGCTGGGCGGCCGAAAAAGTCACCGGTCCGGGGCCACTGACTTGGCTCCACGCCACCGAAATATTCCCTCCGGCGGGGCTGACTGGATCGGTAACCTGCGCGGCATAAAAGCCCGGATTCGGAAGATTCAGCTCCATATCGCCGGAAACCTGAATAGTCGGAACGGCGCTCTGGTTCGCAAACCAGCTGATCGGATCCTGATTGGACACGGATGCGAATCCATGGATTGTTGCCGTTGCCTGAACGAAGTCTGTTCCGGCTGCCGTCCCGGCATAAGTCAGAGTGAGTTGTCCGTTGCTGTCGGTGGTCCCGGCCAGTATCTGCGGGTTTGCGCCGGAGACAGTCAGGTTAACCGGAATCTGAGTCGCCGGAGCACCGTTTTCGTCGTAGGCCTGGATGTAAAAATTGTCCGCCGTTCCCGTCAGCTCGGTTGTGTTGTCCTCGGACAACACAAGGACGGTCAGAGGCGGGACCGTTTCGAGGCTCCCGTTCTGCTGGAGTTGGAGCTGAAGAAACGGAAGGGCGTTGCTGCCGCTCTGATAGTCGATCTCGTATGGGTACGATCCAGCGGCTGGAAAAGAAACGACGATGGGAACAGGCCCGTCCCACGGACCATTATTGGCGGCCATCAGCGGGTATCCCGAGAACACCGTTGTGCCGGTGGCGGGCGGGTTTGCCACTATGCCGCTGACCGGCGTCGCGCCATTGCCGACGCCGAAAATGAACCCGTCCCCACTGTTGACATTAAAAGTGACACTGCCCGTCTGGGCAACAACGAGATTGCCGCGGAACACGGCCGAAAAGCCGGTCAGGGAGGCGTTGCCGGCCTGAAATCCGGCGCTGGCCGCAAGGATGCGGCCATCGGGGAATGGGAAGGCCCCACCCGGCGGGACGTAGAAGGTCGAGTCGATAAAGGGCCTGCTGGCGAAGTTCAGGTCGGGGAAGGTCTGCGTAAAAGCGGGAGATTGCGTGGTTGGGGTCGTGAACGCCTCGCAGCCGGATGCGCAGGAATTCGCGGTGAAGAACTGGGCGTTCACGGCTGTGGTCGCCGGGAAAGACCTTGCGTTAATCCAGAAGGCCGACAGCGGCCCGGCGCCGGTTCCCCCGGTCGAAGGCGGTGCGGCCGTAACGCTGTCGGTTCCCGATACCAGGCCTGTATAGGTGAATGACGCATGACCATTCTGATCCGAAAGGACTGTCGCCGTTTGGGGATTCGAGCCCGTCACCGTGAAGATAACATTCACTGCCGGGGCCGGATTTCCGGATTGGTCTGTTACGGTGGCCAGGAACGATGCCACGCCATGCACGACAGAGGGTGCCGGGGAGGTCATCGACAGAGTGGTTTGGATGGACTCCGCCAACGGATAGACAGTGACCGTCGCTGTTGCTGTCTGCGTTGCATCATCCACACTGGTTGCGGTTACCGTAACGGCCTGTTGCGAGGAAACCGATGCGGGTGCGGCATAAGAAGCGGCTTGCGGGCCGGTCGGGGTGATCACGCCAAAGCCTGAAGGAGCAATTGACCAGGTGACCGGACCGCTGCAGCTGGCTGATAGCCCATCTTGTGAGCTCGTCGTGCCGGGAATCTGGTAAGTCGCGTAGCCTGCGGCGCTCGTGGTGTGAAGGATGTTCCCAACCACCGTCATGTAGCTGATCGGCGAGGTGACCGGGTAGGCCGTCACCGCCGGGTCGATGGGGTTGGTGGTGTTGACCAGCAGCACATAATTGTTATTCGAACTGTCCACCACGCCGCCGAAAAGAAACAGGTTTGTGCCGATCTGCGCCGAGGAGCCGATGCCGGCCGGCGAGTACGGCAACACGGTGCTGCTGACAATGCCGGGGGCGCGCGGGTTGCTGATGTTGAATATCGTGAGAACCAGATTTCCGCCGGGATTGGGAGGAAACGAACCAACGAATCCGGCGCTGTCTCCCATACTGACGGCTATAGTGTCCTGGATCACCGGAGTGAACACCTGGATCGTGCCGGGGACCGGTAACTGGGCCACGACGTTCATGGCCGTCGGATTGGAGATGTCGACGGCCAGCAGTTGTCCGGCGCCATCGTTACTCGCTCCTGTGGAGGTGCTGCCGCCAACGAGAAGCGTCGTGGCGTTTGCCGTCGCTGCTCCGAACACCGCGTTGCCTCCGCCGTAAACAGCGTCGCCCGGCGTTTCGAGCGTGCCGAGCAGCAGTGGATTGGAAAGATTACTGATGTCGACCGCCACAATGTCTCCGGTCTGATTAATCCAGGAACCGGCTATAGACTGAACCGAATACGTGGGCAGAAAAGCGGTATTTCCTGCATAGACAGGAGGCGAAGTAAAGAAGCGTTTGTTGATCGCGGTTCCCTGAATGAGTTGGGGCTGCGTCGGTGTCTGAAGGCCGAATGCCAGAAAGGCGGGGCTGTCTCCGAGTTGCGTGCTGGTCTCGTCTGCGAACTCCGCCAATGCGCCCTGCTGAATCGAGCAATGAGCGAAACCGTCGTCCACGATGTAGCTCGATGTAAAGGAGCTGAGGAATACCGGGCTTGCCGCATCTGTTATATCGATAATCGAGATTTCATTGTTGTCGCAGACATAAGCGAGATTGCCGTTGATCGCGACAGAATCGGCGCCGGAGGGCGTTGCGGCGGTGCCCAGCAGGACGAGCGGGTTGGTCTGGTTGGACACAACCGCGCCGGCAGTGAAAAGAGCGGTGAACTGCTGCGTTTGTGTACCGAGTTGCGAGCTGCTGAGGCGGCTGGTGCCCGGCGCAAGGCTATTGCTGTCCTCTGGATAAATCGTGTAGAACGTCGAAGGCGAATTCTGGTTGTTGAATCCCGTTGCGATCCAATCGGCGGACCGGGCCGAATTGGAAATTCGGATTTCGTCGAGTGATCCGCGCATATAGTTTGCGCCCGCCGCGAGTGTGGTGGCCCCGGCGAGCAGTCGGTCCGGTGTCGTACTCAGGAGTGGTTCATAAGTCTCCCTGGACCCTCTCTGCACGCCATCGATATAGATCGCCACAGCGCCGTTTGCGGACGCCGTGAGGGCAAGGTGGTGCCAGTTGCCGTCGTTAATTGCAACGGCCGAGTCTGCTTCCGCGGGAGTCGCATTATCCTGTTCCAGAAACCCGCTGGGCTGGCCGGTTGCATGATAGACGATTTCGTAGGATTGATCGGAGGCGGCGGCGCCATCGCTCTCCCATTTGCCGAAGACGCCCTTGGCGGGGCTGCCCGGCGCTGGCGTATCCGTCGTCTTGATCCAGGTTTCGAGCGAGATCGCGCCGGTTGGATTCGGGCTTTGCGTTTGTGACCATGCGATGTATTGGGTGGCGCCGTCGAACGACTGTCCGCCGCCGATTTTGCCGGCGGATGCGGCGGGAGACGTGCCGCCGGTACTTGTATAGCTGTTTGCGGTGGAGTCAGGATAAGGCGCGGCCATTTCTCCGAGGTGCAATATCATCTGATAATTGCCGTCCCATACGCCGGTCCGGTTCTCCTGGCTGGTTGTGACCGTGCTGTTGCCATAGGAGATGTAAAACACTGTATCGGTCGTATGTGAAACCAGCGGGAGCTGTACCCACATGTTGAGAGTGCCGGTAACGGGATCATAGGATTCGATCTGGTGATTCAGCCTCTGCAGCCCCGCGCAATCGGAAGAGAAGACAATGTCGTAACCGCTGCCGTTCTGAACCTCGCCACCACTTGCCACATTTGCCAGAAAACCGTAAACTCCCGAGATCAGCACGGGAAAGTTGAGCTGGTCCGTATTCGGGACCTTTGTGTGATCGATAACAATCGGCCGACGGTGACTATAGTTATTGATCGCGGGAGCACTGATGAGCGTAACTGTAGCGCTGGCGGACATTGCGGGTGCGCCAATGCTCGTCGCTTTCACGGTTACCGACTGCGGTGATGCGACCGGTGTCGCCGGAGCGCTATAGAGTCCCGTTGCGCTGATGCTGCCCGCCGTGCTCGGGCTGATACTCCAGTTGACTGAGGCGTTGCTTAAGCCTGTGACTGCGGCGGCGAACTGCTGTGTCTGCCCGGGCGCCAACGTCGATGTTAGCGGCGAGACTGTGATGGTTGTCGGAGAAACCTGGGTCGGAACCAGCGTGATTGTTGCCCTCCCACTTTTGCTGGTGTCCAGGTTGCTCGTTGCTGTCACGGTGACGTCCAGTGGTGCATTGACGGTTGCAGGGGCGTTATAGAAGCCGGTCGGGTCGACGGTTCCGGCGTTCGCTGGGCTGATCGTCCACGTCATCGCGCCGCTGTTATTCGTTGAGTTTGCTGTGTTGAACGCAGCGGTGAACTGCTGCGTCTGTCCGCCCGCCAGAGTGGTTGTCAGCGGTACGACAGTCACGGAAGTAATCGGAGGAACAAGAGTGATGCCCGCCTGGTCGCTTTGGGTGGAGTCGGCCACGCTTACTGCCTGCAGCGACACGGGAGTGAAGTCCGTAACCGTGGCTGGAGCCGTGTACAATCCCGTTGCGCTGATACTTCCCGCGGACAAGCCGTTGCCACTGGAGAGTATCCAGAACACACCTGTATTATTGGTTCCCGTTACCGTGGTTGTGAATTGCAGTGTTTGGCCACCGATCAGCATTTGCTGGAGGGGTGATAACGCAACGGATACGGTGTCCAGCATGAGGGTCGCAGTTGCCGTCTTTGTGCCGTCGACGCTGCTGGTCGCCGTCACTGTGACGGTCGCGGGTACGGCAATGGTGGACGGAGCGGTATAGAGTCCTGTTGCGCTGATGCTGCCAGGCGGCGCTCCGTTGCTGTCGGAGATGCTCCAATTTACAGCCGGGGTACTCGATCCATTGGCCACGGCGACGAACTGCAGTGTCTGACCGTCTCCCAATGAAGATGAACCAGGCAGAACGGTCAGAGATATTGGGGGATTCAGTGTCACAGTTGCCAGGCCGTACTGCAAACTGTCAACCTGGCTGGTTGCGGTAATGAGAACGGTGGAGACAGTATTTATGTTGGGTGGAGCTGTGTAGAGCCCCGTTGTGCTGATCGTTCCCTCGGTTGCGCTCCAGTTCACCGCCGTGTTGCCCAACCCGCTGACCGTGGCTGTGAGTTGTTGCGTCTGACCGCTAACCAGGGAAGTACTCTGCGGCGATACAATGACCGAGAGCGGGGGTGCCAGGATAATAGTCGCCGTGGCCGTCTTGGTGCTGTCGGCCTGGCTGGTTGCCGTCACCGTAACGGTCGTTTGCGTCGCGACGGTCCCCGGCGCTGTATACATGCCGCTGGCGGTTATCGTCCCGGCGCCGGCGGGGCTGACGGTCCAGTTCACTTCGGTATTGCTGGCGCCGAGTACTGCGGCCGCGAACTGCTGCGTCTGCCCGCCGAGGAGGATCGTGTTCAAAGGCGACACTCTGATTGACACGGGAGACAGCATCAGTGTGAAGTTGTTAAAGAAGTAACTCGCCTGGCCAGTGGCTCCGGACATCGTGAATGTTTCGACCTGCGTCATCGAGAACGGGTCGCCGCCCGGTCCTGGTCCCGTAACCGTTGAGGACTGGGTGTCTGAGCTTACGGTATTGAACGAGATATTGTTGACTGGCGTTTGTTGTCCGTTCAGCACGCCGGTGCTGTCGACGTAGGCATTGAAAGAAACATTGGAGGCGGTGCCAAGCCCGTTGAAACCGGAATTGAGCGGCGCTGTCCCGGCAGCGGCAGCGAGGGTGCCAGGAGGCCCCCCGGACCCGAACCCGGTGTCGCTCCATTCGATGTTCACCGTAACCGGCGCACCCGTTGCGTTGTTCACTCTGCCCCCGACGGACATCTGAGGTGAACCGAGCGCCGGTTTCGACATTCCCTGGAGGTTCACGAACTGCAGGCCATACCCATGAGTGTCCCCGTGCAGCAGTCCGCTCCACTTGATGGTTCCCGGACTGATGGTGAGGCCGCCGCTGTTGGTTGCGCAGGTCGAGGGAGTACAACCCCCGCCGAAAGCCACCACGCCATTGGAATCAATCGTCACTGAATCCCCCAGGCTGTCGTTGATCGTCATCACGGGCGGCGCCACCGGCATCAGGGTGAAGTTATTGAAGAAGTAGCTCGCCTGGCCGGGGGCTCCGGACATGGTGAATGTTTCGATCTGCGTCATCGAGAACTGGTTGCCGCTTGCCGCCGGCCCGTAGGCAGTCGACGATTGGGTGGCTGAACTTACAGTGCTGAAGGAGATGGTATTGACCGGTGTCTGTTGGCCGTTCAGCGCGTTGGTGCTGTCCACATAGGCGTTGAAGGAAGCGCTGGTAATCGTGCCCGGTCCGGTGTAACCCGAATTCAGCGGCGCCGTCCCGGCAGCCGCGCTTATCATGAGCGGCGGCGCGGCGGTGCTGAATCCTATATCGCTCCATTGCACGGTGACGGTGACTGGCGCTCCCGTCCCGTTGTTGACCCTTCCTCCGAGAGATAGCTGAGGCGAAGCCAGCGTCGGTTTGGACATCCCTTGGAAATTGACGAACTGGAGACCGCCATTCGTTCCGTCGTGGAGGACGCCGCTCCAGGTGATGCTTCCCTGGCTGATCACAAGACCGCCGCTCTCGGTTACACAGCTCGACGAAGTGCAGCTCCCGCCGAACATGACGGTCCCGGCGGAATCGATCGTGACTGAGTCTCCAAGACTGTCGCTGACCGTCATTATGGGCGGTGTCAGCGCCGACGCGGGTGCTGATCCGGCAATCGTAAAAAGGAAAATGGCGGAAAAGATCGTACAAAGAGATTTTGCGAGTGTCATGGTGGTTCCCCGAACAATGCCTGCAGGAAATCAAGAAAACAATCTACAGATTTCAGATCCTCACCAACTTACACTAGAAATGTAAATAACAATACAGCAAATGAAAATGTTTGCGGATTTTTTTGAGACAAATTGGCTTTTCTGACGCACTAGGCAACATTCAAAAGGTCAACGACTGGCAGCTCCCGAGACTACGGAAGTTGGAAACGGAGCAAAGCGTTCGAAAACGATCAATTGTTCGCCTTGCCGCCGCAACGTTCAGCTTGGCAAGACAACACCGGCCGCACCGCTTAACGGTGCCGTAAAGCCTGCGCGTGCCAAGACCATCTCCACCACCTGCGACGCGCACCTCGGCCATGTTTTCCCCGACGGTCCTCTTCCCGGCGGATTATGGTAATTGCATGAACGCTCTTGCGCTGAAGAACGCAAATGCATCCTGACGCTGTTGTGAACTGGCAGGATCGGCCTTCGCCTGCATTCCCAAGCCGATTAGGTACGACAGTTATCGGATATCCTCCTTCGTTCCCATGACTTGGGACTATATTTTCGCTGAAATAAAATGACTTACGCTGAATCAGCGCTGCGACTGCTACTTCGTAGTGCATACTTGTGCCGGGATTAAACATTTGCACCGAAAAACAAGCACGAATTTAAGGAAAGCGAGCGCCGCCCGAAACCAACCCCCGCTTACGGGAGTACGTCACAGACCAAACCACCGAGCGGAAAAATCGAAAAAAAAAACGCGGAACGAAGTGAACCCAATTACGGAAAACTACGGATGAGGCCCGCCGCATTCAGGCTCACGGCAAAAACGGATTATTGCCGAACGAACCCAGCAAGCCGCAGAAAACAAATGACCGTCATCCGCCGGAACCCCGGGTCATCCCGGTTTTCCAAGTTTGACTCGTATTTGATAACAGAGTGCCTTCGGAATCAGTATTATATAGGTGCTGAACCTCGTGTCAGGGCGAACGGGACCAGCCTTCATCGGTCTTGTCCGGGAGAGTCCGTGAATTGCAAACGCATTTTCTTTTCAATGGCTTGGATGGCGCTGATTCCGTCCCTGGCCGGTCAATTGGCAGCGGCGCCCCAACAGACCGCCGCCACCCCGGTTCCTGCTCCGGCAACCCAACGCCCGCTTCTCGACAAGTACTGTGTGACCTGTCACAGCGACAAGCTGAAAACGGGTGGGATTTCCCTCCAGAGCGCCGACCTCGCCAAGGTTCCCGAGAACGCTGAACTTTGGGAAAAAGTTATTCAGAAGATTCGCGTTGAAGCCATGCCTCCGCAGGGCATGCCACGTCCCGACCACGCCACGATGAATCTCTTTGCTTCATCGCTGGAGAATGCCATCGACCAGTCGGCGCTGACGCGGCCCAATCCTGGGCATTCCGCGCTGCATCGTCTGAACCGGTCGGAATACGCCAATGCGATCCGCGACCTTCTGGCCCTCGACGTCGACACGACTACGCTGCTTCCGCCCGATGACGAGAGCTACGGATTCGACAACATTGCGGATGTGCTGAAAACTTCACCGTCGCTGCTCGAACGATACCTTTCGGCTTCGTGGAATATCAGCCGAGTGGCCGTGGGCGACCCCGCGATTGCTGCGACGAGTAACGTCTATCGGGCGCGCGCCGACCTGTCGCAGAACGAACACCTCGACGGACTGCCGCTCGGCACGCGCGGCGGAATCATCGTGAAGCATAATTTCCCGCTCGACGGCGAATACGTTATCAAGGTCCGGTTGTGGCGCGTTACGGCCGATATGATTCGCGGTCTGGAAGACCAGCATCAGGTCGAAATCAGCGTGGATGGCCAGAGAGCCAAGCTGGTCAGGATCGGCGGCCCTGAAGATCAGCATCTGAGCGAGACGAATTCCGGCGCTTCCTGCATCGATATAGACAATCGCCTGACGGTTCGCGTTCCGGTGAAAGCCGGGCCGCGCGTTGTTACAGCCACCTTCCTGACGGCCATCGAAAGCGAGGCTCAGGACGATAACGTTCTGAAGCCCTTTATCCGTTCGAACTACGACGTGCTCGATTACCGCGGTGAACCGGTGGTCGATCGGATCACGATCGAGGGTCCTTTGACTGCGACCGGCCCCGGCGATACACCCAGCCGCCGGCGTATTTTCACCTGCCGTCCCGCAAACGGCAGTGACGAAGTTCCCTGCGCCAGGAAGATCATCTCGAATCTGGCCCGGCGGGCTTACCGGCGTCCGATCAACGACAACGATCTCGAAACGCTGATCGGCTTCTACCAGTTGGGACGCAACGGCGGCGGCAATTTCGATCTGGGAATTGAAGCCGCGATCCAGCGGATTCTTGCCAGTCCTGAGTTCATATTCCGGTTTGAGCCCGATCCGGCAAATGCCACGCCGGATAAGCCATACCGCATCAGCGATCTGGAACTCGCGTCGCGTCTCTCGTTCTTCCTGTGGAGCACCATCCCCGACGAACAATTATTGACGGTCGCAAGCCAAGGCAAACTGAAAGACCCGGCGATTCTCGAACAGCAGGTGCGGCGCATGCTCGCCGACAAGCGCTCGGAAGCGCTCGTAACAAACTTCGCCGACCAGTGGCTCTATCTGCGCAATCTCAAAAACATCCAGCCCGACTTCCAGACCTTCCCCGATTTTGACGACAACCTGCGGCAGGCGATGAAGCGCGAGACAGAGCTCTTCTTCGCCAGCATTATCACCGAAAACCGCAGCGTGCTCGATCTGCTGAACGCCGATTACACGTTCGTCAACGAGCGTCTGGCGCGGCACTACGGGATTCCGAATGTTTACGGTACAGACTTCCGGCGCGTGACCATTACCGACGAAGCACGGCGCGGACTGCTGGGCCAGGGAAGCATCCTTACGGTGACGTCGATGCCGAATCGGACTTCACCGGTGTTGCGCGGCAAGTGGATTCTCACCAATCTTCTCGGCAACCCACCCAATCCTCCGCCGCCCGGCGTTCCGGCGCTGAAGGATAACGAAGCAGGCGCCAAAAAGCTTTCACTGCGCGAGCGGATGGAACAGCATCGCGCCAACCCGGCGTGCGCGGGATGCCACAAAGTAATGGACCCGCTGGGTTTCTCGCTGGAGAACTTCGACGCAGTGGGGCAATGGAGAATCAACGACGACGGCTCGAAGATCGACCCATCCGGGACGCTGTTCAATGGCGCGAAAGTGGACGGACCGGTGGCGCTGCGCCAGATGCTGACGAGCAATCCCGGCGTTTTCGCCAAGGTGATCACCGAGAAACTGATGACTTATGCACTGGGCCGGGGAGTCGAGTATTCGGATATGCCGGAGGTGCGCGAGATCCTGCGGGATGCGGCGCGCGACGATTATCGTTTTTCGTCCATCGTGCTCGGCATCGTGAAGAGTACGCCTTTTGAAATGAAAGAGAAGCAGTCACCTGACGGCGTCAGCGTTAGGGCTGGAATCCAGTAGCTGGCTGTGATAACGTTACGACAAATTCGGGTTAACAGAAACTGAAGGGAGATCGAGATAAAGCCATGAGAATCAATACCAAAAAGCATCTTTCGCGGCGCACGCTGTTGCGCGGTGTGGGGGTTTCGATGGCGCTTCCGTTGCTGGATTCGATGATCCCCGCCAACACCCTGCTGGCGGCTACCGCGGCGGCGCCCAAACTCCGCTACGGCTTTTGCTACATGCCTCACGGCGCAGTGATGTCGAACTGGACGCCGGTGATGGATGGAGCCGGTTATACGCTTCCGCGCACCTTGGCCCCCCTGAAGAATGTGCAGGATTCGGTCCTGGTTTTGACCGGCCTCGCGCACCGGAATGCCGGCTCTCTCGGACCCGGCGACAGCGGTGGCGATCATGGCCGCGGTCCTTCGGTGTTCCTTAATGCTTCGCATCCCAAGCGGACCGAAGGCGAGGATGTCCGTGCCGGTACGACGATCGATCAGATGGCCGCGGAAAAGATCGGCCAGGAAACTCCACTGCCCTCGCTGGAACTGGCCACGGAAGACATGACCGGCCTGATTGGCGCCTGCGACGTGGGTTTCAGCTGCACCTATACCAACACCATTTCGTGGAAAACCCCGACCACGCCGCTGCCGATGGAAATCAATCCGCGCAACGTGTTCGACCGCCTGTTCGGCGATGGCAGCACCGCCACGGAACGCATGGCCCGTCTGCAGCGCGAGAGCAGCATTCTCGATTCGATCACCAGCGAAGTGAATCATCTGCAGGGCAAGCTGGGCGCGGGCGATCGCAACAAAGTGGCGGAGTATCTCGACAACGTTCGCGAAATCGAACGGCGCATTCAGCTCGCGGAAAAACAGCACAGTTCGGCGAGCGAAGGCAACATTCCCTCGCAGCCGCTCGGCGTGCCCGAGAATCACGAAGAGCACTCCAAGCTGATGTTCGACCTGATGGCGGTGTCCTATCAGGCCGATGTCACGCGCATCGTTTCGTTTATGATGGCCCGCGAAGTCAGCTACAGGACCTTCCCGATGATTGGCGTGCCCGATCCGTTCCACGCCACTTCGCATCATCAGAACGATCCGGAGAAGCTGGAAAAGCTGACGAAGATCAACACGTATCACGTCGGCCTGATGGCGTACTTCCTCGAGAAGCTGCGCAACACGCCGGACGGCGACGGCAGCCTGCTCGACCACTCGCTGATCCTCTACGGAAGCTGCATGAGCAACAGCAATCTTCACAATCACAGTCCGCTGCCGATCTTTGTGGCGGGCGGGGCGAATGGAAAGATGAAGGGCGGCAGCCACATCAAGTATCCGAACGATACGCCCGCGGCGAACCTGCTGCTCAGCATTCTGGACAAAGGCGATATCCACCTCGACAGCATCGGCGACAGCAACGGCCGGCTCACCGGGGTTTAGGACTTCGAACATGCGCAAAAGAGTATTGATCCCGGCTGTGCTGTCTGTCGCGACAGTGCTTGCGGCCGGCGTTTTTGCAGCAGTGGATATCCGCCTTGTGGATGCGGTCAAGAATCACGACAAAGATGCCGTCCGCGCGCTGCTGAAAGAGCACGTCGATGCCAATACGCCTGAAGCGGACGGCACATCCGCGCTCCATTGGGCGGCGCACTTCAACGACCTGGAGACAGTACAGCTTCTGCTCAAAGCCGGCGCCAACGCCAAAGCAGAGAGCCGCTACGGCGTCACTCCGCTTTCGGAAGCCGCGACTTATGGCAGCGGAGCGCTGGTGGAAGCTCTTCTGAAGGCAGGCGCGGATGTGAACACGCTGACCACGGAACGCGGCGAAACGGTTCTGATGACCGCATCCCGCGCGGGTAACGTGGAAGCTGTGAAAGTTCTGCTCGATCACGGCGCCGATGCAAATGCGAAAGAAAGTTTCCGCGGACAGACCAGCCTGATGTGGGCGGCTGCTGAAAATCATCCGGACGTGGTGAAGCTTCTGATCGCGCACGGCGCGGATACAAAGGTTCGTTCGAGTGACCGGGACACAACTCCTCCCAAGTTGATGGCGGGCACTCCGGCGGCGCCGATTTCGAAAGGCGGTCTGACGGCGCTGGTATTCGCCGCGCGGCAGGGTTCCATCGAATCCACGAAGGCGCTGCTCGATGCCGGGGCGGATATCAACCAGGGGGATGCGGATGGAAATAATCCACTGCTGATCGCGATTCTCAACAATCACGACGAACTGGCGATGATGCTGATCGACAAGGGCGCGGACGTAAACGCAGGCAATAAAGACGGGCGAGCCCCGCTTTACGCCGCTGTGGACGCGCATGATGTGGATTGGTCGGACCGGCCGCTGGTAAAAGAAGCGGACAAAGTTTCGAGCCTCGATGTCATCAAGGCTCTGATCGATCATAAAGCGAAGGTCAATGCGCAATTGACGGCCACATCGATTATCAAGAAGGCCGCGCAGGATAGCGCGGACCGGACGCTTTCGGTGGGCGCGACGCCTTTCATGCGCGCGGCGCGCAGCGGCGATGTTGAAGTGATGCATCTCCTCCTGGATCATGGCGCGGACCCGAAGCTTGCCAACAAAGACGGCGTTACGGCGTTGATTGTGGCTGCGGGCGCCGGTTATACCGATGCGAACC
Organism: Bryobacteraceae bacterium; assembly: GCA_036273015.1. Taxonomy (GTDB): domain Bacteria; phylum Acidobacteriota; class Terriglobia; order Bryobacterales; family Bryobacteraceae; genus BOG-234. The sequence goes on along the minus strand of DATAXN010000017.1, from coordinate 168,698 downwards.
GGGGCACGGAAGCGCAGGCACTCGAAGCGGTCAAACTTTGCATGAGTCTGGGACTGGATGTCAACGCGGCGACCGATAAGGGTGAGACCGCAATCCACGGCGCGGCGCGGCGCGGGGCGAATACCATCATTCAGTATCTGGCCGAGAATGGCGGTAATATCAACGCTTCGAATAAGACTGGGCTGACGGCATACGATCTCGCTATGGGTAAGGGCGGCGGTCCGGCGGGCAGGCAGCCTCCGAAGGAAGCCACCGCGGCGCTGATCCGGAAGCTGGGCGGCAATGCCGGAGCGGAAGTTACGCAGGTGGCAAAAGCCGGCGAGTAACCGCCTTAAATTCCGAAGCCTTGATGCATTTCCGGGCCGAATCCTTTAAGGGGTTCGGCCCGTTGTTTTGAGGATATACAGGGGAATAATATAGGTATCGAACTTCCCCGATCGAAGAGGACTCTGAATGTCTAAATCTAACAAAACATCGAAGAACCCTGTCGGACGCCGCGGTTTCCTTAAGGGCGCCGCCGCCGGCGCAGCGGCACTGGTTGCGGGTCCGGCTGGTTTGAAGGCGCAGGAAGCGCAGGCGCAGACCAAAGGCGCCGCTACGGCGCTGCCTTCCGCAAGACTGGCCGCGGCGGAAAGCACGCCGCCTCCGCCGCGCGTCGATGTCTACACCACGGATCGTCCGGGTTCCGACTTCATGGTGGACGTCATCAAAACGCTGGGCTTCGAGTATGTCTGCGCGAATCCGGGTTCGAGCTTCCGCGGGCTGCACGAATCGTTCGTGAACTACGGGAAGAACAAAGCCCCCGAGCTGCTTACTTGCTGTCACGAAGAATCGTCGGTGGCGATGGGACACGGCTACGCCAAGATCGAAGGCAAGCCGCTGATGATCATGGCGCACGGGACGGTCGGCCTGCAGCACGCGTCGATGGCGATTTACAACGCGTTTGCGGATCGCGTGCCGGTCTATATCGTTCTTGGCAACATTGCGGATATCGCGTGGCGCCGCAGCGATGTGGAGTGGGCGCACAGCGTGCAGGACGCGGCCTCAATGGTTCGCGACTATACGAAGTTCGACGACGCGCCGGTGTCGCTGGGGCACTTCGCCGAGTCGGCAGTGCGGGCATACAAGATCGCGATGACCCCGCCGATGGAACCGGTGGTGATCGTTGCGGACGCGGTGCTGCAGGAAGAGCCGATGTCCGAAGCGGACCGCCGCAGCGCGCGTATTCCCAAACTCACACTTTCTTCCCCGCCCGCCGGCGATTCCGGCGCCATAGCGGAAGTGGCTCGTATGCTGGTTGCGGCCGAGGATCCGGTCATAATCGCAGGTCGCGCCGCGCGGACTCCGGAGGGGCTCAGGCTTCTTGTGGAACTTGCCGACCTGGTGCAGGCGCCGGTGCAGGACCGGCGCTTCCGCATGAACTTCCCATCCAGCAATCCTCTCTATAATGGCGGCAATCTGGCGACGGCGGATCTGATCCTCGCTCTGGAAATTCCGGATTTGTGGAACATGACGCACACCCAGACCCCGATCAACAGGATGGGGATGGAAAGCCGGTCCATCATCAAGCCCGACACGAAAGTGATCACGATTTACTCGGGCGATCTCGCCGAGAAGAGTAATTACCAGGATCTGGGCCGCTATGCGGAAGTGAATCTCGCGATTGCCGCGGATGCCGAAGCCACTTTACCCGCGTTGATCGAAGCGTGCAGGCGCTTGATTACGGCTGATCGCAAGCGGGCATTCGCCGATCGGGGAGCAAAGTACGCGGCAGCCGCCAAGCGGACGAAAGAACAGGCGCTGGAACAAGCCGCTTTCGCCTGGGATGCCAGCCCCATCACTACCGCGCGCGTTTCAGCCGAGCTGTGGAATCAGATTCGCAATGAAGACTGGTCTCTGCTGTCGGACGTCAATCCATTCTTCAGCAACTGGCCTACGCGGCTGTGGGATTTCGAGAAACACCACAACTACATCGGTGGACACGGCGCATACGGAGTCGGTTACGGCGCTCCGGCCGCGGTAGGCGCCGCGCTGGCCAATCGCAAATACGGACGTCTGAGCGTCAACATCCAGTGCGATGGAGACCTGAACTATGCGCCTGCCGTGCTGTGGACCTCGGCGCATCATCACATTCCGCTTCTGAGTATCATGCACAATAACCGCGCGTATCACCAGGAACTGATGTACGTCGAGGACATGGCCGCACGCGCGCAGCGCGGCGTCGATACCGCGCGGATCGGCACAGGTCTGTTCGATCCCAACATCGACTACGCGACATTGGCGAAAGCTTACGGAGTTTACAGCGCGGGGCCGGTCTCGAATCCCAACGACCTCGGTCCGGCGATTAAGAAAGCAATCGAAGTAGTCAAGAAAGGTGAGCCGGCATTGATCGACGTGATCACGCAGCCGCGCTAGGAGAGATCGGATGAAAAAGTTTTCGATACTGGTTTTTCTTGCGGTCACTTTGGCGGGTTTCGCCGCCGCGCAGAATGTGGAGAACGGCAAGCGCATTTTTATGCGGGACGGCTGCTACGAGTGTCATGGCTATGCCGGACAGGGAACAATTCAGGGAGCGCGGCTGTCGCCCCCGGTGCTGAATGCCCAGGGGATGATTCGCTATGTTCGGCGCCCGGCGGGGGGAATGCCTGCGTTCACCGACAAGGTCCTCAGCGATCAGGAAGTGAACGATATCTACGCATATCTGAAGAGCCTCCCTGGACCGAAGCCCGTCAAGGACATTCCGTTACTGAATCAGATCAACAAATAGGCACGGGCCAAATAAAAAACGGCGGCGGGAGTTTGTTGCTCCCGCCGCCGATGTGTTTCAGGCTGATACTTCGAACTCAGCCTGAGATGGTCACGGTGATCGTGATAGTTCCCGTTGCCGCCGAGGTCCCTCCGGTGGGAGCCGCTCCGGTGTCGGTTACGTCGATGATGACGTTCATGGTTGGCGTGGTATCCGCCGCACCGTTGTTCTTCAGAATGCCCGTAGCGGGATCGATCTGAAGCAGCAATGCGTTGGTCGTGTTACCCGCATCGAGCGAGTATGTGTAAGACCCGGAGCCTCCGTGCGCTGTCACCTGAGTGATCGTCGTGCTGGTGTCCGCGGCGGTGACCGTCGTGGTCGGATTGGGTGCGTACGTTAACTGCACGTTCACGGTGAAGGAGAACGAGACAGTGCCTGTCAGACCGGCCGCATCGGTCGCGGTGACAGTGATCAGGTAGACTCCCGCGGGTGTCGTGCCGTCCGTCTGCAGGACTCCGCCGGAGGTGATCGACAGGCCGGCGATCGGCGTCACCGGAGAAGTAATCGCGAATTGGTTGTAAGGCGCGGCGCCTCCAACCGCGGTCACGGTAGCGATCGCAGTGTTCGCCGTCCCGAAAGTGCCCGTTGTGGGATTGCTGCTGGTGACGAACAGACCGCCGGGTACAACGTAGGTGAAGCTGGAACTGCCGGTGATCGGTATGGCCGACGAGTCCGTAGCAGTGATTGTGATCGGGTAAGTCCCTGCCGTTCCCTGAGCCGGTGTACCGGCTATGGTTCCGACACCTGCGGCGGTAGTCAGTGCCAGGCCCTTGGGTAACACGCCGGAGGTTACCGCGTAAGTCACGCCGGCATGCGATCCGTTGTTCGATCCCGTAATCGTGTCGGTATAAGCGTGGCCGATTGTGAGATCGATCATGGCGCCGGAAGTGAATGCGGGAGGCGTCATCAGCAGCTTGGGCGCCACCGACAGCATGACCCCCGCCTGGCTGGTGACACCGCCGAGGGTTACAAATACCGGCAACTGTTTCGGGCTGGTGAGGTTGGTGATCGGACCGGTGAGCGACGGAAAGCTCGGATAGAACGTGTTTTGAGTCGCGGGAAGCTGCACGTTGACCTGATAGAGACCAGTTACCGTATCCGCCACGAATGCGGAGTAAGTAACCGCCGGTGTGGCCACGCCGCCGATGGTGACTGTAGGCTCCGTCGTGAGACAGGGGGGAAGGTCCCCCGGATAGAGGGCACTCTGAAGGACATCGCCATCGATCGTAGTAAACCCTGAAGCCGCCGAGGTGTTTGCGGCAAGGGCGGCGAGATATCCCGTGCCCAGCGCGTTGATGCACGAGCCGTCGTTCGACGTATAGGCGGAGCCGACCCCTGGCAGACCCAGACCCGTCATGTAGATCTGGATGGTGTCGGATTGTCCGGCGGTGAATCGCATACCGGCGGGGCTGGAGGTGTCGATCAGAGCATAGGTTCCGCTCGCGAGGGCCGCGGCCGGCCCCTGTCCATCGGAACCAACGGTAAAGATGCCTGGATCCACTGCCACTGTGTTCACCGGGAATGGACCGCTGTTGACCACCGTCGACGGGGTACATAACGGACAGCCGAAGCTTACGACGACGTCATAGATTGTCGGAGCCGCCAGGACCGCTCCCGGAACGATGGCGTTGATCTGCGTATTGGTGGTGAAGAGCAGAGGCGCAGGCAAGCCGTTCGCGAGCGTCCCGTGGGGATAAAACGTCACCGAAAGCTGCCGCCGCGTGTCAGGACCGGAAGCGGGCAGCGTGTCCGGTGAAAGGGTGAACGGAAAGCGCAGAGTTACCGCATCCGGACCGGTATTCAGGATCTGAGTGCTGCTGCAACCTGTGTTCGAAGAGGAGCAGAAATTAGATCCGAAGATACTGACCATGTCATAGGGAGCGATCTGCGGAAGATTTCCGCCGGAGACTTCGGTGAATGACGATGAGCTGGTGACTCCGTAGATGATCGGTCCCGCGCCGACCGTAAGGGTTTGAGTGCCGGTCGGGATGGTAGTGGTCCCGTTCGCCACGCCCAGGAAAATGGACCCTCCGAGCCCGCCCACAAGGAAAGGCAGATTCGGATCTCCGTTTGTGTTCCCGGCGCCCAACGTAGGCACGGTGACCTGCAGGTCCAGATTCGCAGGACTGTTGTAAGTCACCTTAAAGTTTGTGTCGGGAGTCAGCGTTCCAGGACTGGCCCCCGTAACGATACCCACCTTCGTGGCCAGCGTGGGGTCGGTGCCGCCGACGAATCCCGAGCCGATGACCGACACGTGGAACACAGTGCCCGGAGCCGCGGTAGGTAATGTTGCCGGAGAAATGCTGGTGATTGTCGCTCCGGGGGAATTGACCGTGAGGTTGATGGTCACCACAATCACGGAGGCAGGGCTGCCCCAGGTGAAAGTCACCGTCCCGCTGAGCACTGTTCCCGGCGGCGACGTGGAGAACAGCAGCGGGTTGTAAACGATGCCGATGTTCGTACCGAAACTGTACGCGATGCCGGTGGCCTGCTCACCCGGCGCTAACTGCGGAGCGAGCGGTCCACCCAGGGTAATGGAGTAGGGAATGGGTGAGTCGCTGGATGCCACTGAGATTGTCGTGGCGGGACTCGATCCTCCCAGCGTATAGTTCACCTGCATCGGGTTTGCGGAAGTGACCGATAGCTTGGGCGCTTTATTGGTCACGAGCAGATTGATGGGAACCGGGTAATCCGAATATCCGGCAACACCGAGATAGACCGTGGCGGTATACGTTCCGGGCGCGAGTGTATCCGTTTGTGTCGTGGTGCTGAACTGCAGCGGCTTGCCGCCTGTGGGCACGGTGGCCGCGGTAATGTTGACCGTAAGCCAGAGCGGCAGGGTGGCCGTATTCAAAGTGAAAAAGGCGCTGGGAAGGGTCGAGGTCACAAGTACATTTGCGATTCCCGCGGCGCCGGACGATTTGACATAGGACATCGAAATGGTCGCCGCAGCCGGGACCGGCGTCACAGTCAACGGGCTGATGGCGCCGGAGTTCAGGGTAATCAGGACCGTTACCGCCGGCGCAGGCGCGTTCGACAACGGCAGTGCGTACGTCTGCTGAACCCCTGCGAAGGCGCCGCAGTTCGCCGATGCCTGAACCGTGAAGTTAAAGGAGTTTACTCCGGCTGTACCGGATGGCGAAGACGGCGACAATACGAGCCACGAAGGCAGAGCGGCCGGCGTAATCACGCCGCCCGAAACGGCGCCGGGTACGACGGTAACGGGCGTTCCCAGATTCGCCGCGGACGTGACCGAAACTATCTTCGGCGCGCCGGGGACGTAGACCGGTCCCACGGAGTTGTATCCGCACGTGATCGTTACAGGCGAAACCGCCACCGGGGACGTAGTGGCGGTAATCGTGTCCGTTACACTGACGCTGTTGTCGTTGGCGGCCGCGCCTGCATTCAGCGCAGCTGTCAATTGGATCGGAATGCTGTTGGCGCCCGAAGTGAGCGTGTTTGCCGAAGCGGCTGTTGCGTTGGAGCAGCCGGCACTGGAGTTGACGGTAAATACAAGCCCCGCGGTATTCGTGGCCGCAGTCAACGTGACAGCCGCGGGCGGTGTGATCCTGAGACCGGGAACCGGAACAACGCCGACCACGATCGAATAACCGGTGGGCGCTCCGAATGCATGGACCGTGAAAGTTTGCCCGGTCTGAGGCGGACCGTTTTGTGTCGAGCAGGTGACCCCGGGAACGGTTAATGCCGACGCTGACGTCGCGAGCGCCGACAGATAGGTGGTGGCCTGCATGCTTCCCGCGCAGACAGTCAAAGCGACTAGTCCGCCAAATGCGAAAGAACTTCGTCTTCGTAAAACAGATAAGTCCATGGAGGACCTTCCTTTTTTTGTGAGGGGTTTCTCCACGACATCGCGAGGAGGCGATTGTTCAATCGCTACAGAACATATCGACCCGCGAACACGATGCTTTAGCGGTTTTAGAGAGGGGCTATACCGCCGCGCGGACGAGTAAGTCTCGTCCGCGGCGGCAGGGATCTACCGCTTTAGAAAACGAACTTGCCCGCGACCTGCATAATGCGGGGGTCCTGCGCGGTCAGGATCTGACCGAATTGCGCGCTGTTGACTGTCGTTGTGACGCCGCTGCCGCCCGCGGTCGTGCCGCCGGAAGGAGTGCCTGCTCGATAGCTGTTCGTGAGGTTGAATGCCTCCGCGCGGAACTCAACGTTCATATGCTCGCGAATGCGGAATGCTCTTGACAGAGCCATGTCGATCTCCCACGAACCAGGACCCTGCACATTCGATCGTCCCAGGGTGCCGAGCGTACCCGGCGCCGGCGCCGCGAAAGCATTCGGGTTGATCCAGCAGGAGGGGGCCGGCCCGGGGTTGGGGCACAACGGGTCCGCCAGAATCTGGTTCGGACGCTGCCCGCCCGATCCACTCAACTGGATGTCGGTTGAATAGGTCGGAGTGAGATAGCCGCCCGTGTTGGCGCGCCAGCTTCCGGCCAGTGTCCAGCCCGTGCCGACGGTTCGCAGCGCGCGATTGGAGAATGTCGGCGACTGTGCAACGGCGGTGAAGTTTACAATCTGACGGCGGTCGAGGCCGAATGTTCCGCCTAAGGTTCCGGTCTGGCAATTACCGCGATCGAAGGCGCGGTTATTCGGCTCGAGCAGACCGGCTTCCGCGCCGCCGACCGTCGAAGCCTGCGTTGCGTCTCCGATGCAATGGGACCACGTATAGTTGGCGTCGAGACTCACGTTCTTCGCCAGCGTGTGATGCGTGAGAAGGATGAGCGCGTTGTAGCTCGCCGTTCCGGAAGCATCGAATTGATCCACCGGGCCGAGGAATTTCCCGATAGCCGGATTGATCTGACTGACAACCCGGCGAACCTGAAGATTCGCGGTGCAGTTCTGTGTCGTTGAAGTTGCGGGGCAGGTTGTGACAATCGGTGCGCCCGGAATCAGCGTGCCTGGATTGAGCTGATAACTGGTCCAGATATGAGCGGTCTCCGTGCCTGTGTATGTCGCCGAAACGAACCAGTTGGGACTGAGCTGCCGCTGCAGCGCCAGATTCCAGCTGTAAACGGTCGTGGCTTTCATATTGGGCTGTACGGCAACAAAGGTTCCGCCGGGTGTAAAGGGCGCGTTCGCGCTGAACTGAACCGGGAAGAAGTTGCCGCCCGCCTGGTTGGCAAACGGAGTCGCAAATGGTTCGGGGCCCGGAACTGTGGTCTGATCGCCGAACGGCGGAGCGGTGGCCTCGGTGGAGTAAATCATGACGTTCGGGAAGTCATAAGACATTCCGAAGGACGTCCGGATCGAAGTCTTGCCGTTGCCCTGCGGGTCCCAAGCCAGGCCGACGCGTGGCGCAAACTGATCGTACCGATTGTTGATACCGGATTTGCCGGGGAATCCGGCGTCGCCCGCGTAGAGCAGTCCGGGAGGCGCATTCTGAAAAACGCTGCTCGTAACTCCCGCCTGCAGCCGCGCCAGCGAAAAGCTGTAGATCGCCCCGTTGTTCACGTTCTGTGGCAGGAACGGCTCCCAGCGCAAGCCCATCGTAGCGGTCAAACGCGAATTCACTTTCCATGTGTCCTGCCCGTATGTGCCCACGTACCATTTGGTCACAAATAAGGTGTTGGGGACGCCCTGCAGGAAACTGTCCAGATCGCCCGCTATAAAGTCGGCGAGGCCGGCGCCCGTCGCGGTTCCGTTAAAAGTGAAGCTGCCCGCGGAATAGACATTGGCATTCGAGCTGGATTGATAATGGAACGCAGTCCCTCCGAAGGCGAACTGGTGCGCTCCCCGGATCAGGGTAAAGTCATCGGCCAGTGTAAATACAGTGGGAATAAAGGAGGCCTGGATCGCTGTCGAGACTCCAATGGTAGGGCCTCCGGTAATGCCCACCACAGTCTGATGCGGAATGTAGCAATACATATTGACACCGATGTCGCAGCCGGAGAAATAATCGTCGTTGAAGCGATGAACGCCTACGCGATTGAACGCAATTTTGAATACGTTGATGGTGCTGGGGCTGATCAGATACGTGTGGCCGATCGTTGCGGACTGCGCAAGGTCGTTCAGTCCTCCCGTAGATGACGCCAGGATGGTCTTGGTCAGTCCGTAGGCGGGCGGCTGCAGAAAAGTGGTGGCCATGTAGCGGCCGAAGAGGGACTGCTTCTGGTTGATCTGATAATCCGTCCGGCCCAGAACCTGGTGTGAATTGGTCTGCACCACTGCGCCATAGGTGACTTTGCCGCAGGGGTCGTTCGGGTTGTCCGGCGGAGGAAGAAGTTTTGCAATGGCCAGAGCCTGCGGGCTGATCAGGCTCGTCGGAAGGACGTTGTTCGCGTAGGGCGCGCCGAGCGTCTTGCCCCCGTTGCAGGAAGTCTCCCAAGGCGCAAAATTCCCGGCCAGCATCGCCGCCGTGGGCACGAAGGTAGTCAGGTCCGTGGGATCCTGCCGCACATAGGTGCCCTGATACCCGGCGAAGAAGAAAACCTTGTTCTTTTTGATGGGCCCGCCAACTGTGCCGCCGAACTGATTGCGCTTCAGAGTATCGCGCGTCGGGGCGAAGAAATTACGCGCGTTCATGTCGCCGTTGCGCAGAAATTCGAAAGCGTCGCCGTGGAAATCATTCGTTCCCGATTTCACGACCGCATTGATGGCGGCCGCGGAATGGATTCCGTTTTGCGCGGTCAGAGTGCTGGTCTCCACTTTGAATTCTTCCAGTGCGTCCGGGAAGGGGAACGGAAGATTGGTGGCGTCGAAGGGATTGTTGTACAGGGTGCCATCCAGAAAGTAGCCGACTCCCGAAAGCAGTCCGCCGGCGATCGCAATGTTCTGGCCGCCAGGGAAACCGGCTGTACCGTTGACGCCGGCGGGAATCGCCGCGCCGGTGAGCTGGATGAGATCAGTGGCCTGACGGCCGTTCAGAGGCAAATCGAGAATACGCTGGTTCTCAATGACGGTGCCGACGCTGGTGTTCTGCGTCTCGACCTGTGAAGCGTTGGCCTCGACCTGCACGGTTTGCGAAACAGCGCCGAGACTTAGGGAAACGTCGATGGTGGGGTTCGTATTCACCTGCAGCACGATGCCGGTCTGTGCGTAGGTGGCGAAGCCTGCCTTGCTGACTTCGAGGCGATACGGCCCGATGGCGAGATTCGACAGCACGTAATCGCCGTCCGAGCCCGTGGTCGCGGTGCGAACCGTGCCGGTATCGGTTTGCGTGGCCTTTACGTCAGCGCCTGGAACCGCCGACCCGCTGGCGTCACGCACCACTCCCTGGATTTGCGATGTGGCTTGGGCGAAAAGACCAGCGCAGCCAAGCGTAATAAGCGTAAAAACAGATGCGAAACGGAGCATCGATATACCACCCCCTGGTGGGGTGAGTATAGCGGAGGCAAAGCGCGCACGTCAACACCCGTTTTGGTCGGCAAACGACTGATAACCGGGCTTCTATCTGTCTGCGACGATCTACAGCGGGCTTTTGGATGTCTTGGGCCAGAGAACGCCCTGGTCCTGTTTTGTGACAGGTCCAAGACCCTTGTAGACGAACTTCTGCACACGCTGCCCGCGGTAGGTTTCGGTGGTGAAAATGTCGCCCTTGGAGTCGGTAGCGATGCTGTGTACGGCGTAGAATTCGCCGGGCTGGCGGCCGCCGTCGCCGAAGCTGGTCAGCACTTCGAGAGAATCGCGATCGAGGATGTGGATTTTCTCATTGGCTCCGTCGGCCAGAAAAATGTACTTCTGCGCGGGGTCTTTCGAGAACGCAATATCCCAGACCGCTCCGTCACCCAATGTGTTCTTGTACAGGACTTTTTCCTTCACGAAGGTTCCGTCGGGTTTGAAAACCTGAATGCGGTCGTTCACCCGGTCGCAGACATAGAGAAGTCCATCGTTCGAGAGGTCGGCGCAGTGGACCGGATTGCGAAATTGCTGCGCGAGCGGTGCATCCGGTTTGTAAGGGCCGAGGTTGGTGTCGTCAGGCTTGTGGCCATAGGCGCCCCAGTGCCGCTTGTACTTGCCGGTGTCTGCGTCGAAAACGATTACGCGTTTGTTGCCGTAACCATCGGCCACATAGACCTCGTTTGTTTTCGGATCTACGAAAATCTTGGCAGGCAAGCCGAGATTCTCTGTGTCGTTGCTGCCTTTGCTCGCTCCTGACTTGCCGATCGCCATCAGGAATTTTCCGTCCTGCGTGAACTTCAGCACCATGCTGTCGTGATAGTAGACCGGACCCCGGCCCGCGCCGCGGCCCGCGGCTACCGCGGCTTCACCTCCATCAGCGGCCGCCGCGCCACGGCCGGCGCGTCCGGCAGGCGGCGCATTCGGGTTCGTTCCGCGCCCGTTGCCGCCGATCCAGACATTGCCTTTGTAATCGACCGTAATGCCGTGGTTGGAATCCGGCCAAACATATCCGTCTCCATCAGATCCACCCCAATGCTCCAAAAGGTTGCCCGCTTCGTCGAACTCGAGGACCGGCGGTGCGGGCGAACAGCACTCCGCTTCCACTACACCCTTCTGGCGCTTCGGACCCGGCGGATTAGCCGCCGCGTATTCCTCCATTGCCTCGAGCGAGCCTTGGCGGTGAATGATCCAGATATGGTCGCGCGAATCCACCGAGACACCGATCACGTTACCCATGACCCAGTGATTCGGCAGCGGCTTTGGCCACATGGGGTCCACTTCAAAGCGTGGCGCCTGTACGCCCGCGGCTTCGACGACAGCCTTCTTCTGCAGCACAATGTAAGTGGCTCCGAGAGCCGCCAGAAGTATGGGAACACCTGCCGCAATCGCGGAATTCCGTTTCGACATAAGACCTCCCGGTGCTACCTAAATGCCCCTGTCGCCCGGTAGGTATTCTATGTTGGACGTCGGCCCGGCGTCAACGCTTTTTCAGAGTTCGGCTCTTCATAGTTCGGCCAAGCCGCCATCGGCGAACAGTTCCGAACCCACGACGTACGCCGCATCGTCGGATACGAGGAAGAGCGCCGCGCGCGCCATCTCCTCGGGAGTGCCCATTCGTTTCAGCGCCACCGATTGAGCGAAGCCTTCCTGCATCTGACCGATTGCGTCGTTGGCAAGCCCCATCTTGTTGAAGAGCGGCGTGGCAATCGGCCCGGGACTGAGCGTGTTGACGCGGATTCCGCGCGGCGCAAGTTCGGAAGCGAGCGTCCGGCCGAAAGAACGTACGGCCGCCTTCGTCGCTGCGTAGACGGACGAACCGGGGAATCCCTTCTTGCTGACGACCGACGCGGTCAGCAGAATCGAGCCGCCGTTCGGAATCAGCGGCAGCGCAGACTGAATGCTGAAGAAGAGGCCTTTCACGTTGATATTGAAGTGGTCGTCAAAAAAAGACTCGTCGATTTCGCCGAACGGCTGAAATCGCGCAATGCCTGCATTCGCAAACAGGATGTCGATGCGGCCAAACTTCTGGCGAATGGTGTCGATCAGCGCAGTGATGTCTTTCAGCTTGGTCGTGTCAGACGCAATGACAAGGGCGGAGGATCCCAGTTCTTTTTGAGCCGCCGCAATACCCGCGGGATTGCGGCCTGTAACGATTACCTGCGCGCCCTCTTCCTGAAAAAGTTTCGCGGTGGCCAGCCCGATACCGGTCGAGCCGCCTGTAATTAATGCCGTCCTGCCGTTTAGTTTTCCCATTGCCGACAAGATGAAGCGCCGCAACCGGAAGATTCAGACGCGATAAACTGAGGGTTCCCAAACGAACACTTGGAGAGGATTCGATGACACCAGTGGAAGTGCTGCAGTTCGCCAAAGAGAACGGGGCCCGGCAGGTCGATGTCCGCTTTTCGGATATCCCCGGACTCCAGCACCATATTTCGTACCCCGTCGGCGAGTTGAGCGAAAGCTCATTTACGGACGGCTTCGGGATTGACGGATCGAGTATCCGCGGCTGGGCGGCGATTAACGAAAGCGACATGCTGCTGATCCCGGATTCCGAGACGGCGTTCATGGATCCGTTCATGGAGACGCCGACGCTGGTGATGCTGGGCGACGTGCGCGATCCGCTCACGCGGCAGAACTACGAACGCGACCCGCGCTGGATCGCGAAAAAGGCCGAGCTCTATCTGAAAAATTCCGGCGCGGGCGATACTGCGTTCTTTGGCGCCGAAGCCGAGTTTTTCATCTTCGATAACATCCGCTTCGACCAGAATGCGCATTCCGGTTTCTACTTCATCGATGCCGAAGAGGGACGCTGGAACTCGGGCCGCAGGAAAAATAATCTCGGTTACCGTCCGCGCTATAAGGAGGGCTATTTCCCGGTTCCGCCCACCGATCATTACCAGGATCTGCGCGCTGAAATGGTGAACACCATGGAGCGCTGCGGGCTGGTGATCGAATGCCATCACCACGAAGTCGCCAGCGGCGGACAATGCGAGATCGATCAGCGCTTCAATACGCTCGTGAAATCCGCCGACAACATGACGCTGTACAAGTACATCGTCCGCAACGTGGCGCATCAGTACGGCAAGACGGTGACGTTCATGCCCAAGCCGATCTTCGGCGACAACGGCAGCGGCATGCATGTTCACCAGTCGATCTGGAAGTCGGGCAAGCCTCTTTTTGCGGGCGACGGTTATGCGGGCCTGAGCCAGATGGCGCTGCACTACATCGGAGGCCTGTTGAAACACGCGCGCGCGCTTTCCGCCATCATTGCGCCGACGACCAACAGCTATAAGCGCCTCGTGCCGGGTTACGAAGCCCCCGTAAACCTGGCTTATTCACGACGGAACCGCTCGGCTGCATGCCGCATTCCGATGTATTCGGCAAGCCCGAAGGCCAAGCGCGTGGAGTTCCGCCCGCCCGATCCTTCCTGCAACCCCTATCTGGGCTTTTCCGCGATGCTTATGGCGGGACTCGACGGCGTGCTGAACAGAATCGAGCCCGGCGAGCCGCTGGACAAAGACATCTACGATCTCTCTCCGGAAGAGATGAAGTCCGTGCCGTCCATGCCTGGGTCGCTCGAAGAGGCCCTCATGTGCCTCGAAGAGGACCACCAGTTCCTGCTCAAGGGCGACGTCTTCACCGAGGAACTGTTGGAAACGTTCATTGAATACAAACGGAAGGCCGAGGCGGAAGCGATACGGCTGCGCCCGCACCCTTACGAATTTTCGTTGTACTACGACATCTAAGGCGTTCTTCCGATGCGGTGTTTCGGGATCGCCTAAATTATTCCGATTTCGTCAATCAGCGTTATCTATTGGCTGATCAAGTCCATTGTTTGCAATGGCGGAAAGAAACCCAGCCATCCGCTATCTGCCCCATCCAAATAATCTATTTCCGCCTGTTCTTCGACGGCACTTACACTTGAGTATTCCATCAAGACTGAATTGATACCGCTTCAGTATCAAGTTTACTTATTCTAAGGAGAGTCACATGCGATTACCGCTCTGCATCCTGGCTTCAGGGGCCGGTTTCAGGGGCCAATGATAGCGGCACGCCGCGTTCCATACGGTGGCATTCCAGTTGTCCGCGTAAATGCCAGTGATGCCTGGCATACGAGCGCTCGAGGTTCAAGATCTCTATGCACTGCGTTGTATACGGGGTTCGGCGCTTTGAGCGGGGTGGAAAATTCCAAGTCTGCTTACTTAAAGGAGAATTATGAAACTCGAGTATGTGAAAAGTCTCGCCGCGATTGCTTTCTGCTTTGGGTTAGCCTCGGTTTGCGCCGCCCAGAACACGCCTGCGCCGGCACAAGCTCCAGCCGCAGCGGCGGCCCCGGCTGCGCCGGCAGCCCCGATGCCGCTTTCCTCCCCCGCGATCACAGGCCCGTTGTCGAACCTGCCTCCATTCACGTTCGATGCCGGCCCTTTCGGCAACATCGCCGTGAACGGCTTTCTCAGCGGGATAGGCCTTGGGCAGAGCAATCACATCCCCGGCGATAACTCAAACCAGTTCGCCATCAGCAACGGGCAGGTCTTCATCCAGAAGACCGATGGCTGGTTTCAGTTCTACCTGCAGGCGGGCGCCTACAATCTTCCGGACCTGGGGGTGCCGTTCCTCAGCACCCAGAAAACGATAACCAATCTCTACGGCCCGTTGCCAGTCGCCTATGCGAAGCTCCAGGCGGGGAAAAACACGTCGATACTGGTCGGCTCCCTGCCCACGCTGATCGGCGCCGAGTACACATTTACCTTCGAAAATGTGAACGTCGAGCGCGGCCTGCTGTGGAACCAGGAATCCGCCGTGAGCCGGGGAGTCCAGCTCAATCAGACCATGGGTAAATTCAGCGCCTCGGTCAGTTGGAACGACGGATACTATTCCAACCGCTATACATGGGTGACCGGCTCCCTGGCCTACACGAACGGGCCTCATGCCCTCTCGTTCGTCGCGGGCGGCAACGCCGGACATACCGGCTATACGACTTATGCGACGCCCGTGCAAAACAACAGCAGTATCTACAACGTTATCTACACCTATACAAAGGGGCCATGGATCATACAGCCCTACTTTCAGTACAATAACGTCCCGACTGACCTGAAGATCGGAGTCTTGAAAGGAGCCTCGACTACCGGCGGCGCCATCCTGTTGAGCCGCGCCATAAGCCACGGCTTCGATCTCGCGGGTCGCTGGGAATATATTTCGAGTTCGGGAAGCGCCGCCGAAAACTCTGTGAATTTAATGTACGGCCCGGGCAGTACGGGGACGTCGTTCACTGTAACTCCTACTTATCAATCGGGAGGCTTCTTCGCTCGCATGGACCTTGCCTGGGTGCACATCGGCGACTACACGCCCGGCGATGTTTTCGGCCCTGCCGGCCTGAACAACAATCAGTTTCGTGCAGTGGCTGAACTGGGCTTTGTGTTCGGCGACAACATCGTGAAAAAACCCTGAAATACACTTCGGGAAACAAGTGGATTGCCGCCGGCGGCGCTTCTCTTTGAAGCTCCGCCGGCGATTTTTTTGGCCCTTGCGACAATTGATCTCAATGAGCAGACTGTCGGCACTGGCGATCCTTCCGATTGCGGCAATCTTCGAGGCGGGAGGCGCGCCCTGATCCGAACGGGGCTGCGGCAGAGCGCTGGAGGATCGCGCTGGCCGGCCTTTGTGGCGGGGCGGCGGTACTGTTTGCGTACGGCCTCACGGTGAATATACCGGCGTGGGACTTCGGACGGCTGATCGGACTTTACATCGTACTGCTGTTCGTAGTCGCGCAGATCATGTCCTGGCTTGTCGTTCACCAGCCTCCATCGCTCGCGCCTGGGCCACTGAGACTTCCGCTTCTTCCATTCGTGGAGCTCGGGCCGTTCCGCTACTCCTACCTGGTCCTGATGCTCCAGATCTTTGGCGAACTCGCGCGCCGAGGCATAAAGGTTCCTGGGGTCCTGGCGTGTGGGGCACATGTCGTAGCGTTCGATTTCGATCTTCGCCTGCGCCCCGCGGACGGCGTGTCCGTCACCCTCTCGTCACAATCGCATTTTCGAAACAGGATATAAGGAAAACAGGCCAGAGACAATACGTTTCCCCTTTCAATAATTTTGCAGGTCCCCGGCTGCGGACGCCAAAATAAATTCGCAAAGTGAAAAAATAAGATGTACTATTTCTACATTTGTATGGTACTAATATGCACTCGCGGTTAACTCATCATGCGCACCCAAACCATCATAAACGTCCAAATCAGATTCTGCGTAGCTGTAATCCTGAGTGTCGGATCCTTGTGTGCCCAACACGTTCATGTTATGTCCGCTCCGGGAGCGGCGCCGGGCGGCCTTCCGGTCGTTGTCGATGGCTCCAAAAATCCCGAAAAGATCCCCGATACTCTCGCTTATCAGCATTTTTTTGCTGCTTTCGCCGCTCATCCCACGCCAACAGCCCAGGAGCAAGGCCGGCAAAATGCGCAGCTTGGCCCATTGCAGCTGGCCGCGGCTGACCGTGCGACGCTTGTCAGGACTCTGGCAGCCTTTCGGGTGCAGCTCGACCAGATCGCGAGTGCCGTTCTTGTGGCCGGCACGCCGGTCGCACTTGCCGGCCTGCAGACACAGAAGAGCACCCTCGTCGTTACCACGCTCGCGAGCCTGCGGCAGGCATTGACGTCCGACGGCGCCAGCCGCCTCGATCAATATGTTCAGACAAGGGTCAAGGCTCACATCGTGATTTACGGAGGGGCCATGTAAGGCCGGAACCGACAAGACATGAGACCACACATGAGAACCTCTTCCCTGTTCGCACTGCTGACGATAGCGACGCTGTTCAGCGCTACGCGGCTTTCCGCCCAGTGCACACCTCAAATGAATATCAGTGTGTACAGCGATGGTGATCCCAGCCCCGATGGCTTGACAGTTTACGGGTACAGCAGCACCGAAGACTCCAGCACCCTCTGCAGCTGTTACCATTCCGATTACCAGACGACGGCAGTGCTGCAGTTGGCCGACGGCTCGTATGTAGACAACACGGAGCCGGGTGAGACCTCTTCCGTGTCAGCCCCGACCGATGGGGACGGAACTTATTATGCTCTTGGCGCGGCAGGTCTGAATTGTTCCTGTTACGGGAATTTGGGTGCCGGCGGCCCGTCGATTAGCATCCCCCCCCCCTCCTCCGGTGATTACCGGCATCGCCGATACCCTGAACTGGTCTAACACTCTTTACCAAGGCGCCTCCGGCTACCTTGCGATCTTTGGAACGACGCTGATTGCATGGGGAGAAACCCCCACGCCGACGGTGACGGGGGACGGCGATATAACCATCGGCTCCATCATCTATGCAAGCGACAGTCAGGTCAATGTTTCTTACACCGTGAGTGCCCAAGCGGCAGCGGGGTCCCATACTTTGTTGCTGCAGACTGCACGGGGTACCGCTCGAGGCCAAGTTCAGGTAGCCGCGCCGTGCGGAGATCAGCGCGACGCCATGATAGCTGAGTACGTCACTTATAGTGTCGACCTTTTGCCGACCTGCAGCAGTTTTACGCAGTCGTCTCCGACGGCGAACTTTACGTTCGCAGTCTTGAATTCGGGCACATACGCGTGGGCGATTCTAACGGGCTATCTGGGAAGCGGTCTCGATGGAATCTTTGCACACGAGCCGTACGCGATGGTGATAACCAGCGGCTATAGGAATCCTGTAAAGGCGAACTCTGTAAATCCATCATCCGTAAAGACCAGCCGCCACGAGCATGGCGATGGGGTTGATATTGCTACGTATAGTAACGATACTCAATGGACCACGATGCACGATGCGGCAAAGCAGTGGGGAACCCCGGGTGGTACGCCCTGCATGGAGCCCAGGAGCGTTTCCACGAATAATCATCTGCACGTGGACTGGAGACCAATAAATTGCCCTGCGTCGTGGCTGCTATAGGATTGCTATGAGAATACTACTATGTACTTTGCTCGCCTGCATTTCGACGCTCGGGAGTGTGCAGGGCCAGACGATCGGGGCTCTTATCGCGCAACTTCGATCGTCAAACGTGAAAGAGAGGGTGACCGCCGCCGAAGCACTTATGGCGGATCCGAACAGGTCCGCCGAAGCAAATACTGCCCTGATTGCCCTGCTCGCGAAAGAAGACGATGTCGTACGCGAGGCATATCGTGAGGGAGTAGGAGCATCCGGGAAGTACGGTGAAGGCTACTCCGAATATGTAGCTCGACTAGGGGAGGTTGTAATGGCTATTGCCGACAAAGAGCCCCAAAGAGCAGATGTTTGGCCGGCTCTGTTGAATTCTCCCTACGACCCGGAGTCCGCGTTCGCAAAGTGGTTGGCCAGCCGCGGAGACAAGGCAACTCCATTCCTTCTGGCCTCGGCAGCCAATGGAGACGCGGGTACTCGCGCTGACGCAATTCTTGTGCTCGCCCAGATTGCGGCGTATGAGCGCAAGTCGACAGCAGCGTCACGACGTCTCACGCCTGAGGCGCTTCAGGTAGTCGAAAAAGCCATCAGGGCCGGACTGACCGCACCCGAGACAATCGTCAGGTTGCAGGCAGTCAAGGCGGTAGCCCTGATGGGAAACCGCGACGACCTGGAAACGCTGGATCGCATTGCGGCAAGCGATCCCTATTTCTCCTCGGGAGCGGGGCCAAGGGGTGACGAGACGCGCTTCGCTATACGCGACGCCGCGCGTGAGGCCGGCAAAAGCATTCGCTTGCGGATTAATACGCAGGCGCAATAGGCCTGCGCTCAGCTTCGGCGGGCAACCCAGAGCAGAAGCGAAAAGATCAGGATCGGCACCAGCGCCAGCAATGCGTAGTTCAGGACGCGCCTGGGCCACTGAGACTTCCGCTTCTTCCATTCGTGGAGCTCGGGCCGTTCCGCTACCCCTACCTGGTCCTGATGCTCCAGATCCCAGACGAACTCGCGGGCAGTGGCATAGCGGTTCTTGGGATCCCGCTCCATCGCGCGGTAAATGATCTCCTGCAGCGCTGGCGAGATGGCGGGATTGACCTCACGCGGCGGCATCGGGCTGTTCAGGAGCCGGTCGTTCATGATCAGAAATGCGTTGTTGCCGGTAAAAGGCACTTTTCCGGTCAGCATTTCATAGAGCATGATTCCCATCGCATAGATGTCGCTGCGGCCGTCGCCCCGCTTACCCTTGACCTGCTCTGGTGAGATGTAGTCCGGCGTGCCCATCACGTTTGAAAGATTGGCGAAGGTGAGCCGGCGAGACCCTTCGTTGCCCGCGATGCCGAAGTCGATGAGCTTGATCCGGTCTTCGGAATCGACCATGATGTTCTCCGGCTTCATATCGCGATGCACTACGCCGTGAGAATGGATATAGTCGAGCGCCTCGCAGATGCGCGCCGTAATGCGAGCGGCCCTCTCCGGCGGAAACTTGCCTGCGCCGCTCATCAGCTTGCGCAGCAGCTCGCCTTCCACCCACTCCATAACCATGTAGACGCGACTCCGTTTATCGTCATGGAACACCTTCATCACGCCGGGATGATCGAGTTTCTCGCCGATCTCCCTCTCGCGCTGGAAGCGCTCAAACAGAGCCGGATCGGCCTCCATTTCCGGATGGGGAATCTTGATGGCGACCGTGCGGTCGTTCAGGGTATCGGTCGCGCGGAATATCGAAGCCATTCCGCTGCGGGCCACGAGATTTTCAATGCGATAGTGATCGAGGAGATCGCCGGGACGTAGTGCGGTCATGAAGTGGTTGCCGGACTAGTGTAGTTTATAGGGCCGTCCGCGGTACATGCCCATGCGCTCCACGCCGCGCACGCGGATCAACTGGACGCTCACATTATCCCTGCCACCCCTTTCATTTGCAAGGGCAACCAGCTTACGAGCGGCCGTTTCCAGATCGGGATTCCATTTCACGATGTCGCCGATTTCCGAGTCTGAAACGGGGCCGTGCAGGCCGTCCGAACAAAGCAGGAGGACATCGTCGACATGAATCTGACGATCGCCGGTTTCCACGTTCACGAAGAGATCGCTGCCGATCGAACGGCTGAGTAAATGACGAGTCTCCGCTTCGGCGGCTTCGCGGACCGTTAACAAACCCAGGCGAACCTGTTCGGCAACCACGGTATGGTCGCGCGTGATCTGCAGCGCTGCCCCGTGGCGGATGAGGTAACAGCGGGAATCGCCTACGTGCGCCACGACCACACGATCGTAGCGGAAAGCGCACGCCACGACCGTGGTCGACATTTTGGAACCACCCGGGCTGGCGGCTCGGCCCAGTTCATAGACTCTTGTGTTGGCGGACTGAACGAGCCGCGGCATCAACACAGTGTGTGCTTCGCCCCTCGGAGCAGCGCGAAATCCGGCAATCAGGCTTTCCACCGCGGTTTGGGAAGCAACTTCACCCAGTTCCTCGCCGCCTACGCCATCGGCCAGAATGAAAAGCCACCCATGAGTGCGGCCGTCGGTATCGGATGCGGGCGTTGCGTGGCCCAAATAATCCTCGTTATGACCGCGTACACGGCCCACATCGGACAATTCGGCGAACTCAAGATCCAGCATGGAAGCGCGCATGACCAGTTGCATCGATTAATGCTCAACTTATCCAGGATAAGTTGACCCTCTCATCTTTGCCTGTGGTCACAACTCCTGCAAACATGATCCCTTGTCGACGAGGCTGAAATCAAAGACGAATTGAAAAAAAACTAATCCCCTCGCCCGAGCTTGCCGTGACAGCCGGCTCGGGCGAGGGGAATTTATTCGACTTGCTTACGAACTAAACGGTGGCGCGACGTCCGCTCTCTCCCACGAGAGTCGTCCTGCCTTTCTTCTTGCTGGCAGACAGGAAGTAGATCCCTCCGTAGATAGCCCAGACAGCCGCGATGCCCAACGCGCACAACGGCTCTTTGGGTGTGCCGTATCCCATGAACGGTCCGATCACGTAGAACGCCATGCAGGCGAGGTTGGCGGCCAAACCGAACAATGGGATGAAAAGGTGTTTGACCGGATTGTACATAGGGTGTTTATGGAAGCCCACCATGCAGATGATGCAGCTCAGCATGTAGAGCAGGAAGGTGCCGAAATTGGACGCCAGGGTTATCGTAAGCAGACTGTTGGGCATGGCGGCCATCACATCGTGGGAAGGATATCCGACGCTGGAAAACAAGCCCTGCGGCAGCGCTTTGACGGTGGCATCGGTCAAAGCCGGTGCGTCGCCGAACAGCATCAGGACCGAGATGCAGCCGATGACAGCCGAAATCGTCGCCAGCGTCCAGATGGCGCGATGCGGTGTGAGGTTTTCGGAGTGCAGTATGCCGAAGTGCTCCGGCACTTCGTCATCCTTGCCCATCGCGTAGGTCACGCGCGCGCCGGTGTTCATGCACGAGAGCGTGGTGCCGATCAGGGCCAGAACCACGGTGAAGGCCTCCACCAGCATGAAGATGCGCCCTCCTCCCGCCCCGAAGAAAGAGTTGCCGATGACAATCATCATGTCGCCGATCGGGGCCGACGATCCGGATGCGGTGGTCATCGGATATCCGCTGCTGAGGAAGTAATTCGCCGCAAAATACTCAATCAGATAGCAGAACGCCCCCTGCACAAGCAGTGAGAGAATCACGGCTTTGGGAATGTCGCGTTTGGCGTTCTTCGCTTCGCCGCCCATCGACGTAACCGATTCGAATCCGACCAGGATCAGAATCGCAACGGTCGCCTGCACGAAGGCGAAACCCCAGTTATGCACGCCCACCACAGAAGCAGCGTCGGGATGGCTGATGAAGTGGCCCATATCGTCCTTTTCGGGGTAGGCAACGAGGAACGGCACCGGCTTGCCGGCCGCATCCAGTTTGGCCTTGGGGGTTCCGTCTTTGTCACGATCAATCACATCGGGACCGGGCTTTCCGTCGACGGCCGGCCCTTTGACCATAGCGAATTCATACGTGTATGCGTCGCCCGACATCGAATCGAACTGCCAACTGGGAGTTCCCGCCGGATGGCTCGACCGGAAGCTGAAGGCCATCACGGCGAAGATCAGCAGCGCCGTAATCTGAATGACGTTGATGGCGATGCTCATGTTGGTGGATCCGGCAACGCCGCGATGAGCGATCCATGCAACCGCGAAGGAAAAAATCACCGCAACCAGCATCATGAAAATCGGGCCGGGGTTGGTTGCGCTCATGAAGCCGGGCCAGAGCGTTCCGGTCACATATCCGATCACGACGCCGGTCACGCCCACCATCACGCCCGGATAAATCCAGTAATAGAGGTGCGAGCCCCAGCCGACGATAAACTTCGAGAGCCGCGCGTATCTCCATGCGGTTTCGTGGTTTAGAAACGATTGTTCCGCGAAATAGTACGAACTGCCGGTGCCGGGGTAGAGCTTCGCCAACTCCGCGTAACACACGGCGGTAGCGAGACATAACAACAGGGCTACGACAATCCCGATCCACATGGCCGGCGCGGTGTTGCCGGTGGCGCCCTGGATCGCAAAGGTAAGCCAGAGGAATGCGCCGGGCGCAATGAGCGCCATTGCATTCATCGTCAGGCCTGTAAGGCCCAGTGTAGCTTTCATTTCAGGGGCTTGGTCTGCCATAAGCTGTCCTTATTTTGGTGTCCTTATCTTTTCAAATTTCGGGCCACAAGCCGAGACATGCGGGGTCCGGTTCTCCTATACTCACAGCGTTGAGGCGCAAAGAGAAACTCAAAATTCTTATGACTGATATAGACCTTTTCGATGAGAACGGTAAAATTAACGAATCGGTCAGATCGTAAGACGGAATCCTGCGATACTTTGATCTTACGGAAACTATCTTTAGCGCCTTTCAAATCAGCGCCTTTAACGTCAGATGAGAATTGCCGGTTTTCTCTTGTTACCCGCGGGCTGGATATTAGCGTTGGCAGCCATCGTTCTGCTCGCCGCGCCGGGTCCGCGCGCCGTATTCCTGCTGGCCGGACTGGGCGTCGAGATTTTGGGGCTCGTCATGGTGGCTCGCTCGCATGTGACTTCCAAAGAGGATGGGGCGTAAAACAATGCCGGACGTTCATTTGTCGGAAATCCAGATGGCGCTGTGTATCGTGTTTCTTCTTTTGGCGCCGCTGGCGGGTGCGGGGCTGGCCGTAATCAACGCCGGATTGGGGCGCTCCCGGAACGCCGCCCACTCGATGATGGCGGCATTGTGCGTGGTATCCGTGGCGGCCTGTATCTACTTTGTATGCGGGCGCGCTTTTCAGGGTTATGCGGGTGGGCCGGCGCACGTGGTATCGATCGGCAATAAACCCTGGAACTGGATCGGGGCTGAACCCTGGTTTTTCGGCGGCCTGACAAAAGATTCGACAAGCGTCCCCTCGCTGCTTCTGTTTGCATGGTTCGGCGTTGTGGCCGCCGGACTGGCCGGCATCATTCCGCTGGGCAGCGGCGCGGACCGCTGGAGGCTTGCCGCGGTTTGCGCGTCCACCGCAGTGCTGGCCGGGTTGACCTTTCCGTTATTCGTCCATTGGACCTGGGGCGGGGGTTTTCTCGCGCAGTTAGGCGTGAACTACGGCTTGGGACGCGGCTATCTCGATGCGGGCGGCGCCGGTCCGATTCATGCCGTGGGCGGCTTGACCGCTTTGGTAATTACATGGATAGTGGGTCCGCGGCGGGGCAAGTACACCTCGGACGGAATGCCCATGGCAATTCCCGGCCACAACGCCGTGCTGGTTCTCTTTGGCTGCATGGTGACGTTTGCGGGATGGCTGGGTCTGAATGCGGCCGGAGCCATGCTGTTCGCGGGAATCGATGCGGGCCGCGTGCCGCTGATGGCCGTGAATACGCTGCTCAGCGCATCCGGGGCCGCGCTTGCGACTGCCGCGATTACGCGAGTGCGTTTCGGAAAACCGGATGCGTCGCTGACAGCGAATGGGTGGGTCGGCGGTCTGGTGGCGAGCAGCGCGGCGTGCGCTTTCGTCACGCCCGCGGAAGTTTTGATCGTAGGCCTGGCAGCCGGAGGCCTGGCAACGTTTTCGGTTGAAATTCTGGATTTGCGGCTGGAAGTGGACGACCCCGGCGGGTCGATATCGGCGCATGCGGTGTGCGGGCTTTGGGGAATCCTGGCGGTCGGATTGTTTGGCCGTTTTGAAGCGGGCGGCAGCGGACAGTTACTCGCGCAAACGTTGGGGATTGCGACGCTGGTGGGCTTCGTGCTGCCGTTTACTTATGCGCTCAATTGGCTGCTGCACCGGTTTCTGGGGCAGCGGGTCGCAGGGGAAGGCGAGCACCAGGGGATGGACCTCTACGAGCTGGGCGCCGGCGCATATCCGGAATTCATGACGCATACCGACGAGTTCATGCGCTGACGGACGATGTTCCGCTAAACTGAAAAAGCCCTCCGTGGCGGAATGGCGGAACTGGCAGACGCACCAGACTCAAAATCTGGCGAAGTTCACTCTTCGTGAGGGTTCGACCCCCTCTTCCGCCACCATCTTAAATCCTGAATTCCCCGCCCCTTGTCCGTATTCGTAAATCCCCTATGTTGGGTTCAGTTCGTTCTGGAAAATTTTTTTCTGCAGTTCGGCCACTCCGGGGCCCCATATCGGTCAATATTCGATTTTCAAGGATCAGCCGGGGAAGAGGCCCTCGACAGGCATTCCCGGAAGCGCGATTGTAGCGCGACGGAGGGCCGAGTCGGGGTCTGATTGGGCGTAAAGCGTTTGATTGCATCGAAAAGATTATTTTTGAGGCGGTGAATCGGACACGGGCCTGGCTCGGCAATGGTTGTGCTTTTGCGAGCCAAGAACGTGCGAAATGCGGCCCGCTGCAGAGTAGCAGCGTTGGACGATCTGCCTGTAAACCCGCTCGATATAGCAGCGCAGGAATGGCAAAAGCCGGTTGATGGCGCGCTCGAATCGAGCCCACTGCGGTGCTCGTGGGCCTTCACTGTCCCTTCGGGACGGGTCGCTTCTCGCCCTCCGGCTTGCGCTGCTTACCAGCCTCGCTTTTTGCGGGGCAGACAAATTGGAAGTTGTAATGGGAATCGAGCGGCGGAATCGCTCCTCCGGAGTCTTCCGTGAATGCCTTCGACACCATCTGCCGGCAGGCCTGAACGACTTCAAATCCCCTCTCTCCGAGCGCACACTGCGCCGCATCCTGGAATGCGTCCCCGCCAGGAGAAGACGCGTGGCTTTTCGCGAAGTGAGCCGCCTCGTTGGCGAACCCGACCATAGCGTGAAGCACTTTAGGCTCCAGAAGCGTAAACGCCTTGCCATCGCTAAGGAGTTCGAACCGATCCAATCCGGCGTTGAGTTGCGCAATGTTCTCGGCGTTAAAAACAGACGAAGCGGTTGTTACAACCTCTTCGCACAGGTTTAGCTGGGCGTCGTGAAGGGATTTCTTCACTTCCTGTTGCTGCGCCTTTAATACCTGCTTTTGTGTTTCAAGCGCTTCAGTCTGCTTTGCGGCAAAATCGTTGTAGCCAACGATCGCTACGCCCAAAGCGACCATGAATGATACGCCCGAGATGCAGAGTTCCGCAACCTTGAGCCTTCGTTCGGTGTGGTCCATTAGTCCCAGGGCGTAATAGTAACAGAAATTACTCCAACCACAGCAAAAGGGAAGACAAAAAGGGAAGACTTCTAACAGGAAAAAAGTATAGCAGCTCAAGTATACGATCCCGTGCCGACGGCAAAGTCAATAATCGAATGTAGCGAACCAGGCATCCCTCTCACGCAACTCCAAGCGTTGAATCGCTGTCGCAAAGTCGGTACGAGGCCGCTGGCCACATTCCGACTGACCTGCTCCGCTTTTCTCTACCAGTCGCCAGCGTTGCCGATCTGCCGCAAATCGTACACCTCGGCCACGGCTTTGGACGACGCAGCAGCCGCGGCGCCAGCCTACTCGGAGAATTTGATCTGGCTCTTGTGGATGTAACCGACGCTGCCGCACGCATCCGTTGCGTACCAGGGACCGTTCGAGCTGAGCAGATTGATGGTCCTCTTCGTCTGCACGGAGCACAGAATGGGCGCAGTACCGAGCGGTGATACACGGATATTGGACGGCGGGTCGAAGACAATTCCTGCTCCGGATTTGGAAGTCGATCCCGGATCGTCCCTGGTTGTCGCCGGAGAAGGCGCGGTCGTTGAAGGTTCGGCGGGTGAAACTGTGGCGGGTAAAGCTGCCGCAGGTGAGCTCGCCGTGGGTGAAGGGGTAGAGGGCGAGGTGGTCGTGGATGGAGGATCGCCTCCCGAAGCCAGCCGCCCGGGCGAGAGAGCGAGGAAGATGAAGGCTATTCCGAGCACGCCCGCCAGCAGTCGAATCGGGCCACTGGAAATCTTCTCACCGATTTCGGCGCCGAATATCTTGAAATTGCCGCCGAGAATCGCGATCAGCAGCAGCACTCCGCCCAGCACCAGCAAACCGATGGCAATGCTCTGAGGCATTCATTAAGAATATATCCGGCCAGCGAAAGCGCGCGGTCAGGATGACTTGGCCTTCTTCAGCGCGACGGCGTTCATGCAATACCTCAATCCGCTGGGCAGCGGACCGTCAGGAAAAACATGGCCGAGGTGCGCGTCGCAGGTGTTGCAGATCGTCTCGACACGTTTGAGAAATGCCGGGCCATCAAAACGATAGGCGATCACATTGGGTGTCAACGGCTGAGTGAACGACGGCCATCCCGTGCCCGACTCGAACTTCTCTGTTGCGTCGAAGAGAACAGTTCCGCAGCACCGGCAGGAATAGATCCCCGGCTCGAACAGGCTGCAGATTTGGGAGCTGAATGCGCGCTCCGTACCTGCCTCGCGCGTGACATGGTATTCCTCCGGGCTGAGCAACTGCCGCCATTCCGCCTCCGTCTTGTGGACCTTCCGGTCCGGAGCCGGGTTACCGTTCTTCGCGAGGTTTAGTATTTCAGGCCAATTCAGCATCGGTGTATATCTCCGATCATACGACCGCGACAGAGGACGCACATACACAGAGTACGCCTGTCCGATTTTGGGAGAGAAACCGGATTGTGGTGAAGGTCGGGGCAGATTATTCAAATCTGCCCCGGGAGTGTATGGAATGCCCTGTGGGGTGGTTTAAATTTAAACAAAGATATGGCCCGGAAGAGAGCATCCACTCTCCGCCGGGCCGGGTTTCTCTCGTCAAAAACTCAGAAGGTCAGTTTCGCGCTGAACTGCGTCTGACGGGCCACGTCGGGCAGACCGCCGCTTCCTATAAGTGCGGTGATGGCGGCGCCCGTGGGGCTGAAGCAGGGGGAGGCGGTCGGGTTAGCGGCGTTAAACGTTGTGGTGGGACCGCAACTGCTGCCAGGGTTGATGATCGTCGCGGCCGGAGGCGCGAAGTTCGGATGATTGAAGACGTTGAAGATCTCTCCTCTGAGCTGGAGGGTCATCTTCTCGTTAATCCTCGTCATCTTGGTCACGGAAATATCAGTCTCGGCATACCCGGGCCCGATCAGCACGTTTCTTCCCAGATCGCCGGCCGTGCCATACTGCGAGGGCACAAAGCAGGCTTCGTTGAACCAATTCGACGGGCTCTGGTTCGCGTAAACATTGCAGCCGGGCACCAGGTTCGGACGCTGGCTGTCGAAGGTGTTCCCCGTATCCATCTGGTCGCCTTCACCAAGCGAGAACGGAACCCCGGTGTGCCATGAGGTAATCGCGCTGACCTGCCAGCCTTCTTTCAGGCGGTTGCCTTTGAACGGGAGCGCGTAAACGGCATTTGCCGAGAGGTTCTGGCGCAGATCGTAGCTGCAGTTTCCTCTGTCCGCATTCCAGTTATAGGGGTTGGTGATAGCGGAGGTCACGTTGTTGAAACCGAGACCGCCATATGAGTACGCGCCGTCAATGCAGTGCGCCCAGGTATAAGAGAACTGGTAGACCACCCCGCTGGATGCCCGGTGCGTGAGCCCGACCTGCAATGCATTGTAACTGGAATAGCTGGTGGGGGCGAGCAGATCCTGAGTACCCAGCGACGGAACGGGCCGCGCATTCTGGGTGCAGGAAGAGGAGCCGATCGGGCACGGGCCGCCGTTCTGGGTCGCGAGGTAGTCGACTCCGTCGATTACCGTGTCCGCCGGCGAGTTGAAATCGTGGAACGCGAGCAGATGAACGCCCTTCGTCCCCTGATAGCCGACGGTCAGCAGGTTATTCCAAGGCAGTTCACGCTGGAGGTTGAGACTATACTCCATCGAATAGGGCGTCGTGTTCGTTCCATAATAGGTGCCCGTTGTCTGGCTCAATGACGGAGTTGACGAGCCGACAAAAGGCGCCGGCCAGGCCGAATCGGGACCGAAGAACACCTGGACCGAGGTGTTAAAAGGCGGGGATGACACGTAGGCCGACGAGAAATCGTATGTTGTGTACGGATCGTGGAAGATCCCGAATCCGGCTCGCAGAGAAGTCTTGTGGTCGCCGAACACATCCCAGGCCAGCCCGACGCGTGGATCGAAGTTTTTATCCGCAGGGTTGCTCTGGTAAGCATGCGGGACGTTCACGAAATTGGGCTGGAAGGGTGGCCCCACAACGTTATTGAAAAGGTTGTGAATCTCGATCGGGTTCGTTTCCCAGTCGTAGCGCAGACCAAAATTGATCGTCAGCCTGCTGGTGACTTTCCAGTCATCCTGAAAGTACGGCTGAATGG
Source organism: Bryobacteraceae bacterium (assembly GCA_036273015.1). Classification (GTDB taxonomy): domain Bacteria; phylum Acidobacteriota; class Terriglobia; order Bryobacterales; family Bryobacteraceae; genus BOG-234. The sequence goes on along the minus strand of DATAXN010000017.1, from coordinate 139,962 downwards.
CATCGTAACGCTCAGCCCGATAGCCGTTGGTTCCGCCGTTCGGCGCACCTTCAAGCAGGAATGGATTGCCCTGGAGGAAGCATTGAGCAGCGCTCGCGCATCCGGCAACCCCACTCTGGAATATATAGAATCCATTCCAGAAGACCAGGACATTCGGGTCGAGTTGTTGGCGCTGGAACATGCCGCCGACGTGGAAGGTGTGCGAACCTTTGATCCAGGTCAGATCGTCCTTTTCCGTGAATTTGTTCTGCAGATACTGGAAGGGAGTAACAAAGGATGCCCCGAGCGCGGTGAGTTCCGGAACGCCCACGTACGCGTCGTATCGCGCGGGAGTAAATATCTGCAGCGCCGGGTGTGTTTCCGGCTGAGTCTCCCAGGTGATCGGCCGCGAGAAAGATGCGGTGAACTGGTTGACGACGGTCGGCGAAAAGATATGACGTTCACCCAAAGTGAAGAACTGGTTATGGGTGTTGTCATTTACCGGCCACAGACCAAGACCGGCATTCGTGGTGCGGCTGCCGAAATCCGCCTCATACCGCGCGAAAAACGCATCTTTCTCGGAAATATTCCAATCGATGCGGGCCACGCCGAAATTCTCGGGCGTCGTCTCCGAGCCTACAAAGTTATAGATGCCGATGTCCGGGTTGCCGTTGAACAATCCTCCGTTCGCAGCCGGGTAGAGGGCCAGCATCGCGGCCGAAGCCGGATTTACTGCGCAGGGGGCGCTGCAATTATCCGTGACGTATCTTGCTGTCGGCACGTAATTGATGTACGTCGTATCCAGCACCTGCTGAATTCCCTCATAGTTCATGAAGAAAAATAGTTTGTTCTTTTTGATCGGACCGCCGATAGTGCCGCCGAACTGGTTTCTGCGGAACGGAGGGGCCGAATCGACGTCGAAAAATCCGCGCGAATCGAGATCGCTGTTGCGGAAGAACTCATAGGCCGAACCGTGAAAGTCGTTCGTGCCCGATCTGGTCACGCCGACGATGGCGCCGCCGTTACCCGCATATTGGGCGCTGTAACTGCTGGTCAGCGTCTGGAACTCGGCAATGGAGTCGATGCCGAGCGTAGTGCCGGTCACGTCGCCGCCGGCGTTCCGCTGCCACCAGTTGAGCATGTCTTCACCGTCGAGCAGATTGGAATAGCCTTCCGGGCGTGTACCCGAAATCGAATACGCATTAGCTACCGAAGTGAGCGCGCTGTTTCCGCCCGACGGATAGGTCGCAACGCCCGGCGCGAGCAGAATCAGCTGTTCCCAATCGCGGCCGTTCAAAGGCAGTTCGCGCATCTGGGTCTGATTCACGAGCGAAGAAACCGCGGCGTTGGTGGTCTCGACCTGCGAGACTTCCGCGGATACGTTGACGCTCTGGGAGGCCTGACCGACCGTCAACTGGGAATCCGCCACGAGGGCCTCGCCTACGGTCAGATTGACTCCGGAACGTACGGCAGTCTGAAAGCCGGTCTTCGAGGCCGACAAATCATAAACGCCGATGGCAAGATCGGGCAGACTGTATCGCCCCTGGCTGTCCGTGTTGACGGTCTGAGAAGCCGATGTGCCGGTATTTTTGATCGTCACGGGCGCACCCGGAATGCCCGCGCCGGTGGGGTCAGTCACACGTCCTGAAATAGAAGCTGTAGCTGCCTGCCCATAAAGAGGACTGACGGATACAGCGGTAAGTGCGGAGGCAATCAGCGAGTACAGAACAGCACTGTTCCGGCAACGTTTCATTAGCTGAACTCCCTTAATTTGAACTCCCATTCCCGCCGAAGCGAAATCAGCCGGCGGCGGCTTTTGATTTGGAAGTTAGCACCGCCGCCTACCTCTGTCCAGCTAATGAAACTGATAATCACAATCATTAACACTGATATTCAAATTTTCGTAATTCGACGACGAGCCTCCGATGACGTGGTATTCGCCGACAAAGTTCACTTAGTATGTCGCACATGTACCGCTGTTCGAATAATAAAATCAGGGTTCGGAGCTTATACTCGTCCCCGGCGTCAGGAGGCCGCGGACGACGGAATTCCGACCGCCGCGGGCTGGTTCGATAAAACACTAATACAATAAAAACGCCACGGCATTTCCAAAAAACATAGAGATATCTTTTGATACCCGATGGCTACCCACTCGGTCAGTAAGTACGGAAAGAGACTTACCGCACCGAGCATTGTCATGACGACGCCCGGATGCGGTTCCCTTTTGCACTCGGACAACTCGCATAGTGTTTGAGCCGGAACTTCAAATGCGTTTTGGTTCGGCCGAAGGCCCTGCTTCGGTTTCCGGTAGTTTCCGCCTGTATCAACAGGCGTGATACGCGCCATCAAGAAACAGGCCGCATTGACTGCATGCATTTGTAAAGATAGAATTTACGTGGCCGGAGAGCGCGTATTTTGCGCATTTCCTCCAGCGAGAGGAATCGAAATGGGGAGATCGATTTGAAGCACGTTGCGCACTTTCTGCCCATAGCGCTGGTGGCCTGCCACGCAGTTGCGGTTCACGCGGAAGAAATATCTTCCCAGACAGCGGTCCTTAATAAATACTGCGTCGGATGCCATAGCGACAAGCTTCGTACCGGTGGTCTTTCCCTGCAGTCCGCCGATCTCGCGAACGTGCCGCGCAACGCGGAAACATGGGAAAAAGTAGTCCGTAAACTGCGCACCGGGTCCATGCCCCCGCAGGGGATGCCGCATCCGGATCAGGCGACGGCCGACGGTCTGGCTGCTTTTCTGGAAGGATCGCTGGACCGAGCCGCTGCCGCAAAGCCCAACCCAGGGCACGCCGCGATGCACCGCCTGAACCGGGCGGAATATGCGAATGCAATCCGCGATCTGCTGGCGCTCGATGTCGATTCGACCGCTCTTCTGCCGCCGGATGACGAAAGCAGCGGCTTCGACAACATCGCCGATGTGCTGCGGATGTCGCCGTCGCTGATGGAGCGGTATCTGTCGGCATCGTGGAACATCAGCCGCGAAGCCGTCGGTGACATGAGCATTGCTCCGGCGACGACAACCTACCGCGTGCGGCCCGACCTGTCGCAGGATCAACACATCGAAGGCCTGCCGCTGGGAACGCGCGGCGGCATGGTCGCGCATCATTACTTTCCGCTGGATGCCGAATATGTAATTAAGGTCCGGCTGTGGAGGAACACTTTCGACCTCATGCGAGGCATGGAAGATGCGCACCAGATCGAGATCGGTCTGGATGGCAAGAGGCTGGCGCTCGTCACAGCGGGTGGAAAAGACGATTTCGTCCGGATGGCGCAGAATCCCGGTGAATACGGAAGCGCGCTCGATAAAAGGCTGACGGTGCAAATTCCCATCAAGGCCGGTCCTCATTCGATTACCGCGGCAGTGCTGCTGAGAAGTCACGCCGAGAAGGATGACCTGATTAAGCCGTTTCTTCGAACCACAATCGACGGACTCGATATTACAGGCGATCCCTCCGTGGATCGGATGAGCGTGGAGGGACCGTTTCACGCAACCGGCGCCGGCAACACTCCTTCGCGCAACCGGGTTTTTCTTTGCACCCCGGCAAACACGCAGGACGAACTGCCGTGCGCACGCAAGATCATATCCGCCCTGATGCGGAAGGCATATCGGCGGCCCATCAATGACGGCGATCTCGAAACACCTCTCAGCTTCTATCAACGCCAGCGCAACGCGAAAGGGCGGTTTGACGCCGGAATCGAATCCGCGCTGCAGTTCGTGCTGGCGAGTCCCGAGTTCCTGTTCCGCTTCGAAGGCGATCCGGCCGATCTTCCGGCCGGCGCGGTTTATCAGTTGGGAGATGTCAAGCTCGCTTCGCGTCTCTCGTTCTTCCTTTGGAGCAGTCCGCCGGATGAGGAGCTTTTGACTCTCGCCTCGCAGGGAAAACTGCGGGACCATGCAACGCTGGAGCAACAGGTCCGGCGCATGCTGATCGATCCACGCGCGGATACGCTGATCGACAACTTCGCCGCACAGTGGCTTTTTCTGCGCAACCTGAAGAATTTCTCGCCCGATCCGGAGAGCTTTCCGGATTTTGACGACAACCTCCGGAGTTCCATGGAGCAGGAGACACGTTTGTTCTTCCAGAGCATCATCCGGGAAGACCGAAGCGTGATGGATTTACTGAACGCGGATTACACGTTCGTCAACGAGCGTCTGGCGCGCCTCTACGGCATCCCCAATGTCTACGGCGATCAATTCCGGCGCGTGACCATCGAATCGCCGGAGCGGCGCGGGCTGCTCGGTCAGGCGAGTATTCTGGCGGTCACTTCGTATCCGAATCGAACGTCGCCGGTGCAGCGCGGAAAGTGGATTTTAACCAATATTCTGGGCATTCCGCCGACGCCTCCGCCGCCGAACGTTCCGCAGTTGAAGGAAAACTCCGGAGATGGCGCACCGCTTTCGCTGCGGCAGCGGATGGAACAGCATCGCGCGGATCCCGTCTGCGCAGGCTGCCATAAGGTGATGGACCCGATCGGGTTCGCCCTGGAGAATTTCGATGCTGTCGGCCACTGGCGCACAACGGATGACGGCAGTCGAATCGATCCATCGGGCACTTTGTACAACGGAGAGAAGGTCGATGGACCAGTCGCACTCGACAAGATGCTGGCCAGCCACCCGGACGTTTTCACGGGAGTATTGACCGAGAAGCTGCTTACCTATGCGCTGGGGCGCGGAGTTCAGTATTACGACATGCCGGCGGTACGAGGGATTGTCAGTCAGGCGCGCGAGCGCGGCTTCCGATTCTCCGCGCTGGTGCTCGCGATCGCGGAAAGCACACCGTTCGAGATGAAGGTAAAAACGGCCGGCCCCAAAGCCAACGATTCGCAAAAGGGAGATTAAGGATGAGTTTCATCGCCAAAAAGCATATTCCGAGGCGGACAATCCTGCGGGGGATCGGCACGGCCATTTCGCTTCCGCTGCTGGACTCGATGGTCCCGGCGCGGACGGCGCTGGCGCAGACTGCCGCCGCTCCGCAGCTTCGGCTGGGCCTTTGCTTCATCCCGCATGGCGCGGTCATATCCAACTGGACGCCGATCGGCGACGGAACGGATTTCAAGCTTTCCCGAACGCTCACTCCGCTGCAGCCTTTCCGCGATCAACTTGTGGTGGTCTCCAATCTCGCGCACAAGATGGCTGCGCCCGGCGGTGAGGGCGATAACGGCGGCGATCATACGCGCTCACCCGCGGTCTATCTGAACGGCGTTCATCCGAAGCGCACCGACGGCGCGGATATTCGCGCCGGCACGACCATCGATCAGATGGCGGCGCAGAAAATCGGGCAGGAAACGCCTTTGCCGTCGCTCGAACTGGCTACGGAAGATTTCAGCGGGCTGGTGGGATCGTGCGACGTCGGCTTCAGCTGCGCCTACATGAACACGATTTCCTGGCGCACGCCTACGACCCCGCTGCCCATGGAGATCAACCCCAGGGTTGTTTTTGACCGGTTGTTCGGCGACGGCGCCAATGCGACAGAGCGCCTGGAGCGCATCGAACAGCAGCGCAGCATTCTCGACGCGGCGATGAATCAGGTGAGGCGCCTGGAAGGCGGCCTCGGAGCCAGTGACCGGAATCGGGTAGCCGAATACCTGGACACCATTCGCGAAATCGAGCGCCGGATTCAACTCGCCGAGAAGCAGAATTCCAATTCGAGCCTGACCGTCCCCACGTCACCCGCCGGCATCCCGGACGACCATCAGGAACATACGAAGCTGATGTTCGACCTGATGGCTCTCGCTTTTCAGGCGGATATCACCCGCATTTCCACCTTTATGATGGCGAGGGAAGTCAGCTACCGCACTTTCCCCATGCTGGGCATATCGGAAGGCTTCCATCCCGCATCGCACCATCAGAACAACCCGGAGCGGCTGGAAAACCTGACGAAGATCAACACGTATCACGTGGAACTGGTCAGCTATTTCCTGAAGCGCCTGCAGTCCACTCCGGATGGCGACGGTAATCTGCTCGATCATTCGCTGGTCCTCTTCGGAAGCGGAATGAGCAACAGCAACGTTCACAATCATTCACCACTCCCGGTCTTTGTCGCCGGCGGGGCGGCGGGCAGGATGAAGGGCGGCCGGCATCTGAAATATCCGGAAAATACGCCGATGTCGAACCTGCTGCTGTCGATCCTGAACAAGGCCGGCGTTCCGGAAGAAGCTGTCGGTGACAGTACCGGACCTTTGACGGAGCTCTGACCGGGTACGCAATGAGGAGAGACGCGATGAAGCAATCCGCACTCGTTCTGCTTACGTTCAGCTTCGCGGGTTTCAGTTATGCAGCGGACTCCGCGGTCGCGGACGCCGCGCAAAACCGGGACACGACGGCGCTGCAGGCGCTGTTGAAGAAACATACCCCCGTCAACGTGCCGCAGGCGGACGGCACAACCGCGCTGCAGTGGGCTGCGCATTGGAACGATGCCGACGCGGTGAACATATTGATCGCCGCGGGCGCGGGCGCAAAGGCCGCCAATCGCTATGGAGCGACGCCGCTCTCGGAAGCCGCGGCCCTCGGGAACGCCAACATCATGGAGGCGCTGCTCAAGGCCGGAGCCGATCCGAATTCTCGCGACACAGCGGATGGCGAAACCGTTCTGATGGTAACGGCCCGGTCGGGAAATGCGGACGCAGTGCGCGCGCTGCTCGATCACAAAGCCGACGTGAATGCCACCGAGACCTACCGCGGGCAGACGGCGCTGATGTGGGCCGCGGCCGAACGGCATCCGGAAGTGGTCAGACTGCTCCTGCAGCACGGGGCTGACTGGAAGACGATGTCTTCGTACCGGGAGACCAGACTGCCCAAACTGAGCGCGGCATCGTCGGTAACTCCTTTTGCGCGCGGCGGCTTCACGGCGTTTCTCTTCACCGCGCGGGAGGGCGATATCGAAACCGCGAAGGTCATGCTCGATGCCGGCATCGACATCAACCAGACCGACGTGGATGGGACCAGCGGCCTGGTCGTCTCCATCATGAATAAGCAATACACATTCGCGAAGTTCCTTTTGGACCGTGGGGCGAATCCGAATGTGACCGACGTCAAAGGGCGCGCTGCGTTATACGCGGCGGTAGACATGCGCAACGAAGACTGGTCGGCTTTACCTTCGCGGAAGCTGGAAGATCCCTATCCCAGTCTGGATTTGATTCAGGCGATCATTGCGCGCGGAGCGAAGGTCAATGCGCCGCTCACCAAAAACCTTCCCGGCAGAAGCGGGATGGATGGCGGCGATACGACGCTCGACGAAGGCACGACACCATTCATGCGGGCAGCCCGCTCGGGCGATGCCGCGACGATGCGCCTGCTGCTTAAAGCCGGCGCCGATCCGAGGCTCACGACAAAAGAAGGAAACAACGCGCTGATGTTTGCGGCCGGAGTCGGCTATCGGGACAAGAATACGCGCGGATCGGAGAGCGAGGCGTTGGAGGCGCTGAAGGTTTGTGTCGACCAGAGCATGGATCTCAACCAGAAAAATGCGCGAGGCGAAACCGCGCTGCACGGCGCGGCATCCCGCGGCGCCGATACGATCGTCCAGTATCTGGTTGCCCATGGCGCGAAGATGGACGCCAAATCCGGGCGGGGCTTCACGCCGCTCGATATTGCCTTGGGTAAGGACAGCTTCAGCCTTCCCGTGCCGCACGACAGCACGGTCACCCTGATCCGTTCGTTGGGCGGCGTCGAGAGCGCACACTAATGATGTGTCCACGAAATAAATGGACATTGGAAAAGAACAGCGTGGGGCGGGCCATCGCCGTTTGTGGCCTGTCCTCTCGTGAATATACAGGGCAGACGACGGAAAACGATCATCCGCCCCACGAAATGGAGTGTCCCTCTATTTCGCGGACACTACACTAGCTTTACAATTTAGACGAACCACTAACGGAGGACCGGTGGGACTCGCACAACTTCTGCGCTGGAGACCGCGATCGAAACCGGACACCGGATCGGACGGCGCAAAGTCCGTTCAAAAGATCGTCTCTTTGAGTCGTGAATTGCTGCTGGACGGCGGCGGAATGGACGCCGGTCGCGTCGCCGCGGACATCCTCCGGCTTTACAAGCTGCTCAACCCGGCCAATCAACGCATTTTTTGGAACGTACTGACGACGGATTTTTCTCCCAAGCCGGACGATGTCGGCCGCGCCGCCGAGGCTTACCGGCTTGACCCATCGTCGTCGAATCTCCGTCAACTGCAGCTTGTTGTGGAGCCGCCGCGCCAGGAGTTGTTTCGCCGACTGAACATGGCGCCTGACGGCACGCGTGAGCTGATTGAGATGAGACGTCAGGTATTGAAGGAACTGGACGACAGCCCTCACCTGGAGCCGATCGCGGCGGATCTCGGCCATTTACTGGCATCGTGGTTCAATGCCGGATTTCTGACCCTGGAGCGAATCGATTGGCGATCGCCGGCCGTGGTTCTGGAAAAGCTGATTGCATATGAAGCCGTCCACCAAATACAGGGATGGAACGATCTGCGCCGCCGACTGGAAGCGGATCGCCGCTGCTATGCGTTCTTTCACTCCGCTCTGCCCGGCGAGCCGATCATCTTTATTGAGGTCGCATTAACTCGCGGCATGAGCGATCGCATTCAGCCGTTGATCGAGCCCGAGGCGCCGATCGACGACCCCGAATCGGCCGACAGCGCGATCTTTTACTCCATCACGAACTGCCAGCAGGGCCTTCGCGGCGTGCGATTCGGCAGCTCTCTGATCAAACAGGTAGTGGAGGATCTGAAGAAGAACCTTCCGCGGATCAAAACCTATGCGACTCTTTCGCCGGTCCCCGGATTTCGGAAATGGCTGGACAGGCAAGCCAACCAGCAGGAGCTGAAATCCATGCTGGATCAACCCGATTCAGCTGACGCCGGTCAATGGTCCGACAACTTACGTCAACAACTGCTCTCCGCATGCGCGCGCTACCTGCTTCATGCCAAGCGGGATCGTGAGCCTTTGGACTCAGTGGCGCGTTTTCATCTGAAGAACGGCGCGCGGTTGGAAAGAATCAATTGGATGGGCGATCCCTCGCCAGGCGGGATGAAGCAGTCCGCCGGCCTGATGGTGAATTACGTTTACGAACTGAGCGACCTGCAGCATAACTATGAAATGTACACGCGCTCCGGCGAAATCGCCTGCGCTCGGCGCGTGGAGCGCCTTGCCCGGCAGACGGTAAGAGGCAAAGCGGCGCCGAGCCCCGACAACGGCTCTTTGCCGGCCAACGCCGATAACATGCCCGCATCAGACTGAGATGCGGATTGTCCGCTACGTCGCGCGATACGCTTCCCGCGCAACTTCCGCATAAGGCACGGGAGCAACGGTAGCGCGGATCTCCATCTGCACGTGGCTCTCGACGTTCGGCTTCGATCCCGTACCCGGCTGTTCGCCCCACACAAACGTAACTTCGTCGCCAACCTGCGCGTGTTCGTTGTCCAGAATCGCCAGCGTCAGCATTTTGCCTTCGTTGGAACTGTACCCGATCCAGGTCGAGATGCCGATCGTCTTACCGTTCTTCGTAACCTGGTCATACGGCCATGTGGCATAAACCGCCGACGGGAATTCGATGAACTTGGCCCGATTGCCCTTATCGAAGATAGTTCCCATCGCCTTCATGACGTCGGTGGAGTTTAGGGCCAGCGTTACTTTGGTTCGCCGCGGATTTTTTGCAATCTTTTCGAGTGCTTCACGGCCGATAAAGTCATGGTCGAACTTGACCATCGATCCGTAACCGAGATCCCAGGGCGTCAGGTAATAGTCTTCAATGTTCTCGGAGTAAAAACTTCCTCCCAGTGAAGCGATAGCCTCCCAACTGGTAGCGGGCAACCACTCCCGATAAGCCTTCATTTTCGGGCTCGAGTAGATGGCGGGAAGCGGCGACGGAATCCATCCCGATTCCAACGTGTTGGAAGAATACGCTCGTGCGCCCGACAGCCGCAATCCGAATTCCTGTCCCGCCTCAACGAGCGCATCCAGCACAGCCTGGCCGTCGACCCACGGGCCGAATAACTCAAAGCCCGGCTGCCCCACCATGCCATGACGCAAGGCGCGAACCACTCTGCCCGCGACGGTGAAGTTGTGCATGTGGAAGAATTTGACATCGGGAACCGGAGCGCCGGTCACTTTCTCCATCACCTTCACCGCGTTCGGACCCTGCACCTGATAACGATAATCGCGGCGTACGGGAGGACCGTCCTTCGCGGCGGAGCGCTCATCCCTGCTGACTTTTGCGTTGTAACCGCCGGTCTCGCAGTGATACTGGACCCAATTGTGAACCGCCGGACGGCCCACCAGGTTGAACACGTTCTCTTCCAGCCCGAACAGAATCACGTCTCCGATCACGTATCCTTCGGGACTGCACGGCACGAACTGTTTCGCTTTGTTGGCGCCGAAGTTTTTGAAGGTATTGATGCCGAGATCGGACAGCAGCCTGAGCGCGTCGGGACCTTCCACGTACATGTCCGTCATGTGATACGACTGGTTGAACAGAATGCAGGTCTTCTGCCAGGCTTGCTGTTCATCGCGCCAGTTCGTGTATTCGGCCCGGACGACCGGGTAAACGTGAGCGCCGATCTGCGAATTTCGCAACAGCTTCACGGGCGTGGTTTTCTGCAGGAGGGCTTCCAGATGTTTTTCTGACATAGAAGAATTTTCAATATACGCGACGAATAGCCTTCGAGGGAACGATTCGCGTCACCGCGCCGATTTCACATGTTTCCATTATTTTGCCGCTGATCACGATATCGCCGCGCCACCACTTGCCTGTCCCCACCCGATCAATCGATAGTAATTCCGGTTATGTCTCAGCACAATCGGGGAGTTCGAGACGCATTGATACAAAGTGGGGCGCTTCACTCCGATCCCGCGCGAGCGGCAGATCAAATCGGAGTTGGACATGCATCCGTTGTTCTCCGAAAGCAGGCGGAAGATATCTCTCTCGGTTTTGTTCAACACATCGCTGACTTTGATTTCCGAATCAGCCCGGATTCTTTCGCCGTCCACCGAAAGCCCCGGCAGTTGCCGGCAAAGCTCCAGCAGAGTTGCATCGGGCGCCAGCGGATCCAGCATCCTGCCAAGGCCCGCGCGTATTTCAGCGGAAGTCAGCGGGTTGGCCACAGCCAGCATTTTTATAATGCGGCTTACCACTCGATTCGTGGTCACCTCGGAAAACCAAAACCAACCCGTGCGTCGATTCAGCCATCGGAAATCGCCGGCAGCCGTCAGTATGGTTTCGAGCAGGTCCAACTCACGCCGAACGTCACCGCTTTTGGATCGTCCTGCCCGGCATGCGGCGAGATTTGCCACTCCATAACGGCGCACCCGGTCACGAGCCGCGGTGACGATATGCCGAAAACGAGGATACTCAGCCGCAACGATAAATCGCCTGCCGTGCAGATTCGTAATGCGAAACGGAACGGCGCGCCGCAGCAAAGCCGCAATTTCGACAATTCCTTCGAGGCGGAATACTGTTCGAGTCAAGCCCTGTGCCTGTAATAACCTTTCCAGGTTTTCGGCGGATGCAGGCAGGTTTGCAGTGACAGCGGCAATCACACGATCCAACGCGGGTCGCCCGCCCGATCGGAAGTAATGCCGGGGGTCGTTCTCCGAAACAATCTGACGCACTCTTTCGCGCGTAAGTCCGACTTCGTTTCCGATAACCTGGAAATTGGCTCCGCCGCCTCCATCCAGTCCGTGGTGCCGCGCGACTATCGCGCAATTCCTGTCATCCGGTGGTACAAGGAGCAGTTCGGTTTCCAGAGGTGGCGCGGGAGATATCACAAAAAACCTCTGAACCTTTTTCTCGCAGAACCAGCATAGTCGCGATACAGCGGTGAGTCGATAGCCGGGAATCGATAGTATTTATCAACCCGTTTGATACGCCCTCGACGGAGCCCCGCAGGTCCCACCGGGTTGTGGAGTCGTTGACAGAAGGCCGCTGAAGGGCATGTGTTCATTGAAAATTTACAAATTCGGGGAGCTTATCGATGCCAGTTGCGAAGTCATCCCAGGCCGCCACGATTCCGGCGGCGCCTCCACGGCAGCCGTGCGCAGAAACAGCCCGGCGACTACCTTCCGGAACCACTGGCTCGCGGGATCGTGCATCACACGTTCGTGCCACAACTGGTAGATGAAATAAGGAGGGATATCGACCGGAAGCGGCACCAACCGAATCTTTCCGGATTGCGCAAGGTAGGTTCCGAGTTGTTCCGGAAGAATCGCCAGGAGATCGGTATTGGCGATAATCGGCCCCAATCCCAGGAATGTAGGGACGCGTAGACCGATCTGCCGACGAATCCCGTTTGCCGCGAAGGTCTCTTCCACAATGGAATGGCCTGTGCCGCTGGTCGATACGGCGACGTGCTGCTCTTTTTCCATTTGATCGACCGTCAGCGTCCTTACCACGCGCGGATGGTCGGCGCGCAACGCGCAGATAAAACGGTCCCGAAACAATCGCTGGCCGTAAAATCCCGTGCCGCGGGGGTGGACAAAACCGACAGCCAGATCCAGATCTCCCGATTCGAGCAATGCCGGCGTACGGTCTGAAATCGTCGACAGCGTCACCGAGATAAAAGGACTGATCCGTTTCAGTCTTCTGAGGAGCGTCGGGAGCAGAGTCAACTGCGCAATGTCCGTGGAAGAAAGCCGGAACACACGGTCGGAATTGGCAGGATCGAATGCAACTCTGTGCTCAAGCGCCTTACGCAGATAAAATTCGGCGTTCTTCAGCACCTCAATCAGTTCCGCGCCGCGCGGAGTCGGCTCCATACCGGCCGACGTGCGCACGAACAAAGGATCTTCGAAATGCTTCCGAAGGCGGGCCAGCGCCATGCTGACCGTCGACTGGCGGATCGAGAGGTTCGCGGCTGTGGCGGAGACGCTTCGGCTCGTGTAGAGGTCGCTGATGATCGCGACCACCTTCAGATCGAGATTCTTCAGCACATCCTTCCGCATGTCGGTTATTCGTCAGCTGTCCGGCTTGAAACCCGCGCGCCAGTACTACTTGGCGAGTCCGGAAATATGGTCCACATCCTTGTTGTTCTCCTGGCAAATGTATTCCAGCATCTCGCCTTTTAACAGGAAGGGATGGGTTGTAAATTTCCAGGGCTCCGTATAAGCGCCTGGATCGTCAACCGTATGTTCGATCTCGAGGTGCCCGGCGTCGACCCGGCGAATCCGCTCGATCACGTGCATCTTATCGGTTTCCGGCAGCCCCGATTCGTCGATCCAGGCTTTGCCGTTCAATCCGGTCGTATCGATCACGAAGGTGTCGCCGTCCCACTTGCCGATCGAATCGCCGAGCCAGGTCGGGTTGGGGTCTTTCTCATGCGGCCGCCCGTCGGTGAAGATCTGACGCCATATATGGGCTCCACCCTCGTAGACGATCAGAGTCAGCCCCGGCGTCTGCACGATCCGAAACGGATAGGGGGTCGTACTCATGCGCGGTATTCCGGGGGGCAGGCAATGGGCTTCCGGGTCGTTCTTCGCCTGGGCCTCGTGGTAAGCTTTTTCCGCCCAGGGCTGAAACGGAACCTTGACTCCCGCACGGATCATGTCGACGTTCATCTGGATCGCATTGGGACTCCAGGCTCCCTGGATGTCAGGATGCCCTTCTGCGTTTTTCGGCGCCGGTCCGGTCGGGGCTCCGTCTCCACGACCGGGGCCTCTTCCCTGCCCTCGTCCAAACGCCTGGGGATTTGCGGCCTGCGCACTCAGTATTCCCGGAGCCGTCAATGCCACTAATCCCAGCAGCGTAATCGTTGCCAATGTCTTCTTGTTCATCGAGCGAATCGCCTTTCCTGTCGTCAACCGGTGAGCTAACCACGCGGCTCTAAAAATGCATGCAATTTAGCTTTGTGCTACAGTCTATCCCTGAGAAGACCCCCTGTCAATGCGGAACGACGACCGACTCTCGATACAGTAAGCATCATGAGCCTGAACGTGAGTAAAGATGCGCCGAAACTCACGGTGCGCAAACCCGCTTCCGTAAAAGACTCCCGATCGTCGTCGCAGACGGCGCGCGCCACCCTGGCATTGCGGGAAATGCTCGTCCAGGGCCAACTGCGTCCAGGCGAAAAAATACGCGAAGTACCGCTTTCCGCGCGTCTGAATATCTCGCGCATCCCTCTGCATCTCGCCCTGGAACGATTGGCGAACGAGGGTTTCCTCGAAGTGCTGCCGAAGCGCGGGTTCCGCGTGCAGCGTTTCTCGGTGGAAGATATCTACGATTCGATCGACCTGCGGGGAGTGCTCGAGGGCGCCGCGGCGCGCATAGCCGCCGAGCGTCTGAAGGATCCGCGAGCGCTTGCACAAATCGAGGCGTTGAGCCAGGAAATCCTCACTCTGGTCCGCCGATCCAGAATGACGATCGACGTCTTCACGCGCTATATCGAGTTGAACGCCCGATTTCATAACGCGCTGCTCGATCTCGCAGGCAACCGCATGCTGCGCCGCGCAATCGAACGCGCCTGCTGTCTGCCGTTTGCCTCCGCGAGCGCTTTTCTCAACCGGCAGTACATTTCGACGGACCTGCGGGAGCTTTTTCTGATTTCCGCCGACCAGCACTGCGCCATCGTGGATGCCATCGCCAATCGCGAAGGCATGCGCGCCGAGGCGATCGCGCGGGAACATGCGCGCGTGGCGCGCCGAAACCTTGAAGACGCCCTGCGTCACCGGGAACGCATCGACGATCTGGCGGGCGCGAAACTGGTAAATCTGTAGATCCGGCAAATGCAAATCCGGATGTGATAGCTTTTATAACTGCCGGGATATTGCATGCATATCGCAAGTCCACAGGCGGGCGCGAGCCAGTTCATTTGACAGAGGAATTATGGAATATCCGTTAACCGGCTATCATCACATCACAGCCTGCGCGGCCGGAGCGCAGGAAGACGTCACGTTCTTCACACAGGCTATTGGCATGCGCATGGCCAAGCAGACCGTTCTCATGGACGGATCGATTCCGGTCTATCACCTCTATTATTCGAACCGGAATATCGAGCCGGGCTCGGTGATGACGACGTTCCCGTATGGCCGCAAGAGCGGACGCCGCGGTTCGGGTCAGGTTCAGGCTACGGCCTTCACCGTCTCCAAAGGAACGCTGCCGTTCTGGAAGGACCAGTTAAAGCGCCACAAGGTGGATCAGGACCCGATAGCGGAGCGCTTCGGTCAATCGTTCATCCGCTTTCGTCATCCGTCGGGGTTAAGCTTCGAGGTGATGGAAGACCCGGCGGATCAGCGCATCGGATGGGTCACTCCCCAAGTTGGGCTCGACGAATCGATTCGCGGATTCCATGGCGCGGTACTCTCCGTGCGTGAAGTGGGCGAAACCCAACGGTTCTTCGAAGAGGCCCTCGGATTCCGCAAAACAGGCGAAGACGGACCGTACCATCGCTTCGAAACCGGCGCCGGCGGTGCGAACAAGACGATTACTCTGTTGGTGGAGCCCGACAGAGGCGCAGGCAGCTGGGGATTCGGAGCCGGCACGGTGCATCACATCGCACTGTGGGGCGCCGACGACGAGGCGCTCGCGCAGCAGAAGGCGATCTACGAAGAGCTCGGATTCACCGACGCTTCGGAGATCAAGGACCGCTTCTACTTCCACTCCATGTACTGCAGAAGTCCAGGAGGGATCCTGGTGGAAAGCTGCTGCAATGTTCCCGGCGGCTTTGAAAAAGACGAACCCGCCGCAACGCTCGGCCGGGAACTGCATCTTCCGCCATGGCAACTGGATCGCTGGGACGAAATCCGGGCCCAACTGGAGCCGATCACGGTCCCCGAGACCGCAACTTCTTTTTCGTAGTCGAGTGTAGTTCGCGTGCGTCGAGGGTGAGCAGGATCCGCAGACTACACGACCGGCGACGGCGCAAAGCCAAAGCAATAAAGCTCCAAGCCCTCTGAATTGCACATCGGGCCGGTCAAACGGGCCTATAATCGACGTGTAGCGATTCATGAGGCATTTCGCATCCCTATCGCTGTCGTTATCGTTGGCGTTGATCGCGGTTGTGATTCCGGTGGTTCGCGCGCAGTCCCCCACAATGAAGCAGATCATGCTGGACCTGATTCATCCCTCGGCGAATGACATCCTTCTTGCCGTCAACCGCGGTGGTCCCGCGAATGAGAAAGAGTGGACCGCGGTGCGCCGTGGCGCCATTACGCTGGCGGAGAGCGGCAACGCATTGATGGCGCAGATCGATTCCGCCGAGTGGAGAAATGCGGCGAAGATGCTCGCCGACGCCGGGTCGGAGGCATACAGGGCGGCACAGGCGAAAGATGCAAAGGCGCTGGCGGCCGTCACGGCGAACATCGACGCCTCGTGCACCAACTGCCACAAACAGTTCCGGCCAAACGTCTTCCCTCGTCAGGGAGGTGGACAATGAGTTTCTCCCGCAGGGATTTCCTGAAGTCGGCAAGCGCGGGCATCACGCTGACAGCGGTGGGTGGCGAATCCGCCGTTCTCGCCGGCGCGGCCCTTGTCGCTCTGCCGGCGCCGATGACGTCGGAGCGCGGCACGTTTATCGTCAACGGCCAGCCTCATCTCGCCGAGTACGAAGCGCGGACCACGTTGTGGGAAGTCATCGCCATGAAACTGGGTATGACGGGAACCAATCGCAGCTGCAATCGCGCAAGTTGCGGCGCCTGCAGCGTGCTGGTGGACGGCACTCCGGTCTATTCCTGTCACACATTAGCCACCGAGGCAGCGGGGAAACACATCGTCACAATCGAAGGAATCGGGACGGCTGCCGCGCTCCACCCGCTGCAGCGCATTGGCCATATTCGCGTCGCGGCCGACTGCGGCTTCTGCACCGCCGGATGGGTCGTGACCGCGAAAGCGCTACTCGACAAGAATCCGAATCCTTCAGAGGACGACGTGAAAGCGGCGCTCGCCGGACACATCTGCCGATGTGCGGCTTATCCGGGAATTATCCGCACAGTAATGGATTCCGCCGCTGTGCTGCGCGGGAGTAAAGAACCCATTCAGCCGACACCGGATTCCATCATCCGGATCAAATTGCCGATGGTGCGCGACTACTCCACCCATGGCGGTCATGCACCGGGCGAGGATCTGGTCGAAGGCAAGAGGACGATCAAAAAGTGGCAGGGCTATCCGCCCGAAAACCTGAACGTCATCGGCAAGCTGATGCCGCCTCTGGCGGAAGTGTCCGTGCCGCGGTTCACTGGTAAAGCGCTATATGCGAGCCGGGTGTGGTTTCCCGACATGCTGTATGCGAGGTTCCTGACCAGCCCGCATCCCCATGCCCGCATCAAGAGCCTCGATACCGCGGCTGCGGAGAAGATGCCTGGCGTGGCATACGTCCTGACTCACAATAACTGGCCCAAGCCGAGCGGCCGGGCCGTATTCGACTCCACCGGATACCGGTCCGTTCCCGAAGCGCTTCCGCTCGAACTGAATCTTCAGGGAGAAGTGGTTGCCATCGTCGCTGCCAGGACAGAAGACCTGGCTCAGGATGCGGCCGACGCGATCAAAGTGGAGTATGAGGTTCTGCCCTTCGCTTCCACTCTCAAAGACGTGATGGCGCCCAACGCGCCGGATCTGAGAGCAGGTAAGGGTAACCTGCTTCGACAGCAGAATTCGCCGAAGAACGAGCCCTCGGCCACCTGGGCCGATCATCGGGGCGACATCGAAAAAGGCTTCGCCGAAGCGGATGTCATCAAAGAGTTCACGTATCGCTTCGCGGGGGCCGTTTCCGTTCCGATGCAGCCCAGTGGGAGTGTCGCGCGCTGGGACAAGGACAAACGGGGCAGCGATCGACTGACCTTCTGGGGCATGGGTCAGGGAATTTACCCGGTGCGCGCGGCGCTCGCAGCGGCGCTGGATATTGAGCCGTCGCAGATCCGGTTCATCAATAAGTGGAATGGATCTACGTTCGGCGCGGCGCGATTGGCAGCGGAAAGATTCTATCCCGCAATCGCGCATCTGGCGAAAATTACCGGCAAGCCGGTAAAAATCATGCTGCCCAAGGACCAGGAACTGGCGCAGCTTCAGATCAAGCCCGAGACGATCACAAAGTTTAAGGTGGGCGCGAAAAAAGACGGCCGCATTACGGCGATCAATCACGAGGTCTACGTAAGCGCCGGCGATCTGGAGTTCGGCGGGCATGCTTCCAACCCCGGAAGTGCGACCAACCAGATGGAGCTTTATACGTCGCTGGTTCCGAACTGGCGCTCGATCTGGTGTGCGTACAAGACGAACGCGCCGCGACCGGGTCCTTCGCGAAGCTACTACCAGCAGGAAACCAAGTGGTCGTGGGAAAGCATGATGGATGAGATGGCCGAAACGCTCGGCCTCGACCCCGTGCAGTTCCGTCTGATGCATATTACGCGCCCCATGGCAGGCGACCCGCGCTATCCATACGACTCTTTCCCATCCGTTGAGATTCTGCAGGAGGGTGCGAAGGCATTCGGGTGGGCGAAGCGCAATGCGGCACCGGGCAGCGCACCGGGACGCTTCAAGCGCGGCTTCGGCATGGGGATGACGCAGCACCATGGCGGCCTCATGGGATATCACGAAGGCGAGGAAGCCTTCGCCGCCCTTGCAGCGGCGCGAGGCGCTTCTGTCTTCGGCACTGAACTGGAGCTGGGTTCCGACGGCTTCGTCACCATGAAGATCGCGCTGCCCGACAGCGGGTCGAATGCGGCCACCGCGCTTGCGCAAGTGGTTTCGGAAATGCTGGGATTCACGACGCGGGATCGCATCCGGCTCATCTGGGGCGACACGGATATTGCGCCGTCGAGCGACGAGTGGTTTGGAGGCCGAACCATTACGCTGCAGGGGGCGGCCATGTGCAACGCCGCGGATAAGCTGCGCAAAGACCTGCTGCAACGGGCATCAACGATCCTGAAAGTGGATGCAGCGGACCTTCGGATACGGGACGGCGTTATTTCGTCGGTGCACAACTCCCGGCAGTCGATTACCTTCGCGGCGCTGGCCAAGGCGGACACCGGATTCATCCGCGCTTTGGGGCGGGGCGTGGCCGGTGGGCAACGCGGCGGTTCCAACAAGGGCGTCGGTGCGTGCTTTGCGGAAGTTGAAGTCGATACCTGGACCGGCAACTGGCGTTTCATCCGAGCGGTCTACCCGCACGACACAGGGATCGTAATCAGCCCGCTCGTGGCGGAAGCGGACATGGTGGGATCGCTGGTGGAAAGCACCCAGATTGCAACCGATCCGATTCCGTGGGACCGGGAGTTTCCGGGAACAAGGCACTACAGCGTCGGTTACTTGTCTTATCGGCTGCCGACGATCATGGACACGCCGAAGCAGACGCAGATTTTCATCGACAGCCTGGAGCCCCGCTGGTTTTACGGGATCAAGAGCTTCAGCGAAACCAGTATCGGCGCGGTTCCCGGTGCTTTGGCGAATGCGATCTACAACGCCTGTGGTGTAAGGATTCGGGAGCATCCGATCACACGAGAGAAGATCATGGCCGGGCTTAAGGCGAAGGGGACTCCGGCGTGAAGAAGGTTTCCATTTACCGTCCCACTTCCGTCGACGAAGCGATTCAGATGCTTTCGGCACATGGCGCGGAGGCGGGCGTCTATGCGGGCGGAACCGATCTTCTCGTTCGGCTCAAGAACCGGCTGACACAAGCGCCGACGTATCTGGTCGATATCAAGAAAATCCAAAACCTGCGTTACATCAAAGAAGATGCGCAGGGGAACGTGCTGATCGGCGCAACAACGAGGCTGTCGGAACTCGCCGACTCCGAGCTGCTGAAAAAGCGCTACCCGATGCTGGTTGAGGCGGTCAACTTCATTTCGTCGCCGGAATTGAGAAACGCATCGACCATCGGCGGCGATCTTCTGCAGGAGGTCTGGTGCCAGTATCTGCGCGGCGGCTATTCCTGCTGGAGAAACGGCGGCTATATTTGCTATGGCGCGATCGGAGATAACAGCTATTATCACTCCGCGATGGGAGGACGGTTGTGCTACGCCGTCTACCCCGGTGACGCCGCAACGGCGCTGATTCCCTTCGATGCCAGAGTAAAGCTGGCCACGCCCGCCGGTGTTAAGGAACTTTCCATCGAACACCTGGTTCCCGGCGACATGATGGTGGATGGACGCATCCAATCGCACGTGGTTCGCTACAACGAGATCCTCACGGAAGTTGTCATTCCTCCACCGAAGCCGGGCCTGAAGGCATCGTTCGAAAAACTGCGGCCGCGGGGCGTGTGGGACTTCGCAATGGCGTCGGCCGCAATCAGTCTTCAACTGCGCGGTGGGACCATTGATGACGCGCGAGTGGTTTTCGGAGGAATCTCCGGCAAACCGCTACGTGAAACGACGGTGGAGAATTTCCTCAAGGGTAAGACCCTGAGCGAAGATCTCGGCCATCAGGCGGTTTCCGTCGCGCTTACCAACGCCGCACCGCTTAAATACAACGCAACGAAGATCGATATGGCAAAGGGCCTTCTGGTTTCGGGGCTGGTCAGGCTGAATGGGGCCAATTAAAGCGATCCTGTTCGAGCCGGCGTGCCTCGGCGATGCCGAAGGCACGTACGAAGACGTCATACCCGCTTTCTCCGAACTCAAGGCGATGGGAATCCGGCTGGATGTCGGCGGCGAATTCGCGCCGGGTTACGCGGAAAACGAAACGTTGTATATCACTGACAATGCCGAGGGTCTGGCGAAAGCAAAAAGCGCAGGTCTGATTCCGATACTGCTCATGCACAATCCGGATGAAGCGATGCGTCTGGTGGCGAACAATCCCGCTGGGGGAATCGTGTCGTTACTCGAACTACCGGATTTCATCCGGTTCGTCGCGGCGGGAAACGCGGCGCACCTATAGACTCAGGACTCCTCTTCCCAACCCTTCACTTTCTTCCCGGTAACCTGCTCCAGGCTTTTTGGTTTGGCCCGGAACGGCATGCCGTGGTACTTATCGATCTCGTCGCGATAGCTCATCAACGGGCCCGGATAGCCGATCAACTGCCATCCGATCAGCCCGGCATTGCCGCCGTGCAGCGGATCGGAAAACATACCTTCCAAGGTGTGCGTTCGTAACAGGCGGAAGAACATGGTCTTCTCGATTGCGTGCAGCCGCTTGTCCTGTTCCGCAGCCGGTGCAGCCGCAAAGTCGTCGCCGAGCCTGGGGATGCCGGCGCGATAGATCTGCTGCGGATTTTCTTTCCCCTGATAGCCGTGCTCGGAAACGGATTCGACCCACGGACCCTTCGTATATCGATACTTGTCTTTTCCCCAGGGACCCGCCAGTTGGCGATCGATGTATACGATCACATTGGCTTCTGTCGCGCCCGGACCGCTTTCGTCAGTGGGAAAGATACGGGCACAGGCGGCCTGAATTGTGCGGGCTTCCGCCTCCGTAAAAAACTTCAGCGGAATGCGGACCTTTCCGTTCTCCTGAGCGGCAAGACGCAACGGCTCGCCGGCAAGGGTGTAGAGCAGCAAGCCGCCCAGGCTTTTCGCAGGCACCGTCAGAAATTGGCGTCGTTTCATACGAGTGGCCTCATACGAGTTTGTCCGGATGCTTCAGGTAGCGATCGATCAGGGCATCGGCGGCGCGGTACGTCATCGCAATGATCGTGAGCGTGGGGTTACCGGAGCCGCTCTGCGGGAACGTAGAGCCTCCTGTCATCCACAGATTCGGCAACTGCCAATGCTGCATCGAGGTATTCAGCACGCTGCGTTCGGGAGAAGCGCCGATGATGGTTCCTCCCTGCACATGAGTGCTCTGATAAAAAGTGATCGAATAGCGGGCGCCGACGCCCCTGGTCTCACCGACTTTTGCTCCCATGGCGCGCGCGATCGCCGATCCGGCCTTGATCGCCATATCGGTCTGGGCTCGCTCATGGTCGGTCCAGTCGAGCGTGAGACGGATCAGCGGATCGTCGAACTTGTCGGTGTAAGTGGGGTCGAGATCGAGAAAGTTCTGGCGATAGGGAAAGTGGCCGCCCTCGAACGCGACTGCGCTCGATTTGTCGTACCACTTGAGAGCCGCTTTCTTCCATTCCGAGCCCCATTGGGATTCTGTTTCTCCCGGGGGCGTCCGACCGAACGCAGCCAGAGGGCCTTCGCCGGTGCTCGTTACGCGCATCGTCCCGCCGCGCAACAGACCCGTTGCCGGATTGAAGGCGTTATCGCCGTCAAAGTCGTCAATGCCGAAACCCAGCCCGCCGGAGCCCATGAAGTTGTTCAGAGGCTTATCGAGAAAGAAGCGAACATTGGCGCTGACCTGATGCGTCAGGTTGCGCCCGACATTGCCCTTATCGGTATTCGGATCGTAAGGCTCGCCGATCTTCGACATCAGCAGCAGCCGCGTGTTGTTCAAGGTCCATGAGCCGAGAATGACGATGCTCGCCGGCTGTTCGATTTCCTCGCCGGCGCCGTCGATATACATCAGCCCTTCCGCGCGTCCGTTGCTGTGCATCACGCGCCGCACCTGGCAGCCATTTCGCAGCGTGAAACTTTTTCTGTTCGTAAGAAGCGGCAGCAGCGTATTAGTCGGCTGCGACTTGGCTCCGACCATGCAGCCGAAACGCGTGCAGTAGCCACAGTAGAGACAACCGGTACGTGTGACGCCGTCCGGGTTGCGATAGGTCTGACTGGCCGTAGCGGTCGGCGCCGGGTAAGGATGGTGACCGAGATCGACACAGGTTTTTTGAAACAGGGTGGTCAGGTAGGTGGTCTTGTGCGGCGGAAGCGGATATTCATGCGCGCGCGGTCCTTCGAACGGATTGCCGCCTTCGACCTTCACGCCCTTCAGATTGCCGGCTTTCCCGCAAACGCCCATCATCTGTTCGGCGCGCCAGTAGTTGGGTTCGAGTTCGTCGTAGGTGACGCCCCAGTCCTGCGCCGCAACATTCGGCGGGAGTTTCGACTCTCCATGTTTTTCCCTGAGATGGGAGCCCAACTGAAAGACATCAGGACCGAAACGGAAGGAAAGCGCGCCCCAGTGCTCACCAGCTCCGCCCGTTCCCGTGCCCGGCTGAAACGATCCATACTGCCGCACCGGAACCGCCGATGCCCGGTTGTTGTGCCTGTGTGTCAGCGTCTCTTCGGAGAGATTCTGCATCATACGCAGGCGGACGACATAGTCGAGCTCGTCCATGCCGGTGCTGTAGTCCGAAGTTTTGCGCGCCGGGCCGCGCTCCAGCACAACCACGGAGAGCGGCGTGCGGTGCGTAATTTCCTTCGCCATCAGGAGACCGGTCCAGCCGCCTCCGGCGATCACGACATCAACAGGTTTCAGGCGTTTCATGGAATTGCGGTCGCCAGTCTAACACAAACGCGCGTGATGACCTCAAACCGACATGATATAAGGATGAAAATGATCAAGACCATCGTCGTCGCGTTCTCTTTACTGGCAATTCCCGCCTTTGCGCAGGAAGCAAATCCGAATCCACTCTCCAGCTGGCTTCGGACCGCCTACACGAACAATCACAACAACATTCTGCGATCCGCCGAAAAGATGCCGGAAGAGAACTACGGCATGCGCCCCGGCCAGCAGGAGGAGGTGCGCACGTTCGGTCAACAGGTCGGGCACGTGGCGAACTTCAACTTTCTCTGGTGCTCTCAGGCGAAGGGAGAGAAGAATCCGAACGCCGGGACCAATCTGGAGAAGCTGACGACGAAAGCCGAATTTATTAAAGCCGCGACCGACTCATTTGCCTACTGTGATGCCGTCTACAACGCGCTGACGGACGCCTCCGGTACCGAGATGGTCGATATTACGCAGGAGAGCGGCCGAAAGACGCGCAATCTGCGTATGGCGCTGCTGATTCTCAACTACGGACACAACAACGAGATCTACGGCAGTATCGTCACTTCGCTGCGCATGAAGAATATCGTGCCGCCTGCTTCTGAGCCGCGACCCGGACGAGGCCGGTAGTAAAGCGGCTGAAGCCGCGTGTACCGAGTTTCGGGCCTTCATGCGGCTCTTCGGAGCACTTGTGGAGCGGCGCGGCCGCAGCAGCGTTTGTACTTTTCTCCGGATTTGCAGGGGCAGGGAGCGTTGCGCGGGATTGGCGCAGGTTGCTGAGCCGGGGTGGTTTGCACGTTAGAAACCGCGGCTTCTGTTCCTTCTCTCTGAGGAGGCGAGGGCAGCGGCATGGAGAGGGCTCGGCGCGCCAGGATTTCGGCATCAATGGAGGCGCTGCGGCGGCGGTCGTTCTCATTAGCGGTCCAGGCTTTGTAGGCGCGGTCGTATTGGTTCTGCAGGCGAGATTCGTAGCGAAGCCAGGTGGAGTAACTGCAGCCGGTTTCGGCGAGGGTTTCAATGGCGCGGGATTCGCGATCGTCGGGGTCGATGAGGTCGGGGTAGCGCTGGGCGATGGTTTCGAGATGCCGAGCGAGCGCGGAAGAGAGATGTGAACGGAGACGCCGGAGTCGCCATTCGGCGTCGGCCATTTCGCGTACGAGGCGTTCGGTGGTGAGGTCGGTGGGGCCGAAGTGGTCGGTGAGCTCGCGGAGCAGGGCTTCGTATTGGGCGGGATCGTCCGAAGGCAGTAAAACGGTGGAGGAGCGGAAGTCGTGCTCGAGTCGGTTCGAAGTGGCCATGTGTTGATGATGTCCTTTCGGCCAGGAGTGTAGCATCGAGGGGCGTTAAAGGCCGAGTGGAGCGAGGTGGTGGATGGGCGTTAAATCGTTAACAGATATCGGGTTGAAAAATATTTTCGGTGGCCGTGACTGAGAATCGACAGATTGTGCAGAGGTTGTTTTGAGGGAAGGCGTGGCGGCGTTGGTTGGGAGGTTTCGGGAGAGTGGGGTTTAGAGCACTCTTCTTGAGATGAATGGGATCAAGGCGGATTAACGCGGATGATTCTTTCAGACGGTCCCGCAGCAAACGGCTACAGGCGTCATGCCCGGCGCGATTCAAATCGTCCACCAGCGGGGTGTCAGGTTCATATCCAGCAGAAGGCGCGGCAGCTCGCGAGCGGAAATTCGCGACCTTGCGCGAGAGACGCTGCGAACGCCAGCGCTTCCCGAATGTCCTCGGCCTCCAGATGCGGGAAATCCCGCAATACTCGTCGATTGAGCGTCCTGTGGCCATTGCTTCGACGATCATGCCAACGCATCCCGCGTATGCAGGATTTTCCGCCCATAACATCGGGGTTGGTGGATATTCGGCTGAGCTGCCGCACCTGATCAGCTTAACATCGGAAGATCATCTGGAACCCTGTAACTTCCCCGAACGTCGCTTCGGGGTAATTAGGCCCCCCAAACCGTTCGAATCGTGCAGCCCGAACGCAGGGATCTATGCTTTTGAGGCGTACCCAAGACTCTTAACTATCCGCTCAACTGATTGTTGGAAACGATGAGGGGTCGAAGGCGTCACGAGGTTCCTAATGTCCTTATTGGTTAGCTCAGACGCAAGTTCGGCCAAGCCCAACTCCCCGACTAGTGCAGACCACCTAGTAGCAGGGCGATCTTGCAAAAGCTTATATAGAATCCGGTCATCAGCAGGGAGGCATTCGGACAGATAGTAGGCCCATCTATCGGGAGACACCCGCTTCAGCGCCGAGATGGCCGGAGCCTGAGCGCCATAAGAAATACTGTACAAGTTCCCGAGCCGAACGCTCAATAGAGCCGACATGCAGATCGGGAAGGCCGGAACAGGTATAACGCTCCCCATTCGCTCCAAGGCTTTCGTGGGCGCCGGCTCATTGTAAAAATTGTTCATTCCTTCGTGTGCCTCAATCACCGCATGCGCAGCAGCCATGAACGCCCTGGACCTGAGATCCTCCGGGACGAAGTCGAACCCCCCCACTTTCAAAAGCGCCTTTTTCATGCCGCTAGCTGCGATGCTCTTACCTTCGCTCATCAGCTCCGCGTAAACACGGCCTACCTGATGGCGGTCTGGCTTGAGTAAGTCATCCCACAATTTTGGGATCAATACGTTCGCGTTAGCGAGCGCATTTTCCAACTCCGCGCCAAGTGTTGATTTGACCAGCGCCAGAAGCATCCGAATACACGCTCGCTTGAAGAAATACGGCGAATTGGCCAACTTCACAACGCTCTCGTCGTTGCCAGAGAGCGTTTGTTCCCCAAGCGAATCGCGAAAATCCTTAAAGTCCAGTGCCGCTTCTATTCGTTCAAATCCAAGAATGTTTGTGACGCAGGCCTTTAACACACCTACAGCCTCATCAGCAGACATTGCGTCTTCTTCGCTCTCTTCCGAGGGCGTCGAGCCGAAGTGATTCACCCTCTCGAATGCCTGCCGCAACCTAAACGCGCCGGTTCCACCGATTACTCCGAGCTCCCTAGCTAACTTCAGAGCCTCAAAGTCTGTAAGTTTTTGTTCCAACGGAGAGTCGCTGTCTATATCAGGCCGATCGAGCATCTCGGCAATGAACGCTGTCCCGAGTTTGCCTAGTTGCGCCTTGAGCGAAGTAATAGCCTTGTTCCAGACAAAGGCCGCGACCATTTCATACAGCTGGCCGCTAAAAGCAGATACGATTTGTTGGCGATCCTTTACGCTAAGCTGTCTGGCTACTTTCACTATCTCTCTGGGATCAATTACCCCGGCAGGCAAAATAACGGGCTCTTTCCCTGACCACGGTACTATTTGAGTGGCTGGCATATTTTTATTTCTTGTAGTCCGTCGCGCCGTCTTGAGACTGCATAAATGCGCACGTCAAATCCCGTCCGACTCTCGACTGGAGTATGTCAAAGGTACGGCGTCGAGCGCCGCCTGAGTTTGGATTTGTTTTACTCTTTGTATGTTTGATGAATATTTTGTATGCCCTCACCGATCCATCCGAGGCGAACGCCGTGATCCCGTCCGAAAGGAGCATGCCAGAAATCAGGGCAGACTTGCTTTGAAGTAGCGTGTTTGCATAGCAGGAGTTCGACTTGAGTAGTTCCATGATCGGCAGCGTCGCAGAAACCGGCGGATCGAGAGTGATGCAATCGCTGAATATTTTCAACTGGGATCTTTTTGTGTGCTTTACGACGACGGCGAGAGTTCCGTGTCCTGCTTTTACAACCCGCGACAAAATCGAATCATAGAAGGCTGCTGTCTGCTCCTTAACCTCGTTTGCCACGTCAGCAACAATTGATGAAACCAAGGCGGCTTGGGCTTCTACGGGCGAGATAGCAGAAACGCGCGCCGCCCCAAAGGAGACGACAAGTGCCCCCCCGTTCACGCCCTTCAATTCCACGGTGTTGTCGGCGATCTGGTGCACGAAAAGAGCGGGGACCTCAGGTGTACCGTGGTTTATAAGATGGTCTGCGGGGCGAACTGAAAGGACATTCTCGCCCGAGCGAAATAGGCCGAATTTGAACAGGTCCCCGTCGCGCAGAATGTAAATCGACCAGCCTTCCTGGGCCAACGGGGCACACTTTTTGAGGGCCGCGCTCATGGTTGCGGCGCTCTTAGGCCCAACACCGATTGAGACGTGTTCGCTAAAAGGGAGCATTCTCAAGACAGGTTCGAGCGAATCGAAAATGAAGACCTCCGGAAATAGTGCACGACCTTCTTCGCGATACAAAGCGAGAGAGTTCATTAGAAGGATCAGGCCTTCGTGTGTGTGTGAGCACTGCATGCCCTCATCGTTGAGAAAATCGAAGACACGACCGCTAACGGTATCGCGTAGCGAGAGATACATCGAATAATACCGAGTCTAACATTCGGCGGATTCGAGCTCTTGTGGCGGATTACCAGAGAAATGTGGACCTCAGTTAGACCGAGGCTCCGTTTCGGCATTGCGGGCAGTCTTCCGCTCCGGATCATCTCGTCCCGTTCCGGAAGCTTGTCCATTGGAGAGGGCTACTTTCCTCGACAGGCTCAGTGGTCAGCAAGTGTGATACGAAAGAATCAGAATAGGCGGATGAGCACCATTTATCGGAATTGGAGTCGTCAATGAGCAGCTTACAAGTCGAGCAGAAGAGCTATGAGATGCCCCCGCGAGAGGGGATCAGCATCGCGCATTTTCTCACCGTCGCCGACATCGAGCGATCGGCCCGCTACTACGAAAAGGTCTTCGACGCCCGGATTCTGAGCCTGGGTGACGGCAACGCGCCTGCGTACCTTCAGCTTGCGAATATCTGGATGATTCTGAACGTTGGAGGCGGCCCGACCCCGGATAAGCCGACGGTGACGTTCAGCGTCCCCGACCCGAATCACATCAACAGCTTTATGAATTTCCGCGTTGCGGATATTCAGGCGTGCTATGAATTGTGGAAAAGTCGAGGAGCGGAATTCATCACGGAGCCGATCCCCAAGTACGGCGAGACGCGCTGCTACATCCGCGATCCTGACGGATATATTATCGAGGTCGGACAGAGCACCGGCCTCACGTACGGTTGACGCTCTTCAATCGTCGGCTTCCACGGCCGGGACGGGCCGACGGAGGATTTTCACAATCAGCGGGAAGCGTTTGATGAAAGCCTGGCCGCTGGCTTCGTTTAACTAAAACCGCCGGCGGCAAGACCGCCAGCGCTACACTTTTTGTGAAAATGCGTTAGTGTGCTCGTTTCGGTAATATCCAGAGCCTTTCGCAATTGGCTTGAGGCGTTCCGGGAAACCGAAGACGCCGAGCGGAAGCTCGGCGGCAGCCCGGAAGGGCTGGCCCCACAAAGACGCAATCCTATGCGCTGAAGCGCGGGGTACGGTAATCCTGGCTGGTTATTGATGTACGGCAATAGAAACGCCGATTTGGGTCTGCAGTCCGCCGATCAAGGCAACCACTGAGGCGTCTCCGTTGGGCAGAGCCGGCACGATCACGTTGAACTGATACAGTCCCGCTTCCACCAAACCCGCAAAATCCACAGTAGCGGCGGTTCCTCCGATAGAGACCTGAACCTGATTGGCGAGCGGAGCAGCCACGGTTACAAGCTGAGCAGTCGGAGAAACCGGATTGGTGGGACCGAATCCGGTCCCATATAGGACAATTTCCTCTCCCGGCGCGGCCGGCGCTGAGGAACTGATCAGTGAGCCGGTCGCGTGAATCGCGGCCACCGACGAGCCGCCAACTGTAAAGAACGATGGAGCGAACTGCTGCTCCTGCGCCGTCACTATGTTGCTCTGCTCGGAAGAAGTCGTGACCTGGACGGACACAGAACCCACCATCGAGTCATCCGGCGCCAGAACGTTGATCTGAGTGGGGCTGACGTACTCGACATACGCCGGCATTCCGTCGATTGTGACCGATACCCCCTGGAGCGACGTAGGCAGTTGTCCATTGACGAAGTCGGACGCCTGCCAGGTGTAGGTGGTCTGAGCCAGGCTCGTGCCGAAGAGGGAGAGCCAGGCAGCGGGCGCGATTCCGGTCTGAAAGCTCCCCCCATTGAGGACGCTTGCGATCGTCGGAGTCGATGGGGCCACCATAATGTTGATGGCGTCGCTCCCTGTCGTCGCCATCACCGCGATCGTAACCAAGCCCGACAAACCTGCCGGAAGCTGCGCGGCGATCGACGTGTTGCTCCAGGACGAAACCGATAAGACCTGGCCGGAGGTGGACCCGGCCGGCGTGGCCACAACCTTGCAGCCGTTGCAGAGGTAGCCGAAGAAATCGCCGGTAATGGTGATAGCGGCCCCGGCGGCAATCTGGCGCGCCGCCGTGTTCTCCAGCGGGCCAACGGAGACGATCGTTGTCTCGATCTTGCATCGCGCGGCAGCGAAGTAGCCGACGGCTTCGGCAACCGTGCCGCAATCAATCGTGCCCAACGACTCGCTTGTCACCTCATAGTCGCCTGAGCCCGAAACGAAATCGTTGTAGAAAATCGTGCTGGTGTCACCGCCGGCCAGCAGCGTAAGAGTTCCCCACAACACCTGGGTGATGTCATTTACAAAGCCGCCGTTGCCGTTGACCATTGCAAAGAAGGTGCCGCCGTCCTGATCGAGATAGGCGTCGTTTGCCGGTGTGGACCCGATGGACGACCAGGTTGAATTGCCGGCGAGGAATGAGCGAACGATCTGACCGGTCTGGTGAGATTCGCTGGTCACATTCGCGATTCCCGGAGCGCTGCAGTTGTAGGGTTCGAGGCTGGTGTTCGTGAACGCGCTGGGGTCCACATGGCAGTAGGGCACGATACGCGTGACAGCTGCGTTCTGCGCCACGAAGCCGAGGGAGGCGCTGCTTGTGGATACGATGCCGTCGCTGGCATTGGCAAGCGACGCTCCGGTCAGATTATTGATGTACGCGCCGGCGTTGCCGATCACCGCTATCGCGTTCACGCCGCGCAGATCGTCGACGTGCTGATTCCAGGTTGCCAGATTCCACAAAAATGAACTGCCGGGTATCAACTCGGAGCTCTGGGTGGCGGCCGGAATGATACCCGCAAAGTTGGCCGCGACGAAGGAACCGAAGTTGGGAACCGCGATCAGGACCAGATCCCGAATGAGCGTATTCGCCGGAGGCGTCAATGTCTCATTCGGCTGCAACCCCGCAAGATAAGCGCGTACGATCAAGCCACCGAGGCTGTGGGCCACCAGGTCTATCTGGGTCACCTGCGCGCCGTTGTCGTAGGTGATGGTGCTCAGGAAGGTCGCAAGATCGTTCGCCAGAACTTCAATCGGCTGGTCCGCATCTTCTTTGCAGTTATCGAAGAAATACACCACCGGCACGCCGTCGGATTCCAGATACTGCGCGAGGTTGCCGAAGGTCTCGGTGGAATCGGTCGAAATGGGGCAGGCGTTGGTATAGCCGGTCTCCCATCCATTCAGGAGCACGACCGGAGGCCGGGTAGCGCCGGCGGGCACGGTCTGGCGGGGCTTCACGACAATGTCCATCGCGGCTTGCTGTTGCTCGCCGCCCGCACCGGCAGCTGAGAGCGTGACCGCATATTCGCCGGGTTTCGTCCGTAAGGATGCGGCGACCATCAACTGATTCCCTGCCCGGTTCGGCCCCACAACCAGACCAACCGCGGGGGTGACCGTAACCTTCGTGGCCTTCAGAAGGAAGTCGGTTGTGTCGCTCGATGCCGAAAGGGGAACAAGCGAGCCCGCGCCGACCTCATACTTTTCCTGCTGCAAGGCCATGGACTTGACCTGGGCTTCTATCTGAGCCGAGAAACACGCACAGACAGCCAAAATTGTAAGGAGTCGAAACATCTACAAGCATTTGTGACGAACGAAACCGCCAAAATGTTTACCAGTTCCTTATATTTTGTATGCAGCCGAACCGAACCTGGGTAGAGCAGTTTCGGTGACAGAATAACCGTGCCGCACAACCGCACACGCCGGGCAGAAGCCCGGCGGCAGCCTGGAAAGGCCGCCCCACATTGAATCAGGCATTTTTGCGGACGACCCACGTTGTCATGCAGCGCTGGTTCTGGACAACGGTGGTCTTCAGCGGATCGACCAGGCGTCCGCCCAGTTCCTCGGTAAGCCGCATCAGCAACGCTTCGTCAACCAGATAACGCTCCGAGCCATCGGGCAACTGGAAACGCCTGCCGGCGATCCGCCGGACCTGGCTTTCCATCCCGATCGAAGACGCGAGACGGCAGAAAAAGAGGCCGCCCGGCTTCAGGACCCTCCAACTGCCCCGCAGCATCCCATCAAACTGATCGTCATCCTGCGCGAAGTGAAGCACGGCGCTGCTGAGCACCACGTCGGCGAGATGGTCCGGAAAGGACATTTGCTCGAGACGCTCCGCGCGGAAGTTGTCTTGCGGCAAATGAGGAGCGAGCGATTCCGCAAAACGCTGCGTAACGGCGACAGCATGAGGGTCGGCGTCGGCTCCGAAGACCTCATATCCGGCGGAGAGAAGGTAGTGAATGTTGCGGCCGGACCCGCAGCCCGCGTCGAAGATTCTCATTCCGGGCGCGATGCGGCCGCGCAGGAGTTGATCGAACAGATATATGTCGATCTCGCCGAACTGCTCTCGAAGGGTAGACAATCGGCTATTTCAGGTCGTTGCGAAAAACGACTCCGCCCTTCATGACGAATTTGACCCGCTCCATTTCCGTTATGTCGGACAGCGGATCGCCGGAGACGGCAACGATGTCGGCGAACTTCCCCTTTTCGACGGCGCCGAGCTGCTTACCCAGATCGAAATTCAGACTGGCCGCGGCATTGGTGGTGGCCATGCGCAGCGCGTTGGCAGGCGACATTCCCCACTTGACGTAATAAGCAAACTGAAAGGCCTGCACGCCGTGGCCAACGGTGTAGGCGCCGCTGCCGAACACCTCCGTCACACCCGCCGCCACCAGTCGCTTGAAGCTTTGCTCAGTTAATTGGAAGCGGGTCGTCTTGCCGCCGGTAGCTTTCTTATCCTTCGTCTCCAGATCGCCAATCAGATCCCAGAGAGTTTGAATCACGGGACGCATAGTGCCGTCGGCCAGCGGCGTTTTAAAGTACCGCAGGGTTTCGTCGTCCAGGCCTTCAGCACCAGTCACGCCCACGATCACGTGCATCGGGATATCGACGCCCGCAGCGAGACAATTACGCAATCCTTCGCCTCCGTATGCATGGCACGCGACCTTCAAACCCCGCCGATGCGCTTCATCGACGATAGCCTTGTCTTCTTCGAGGGTCAGCGAGGGAACGTTGATCATCTTTCCGTTGGGAAGAAAAGCCCCTGCGCCT
Source organism: Bryobacteraceae bacterium (assembly GCA_036273015.1). GTDB lineage: Bacteria > Acidobacteriota > Terriglobia > Bryobacterales > Bryobacteraceae > BOG-234. Next base: position 107,484 of record DATAXN010000017.1, on the reverse strand, counting down.
TCCGGCTGCGGGTAACCGCCGCCCTCGTAGTCTTCGGTGTCATAGACCTTGATCCAGTCGGTTCCATAGTGCGAGTGTTCGCGAACCGCCGCGCGGGCGAGGTCCGGCGAATTGATGTTCTGCGAGAGTTGCCAGACAGGCGCGCCGGGACCCATGCCGAACGGAGTCACGACGGACGGCGCGGCGTAGTAGGTTGCGCCACGAGGGTTGAGTTGCGGACCTGCAACCTGAAGGCGAGGACCGGGAACCAGTCCTTTGTTGATGGCGTCGCGCAATTCGACCGTTGCATAGGTGAACGGCGAACCCATGTCCTGCAATGTGGTGAAGCCGGCGTTCAGATCTTTCAGCGCGTAGTTCAGACCCAGGAATCCGGCGCGCGCGTCGTTGGGCTGCTGCTCCTGAATCAGATGAACATGGCGATCGATCAGGCCCGGCAGTACTGTCGCGCGGGAAAGGTCGATGATGCGCGCGCCTTGCGGTATCTGAATTTTGTCGGCGGGACCGACATCGGTGATGCGATCTCCTTTGACAATAATCGTCTGATTCGTGAGGTTCGTGCCGGATTTGGGATCGAACAAGCGGCCCGCTCGGATCGCGACGCCCTGCGGCGGAGGCGCCTGCATGTCGACGAGAGATGCGTTAAACGGAGGGGCTTCGGGACGGCTGCCTTGAGCCTGCAGCAGATTGGGAGTCAGAGCCAAAGTCGCTATGGCGATAAATCCACCAACGGACCTGCATACAGACATCATCGGCATGTCCTCCAATTCCAGCGGGAACAGAAGAGTATATACCGCGGAACGGCTACCAGGTGTTGAGCGGCATGGGCTTGCCGAGGAGACGCAGCGCGTCCGAGGTAACGTGTTCCGCCGTGAAACCGAGGTTCTTCATGACTTCTTCGCCGGGGGCCGATGCGCCGAAACGATCGATCGCGATGATCGAACCGTCGGCGGCCCAGCGGTGCCAGCCCAGTGAGCAGCCGGCTTCGACTGTTACCCGCTTCCTTATGGATGAGGGCAAGACGCTTTCGCGGTACGCTTCATCCTGCATCTCGAAGAGATTCCAACTCGGCATGCTGACCACGCGCGCCCGGACGCCGGAATTTTTCAGTTGTTCCTGCGCTTTCATGCAAAGGGAAACCTCGGAGCCGGTTCCGATCAGAATGACTTCCGGCGTTCCGCCCTCAGCTTCCGACAAAATGTAAGCGCCGCGGGCCACACTGGGTTGTTTGGCGGCCTTGCGATCGAGATGAGGAAGGTTCTGCCTCGAGAGCGCGAACAGAGTCGGCCCGTTATGCTGCACCGCAAACGCCCACGCTTCGGCCGTCTCGGTGGCGTCAGCGGGACGGATCACGGTCAGCCCGGGAATCGCGCGCAGACCTGCAAGATGCTCGACCGGTTCGTGGGTGGGGCCATCTTCCCCGACCGCAATACTGTCATGGGTGAAGACATAAAACGCTTTGAGTCCACTCAATGCGCCGAGGCGAATTGCCGGCTTCATGTAATCCGAGAACACCAGGAAGGTTGCGCTGAAGGGGAGCAGACCGCCGTGCGCCGCCATCCCGTTTACAGCCGCGCCCATAGCATGTTCCCGAACGCCGAATGCCGTGTTGCGCCCGGCGTAGGACCAGACTCCGCCGACAGCGCCGGCTGTCCCCGGCCCGGCATCCTCCGACGGCTGAAAATCGCCCAAACCTTTTAAAGCTGTCTCCGTGGAGGGATTCAGGTCCGCCGATCCCCCCATAATATTCGGGATCCGTTTCGCCAATGCGTTCAAAACCGCGCCCCCGGCGATGCGCGTGGACATAGGTTTGTCCCCCGGATTCCATTTCGGAATGTCGGCTGCCCAATCGTCCGAAAGTTTCCCGGCAACAATCTGCTCGAATTGAGCGGCTTCGGCGGGGAACGCCTTTTTGTAGGCTTCGAACCGGGCGCGCCATGTTTGCTGCAGTTCCGCACCGCGTCCCAGGGCTTCGCGAAAATGATTCACCGCATCCTGCGGAAGGTAGAACTTGTCCATCGTGGGCCAGCCCAGGGCCTTCTTGGTGGCCTGCAACTCTTCCTCACCCAGCGGGCTCCCATGCGCCCCAAACGTGTCCTGCTTCTTCGGGCTGCCGTAGCCGATGTGGGTGTGGCACAGAATCAACGAGGGGCGCTCGATCTCCTTTTGCGCCGCTTCGATTGCCGCCGAGACCGCCTCGGTGTCATTGCCGTCGTCGATCGTCTGTGTGTGCCATCCGTAGGCGGTGAAACGCGCCGCGACATCTTCGGTAAAACACATATTGGTCGCCCCGGCAAGCGAGATGTGGTTCTGATCGTAGAGGTAAATCAGTTTTCCCAGGCGCAGATGCCCCGCCAGAGACGCCGCCTCCTGCGTGATGCCTTCCATCAAATCGCCATCGCCGCAGATCGCGTAAGTGTAGTGATCGACGATGTTATGCCCAGGCCGGTTGTAAGTCGCCGCAAGCCATGCCTCCGCGATCGCCATTCCCACGCCATTGCTGAATCCCTGGCCTAATGGTCCGGTGGCGACTTCCACACCGACCGTATGGCCGCGCTCAGGGTGCCCTGGCGTTTTGCTGCCCCATTGGCGGAAGCGCTTGAGTTCGTCAAGCGGCAGGTCGTAACCCGTCAGATGCAGCAGACTGTAGAGCAGCATCGAACCATGCCCGGCGGACAGGACAAATCGATCGCGGTTGAACCAATGAGGATCGGCCGGGTTGTGCTTGAGAAACCGCGTCCAAAGGGTGTAGCCCATTGCCGCGGCGCCCATCGGCAGGCCGGGATGGCCGGAGTTAGCCGCTTGTACCGCGTCAGCCGAGAGGATGCGGATGGTGTTGATACACAGATTGTCGAGAGTTTCCGTGATTTCGGTGGGCAAGAGCGTTCCTTTCCGGGCTGAGCTTGAGGTCACGAAAAGATGAGCACGCCAAGGGTTACCGGCGCACGGCACCAGTGTTGCACAGATCGCAGCCGTTGCATCATGACGGACTTTTCACAAATCCCCTGATTGTGGCAGCGCTTACAGAGGCTGTTCAAATCCTTCTTTGCTTAACACCGTTTTCCCGTCCCGGGTAACGGCAAAATACCCGTCTTCCGACTTGCCTGAAAACCGGTCCGGCGCCTCGGAACTCACTTCGACACTCTTCCATTTCCCGCGCAGAACCTTCTGGTAAGCCTCGAAGTATTGAGACGCGGCATCCTCGTCGATCCATTCGGACGCATAAACGAGTGTCATGCGGTGGCTCGGCTTCGTCTCGTCAACCCTGTAGTCCGCGCCTTTGAGTTTCGGCCCCAGCAACTCCGCCGTGGCGGCGTCCACGTACTGCTCGAGCAGAATGCGTGTTTCCAGTTCGCCCATCGAGCCTTCCACGAAGGCCTTCGTATGCCTGATCGGCTTCGGCAGATCGGGAGCGGCAAGCGGGATGTGTTCGAAGTAACGGTTCGGATGCTCGATTTGAGCGGTTGAAATCGGAGGATCCCGAAATACCTGTGCGAATGCGGCCTTTCCATCGCGGAGAAATACCGCCTGCTGGAATTTCTCGCCTTCGTCATAAGGAAACATCAGCGTCCGCCGGAGATAGAGCGGAGCGTTATTGAAGACGGGATAGTCGCTCTGCTGCGAATCGGTACTGGTTTCCAGAAGCTCTCGCGCGGTTTGCGGGTCTGCCAGGGTTTTGCCCACCCTCCGCGCGCCCACCTCCAGCATCAGCCAGGATGCCTGGCCTTCGACCACAGCCTCGCGCGCCATGGAAGATTCGCTGTTGTCCGGACCCTTATCGGTGAACTTCTGAATCGGGAAATTCTGGTCGGCAAGAGCGTGTGCCAACTCATGAATGAGGGCCACATCGCGCATATTCACCGTCGCCCAGTCGGAGATAAACAGTTTCTTCCGCCTGAAATCGTAAAAGGCGGCTGCCTGTTCCGTCAGGAGATCGATGGTGGTTTGCTTCAAATCGAAATTGGCCGGCGCGAAGCCGAATTTCTTCAGCGTTACCTCTTCCGCGCGGATTTCATCGGGTTTCACCGATTGCTGTATCTGCTCTTTGAGGTACCGGTTGACCTGGTCGCGCGTGATCAGCTCAAACGGCAGTTGTCTGCGGACGCGGAAGCCGGTGATGTCGGAAAGTTCCTTGAGAACTACATTGATTTCTTCGGCGGTAGGCAGTTTGGGGGATGCAGAAGCGCGCGGCTTCTCCCATCCGCCCGCAAGGAACACAAGAACCGCCAGCCCCGCGCAGCGGCCGGCCCGACCGGTATTCAGCATCTACTTTGATATTCCCACGCGTCGGGACGTTGCCCGCGGGTTACACTGAATGTTCAACCGATTTTTCCCCGGAACGGAGCAGAATAAATTGGCAGACACGCCGGCAAACGAAAAGCTGTATAAAGCGGAATATCTGGGCAGCGGCACTTTCAACATCAGCAAGCCGAAGAGAAAGAAAACGAAGCAGCGCCAGTCACACCTCAAAAACACGACCCGCGGGTCGCGTAAGTAGTCGCGGCGGGTTTCCAGCTCTCCTCTCCGTTTCAACGACGGCGGGGATCGATGGCCTTGATACAGACTTCCAGAATCGCGCGCTGAATAGCCCACGCGATGCCCAAACTCCCCACCAAAGTGGCACTCAATATCAGCAGTTGCATCTTCGCCTCTGCTTAAAACCCAAGCACGCCGCGTTCCATATCGCTTCCTCCGGCCATTGAGTTGCTCGAAGTGTGAACCACGGACAGCGGAGGGCAGATTGAGAGAAGCGTTTCGGAAGTATGCGAATAAGATTGCGGATCACGTCGGCTCGCCTGGAGCATTCGCTGCCGGCCTTCTTGTGGTGATTGTCTGGGCGATAACCGGCCCGATCTATCACTATTCCGACACCTGGCAACTCGTAATCAATACCGGAACCAGCGTGGTGACGTTTCTGATGGTCTTTCTGATCCAGAACACGCAAAATCGCGACGCTCAGGCAATGCAGTTGAAACTGAATGAACTGATCCGGGCAGTTTCCACGGCGCGCAACATGATGGTGGATTTGGAAAATTGCTCGGAAGAAGAGATTAAAGAGATCAGCGAGGAATTTGCCAACATCCGAGCTAAACATTCCGCCAGGCGGGAATCGGCTCGGAATTGAATCACAGCGGGACCGGAGCTTTTATCCGGCCCCACTGCACTGGTTAATGCGACCCGCTGGTACGAACTTTCTCCGTCTCGACATTAGCGGAACTCTCGCCGGCTGACGAGATGTCTTCGGCTCCGGTTCCTTTCAGCATGTCCTTCGCGCGTTTGATTTCGTTGGAGGTGTCGCAGTGAACCGATAAAAGGACGCCTCCGCTCCTGAGACGGCCTTCATAGCGTTTCGCCTCATATTCGGGTATCCCCATCCCGACAAGAGCTCCGATAATGCCGCCCACTGCCCCTCCGACGCCCAACCCCGCAAGGCCGGCCATGATCGGACCGGCAGCGATGAAAGGTCCCAGGCCGGGAATGGCCAAAGTACCGACACCCGCCAGAACCCCAAGCACACCGCCGATCACTCCGCCCGTCGCAGCTCCGGTCGCCGTTCCTTCCGGCGCCTTGGTTTCTTTCTCATGGGCGAAGTCCCGGGTACTGTGAACGTCCGGAAGCAGCACAGAAATGTCTCCGCTGGGAAAACCCGATTGAACGAGTGTGTCTACTGCACGCTCTGCATGCCCAACCGAGTCATAGATGCCGAATACTGCCGTTTTTTTGTTTTCCATTATTGCCTCTCCTTATGAATTCCGCCCCCGGACTACTGGGCGTCCTTTACTGAAAGCTGGTCCGTTACCTTGCCTTTACCCGCGACCTTCTCGGCTTTGGCGCCGGGAGCTGATTCAGGGCAAAGCCGGAAATCAGAATCCCCACCAGTGCGGCGAAACGAGGTATGGAATGTTTGCGTCATGCCTGGTCCTCCGCACTTCCAGCACCATGTCAGGACCCTGAAACCTGTAGAATCAGTGGGAGAGGTAGAATTCAACACAGAACGGCCCGGCGAAAGGGATGAATTTTCGGGGGCCGGGCATTCCAGTTATACAGGGGCCCGCCGCAGGCGGCGCCCGCAAAAAGAGGAGAAACACATATGAAAATTTCCCGCATTCTCACGGGCCTTTTACCCGCTCTGGCCCTTCTTCTGACGATGTCCCGTCCAATGGTCCGCGCCGCCGAGGACGTTCCGACCGTAGGCGCCACTGCTCCGGATTTCACTCTGAGTTCGCAGGAAGGCAAGAAAGTCAGCCTGCATGACTACAGAGGTCAGTGGGTTGTTCTTTATTTCTACCCGAAAGATATGACTCCCGGCTGCACGATTGAAGCCCACAACTTCCAGCGCGATCAGAAGGAATATGACGCAAAGAAGGCCGCCATCCTGGGCGTCAGCGTGGACAGCGTGGATTCCCACGTTCAATTCTGCACCAAGGAAAATCTGACCTTCAAGTTGCTGTCCGACCCCGATAAGAAGGTCGTCACGACCTACGGTTCCACGCAGAAGTTCGGTGACAACGTCGTGGCCGCGCGCAATACGTTCCTCATCGACCCGAAGGGCGTGATCCGGAAGGTGTTTACGAAGGTCAACCCGCAACCGCACAGCGCTGAAGTGCTGGCTGCGCTGGACGAACTGAAGAAGGGCTAAGTCCCTCCTCCGAAAAGCAAAGGCCGAGGGTCAGCTCTTTGTCGAGAGCAGGCTCTCGGCCTGTATTGTTTTCAAGGGCGTTTGTGTCCGGAAGAGCAGAGGAATTCGAGCACGTCGCATTGTGCCATTCGCGGAGCCTGCTCCGTGTGGCGAGGCGTCTGACATCGGATTCATCGACAGCCGAGGATCTGGTGCAGGACTGCCTGCTGCTGGCCTGGCGGAATTTTCATCAGTTCCGGACCGGCACCAATGCAAGGGCTTGGTTGTTTCGCATTCTGTTCAACGCTTTTTACGCCGAGGGCCGAAGGCTCCGGAGAGTGCCCGATCTGGCGCCGCTGACGGCAGACGCGCGAACGGCCATTCCTTCGTTCGAAGACTCGATCGAAGTCTCAAGGGCCCTCAATGAGTTGTCGCTGGAACACCGGACCGTTTTGATGCTGGGAGTGGTGGAAGGATTTACGTGTAGTGAGATGTCCGGAATTTTGTCCGTGCCTGTAGGAACTGTGATGTCGCGCGTGAGCCGCGCAAGGCAGGCCCTGCGCGCCAAACTTACCGAATCGACGCCGGTTTCGCAGGGCGCCGCGAAGGAAGCCTTATGAACTGCAGCGAAATATCGAAGTTGGCTCCGCTCTATCTGTCGGGAGAGCTGGACCAAAAACAGACCAGGGCTTTTTCCGCGCACCTTCAGGCTTGCGCCGCATGCCGGCGGGAACTGCGGCAACAGGCTGAGTTTGATGAACTTCTGCGGACCGGTGTTTTGGCTGAGCGTATCGATAGTTCGTCGGTCGATCGCCGCGTGCGGACGAGCCTCGAAACTGCCCGGTTGAGTTCGCGCCGCAGAATCTTCGCCGCTGCCGGTATTGCCGCCGCCCTCCTGGTGGGCTTGGTTGGCTATGCGGGGTTCATTTCAACTCGAACGAAGCCGGTTTATGCCGCTGCCGCTCGGGACCATCGAATGGAGATTGTCGACCGGCAGCCCAGAAAATGGCTGACCGATTACGCCTCGATCCGGCAATTGGCCGCCGGCGCGGGACTATCCGGCCCACCTGCCGTCGACTTTATGCCTGTGGGGTATCGTCTGGCGCAGGGCCGCCTCTGTTTTCTGAATGGTCATATCTTTCTGCACCTTGTTTATGCGAACGACGCGGGCAATTTTTCGCTTTTCCTGCGGCGTGCCGATAGTGCATCGTCAGGTGTATCCGCCTGGGGCATTCACGCGGGCACCTTTGCAGCGGAGCATGTCGCAGGTTTCGAACGCGGTCCGTTAACCGCGTTGGTCGTGACCGAACAGCCGGGCGACTCCGCCCGGCGTCTGGCGAGAATCGCCGAAACCGCCCTTTAGTACTTCGACAAGACTAATCCACCCTGTCGCGCGCTTTAACGGCCTTTTCGATTTCCTCTTGTATCCGGTAATCGGCTCGATTGATCTCCATTGCCGAAACGGCCATGGCTGACGTTTGGGCACTGCCGTTCCGAATCACTCCCAGGAGGAACTGCATTGCGGCTTCGGTTCTCGATGTTGCCAACGACAACAGCATGCAGCGGCGAGTCTCGCCATGGGCGGTTTCATCGAAGCGTTTGATCAGCCACTCGACAGCTTCAGCGCGGCGGCTGGCGCCCAGCGCCAGAATTGCCGCTTCGCGCACTTCCTGATTTCTTCCGTCAGCAAAAGACGTCACTAACGGAAGGGCATCCGAGCCTTCGACCGTCAGCAGACCGGCGAAACAATCCGCGAGTACATCCGGCTCCTTGTCGCCGGTCAGCACTTTAAATCGCAGCAACAGCATCGCCGCACTCGAGCCAACGGCGGCAATTGCGCGCGCCGCGCCCGCTCTGGCCTGCCACTCGGGGTCGACCAACAGGATCACGAAATCCCGCAGTTTGTCCGGATACGTGGTACTTGCCAGGCCCATCGCGCACACCGCGCGCAAGTCGACCGCGGTATCCAGCGAACCACCCCAGACAGGCTCCATCTGAACGTGTCGCATTCCGGCCAAGTAGAGATCGGCGCCGTCATAGTCCAGACCATAGAGCGCTCGCGCGAGAGCGATTAGCGCGGCACAGCCTTTATCCAGTTCCGCTCCGCGCTTCAGGAAACGATGGAACGCAGCCACGAGATCGTCCATCAGTTCTGCCCATTGAGCATCACCGATTACCCGAGCCGCCTTCGAAACCACGAGATTGGACTTCGAAGCCAGTGCCTTCGCCATCTGCCTGCGTCCTTCGGGAGTATGAAGCGGAATATCGTCAATTCCGGCAAGGGCAGACTGAACCGGGTCGTTCTTCATCAGGCGGCGGAAATTAATTGGGCGCTGAAGCCCTGATCGTTCAACGCGCGCGGGCGCAGCTTCACCAGGCGGTTGGGCGTGTATGGCAAATCCAGCGACGCCTTGATGTAGTTGTCGGTCAGCGCCAATCCGGGAGGATCGAGCGTCACCGCCGTCAACTCGCCTCCCAGCAGGCTTTGGCGAAAGGCCACGTTTTTTTCCGCCGCCAGATCGCGCAGTACCCGATTGCGATCTTTGCGAACGCGGATAGGCACCACACCGGGCATCTGCGCTGCGGGAGTTCCAGGGCGCTCCGAGTAAGTGAAGACATGCAGATAGGTAAACGGCATGGCTTCGATGAACTGACGCGATTCCTCAAACAGCTCATCGGTCTCGCCCGGAAATCCGACCATTACGTCAGCGCCGATCGCCGCTTCGGGCATAAGCAGGCGTGCTTTGGCTACTCGATCCGCATAATGGCGCGGTCGGTATTTTCTATGCATTTTGCGCAGGATCGCATCCGAGCCTGACTGCAGCGGCGCATGGACATGCTTCGAAATACGCGGCGTTTCCGCCATCAAGCCGAGCAGATCGTCGGAGAAATCCATCGGCTCGACGGAACTGAGGCGCAGACGGTCGATTTCCGTCTCCTGAAGTAATCGCCGCAACAGGTCCACAAGTCTCATCGTGCTACCCGATTCCCGCCCCCAGCGGCCGAGATTAATACCGGAAAGGACGACCTCTCTGTATTTCGAGCTGAGAGCGCGCACCTGCTCCACAATCTGGTCCGGACCGCTGTACCGGCTCTTGCCGCGCACGAAAGGAATGATGCAGAAGGAGCAGCGGTTATGGCAGCCGTCCTGGATTTTCAGATTGGGGCGTGTGCGATCGCCGGTCGCCTCCATAATGGGCGCCGACAAAATGTCGCGGGTCTGCATGATGTCGCCAACGACGATGTCGCCGACGGCAACCTGGCCGTGATAGTCGACCGCGCCCGACACCAGATCGGCAAGTTGCGTCTTGTGCGAATTGCCGACCACCCATTCGACTCCCGGCATCTTTGCCAGTTCGTCCGGGGCGCGCTGGGCATAGCAGCCCGTCACCAAAATGCGCGCGGCAGGATTTTCGCGATGCACGCGGCGAATGGTCGAACGGGCATCGCTGTCTGCCTCCGCCGTAACGGTGCATGTGTTTAGAACCACGAGATCCGCGGACTCGCGATGGTCGGACGCCGCAAAACCGCGCTCTGACAGTTGTGCTTCCAGGGCGGCTCCATCGGCCTGCGTGGCGCGGCATCCGAAATTCTGGACAAAGAAACGCATTGGCGGCTGACACTATTTTCGCAGGAAGTCGCGGATGATGCTCCTGTCCTCAGGACGCCGTCAGTTAGTCAGTCCCGTGGCGACCGTGAAGAATGCGCCAGGGTTCTTCTGATCGTTATAGCTTGCAGTCACGAAAGCGGGTGAAAACACCACGCCTTTCGTCGAGACGCGAATCTCATCCATGGAATCGGTAGACATCGCAGTCGGGCCCGCCCTGCCATTGATCGCGGGCGTAACGGTATTCAGGATCGATGTCGACAAATTGTTGCTGAGCGTAGTCAGCGTCTGATGCACTCCATCGATATAGATGTTCATCCCCGCCACCGTGCCGGTTCCCGAATACGTGGCCACAACATAGTGCCAGGTTCCAGTGGTCACGGCCGGCGTCTCAGCGAGCGCAAAAGTGCTGGAGGCGATGCCGAACAGACCGAGCGATAAGGTGGGGCGTGAAGAGCCGGAGAACTGCAGCAAGGCCCAGCCCGCGACCGAAGGGCCCGCGTACTTCGATAATAACGTTCCGGAGGAGTTCGACGCGATATTAAACCAGCCCGAGAGCGAGAACGAATCAGTTCGTTCAAAACTGAAGTTGGCCGGATTGGCCAGACTGGCCCAGGTATTTCCCTCAAAATTCACGCTGCCGTCTATCTCTCCGGGCTGTTGCTGGCTGGCCAGCACAGTGCCGTTCATGGTCGCATTGTTGCCGTTCGGCGTCGAATCGTTCATCGGCGGCGCCGTCCCCGCCGGGTTTTCCTTCAGATGATAGACCGCCATGAAGTTGCTGCTCCATGTCGCGGAAGGCGTGGTCTGGATTGTAGTCACCGAAGGCTGCCCGTACCACGCATAGATGACGGTCCCGTTACTCAGAGTGGGCGCATTCACCCATATGTTCACGGCTCCGGTGGCTGCCGAGTAAGTCTCAAACTCCGAGTTCAGCAGCACGGTTCCAGCCGCATCCGAGGTGAATATCAAATCGCACGGAACGGTCGTGGCGTTGTTGCCCACGGTCTGCGTACAGGTGTTAGTAACCCTCCCGCCATTGGCTGTGGTGGCGAAGTCCGCAAAAGTGCCCGAGATCAAAGCGGAGAAATTGGTCTGAGCGCTGGGTACCTGACCGGCCGCGACGGTAAAGGTGGCCTGATAGCTGTAGCCGTTGGGCCAGGGCTGAGGACCAGCGACTACCCCGGTTCCGCTTACCCCCACCGATTGCGGGCTGTTCGCGCCGTTATCGGTAATCGTAATCGCCGCCGAGCGCAAATTGGCAGCCAGGGGCGTGAAGGTGACATTGATCGTACAGAAACCGTTCACCGCGAGCGTCGTGGGACTAATCGGGCAGTTATTGTTCTGCGCGAAGTCGCCCATGTTGGCTCCCGTAACGGCGATGCTGCCAATGATCACCGGGCCGGGTCCGCTGTTTGTAAGTGTAATGCCCTGCGCACTGCTGGTTGTACTCACTGTCTGGTTCGGGAAACCGACGGCAGAGGGCATGAGGGTTACGGTCGACGGTGTTCCGGTACCGTTCACTGCTGCCGACTGCGGGTTCCCGGCGCCATTATCGGTAATCGTGATCGCCGCGGAGCGCGGATTGGCAGCCAAGGGCGTGAAGCTGACATTGATCGTACAGAAGCCATTCGCGGGGATAGTGGTGGGGCTGAGCGGACAGTTATTCGTCTGCGCAAAATCACCGGGATTGGTTCCGGTAACGCCGATGCCGGCGATCGTCAGGGAGCTGGGGCCGCTATTCGTAATCGTGATTCCCTGCGAGCCGCTGGTCGTGTTCACGGTTTGATTCGCGAAACTGATGGAAGTCGGCAACAGGGTTACGGTCGATGGAACCTGTGTTCCCGTGCCGCTGAGACTCACCGACAGCGGGCTGCTGCCGGTAATGGTAATAGTCGCCGCGCGCGCATTAGCGGCGGTAGGCGTGAAAGTAACTGCGATGGTACAGAACGCACCCGGCGCGAGCGTTGCCGGGCTGATGGGGCAGCCATTAGTTTGCGCGAAATCGCCGGGATTCGTCCCGGTAATAGCGATGCCGTTAATGGTCGCCACACCCGGTCCGTTATTAGTGATGGTGATGCCCTGCGCGGTGCTGGTCGTGTTCACCGTCTGGTTCGGGAAGGAAACGGAGACGGGCACAGCGGTCACCGCGGTGTTGGTGCTCAGGATCTCGAACGACGGCCCACAGGTACCCGAGATGCCGATTGTTTGAAAGCATGTATTGGAAGCCGAGACGTGGCCATAAGTGCTGTCCCAGGAGTCAACGCTCACGCCGTCATTGATATCCCAGTAGACAGGATTGACGCCTGCGCTAACCGCGGCAGAGAGGGTCAGATAATAGGTCCCGGCCGGAAGAGTAAGGCTGGGGATTACGAAGCTTACAGTATCTACGTCGAAGCCGTCGGCGTTCGATAAATTATACGAGCTTGTTGCGCCGGCTACTCCCGACCCGGAGGTAGCGCCGAAAGGAGCTGTTCCAATCGACCAGGCGACGCCGGTAACAGAGTCTCCTGTAGTCAGCCATGCCCCGAACTCAATCTCACCTATTGTGGCGCCGGAGGCCACGGTGAACGAATTGGAAGAGGTATAACCTGCATTTATTTGAAATGCGCTGATTTGCCCATTTACAGGGAAGTTACTAAATACCTGTTGGCCTTTCGCAGACGAGGCTGTCAAAAGCAGCAGCGCGAAAGCAAACGGAACAAAGATACGATGCATATTTCCTTGCTTCCTGAACAGGGGCGGGAAAACGCCGATAGCGTATCATATAACAAAGTCGATCCCTCAATACAAGACATGGCGAGCTGCGATACACGCACCAAGTACCGGTACCCGTATTTTTGCTAAGTACCAGTACCTGTCCTTTATAAGTTACCGAGAAGCAAACACACAAACTATTAATGTGGAAGTAAAGCAAAGGAGCTTGCAGCCCCATGCTACAATCCCTAACCGGGAGGGTTTGTGTCGACCTCATTTACGCTCAATGTAAACGGTCAGAACCAGAACGTCACGGTCAACAACCCCAACATGCCGCTGCTTTGGGTGCTGCGAGATCTTCTCGGCCTGACGGGAACGAAGTACGGCTGTGGCGAGAATCTCTGCAGAGCGTGCACGGTGCTGATCAACAGCGTTCCTCAATCGACCTGCAATTACGCTGTGCAATCGGCGGTTGGCAAAACGATTGTCACAATTGAGGGCCTTTCGCCAAATTCGAGCCACCCCGCCCAACTGGCCTGGCTCCAATACCAGGTGCCGCAATGCGGTTATTGCCAGTCCGGACAGTTGATGGACGTGGCTGGCCAAATGCTGGCCGGGAATCATGGCGCCAACATCGCGGCGCAACTCTACAACGTGTGTATCTGCGGTACCTACTCGCGGATCTTACAGGCAGTGGAGACGCTGTAGGGAACGAAGGCGGATAAACATATGCCTGGGCAATCGTTCGAATCCACCAGAAAGATCGAGAACGAATCGCACAAGATCGGCCGTCGCGATTTTCTCGGGGCTGCGGGCCTGACGCTTGGTTTCTTTTTCGAGCTGGTTCCACGGGTGGCCGAAGCGTCGCTGCCGGGAATTGCCGGTTCGCCGGCAAACACCCAGGTGAACACATTCCTGAATATCAGCAGCACCGGCGTCGTCACTCTGACCATCGGCTCTTCCGAGATGGGGCAAGGCTCATTCTCCGGCCTGGCGCAAATTCTGGCCGAAGACCTGATGGTGGATTACAACGCGATCGTGACCGTGCAGGGAGTGCCCGCCACAGGCGCCGCGGCGGTGGGCAACTCCATCGGGACGTTCGGCAGCACCGTGATTCGGGACAATTACTGGACTTTTCGCACGGCCGGCGCGGCCGCGCGCGAGATGCTGGTGTCGGCGGCGATGAATATCATGGGCGATCAGACCCGCGCCAATTACACTGTTTCAAGCGGCGTAATCACCTACACTCCCACGAGCACAAACATCTCGTACGGCCTGGTGGCTGCCGCCGCCGCGAAATTGCCGGTGCCGGCAAACCCTCCGCTGATTCCCGACAACCAGTTCCAGTGGATCGGCAAAACCGTCAACCGCGTTGATATTCCCTCCAAGGTCAACGGCAGCGCAACTTACGGTATCGATGTCCGCCTGTCCAACATGGTCTATGCGGTGATCCAGCATTGTCCTACATTCGGCGGGTACCTGAGCGGCGCCGTTCCCGCGACGCCTCCCGGAATGATAGCGGTAGTGCCGACCCAAGTGGTGGCAGGAGTGGGACGAGGTACGGAAACCACCGGAATGGTGAACGCGGTCGCCGTGGTGGGGCCCAACACCTGGGATACCTGGCAGGCCGCATTAGGCCTTTCGATCAATTGGACGATCCCGGCGAGCAGTTCCAACCTCAACGACCAGACCTTTATCAATCAGGCGAACGCTGCTCTCACCTCGGCAACTCCCTATGTTCAAAGCGGCCCCAATGCCCCGCCGACGCTCTATACGGTGGAAGGCAATTTGACCGCGGCCAACGCGGCCATTGCCGGCGCGGCCAAAACGAACTCCGCAACCTACACTTTTCCGTACGTGGCGCACAACGCGCTCGAGCCCATGAACTGCACGGTGAATTACATTCCAGGCGTTTCCTGCGATGTATATGTGCCGACACAGGTGGCATCGAGCGTGCTGTCGATTGCGAACCAACTGACGGGGTTGCCCACAAGCAGGATCAACGTCCACACGACCTATCTGGGCGGCGCGCTCGGCCGCAAGATTGAAGTCGATTTCGTGAGTCAGGCTTTGCAGGTGGCCATTGCCGTCAACAAACCGGTGATGCTGTTGTGGCCGCGGGAACAGAATTTCCTCCGCGATCAATTCCGTCCCATGGCGTTAGTGAAGGCCTCCGCGGGCCTGGGCACAAACGGCAACATTTTGGGGTGGAGTTATACGAACGTTTCGGCATCGATTCTGGCCCAGCGGGGGGCGCCGTTGGGACCCACCGGCGATAGTCAGGGAACCGAAGGATCAACGGCCCTTCCTTATAACTTAGGAGCCCTTTCGACGCAGTACATCACGCATCCGTCTCCGATCCCGGTGGGATTCTGGCGGTCGGTGGGCATGTCGATCAACACGTTCGCGGTGGAGTCGATGATCGACGAGCTGGCAGCGCTCGCGGGACAAGATCCGTATGCTTACCGCCTTGGGTTGCTGACCGATCCGCGCTGGATTGCGGTGCTGGAAGCGGCGGCGACTTTATCCAACTATACGGCAGGTCCCGCTCCCGGTCATGGGCTCGGCATGGCGATCACAACCTATGCCAACAGCATCGTGGCTCAAGTGGTGGACGTTTCCCTGGTCTCGGGCAATGGATACGACGGACAGCCGATTGTTTTCCAGGTGAATAACGTTTGGATGGCGCTCGACTGTTACCTGAACGTGAACCCCGGCCAGCTCCAGGCGCAACTGGTCGGCGGAATGGTCCACGGCCTCAACGCCGCTCTCTACGGCCGACAGAGCTTCGTCAAAGGCGCGGCTCAGTTCCCAAACTTTTACCAGAATCGCGTGATACGCCTGAATCAGATGCCTCAGGTGGCCGTAACGCTGATTCCCAGCCCTGCGCAGTCAAATCAGTCTACTCCAATTGGCGGCGCGGGCGAAATCGGCGTTCCGACTCTCGCTCCGGCGCTGGCCAACGCGTACTTCAAGGCCAGCGGCAAGCGTATTCGCACGCTGCCCTTTTTCCCCAATGCCCTGATGTATAACTCGCCCGGTGTATGAGAGAGCTGGACGCCATTTTGGATACCTGGCGCGGCCTCGAAGGCAAAGACCGGGACGCGATGCTGGCCACTGTGGTGCATGTTACCGGCTCCTCATACCGGCGCCCCGGGGGGCGAATGCTCATTGTTCCGGACGGACGCCGCATCGGCTGTGTCAGCGGTGGATGCCTCGAAGGCGAGATCGTGAAGAAGGCGTGGTGGTTCACGGAATCGGGCGAGCCGGTGGTTCGCGTTTACGACACCCGGTCGGAAGACGATGCCGTCTGGGAGTTCGGGCTCGGTTGCAATGGAGTGGTGCACGTAATGCTGGAACGTGTAAACACTCCCGCGGCTTCCGAGTTGCTGGATTTTCTGGACGCTCATCGCGCCGCGCGGAAGCCTGCCGTGGCTGCCAGCGTAGTCCGCACCGGGGCCGGAGTGCAGGTTGGCGACCGGCTGTTGGTTGATGAGTCCTCGGCCCCGCGTGGAAGCCTCTGTGGGTCCGCCATCGAACCCGAGGTGATGATGCATGCAACCGCCGCTCTTCGCGAAAAGAAGAGCCGGCTGGCGCATGTAGGCAATGCCGGCGTGTTTGTCGAATGGATCGGACCGGCGTTACCGCTGGTCGTCTTTGGGGCGGGCCACGATTCGATTCCATTGGTGAACCTCGCCAAACTCCTGGGCTGGGATGTAACCGTCGCGGACGGCCGTTCTGCTTACGCACGACCCGAGCGTTTCCCGGACGCAAGCCGCGTGGTGCTGTTGGCTGCCGACGATCTTCTACGGGACGTCGCCATCAACAGGGAAACCGCGGTCGTCCTGATGACGCATAATTATCCGCTGGACTTGCTGCTGTTGCCGCGTATTCTCTCGCTGCGCCCCCGCTACCTGGGTATTCTGGGCCCGAGGGACCGTGCGCACAGGCTTTTTTCCGAATTGGGGCTGAATCAGCCGGCCTGCGTGCATGCTCCTACCGGTCTGGATGCGGGATGCGACAGTCCGGAGGCGATTGCTCTTTCAATAGTGGCGGAAATCCAGGCGGAGACAAATTCCCGTCCCGGAGGCAAGCTCAAGTATCGGCAGGAGCCTATCCACTTTGCCCCTTATGAAGTCGGCACGGGTTACGGAGAGCTGGACGCGGGAGCTGTCCGGCCATCCTCGTGTGAAGCAGTTGGTGGAAGCCGTGGGTGAAACCATGCCTCCAAAGTCCGCAGTGATTTTGTTAGCCGCGGGGAACTCGACGCGCATGGGTTCCACCAAACAACTATTGGATTTCGGGGGCAAGCCCCTGCTGCGGCATACGGCCGAATCGGCTCAGGGTTCCGGGTGCCATCCGGTGATCGTTGTGCTGGGCGCAAACGAGCACGAAGTACGGCCCGTGCTCGCCGGCCTCGATGTGGAGATTGTAGTGAACGAGCGTTGGGCAGAGGGCATGGGCACGTCCATTCAGACCGGCCTCCGGGCGCTCGGGAATCGGGACACCTCCGGGACGATTCTGGCCTTGTCCGATCAGCCGTTCATCACGTCCGATTTCCTGAGCGGCCTCGTGGACAGGCACCATCAGAGCGGCAGGCCGATTGTGGCAGCCCGATACTCGGGCACCGCCGGAGTTCCCGTGTTTTTCGCGCGGGAAGCGTTTCCACTGCTGATGGCATTGAAGCCGGATCAGGGCTGCAAAGGTGTGATCCTTGGCCATCCTGTGAGCGCATTGTTAGTGGATTGCCCGGAAGCCGCCATGGATATCGATACACCGGAAGACTACGCGCGAGCGATGAGGAACCGGGCGCTGTAATTCGGACTTTCCGGCCGGGTCGGTAACCGCGCGTCCAGCGCCCCGAACATACTCCCCGCCCGCTCCGCACTATACTTGAGTTGAAGCAAAATCATGGGCGAATCCAGTCTTCTCTGGCTTCGTGTCGCCGCCGGACTCTATTCGCTCGGCCTGCTCGATGCCATCGTAACCGTTCTGCGCCGGCGCGAAGGTCTTTTCCGTATCGCCCTCGGTGCATTCGGACTGGGCGCCATTTTCCAGCTCGTATCGATCGTCGAACAGGGTTTGGTGCAGCATCATTTCCCGGTGAACGATTTCTTCGAGGTCATGTCGCTCTGCGCATGGCTTGTGACCATTGTTTTCCTGACGGTCTACTGGCGTTTTAAGGCGGAAAGCCTCAGTGTTTTCGTCTTTCCCCTTGTCTTCGTGATGACGCTTGTGGCGGCGCTCAGTAACCCGGTCTCACGCTGGTCGAGTGAGGCCGTCCGCAGCACATGGTTAACCGTACACATCGTCCTGGCCCTTTTCGGATACGCGGCGCTGCTTTTCACCGCTGTCGCCGCGGTCGTGTACCTGATGCAGGAACGTCAGCTCAAGCGCAAGCAGACGCGTTCCTTTTATCGGCTGTTCCCACCGCTCGGGATGCTGGACGAACTGATCTCACAGTCGCTCGGCGCGGGGTTTGTCGCCATCACGGTCAGCATCGTGATCATTGTCATATGGGCGCATATCTCTTATGGCACGAGCTGGATCGACAACGGCCTGATCTCCACGTCGTTCATCACGTGGGGAATCTATCTGGCGCTGATCTTCTTTCGCGTCAGCGCGGGCTGGCGCGGACGTAAAGCTGCAATTCTTGCAATCATCGCTCTCTGTTGTTCCGCAGTCACATGGATCGCGCACTTCCGGCTGGAGAGCCACCTCCTCCAATGAAGCTTCTGCTTGCAGGTGTCAGCCATAAAACCGCGTCCGTGGAGCTTCGCGAGAAACTGGCTATTCCCGAAAACGGGTTGGCCGAGGCGCTCCGCGACCTGCAGAATCTGGGAGCTTCCGAAGCGGTCATCCTTTCCACCTGTAACCGGGTCGAGATCGCATTGACGGTCCCCGATCACGAAGAGCCGGCGCCCGTCATCGAGCAATTCCTGAACAGCTGGAAGAGTTCTGAAAACGCCTTCGAAGGACATTTCTATAGCCTGGAAGCGAGAGCGGCGATTCAGCATCTGTTTCGTGTTGCCTCCAGCCTCGATTCCATGGTTGTCGGTGAACCCCAGATACTGGGCCAGCTCAAGAGCGCTTACGCAATCGCCAAGAATGAAGGCGCGGTCGGCGGTCTGCTCGAACAGGTTCTCACGCGCGCCTTCGGAGTCGCCAAGCGGGTTCGCACGGAGACCGGAATCGGCCAGATGGCTGTTTCCGTCAGCTATGCCGCGGTTGAGCTCGCACGCACGATCTTCGGCTCGCTGAACGGCCATTCGGTGATGATCATCGGCTCCGGCAAGATGGGCGAGTTGGCGGCGAAACATCTGCATCGTTCCGGCGCGAGGCGCATTTTCGTCACTAACAGAACATGGGAGCGCGCCGAGGAAATGGCCGCCCTGTTCAACGGCCGCGCCGTCGAATACGCGCAGTTTCTTTCGGTGCTGCCCGAGATCGATATCGTCATCGCGTCCAGCGGCGCGCCGCACTACATTCTGAGCCGCGACGACATGCAGCGCACGATCGCCGTTCGCAAGAACAAGCCGATGTTTCTGATCGACATTGGGGTCCCGCGCAATATCGATCCTGCCGTCAACGATATTGAGGGCGTTTTCCTCTACGACGTCGACGATCTCGAAGGTGTGGTCAGCGCCAACATCCGGGAGCGTTCCAAGCAGGCGGAACAGGCGGAGACTATCGTGCTCGACGAGGTGGAACGGATGATGGCACGCCTCAAGCTCGAGGAAGTCACGCCGACCATCGTCAGCCTGCAGGAAAGATGGGAGAACATTCGAGCGGCGGAAGTCACGCGCGCTTTGCGGCGAATGCCCAATCTGACTCCGGAGCAGCGGCCGGAGGTCGCCGCTCAGATGGACGCCATGACGAAAGCCATCATCAACAAGATCGCTCATGAGCCCATCTCCGCGCTGCGTCGCAACGCCGGACAACCGGACGGCGATCAGTTCATCGACGCCGTGCGCAAAGTCTTCCATCTGCAGGATTGACCCGATCCGGTTCCCCCTCTGTTTGGCCCGGAAACACGGAATGGCCTGCTGGTTACACTGGGACTTATGTTGGTCATCGGCGCCCGAGGCTCGCAACTCGCTCTCTGGCAGGCGGACTACGTCAAAGAGCGGCTGGAGGCGCGCGGCGCGGAATGCCGCATCGAGGTTATCAAGACCACCGGCGATAAAATTCAGGACGTCCCGCTGAGCAAAGTCGGAGGCAAGGGAATCTTCACTAAAGAAATCGAGGAAGCCCTGCTCGACGGCCGTATCGATCTCGCCGTTCACAGTCTGAAGGACCTTCCGACGGAACTCCCAAAAGGCCTGACCATCGCGGCAATCCCGCAGCGCGCCGAGCCATACGACGCGATCATCGGCGGCAGGCTGAGAAATCTCAAAGTCGGAGCGGTGGTCGGTACGAGTTCGCTCCGGCGTATTGCCCAGTTGAAAAGGCTGCGCCGCGATTTAAGTATTCGATCCATACGCGGCAACGTCGACACACGCATAAAAAAAGTCGAGCGTGGTGAGTACGACGCGATTGTGCTGGCAGCAGCCGGCTTGCGGCGTCTGGGCTGGGGCGACATCATCAGTGAAGTTTTCCGGCCGGACATCATGTGCCCGGCTGTCGGGCAGGGAGCTCTCGCCATCGAAACTCTCGAGACCGGAGCGGGCTTCGATGCCTGCGCGCCTCTGGATGATCCCTGGACCCGGCTTCCGGTGACCGCTGAACGCGCCATGCTTCTGGAACTGGGCGGCGGCTGCCAGGTTCCCATTGGCGCCTTCGGAACGCTGGACAACACCGAGCTGTTTCTCACCGGCGCGGTCTTTGCTCCGGACGGATGCACGATGATCCGCTACACCGCTACAGGTGAATGTACTCGACCCGCTGAACTGGGCCGGAATGTGGCACAGGTTCTGCTGAAACGAGGCGCCCAGGCGCTTCTCGATGTCAGGCCTGAGGCAGACCCGTCCTCCGACTGGCCAGTGTGACGGTGTCGAAAGTTTATCTGGTGGGCGCGGGACCGGGCGATCCCGAACTCATTACAGTAAAGGCTCGGCGGTTGCTCGAAAACGCCGACTGCATTCTCTACGACCACCTCGCCAGCTCCGATCTTCTCGATCTGGCTCCTCCTTCCGCCGAACGTATTTACGTCGGCAAAAAGAAGGCGGAACACGCGCTCGCCCAGGAAGAGATCTGTGCGCTGCTTGTGGATCGAGGCAAACGAGGTCTGAATGTCGTCCGTCTGAAGGGCGGCGATCCGTTTATCTTCGGACGCGGCGGCGAGGAAGCGGAAGCTCTGGCCGATGCCGGTGTTCCCTTCGAGATTGTTCCCGGCGTGACATCGCCATTGGGGATCGCAGCCTACACAGGCGTGCCGCTCACCCATCGCGATCACACATCGGTGGTTACGTTTATCACCGGCCACGATGTGCTGAAGATCGATTGGTCGAAGGTCGGCACGTCCGAGACGTTGGTCATTTTCATGGGACTTTCGCAATTTGACGAAATCGCCCGCCGCATTATCGCCGGCGGCCGCGCCGCCGCGACACCCGCCATGGCTGCTCGGTGGGGAACGCGGCCCGATCAGGAGGTTCTCACCGGGACGCTGGAAACCCTTCCGGAGTTGATACACAAACACGCGCTCAAGCCGCCGGCGACAATTATTGTCGGCGATGTCGTCCGGTTGCGCGACAAACTGAATTGGTACGAAAATCTGCCGTTGTTCGGCAGGCGAATCGTCGTCACGCGCGCGCGTGAACAGGCCGGTGAATTGTCCGCGCTCCTGCACAACCTCGGCGCGGAGGTGATCGAGCTGCCCACGATTGAAATCAAGCCTGCGGATGACTACGGTCCCCTCGATCAGGCGATCGCCAGACTGGACGAATATGGCTGGCTGATCTTCACCAGCGCGAATGGAGTGCGCTTCTTTCTCGATCGGCTCGATCGAAGCAGACTGGATCTGCGTGCGATCCAGGGCCGCATCTGCGCTATTGGACCGGCCACGCGCGATGCGCTCGAACGTTTTCACCTTAAGGTCGACTGCATGGCGGAGCGTTACGTCGCCGAGGGACTGCTCGACGCAATGGCCGCCTACGACCTGAGCGGCTCACGCATATTGATTGCCCGTGCCGCCGTCGCCCGCGATCTCCTCCCCACAGACCTTACGCGGCGTGGAGCGATCGTTGACGTAATCGAGGCGTATCGGACCAGTGCTCCGGCAGGCCTCGCGCACCGGGCGGCGGACATTCTCTCCCGAAAGCCGGACTGGATCACCTTCACAAGCTCTTCGACCGTGAAGAATCTTGTCAGCGCGACGGGCGTCGAGGCACTGCAGAACGTCAATTGCGCCAGCATCGGCCCTGTCACGACCGCGACTCTGCGCGAGAACGGCGTTCCTGTAGCGGCAGAAGCAGTCGCTTACACAGTTCCCGGACTGGTTCAGGCGCTTCTGAATGCTGCCGGATCGTGACTATTTGTGATGGTGCTCGAGTTCGTGGATCTTCAGATCTTCTTTAAGCGACTGGATTTCGCTCGAGATTCGGCTGAACCCAGCTGTCATCTCCGAGCGCGTTGCAGCTATCTCGGACCGCAATGTTTCTGTGATCCTGCTGTTTCCCGCCGCCATCTCGGCCCGCAGGGTTTCCTTTACTTCTGTGACCCGGCTGTTGCTATACAGCAACATAGACAAAGGGATGATAATGCCCAAAGTCAGGGTCATGAGTTGTGTGTCCGTCATTCGTTCTCTGACTGCTCCAGTTTAGCTCTTCGAGATTATTGAAAACATTCCCCTACTCAGGCGGCGGGTATAATCGGTACGTGAAATTTGCCCCCATCTGCCTTGCCGTACTGTGTCTGGCGGGCTGTTCTAAAAATATCGATAACGTCGAAGCAGTAAAAGAGGGCGTCATCAAGGACATCGCCAAAAAGGTCGATGTGGGAGCGATGGACGTCAGTGTCGACTCCGTCTCATTCCGTGAGAAAGAGGCCGATGCACAAGTCAGTTTCAGGCCAAAGGGTGGTGGCGGATCCCAGGCGATCGTCATGAACTATTCGCTGGAGAGGCAAGGCGACGAATGGCACATCAAGAGCCGCAGCATGCAGTCTCCGCATGAGCAGGAAGCGGGCGCATCCGGCCAAAACGGTATTCCCGCGGGCCACCCCCACGTCGATCCCGGCCAAAAGCCATGAAGGTCGCGATACTTGGCGGTGGACCGTCGGGCGCCTTCGCCGCCGCACAACTCGCTTCGAACGGCATCAAGACGGTTGTTTTCGATGAAAAGCTCGCATGGGAAAAACCATGCGGCGGAGGCCTGACTTACAAGGCTTACTCGCAATACCCATTCCTCATCGAAGGCGACACTCCCAAGAAAGTCGTCCGCCAGACCGTTATCTCCGCGCCGAAGAGCAGGGCCGTTACTCTTTCGCTCGATCATCCGCTGCTGATTTACTCGCGGTTTGACCTGAACAGTATGTTGCTCGACCGCGCTCAAAACGCCGGTGCACAATTGGAAAAAACGCGCGTGCTGAAAATTGAGCGGGCCGGTTCGCGCTGGTCGTTGCGAACAAGAAGCGGCACGATGGAGGCGGACTACTGCATCGTAGCGACCGGCGCACGCAACCCTCTGCGCGACTTCGGAACGGAGTTGACACCGAGCGATTCGATGACTGCTCTGGGCTATTTTATTCCGGGAGACCGGAATCACATCGACATTCAATTCCTTCCAAAGCTGGAAGGATACATCTGGGTGTTCCCGCGTTGCGGCCACCTGTCGGTGGGTATTTGCGGCAAAGGCCAGAGCGCCTCTGTCATGCGCTCCCAACTGGAACGCTACATGGAGGAGCAGGGCCTCGCGAAGGACGGCGCCAGCTTCTATGGCCACCTTCTGCCCTCGCTCGGCACGTCAGCGTGGAAACGAAACCGGGTTTCCGGAGATGGATGGCTCGCAACCGGCGATGCCGCCGGCCTGGTGGATCCGATCACGGGCGAGGGCCTTTACTATGCCGTGCGTTCGGCTGACCTCGCCGCCAAAGCGATTCTCGCCGAGTCACTCGATCTCGCGGGATCAGCCTACCGCAAACTCCTCCGGCGTGACTTTATGGGAGATCTGGAATTCGGTTCGCGCCTGGCAGGCCGCGTGTTCCAGGGGACGTTCCTCGGAGGCGCAGTTACCAGCCGCATGGTGCAGTTTACACGCCTCAGCCCGAAGTTCCGCAGTGTGATGCAGGACCTCTTCGCCGGCACGCAGCCTTATACAGGCCTGAAACGGCGCTTGATGAAGAACTTCAACGGGAGCCTGGTCGAGATCCTCTGCAATCTTGGCTTCGGACGGCTGATTCCCGGCCGCGATATCGCCGCATAACAGCGTCCGCTATTGGCGTCGCAGACGCAGGCTGTTCATCACTACTGAAATACTGGAAAGCGCCATCGCCGCTGAAGCAATTATCGGCGACAATACCCAGCCGGTGAACGGATAGAGCACGCCCGCTGCGATCGGAATGCCAAGCGCGTTATATCCGAATGCCCAGAACAGGTTCTGCCGGATGACTCGCAGCGTTGTGCGTGCCAGCATCAGTGCATCGGGAACACCGAGGAGATCTCCCCGCATCAGGATGATTCCGGCAGCATCGATGGCAACGTGCGTACCGGTGCCGATGGCGATTCCCACATCGGCGCGAGCCAGCGCGGGTGCGTCGTTGATGCCGTCGCCGACCATTGCGACCCGCTTTCCCGTGGACTTGAGGCGCAACACTTCCCGCTCTTTACCTTCGGGCAGCACTTCCGCAAGCACCTGCCCCGCGTCGATTCCCACCTCGCGGGCAACCTCGAGTGCCGTGCGCTTGTTGTCGCCCGTAATCATCCAGACGCCGATGCCCATGGAGCGCAGGCGTCGAACTGCTTCTTTAGCTTCCGGCCTTGCCTCGTCGGCGATCTCCAGCTCCCCGGCAGCCTTCCCGTCAACCTCCACCGCGATTGTCCCGCCGGCTCCCCGCCCCACGAACACCCGCTTTTCCGCAACTACGGCCTCTGCGCCTTTGCCGGGGATCGCGCGAAAGCCGGTTGAAAGTTCAAGTCCATCCGGAGTCGCCCGATTCACGATGGCGTGAGCAATCGGATGTTCGCTCCATCGTTCCACAGCCGCTGCAAGCCGTAATACCTCGTCTTCGCCAAAGCCATTCAGCGCGCGCACGCGGCTGACTGTGGGTTTGCCGGTCGTGATGGTACCGGTTTTGTCCAGAATCACGGTATCGACCTTTGCCGCGACTTCCAGGGGTGCTCCACCTTTGATCAGGATGCCGCGCTCAGCGCCCCGCCCGGTGCCCGCCATAATTGCCGTGGGTGTCGCCAGCCCCATCGCACAGGGACAAGCAATGATCAGAACCGCAACCGCATTCACTACCGCCACGCCGGCCGGTGCAAAGAACAACCAAACCCCGAACGTTACCAGGGCGATAGCCAGCACCACCACCGTGAACCAGCCGCTCACAATATCCGCAAGCCGTGCCACCGGCGCTTTCGATCCCTGCGCGCGCTTGACGAGATCGATGATCCCGGCAAGAGCCGTATCGCGCCCCACCTTTGTGGCCTCGAATTGAAAAGCCCCCGTGCCGTTCGCTGTGCCGGCAAAAACCTGCGCACCTGCCGATTTGGACACAGGCAGGCTCTCGCCCGACAGCATGGATTCGTCGATTTCACTTGCTCCGTCCCGCACGACCCCGTCGACGGGAACACGTTCTCCAGGCCTCACTGTCACCAGATCGCCGGTTCGAACGTCAACCAGAGGAATTTCACGCTCCGCCCCCTCGCGAGTTACGCGCGCGGTCGAAGGCTGCAGATTCATTAATTGCCGGATCGCACCGGATGCTGAGCTTTGCACCCGCGCTTCCAGCGTTCTCCCCAGCAGGACCAGCACAACGATCACGGCCGCCGCCTCGAAGTAAACATCCTTCCCGCCGGTCATCAGCGCAAAAACGGAATATAAGAACGCCGTGCCTGTGCCCAACGCGATCAGCGTATTCATGTTGGCGGAGCGGTGGGTCAGCGCTTTCCAGGCATCCGTAAAGAATCCCCGTCCGGAATAAAACAAAACCGGCAGCGTCAAAACAAGCTGAACAAGAGGAGCCACACCCATCATCCCCAGCAGGAACACGGGAATTGCGAATGCGCCGCCAATAGTCAGGCGCCGACGAAGCCGCCGCCATTCTGCCGCTTCGGCTATTTCCAGCGGCTCTCGCGGAACTTCGTAGCCGACTTCCTCTACAGCGGAAACCAGATTTTCGACACCCGTCTGGCTGGGGTTGTAAGACACCGAAGCGACTTTCGTCGCGAAGTTGACGCTCGCCTTCTGAACACCGGGCGAACTCGCAAGCTGCCGCTCGACCGTGCGTGCGCACGCCGCGCACGTCATTCCTCCGATCGGCAGTTCAACTTCTTCAGCGGTTTTCATGTTCGAGCAGCGTGGTATCCGATTTGCTCAATGGCCGCGATCATTTGGTCGGGCTGCGCCTGCGAGTCATCGTATTCGATCACCGCTTTTCCGGTCCCGAGGCTGACTCTGGCCGATTCGACTCCCGCAACTTTCGAAAGCTTCCTCTCAATGCCGCGAACACATCCGTCGCAGGTCATACCCTCCACTGTAAGCTCGACTTTCAACTTCGCCATACTCTGATGATGCATCCTGCGGGGTTCGGGATGCCAGGGAGATGCGCGGCGCGGCGGCCAGCGGCTCTTGGAACGATCGGCCGGAAATGCTATCCTTTTGCTCCAGTGGCCCGGTTTCCGCTTTTTCTGTTACTAGGCGCTCTTGCCCTCCTTCCGCGCGCCGCGCGGCCTCAATCGGTTGCGAATAACGGGTCCCGCGACCCTTTTTTCTCTCAGATTCCCTTTGATCGATGGACCTCGGGGAGCGGCCAATCGCATATGCGTTGGACGGCCCGCATATCGGAACCCGAACTGTCAACGCACCAGCGCCTGATCGCGCGGGTTTTCGTCGAAGTGGATGGTTCCGAACTGGCCAGACGTCGCGGGAAGGGTCAATTCCTGGTGCTGGTCCAGGTGAACGACGAGAAAGGCGGGGTCTGGCAGAACCATCAGGAAATGGACCTCGAGCGCGTTGAGGAAGGAATCAAGGCCAACGACGCGCTGTTCTCCCAGATCTTTTTCGTGCTTCCCGGCGAATACCGCATCTCTATCGCGATATTCGACAATGCCACGAAAGAACACAGCATCGTCACGCGAAAACTGCACGTCGCGCCGTTGAAGAACGATCCTCTGCCTGGCGCGTGGAGCGATCTCCCCGCCATTGAGTTTCTTCCCCCTCCGACAGACCCGGATCGCTGGTACCTGCCAACCATCGAAGGAAAGTTGCGGCTGGCGGTCGAGACACACGAACCGGTTCATGTCAGTCTCCTGGTGAATCTGACGCCTTCGGAGCGGTCTTCAGGCTCCACGCGCGTTCAGAATCGAAACTTCGAGGTCCTGCTGCCCGCCGCCAAACTGTTGTCGCAGGCGGACTGGGGAAACGCCGCATATAGTGTTTCGTTGCTCGATCTCGCGCGAAGACGCGTGATCTATGGGCAGGACGATGCGCCCAATCTGCCGCGCAATGCGCGAGGCATGGATTGGTCCCGGCTGGACAGCGCTCTCACCGACGTCAACCCCGGAATGATTGACGTGAAGTCGCTGGAAAACCGGCAGCACAGCGCGGATTTCTTTATCGATCAAATTCGCCGCAGCATCGAAGAGCCGAGTGGCCGGCGGCGATCGCAGGTCGTAATCGTATTGAGCAGCATGGTCCAGTTTGAACCGGGTCAGGAACTGCGCCCCATACCGCTCACCGACTCGACGGACGTAAAACTGTTTTACGTCCGGTTTGAGTCGCGTTCGCAATTTGTCCCTGGACCGGCCGCTATAGGCAGGCGCGGAAGGCCTGGAAACGGCCGTTGGCCATCCTCAGCGCCGTATCCTGGGATCGATCAGCTGGAACCATTGCTGAAACCTCTGGAGCCGCGATTATTCCAAATAGGCACGCAGGACGAATTTCGCAAGGCGCTCGCGACCATACTGGCCAGGATTGCGCAGCTATAGCCCAATCGGGCAGGTTTCATCAGCCGGAGCGATGTCGTACCGTTGAGGGAATGGGAACTCTCTACCGGTATTTGCGGGACTACTGGACTCTGGTGGTCGCGGCGCTTGTTCTTGCGGCCATCAATCAGGTTTTCTCACTTCTCGACCCGCTGATTTTCCGGCACGTTATCGATTCCTACGCCACGAAGTTCCACGACTACAGCATTGGCCAGTTCATCCGCGGGGTTGCACTGTTACTCGGCGCGGCCGTCGGTGTTGCTTTTGTGTCGCGTGTCGCCAAGAACTTCCAGGATTATTATGTCAATGTGATCACCCAGCAGGTGGGAGCCCGGCTCTACGCTGATGGCATTCGGCACTCGCTCGAATTGCCTTACGCAATGTTCGAAGATCAGCGCAGCGGCGAGACTCTGGGTATCCTCCAGAAGGTCCGTTCCGATGTCGAGAAGCTGATTGCGATCGCCGTCAATCTTCTCTTCACAACGGTAATCGGCGTGATCTTTGTGATGATCTATGCCGCCCAGGTGCACTGGTCCATCGGACCGGCATACCTGCTGACGATCCCGCTTCTCGGGGGGCTAAGTTCCCTGCTGAGCCACAAGATCAAAGAAGTGCAGAAAGTCATCGTCAAGGAAACGACTGCGCTGGCGGGATCGACTACGGAATCCCTGCGAAATATCGAGCTGGTGAAAAGCCTGGGACTGGCTCAGCAGGAAATCGATCACCTGAACTCAACCACCGACAAGATTCTGAAGCTGGAACTGAAAAAAGTGAAATACCTCCGCAGTTTGAGCTTCATCCAGGGGACGTTCGTCAATCTTCTGCGGACGAGCATCATGTTCCTGATGCTCTACCTGATCTTCACGCAGCGCATTACAGTAGGGCAGTTCTTCTCTTTGTTCATCTATTCGTTTTTCATCTTCGGACCGCTGCAGGAACTTGGGAACGTGGTCAATACCTGGCGCGAAACGGAAGCCTCACTGGAGAAATTCGAAACCATCCTTGCATTGCAGCCGGAACCGCGGCCCGAGCACCCGGTCAGCGTAGGTCCGTTGCAGACTCTGACCTTTGACGATGTGATATTCCAGCATCGAACCGCCAATCGGCCGGCCCTCAAAGATATTTCCTTCGAAGTGTCGCGCGGAGAAACCATCGCGTTCGTAGGGCCGTCGGGCTCGGGGAAAACGACTCTGGTCAAACTTCTCGTCGGACTCTACCGGCCGCATTCGGGACACATTTATTACAACGGCACGCGTGAAGACGAAATCGAAATCGAGGGTTTGCGCGAGCGCATCGGTTTCGTAACGCAGGATGCGCAGCTCTTCTCCGGATCGATTCGCGAAAATCTGCTGTTCGTCAGTCCGAAGGCGACCGACGAGGAGTGCATGGACGTGTTGCGACAGGCGTCTGTCGAAAGCCTGCTCGCGCGCGCCGACAAAGGGCTCAATACTGTTATTGGAGAGGGCGGCGTCAAGGTTTCGGGCGGCGAAAAGCAACGGCTTTCGATTGCCCGCGCGCTCTTACGCAGGCCGCAGCTGATGGTATTCGACGAGGCAACTTCGTCCCTCGATTCCCTGACGGAAGAAGAGATCAGCCAGACGATCCGCGAGGTGGCGAGCAGCCGCGATGCGATTACCATTCTGATCGCGCACCGGCTCTCTACCGTACTGCATGCCGACCGGATCTACGTCCTGGAACGGGGACAGATCGTCGAGTTCGGCAGGCACGAAGAGTTGATCGAACGCAAAGGCCTGTACTACGCAATGTGGCGTCAGCAGGTCGGCGAAGGAAAAATCGCGCCAACGCCGCACCCGCGCCAGGAACTATTCGCAAGCCGCTCCGCTTAGTCAAAGCCAGACGGGATTGTACTGCCAGTAGCTGGGAAGCATCCTCAGATATTGGACCAGCCGGGGAAGAGCCGAGCGATTCGGGGTGGCTCCGTGGGGCAGCGCATGATGCCAGATCACCAGATCGCCCGCGCGGCCGGCAATTGGAACCGCTGAAGCCGTGAGATCCTGCGCGCGCGGATCCGCCTCCGCCGGCAGGTTCCGCAGCCAGGACTCTATCCGCCTGTGGAATCCGGGCACGCAGCAGAACGCTCCCTGATCGGCCGCCGTGTCGGCGAGATACAAAATTCCCTGAACGCCGAACGGGATCGGACGCGCGAGACTCACGTCCCAGTGCAGGTGCGGACCGGGAAACGGCCATCCCGGTTTCTCCGGCGGATTGAAGCCGGCCTGATCCACATTCACCCAAAGGTCTTCCCTGTCCCATAGCTGGGCAAATGCGCGATGGATACGCGGCGATTCGCGATTCGCCCACAACGCGCGATGATGCAGCAGCGGGATCCAAATGCTGTGGCCCTGAGGTCCCGCATACCAAGTCTCCGGACGCTGCAGGTCAACCGCCAGAAAATCGCAGATAGCCTCGATGGCGGCGCGGCAGTTTTCAAGCGGGACCGCGTCCTGAACAACGACGTAACCGTTCTCCTCCCAGAACGCGAGGTCCTTTTCGCTAAGCACTCGTTCCGCATTGACATCCCGCGGCTGCCCCTGAACACCGGCGTCGGAGAGCGCGATACCGAGGCGCTCGATGCGGCCGGCGTCAATCGATCCGCCGTTCTTTTCCAGGATCCAGGACTCGAACTCTTCGAGCGATGGTCGTTTCCGCAAAAGAAAGTCATAAGTCTCGCGCAGCCCGACCCGAAGCCCGGCAAGCAGAGTGTTGTCCCTCACCCAGTCGCCACCCCGATCGGAGGAGCCCGCGAGTTGGCGCGACCGAAAGCGCTCCAGATGAGGAATGTCGATTCGCCCTGTTTTCCGAGTTCCCGCGGTCACGAACGATCCTTATCGAAGGCGCAGATCCCGCCCACTCATATCCTTCGGCTGCTTCTCGCCCAGAACGCCCAGGATCGTGGGCGCGATATCCTGCAGAGCCCCACCTTGCCGCAGTTTGTCACCAGAGTCGTCCACCAGAATCAGCGGTACCGGATTGGTGGTGTGGTAGGTGTGCGGACCGTGAGTAACCGGATCGATCATCGTCTCGGCGTTGCCGTGATCGGCCGTAATGATCCAGCGGCCGTTCTTTTCTTTTAAACGCTGCCAGATCCGTCCAAGGCACGCATCGACCGTTTCCACCGCGCGCACCGTGGGCTCCATCTTCCCGGAATGCCCGACCATGTCGGCGTTCGCGAAGTTCATCACGATCACGTCGAAATCCTTTTTACCCATGGCGTCGGTCACGACATTCGTAATGCCGTCCGCGCTCATCTCCGGCTTCAGATCGTAAGTCGCCACTTTGGGCGACGCCACTAACTCGCGCTCCTCGCCCGCAAAGGATTTCTCCAGCCCACCATTGAAAAAGTAAGTGACGTGTGCGTACTTCTCGGTCTCGGCCGTCCGCAGATTCTTCCAGTTCAACTGCGCGAACACATTCGCCAGGATATTGTCGATCGGCTCGCGCGTCAGCACAAACGGGACGACCAACGACTTGTCGTACTGCGTCATGGTCAGGAACCGCAGGTTTCGCGGCACGGCCGTACGAGCCGGGCGCTCCAGCGTCGTGCTGGTCAGCGCCTCCGTCATCTCTCGTCCCCGGTCCGCGCGGAAGTTGAAAAAGATGCAGGCGTCGTCGTCGCGGATCAATCCGGCGCTTTGGCCGCGCTCATCCACAATCGTCACTGGTTCGATAAATTCATCCGTGACGTCTCGCTCATAGGAGCGCTGCATCACTTCCACGGGATCGGCTGCCTTCTCGCCATTGCCCCGCACCATGGCGTGAAATGCGCGCTCCACGCGCTCCCAACGCTTGTCGCGATCCATCGCATAATAGCGGCCTTCCACGGATGCGATCCTTCCCAAGCCGAATTCCCGCAGCTTCTTCTGAATCTCGCGAATGTACCCGATACCGCTCTGCGGAGGGGTATCGCGCCCGTCCATGAAGCAGTGGAGAAAAACGTGGTCCACGCTTTGCTGCTTTGCCATTTTCAGCAGCGCATACAAATGCTCCAGATGGGAATGTACACCGCCGTCGCTGCACAGGCCCAACAGGTGCAGCCGATGCCCTTTGCGTGCGTGATCCATCGCCCCCAGCAGCAGAGGGTTCGAGAAAAACTCGCCTGTGGCGATCATGTGGTCGATGCGGGTGACATCCATCCGGACCACGCGCCCGGCGCCCATATTCAGGTGCCCCACTTCGCTGTTCCCCATCTGGCCCTCCGGCAGTCCGACGAATGGCCCGGAAGTGTGCACCAGCGTGTTGGGGAAGTCGCGCAGCAGCATGTCCCAGGTCGGCTTGCGCGCGGCTGCAATTGCATTACCTTCAACTGCCGGAGAGAAACCCCAGCCGTCGAGAATTGTCAGAATAAGGGGCTTGTTGCGGGGCATAGATTATTAAGTGGTTTGGGAAGGCCCCGGTGTTGGCCACTGGCGCAGCAGAAAGGCCACCTTATCCTGGACAAGGCTTACCATGCGGCTTCGCTTCTGGTCAAGACCACCGGGGGTACATTACTGACGGAAGGCTTTCCGGCCGGGGAACTTCGCCGCATTTCCCAGCCTCTCTTCGATCCGCAGCAGCTGATTGTATTTGGCGATGCGATCGGTGCGGCTTGCCGACCCGGTCTTGATCTGACCCGCGTTTGTGGCAACAGCAAGGTCGGCGATGAACGGATCTTCCGTCTCTCCGGAACGATGCGACACCATCGCGGTATAGCCGTTTTTGAAGGCCGTCTGCATGGCGTCGAGCGTTTCGGTCAGGGTGCCGATCTGATTTACCTTGACCAGAATCGAATTCGCCACCCCCATCTCGATACCCTTGGTCAAGCGCGCGGTGTTTGTGACGAACAGATCGTCACCTACCAATTGCGTGTTCGCGCCCAAGGTATCGGTCAGCAGTTTCCAGCCGGTCCAGTCGTCCTCGGCCATGCCGTCTTCAATGGAAATGATGGGATATTGTCTGCGCCAGTTGGCCCAGTATTCCACCATCTGTTCGCTGGTATGCCGGCTCTTATCCGACTTTTTGAAAACGTACACGCCGTCCTGATAAAACTCGCTGGATGCGGGGTCCAGCGCGATCCCGATCTGCTCGCCCGGCTTGTATCCGGCCTGCGTAATAGCTTCGAGCACTACTTCCAGCGCTTCATCATTCGATTTCAGATTCGGCGCAAAACCGCCCTCGTCGCCAACCGCAGTCGAATAGCCGCGCTTCTTCAATACGTTTTTCAGCGTATGGAATACTTCGACGCCCATGCGCAGGGCCTCGGAAAAACGCGTTGCCCCGTAAGGCGCGATCATGAACTCCTGCATGTCGACGGAATTGTCCGCATGCGCTCCGCCGTTCAGGATGTTCATCATCGGGACCGGCAGCATGCAGGCATTAACGCCGCCGAGATAGCGGTACAGCGGCGTTCGCTGCGAACCCGCCGCCGCTCTCGCCACGGCCATCGATACGGCCAGAATCGAGTTCGCGCCGAGATTCGCTTTATTTGGCGTATCGTCCAGATCGATCATGATCCGATCGACCGTCGCCTGCAGAGTGGCGTCGTGACCGGTCAACGCTTTCGAAATCGGCCCATTGATGTTGGCCACAGCTTTGGTCGTGCCTTTGCCAAGATAGCGATTTTTATCGTCGTCCCGCAGCTCCATCACCTCGTGCTCGCCCGTGGAAGCCCCGCTGGGTACGGCGGCGCGGCCGCTGCTGCCGTCGGCCAGAAAAACTTCCGCTTCAACCGTGGGGTTTCCACGCGAATCCAGAATCTCGATTCCGCTGACTCTGACGATTGTTGACAAATGCCTTCTCCAGTTTGAAATTGGGTTCGCAGTCGGGGCGTTGGCGTCCGGATACGCTCGTACGCCCGAGTGTAAACCTGATTCTACCCCGCTGCTTTGAGCCTTCTCATGCGGGCGCTACCCAACGGGACCCGGGCTGTGTGGCTTTGTTTACAATGACTTCTCGGGTTCGTTTGCTCATTTTTACTTTTTTGTTGACGGAAAAATTGGGTTCGTTCGGGAAAAAACACTTTTCCCGACTTTGTTTGCAGCGCCCTGAGCGCGGGGAGTTATGACGCTGCCGGAAGCCTGGATTTGAAATTCAAAACTCATATGACTACTTATTGCACGACGGAGAGGGATTTCCAGACGATTTTAGTGGAATTTGTTGATTAAAAAGCGATTATAGATTTGCCCTCACTGTGAACAAATAAATCACTTTCGCGCGCCCATTGTGAAAAGAGGGGCAGCCGACCGGTAAGGCCGCCCGCCCCTGCGCTTTTATTGAGTAGTGAACAAATATGAGTAGGACTGGCTGTTGTTGAAGCTCCCGGCCCAGTCACGGATACGGAAGCTGGAACCAACACGGAACTGGTACTCGGTATTGGCAGCCAGCGTTCCGGGCGCCAGCGTCACCGTGATTGTTTTCTGGTCGGCCGAGAGCCCGATATTCAGCGGATACGTAATATTCGTATTGCTGTTGAGATACAGCACCAGCCCGCCATTAGACAGGCTCCCCGGTTCCACGGGCGTATCGAGCGTAATCGTGAACGTCGGATTATCCGGAACATTGGTAACGTCGACGTTGTTGGTCAGCGGCAGCCCGTTGGCGATAGTCGACACAACATTCGGCGTCGCGTTCTCATCCACGTTGGTCCCCGTGGTGAAGCTGAAGGAGTACGTGCCGGTCATCGTGTTACCGGCATCATCCTGCACTCCCGTGAATGACACTGTGTATGTCGTACCGGGCAGCAGGAGGCTGGCCGGCGTCAGCCGAACAACGGAGTCGGCATAAATGAGCGAAGCCGTAAATGGTACCGGTGTGCCACCGTTCATCAGAGTGACTTGGGAAAGGCTCGCGCCGCTCACAGCCGCGCTGAACTGTGCCTCAATGGAGGAATTCAGCGGGGCGCCCGCCGCTCCGTTTGCCGGGTTACTGGTAAGCACGGTCGGCGGGGTAGTGACGGTTGCGGTGTTGGTGAAGAAGTTAACGGCAAAGTTGGTCTGGGTGTTGCCGTCCAGGTCCGTTGCGCCCTCGGCATACACCTCGAGGTTCGCGGAAGGCGGCAAGGGCGCGGTTGGCACATACGTGATCGTCGTGCCATCCGGGCTGATGGTAACCGTCGAGCCCACTGTACAACCGAGGTTGTTGTTGTAAAGGGAGTAATCCGTACACGCAGTGTTCACCGTATTTCGATCCAGCGGTTTATTGAAGACGACCGTGAAGGTCGAGTTCACCGGAACGGTCGGCGTACTCGAATTTACACTGCTGTAAATCACGAAAGGCTTACTGAAATCGGCTCCCGGCCCGGTCTGGAAGCTGATGGACTGCGGCGCAAGAGCGTTGTTGGACGTATCGGTGATACCGCCCGTCAACGCCAGAGTCAGCGTGGCATTGACCGGCAGCGGAGCATACGGCGACAAGGTCATGGTAGTGAAACTCGATCCGCCAAAGGTGATACTGAACGGAATCGATGTGGCGCCGTTCATCAGGGTCACAGTCGCGGGATCAATGGTCAGCGTATCCATCACTTCGTTGAAAGTGAGCCGGATCGTGGCATTGTCTCCCACCCCCGTCGCACCGTTGTAAGGCGCGAATGAAGTGACTGTCGGCGTCGTGGTATTCGTGGCCGTATTGACATAGAAGTACCAGGTATTGTCGGCGCTGCCGCTGATGGGCAGACCGTCGATGTCCTTCAATGTGTTCTCGTAGTGGACACGATAGAAAGTGTTGTTACCGCTGGGCGTGCCCGAGAATGGAGCGCTTGGGATAAACCGCAGTACGGTGTTGTTGTTCAGCATCGTGATCGTGCCGTTCACCGGAGTCGCGTCGTTCTGGAGCAGGTAGAAACTGCCCGAGTTCACGGTAGCCGGGTCGATCTGCTTACTGAACTGGAGATCGACGACCGTCGTGGTGGGCGCGGCATTGGCGCCGCTGACGTCCTCCGACGGAACGGTGGAACTGAGCGTGGCGGCTGTGGCGCTCAGGCTGGGTGCGGCCGTAAAGGAAGCGGAGTAAGAGGTAACCGTGTTCCCGCTGGTATCCATGGCGCCCGTGAAGAACACCTGAATGTAAGCGCTGTTCAGGAAGCCGGGGCCGGTCCATACGGCCGATCTGCCGTCGGCATTGACAACCACGGCGCCCGTCAGCAGGGTACCTTTCTGCTCCACGTAAAATGCGCCGGGAACTGTCGCCGCATTCATGGGAGCGCTGAAGTACAGAGTGATCGTATCGTTTATAAGCACACCCGTCGCTCCGTTCGCCGGACGCATTACTGTAACCGTCGGCACTGCCGTCAACGGCTGCGTTTCCGTCGTGAAGGTGGATGAGAAGGGATTCGCCAGGTTATTGCCGTCGAGATCCTGCACGCTGGTATTGACCGCCACCGTAAGGGTGGCGCTGTAGGGCAGCGTGGTGGTAAGCGTCACCGTGCGGTTATCGGACGAGACGGAGACGGTGGCGCCCAGATTCGTGAAGCCGTTGAAGAGCGTGAAATTCTGCGCGTTGACGGTCGAATAATTGAGCGCCTTCGAGAATATCAGCGTGACGACGGCATTCGGGCCTACCTTGGTGGCGCCGTTCGTGGGCGTAAACGAAATGACCGTCGGAGGCGTGCTATCCGGCGTGCTGGCGGTGGTGAATATGGCGTTATTCAGCGCAGTGAAAGTGTTTCCCGCCAGATCGAGCAGCGAAGCGGTATCGCCAACGTAGATCGAGATTGGCGTCAACGGAGGCATAGGACCGATAGGCGTAAAGGTCAGTGTGGATCCGCCAGAGCCGGATGTGCCGATCGAGATGGCGCCCGGTATCCGTTGGTTGC
This sequence comes from Bryobacteraceae bacterium, assembly GCA_036273015.1. GTDB lineage: Bacteria > Acidobacteriota > Terriglobia > Bryobacterales > Bryobacteraceae > BOG-234. The sequence goes on along the minus strand of DATAXN010000017.1, from coordinate 70,676 downwards.
CATTGTTATTCGCGTAAACTTCGAAAGTATTGGCAATAACGGAATTCGGGTCTACCAATTGGCTCAGGGTGACCTGGATCGTGGAAGTGGTGGAAACGCCGGTCGATCCGGGCGCGGGGGTGTTCAGAGAAATGGTGCCGTGCAAAGTGTCGTCGAATGCGGACGTCGTAAACGAACTGCTGAACGCCGTCACGGTATTCCCATTAACGTCCCTGAAACCGCCGGCATTCAGCGAGTAGCTGGTATTGCTCGACAGAGTGCTGGCGCCCAGACCCAGCGTCATCGTGAAACCATCGCTGGAAAGCGACACGCTGGAGCCAGCCGGGGCCGCGGGCGTGAGAGTCAGAGAACTGCTGTTCACGGAGGTGGCGTCGATCGGGCTGCTCAGGGTGATCTGAATCAAAGCGTTGATCGGCACTCCCGCCTGTCCATTCGGCGGAGTAACCGATGTAACCGTGGGCGCCGCGCTGACCGGACCGGAAGAAGTGGTGAAACACGGCGTCGGCGTATTGACGTTGTTGGCCGCCAAGTCATAGACTTGACCCGCGCTCCAGCAATACTGCGTGTTCGGATCGAGATTGCCGGGATAGGTGACGGTTTCGGTCTTCAGATCCGCGGAAGCCGCAATGGCTGCGCCGGGGAAACGCACCCCGGTAACGTTGTTGTAGAGGTTCCAGTTGGGGTTGGACTTAAGCGGATTGATCGGTTCGCTGAGCGTGATGCGGAGCACCGGGTTGGTCCCCGTTGTCTCTCCGTTCTGCGGCGTAATCGATGTAACCACGGGCGCCACGAGGTCGATGCTGGGACCGGTGGTGAAATTGCTCGTCGCATTGCCCACCATCGTATTGCCGCCGGTATCTTTCACGCTGGTGATCGTCAGCGTGTAAGGAAGATTGGGAGCCAGCAATGAAGTGGGCGTCAAAGCGAGGATCGTGCTGCCGGCGCTGCCGGCTACGGTAAAGGCCACCGGGGTTCCACTTTGCTTGAGAGTGATCCCGCCCAGACTTGTCAGGTCAATTGGCTCGTTGAACTGAACCGCCGGCAGGAAGTTCGTTGGCACCTGGAAACCGGTGGGCGGCAGGATAAATGTAACCTGTGGCCCGCCAACGGGTGCTGTCAGCGCGGTCGTGAAATCGCGTTCGAGGCAGGCGTTCATGGTGTTGCCGTCAAGATCCTGCACGCTGCAGGTATATACGTACATGCTGCGATTCACGGCCAGCGGAGACAGCGGCTGGAGCGTTACCTGGGTTCCGTCGGGACTGAATGAAAGGTTAATCGGCACGTAGGCGGTGACGTTGTCATAGAGGTAAACCGTACTGTTGACCACCTCGGTTCGGGTATCGATCGGCTTGCTGAAGGTCAGCGTGAAGATCGAAGTCACGGGTACGTTGGTCTGTCCCTCGCTTACCGTGCTCGAAATGACGGTTGGGCGAACGAAGTCCGGCGCGGGGGCCGTCGTAAAGGAAGGATTGTCGGGAATCAGCAGGTTGCCCGAGGAATCGGTAATTCCCGCCGTGAGACCCACGGTTACCACTGAAGATGCGGGGAAGGCCGCCTGCGGAACGATCGTCAGCGTGGTACCGAGGTTATCGAACGAAGCATTATAAGGAATCTGCGTCGCGTTGGAAACAAGAGTCAGCGTGGACGGGGTGATGGTAAGCGGGTCGATTTGCTCACTGAAGGTGACGCGGACAGTTGAGTTGGTGCCGATGCCGACGGCATTGTTCGTCGGCGCAAGCATGGTCACGGTTGGCGACGTGGTATTCGAAACCGTATTCACATAGAAGTACCAGTTGTTGTCGGCGCTGCCGCTGATGGCCAAGCCATCGGTGTCGAGTATCGTATTTTCGTAATGGACGCGGTAGTAAGTGTTGTTACCGGTGGGCGTACCCGCCAGCGGAGCGCTCGGGGTAAACCGCACTACGGTGTTGTTGTTGAGGAATGTGTACGAGCCCGTAACCGGAGTCGTGTCCTGCTGTTCGATGTAGAAACTGCCGGCGTTTACCGTGGCTGTATTGATCGGTTTGCTGAACTTCAGTTCCACAACCGTCGTGGTGGGCGCGGCGTTGGCGCCGCTGACGTCCTCGGACGGGATCGTGGAAATGAGCGTGGCTGGCGTGGCGCTCAGGTTGGGCGTAACCGTGAAATTCGCCTGATAGTTGGTGAGTGGGTTGCCGCTGTTATCGGTAGCGGCAGGGGTGAAGAAGGCCTCTATGTTGGCGCCCTTCAGGAAGTTTGTACTCGGCGTGAATGTCACCACCTGGTTGTTGCTGCCGTAAGTGATGTTTCCGGTGATGAGAACACCGTTCTGCGAAACATTCAGCGCTCCGGGCACGGTGGCCGTATTCAGCGGCTCGCTGATGAAGAAGGTAATCGCGGCATTCACCGGCACGCCCGTGGCGCCGGCGGTGGGGTGAATCGCGGTCACAGTCGGAACCGTGGTGGTGGGCTGCGGAATCGTGGTGAAGGTCGACGTAAATTGCGCCGCCAGTTGATTGCCGGCAAGGTCGGCCACGTTCGGGGTTACTACTACAGTGAACGTAGTGTTGTAGGGCAGGTTGCCCGCGTTGAAGACCGCCATAGTGCCGTCGAACGAGACGTTGAAGCTCCGGGTATAGACGGTGGTTCCTTCGTAAATGGCCAGATTCGAACTGGTCAGCGTGCTGGGGTTCATCGACTTCGAAAACGTGACGATGACCGGATTATTCGGGCCAATGCCTGTCGCGTTGTTCAACGGAATCACGGAGATGACCGTTGGCGGCGTGGTGTCGGCGGTGTTGGCGGTCTGGAAGCAGATATCGTTGACGAAGCTGCTGAAAGTATTTCCCGCCAGATCGGAAATGAGGGCGGTGAAAGGATAGCCGCCGTAACCGCAGTACTGGTGGTTGGGTTCGAGCGGGGCAGACGGTGTGAAAGTAACAGTTGTCAAGGCCGCGTTGAGAGTGATCGTGCCTGCGATATAAGTACCGACCGTGCTGTCGTAGAGCCGGACATTGCCGCCATAGCTTACCGTCGCCGGGTCATAAATTTTAGTGAAGGTGAAGACCACGCTGGTGTTGGTCGCCACATTGGTCGTTCCACTCGTGGGAAGCATGGTGATGGACCCATGAGTGGTATCGGGTGTTGCGGAAGCGCTGGTTGTAAAGGAACTGGAGAACGGAGTCACCAGATTTCCGTTCAGATCGGCGAAGCCGGAGACGTTCACCGTGTATACCTGACTTGTCGCCAGGACTGCGCCCGGCGTAAAGGTCATGGTCAGGCCATTGGCGCTCAGTGCGACTGCGCCGGCAACCGCCGGGCTTAGCGTAAGGGAAGCGCTCGAAACAGTGGTCGGGTCGATCTGCTTGCTCAACAGAATCTCGACCGGCGCGTTAACCGGGACGCCCGTCTCAGTGTTCGGCGGCGATACCTGGGTAACGACGGGCGCGGTGAGGTCAACCGCGGTACCGGTAGTGAAGGTATCCCCGCCGGGGCTGATTGAATGTCCCGACTGATCGCGAAGCGACCCGCAATCCCAGTAATACTGCGTGGAAGGACTCAGCGGACCAGGCAAGGTCATGGTGAAAGTCTTGTGGTCAGCCGAGGCCGTGACCACGGTGCCCAGAACGGTTTGATTAGTGACGTTGTTAACGAGATAATACTGTCCCGGGAGCGTCACGGTCAGCGGGTTCATCTCCTTCGAGAAGACGAGCCGGAGCGTGGGGCTCTCGCCCGTGATGCTGCCGGTGATCGGAGTGGCGGAAATCAGGGTCACCGCGGTGTTATCCGCGCCTGCTCCGGTGGTGAAGGAAATTACGGTCGGGTTGACCAGATCGTTGCCCACGGTGTCGGTAAGAGCATTGGTCAGATTGAGCGTGTAGAGCGTATTGGCGGTAAAGCCGCCTGCCGGGGTGAAAATCGCCTGCGTGAAAGTGGCGTTGTAGCTCCATGTTCCGGCAACCGGGGTCGCACCCTGGAAGATCGTAAGGCCGGCCAACTGCGTAGCGGGATCGATCGCCTTATCGAAGCCCATAGTCGGGGTCACGTTGGTCCCGACGTTGGTGTCGTTGTTAATGATGTTCGCGCTCAGGAAGGTCGGGCCTGTGCTGCTTGTGGTGAAGCCTGTGGTGAAGCTGTAATCAGTCCCGCTGATGGTGTTTCCGGAAGGATCTTTGATAAACGGCGCGGAGTTGACGTTGATGCAGAAGTAGTAAGCCTGGCCAACCGCGAGCACCGCCGACGGCGTAAGGGTCAGGATGCGGCCGGACGCGTCTACGTTCTGCACGGCCGGGACAGCGTCCGCCGGGTTGCAGCTGAACTGCGTGGGGACCAGATATGAGTTGCCCGCCGCGACGGTCGCCGGGTTGATCGGGCTGCTGAATACCACGGTATAAGAAGAGTTGAGCGGCACTCCCGTGGCGCCACTCGTCGGGCTCACCGAAATAATGGTCGGAGCGGTCGGCGTGTTCGATTGAATGGTGAAGCCATTGTTCACGACGATGGACGGAGGACCGTTCACTATGACTTCCCTCGCAGTGGGAGGAACGACGGTGTTGTCGATCGAGATCGTTGCAACCGCCGTGGTCGGGCTCGTCACGTTTACCGGACCGTAAGCGCCCAGGGCAGCGCCGCCTACTGAAATGTCGGGGCCGAAAGTAGCCGTTGTCGTGCCGTTTACCCAATTGGTAAACAGGCCGGTGATGGTGACCTGCAGACTCGGGGTATTCGGCACACCGACGTTCGGACTGATCGTGGTGATCGTCGGAGCGCCAGGCAGGACCGTAAAGGCGTTCGAGAGCGAGTCGACTTCGGCTCCCGTGGTCACAGTGATGGTGCGCGCCGTGGCGGCCGCGCCGGGAGCAACGGTCACCGAAACGGTGAGCTGAGTCGGGCCATTGACAGTGGCTACACCGGCGGTGACATTTTCGCCATTAAAGGTAACGACCGACGTACCCTGCACGAAGTTGGTGAACAGGCCATTAACGGTGACCGTCTGCACGCTGTTCTGCGCCCCGGTGGTGGGGTTGATACTTGTGAGCTGCGGCGCCCCGGCGGTAACGGCAAACAGGTTGGTTCCGGGTGCGTGCTCTGCGCCCGTACTCATGGTTATGGTGTAGTTGCCAATCGTCGCCGTCTGCGACACCGAAATATTGACGGTCGCGAACGTACTGCCGCTCACGGTCACGGTATTCACGGTGATTGCCGGGCTGCCGAAGCTGGCCGTGGTGGCGCCCTGAACGAAGTGCGTGAACAGACCGCTGACTGTGACGTTGAGGTTCTGAGCGTTCTGGGCAGCGCTGATCGGGTTCAAGCTGGTCACAACCGGCAATCCGGCGAGAACGTTGAACAGGCTGGCTCCAGTGGCGATTTCGCCGCCGGTGGTGACGGTCGCGCCGCACGCGCCAATCGTGGTGGTTGCAGCGACGTTGACGATAACGGTCAGTTGCGTGGCACTGTTCAGATTGATCTGCACGGGCGTAATGCCGTTGCAGAAGGCCACCAGACTGGTGGCGTCGAAGTGCGTGCCGCTGCCGACGACGACGATGGTGTCATCGGTGTCACCCTGATGGATGGTCGCGGGCGTAGTGGGGGTCGCCGAAGTAATGGTGGCCGAACCGGGGTTGATCGTGAACGCGTTGGACAGGATCGCGACCTGTTGATTACCGCCGCCAAGGTTCGTGGTCATCTGCACGGTGCGTTTTCCGGCGACAGCGGTAGGAGAAACCGAGATGTCGGCGGTAGCCGCACCGGGTCCGGTTACCGTTGTGCTGATCACATTTACACCGGCGCCGAAGCTGGCCTGGGTATTGCCGTTAATGAAACTCGTGAATGACGAAGTGATCGATATAGTGCCCGCCTGGCCCTGGCTCAGGAACGTCGGATCGATGAAATCGATGATCGGCGTGGTGGAAACGACGGTGAAGGCATTCACGGCAAACGCCGTTTCACCGAGCGTCGTCATCGTGACGGTATTCTGCTGCGCGAACGCGTTGGCCGCAACAGTAATGCTCGCCGTCGCCGATGTCAGGCTGTTGACCGTCAGCGTATTGACAACAACCCCCTGACCAAAATTGGCAATCGACACATTCTGCGTGAAATTTGTGTTGGTGCCGGTAATGGTCACGTTGAACGTTTGGCCCTGGTTCCCCGTAGCGGGGCTCAACTGGCTGATTTCAGCCGTTCCGGGCGTAACGCTGAAAGCGCCGAACAGAACAAGTTGCTGCGCGCCGGTGGTTACGGTGACGTTGCGGCCGCCGGTGTATGCGAGCGGATCCGCTGTGCCCGTCACGGTGATCGAGGTGGGGCTGGTAACATTTACGCCCGTTACAGTGACGCCGTTGCCGAGATTTACCGAAGTAGCTCCGGCCGCCGGCCATCCGGGGACGAAACTGGTGAGCCGGCCGAGAATGGTGAGGAAGGTAAAGTCCTGACCCTGCTGCACAGTCGCGCCCGTAGCAGACAATAGAACCGGCGTGCCGGGCGTCACCACGAAGGCATTGTTCTCGAAAGCATCTTCTCCGTTGGTACTGGCGGTGATGGAATACTCGCCCAACCCTGCCAGTGTCGCGATCGAAAGAGTCAGCGTGGCGGTGGTGGGGCTGGTGACGGTCACGTTCGTGATACCGATGCCACCCAGGCTGAAGATCGTTGAATTCTGCACCCAGTGGGTCGCGAAGCCGGTTACGTTGATGGTCGGCGTCGTGCCCTGCGGTGCTGTATTGGGGGTGACCATGGTGATAGTGGCCTGGCTGGGCGTAACGCTGAAACCGACTTGGTTGTAGGCAACTTCCGCGCCAGTGGTTTCACTCACGGAACGGCCGCCCAGATTGGCTTCGATGTCGGCTGTAATGTTCAGGCGAGCGGCCGTCGGGCCAAACAGCGTGACGGTGTTGATGGCGATTCCCTGGCCGAAACTGAAAATAGTGGAGTTGCTGAAAGTAGTGTACTGGCCGATGACATCCACATCCAGCGTCTGACCCTGGATGATGGAGTTCGGACTCAGCATCGTGATCGCCGGCGTTCCCACGGTGACGGTAAAGTTCGTGTTCTCGACTTCCGCGCCGGTGGTCATCGTGACGGTGCGCGTGCCCAGCGTGGCTGTCGGAATAATCGTGATGTTGGCGATGGCAGAGTTCTCACCGGTGACCTGGAAGTTATTGACGGTAATGCCCGCGCCGAACGTAATCTGCGTGCTACCGGGCAACCAATGGGTGTACTGGCCCGCCAGATTAACCGAGAGCGTTTGTCCGACCAGCGCAACGCTCGGATACTCATACGAAATGTAAGGCGTAGGCGGAGCGTTACTTAAAATATTGAAGGACGTCGTCAGGATCTGCCCGGCCGTCTGTACGGTCACAGTCTGCAGGCCCAGAGGAGCGCCGTTGGGAATGTTGATTACCGCTGTGATACTGGTGTTGCTGTTGACAGTCCACTGCGGCGTGCCGAAGGTGATATTGGGCCCGAAGCTGACCTGCGTCGTGTTGTCCCACAGCGTGAAGATGCCGCTGATCTGGACATTGACGGCGTTGGAACCCTGCTGAGCCGAGGACGGCAAGATTCCGCTGATGGATGGAATTCCGCCCGTGACCACGAAGCCGTTCTGCAGCGTGACGTTCTCGCCACCAGTGGAAACGTAAATCGTCCGCAATCCCAGGTTTGCCGTGGGCGAAAGATTCATGTCGATCACCAGCGTGGTGGGGCTTTGCACCTGCACGCCGTTGATGGTGATGTCGTAGCCCGCCCCGTTGATGGTCACCTGGCTCAGTCCCTGCGCCCAATGCGTGCCCTCGCCATTCACCTGCATCAGAATGTGCGTACCCTGGTTGCCTGTGGTTGGCGAAATGGAGCTGAGAATGGCCGGACCGGCGATCACGCTGAAGAATGCCGTGCCCTGCACAATCCGGCCATTCGTGTTCAGCACCACGTCGCGCGTGCCGATGTCGGCCAGCGGATCGATTGCAATGTTGACCGTCGCCGTGGTTGCGCTCGTAACCGTCAAAGGCGAGGTCAGCGTAATGCCTTCGCCGAAGGTAATAGTCGTAACGCCTTGTTGCCAATTCGTGAACTGGCCGATGATGGCCAGCGTCGCGGTCGATCCCTGCTCGGCGTTAACCGGCGTGACGCCGTTCAGTGTCGGCGTGCCCGACGTAATCGTAAAGGCGTTCTGGAAATTCACCGACTCGCCCAGGGTCGTCATGCACAGCGTCTGGAGGCCGGTCTGCGCGTTGGGAGCGATTGCGATCGACAGCGTAGCGCTCGTCATGCTCCCGACGACCACGTTGGCGACGTTGACACCCGGATTCGGGCTGCCGACGCAACCTCCCTCGGTGAAGTAAGCCGCGGTGACGCCGTTGATCCAGCTTGTATTCTGACCGGTAATGACGATGCTTTCGGAGGAGCCCTGCGAGCTGTTGCCGCTGGGAACCACCTTGGTGATGATGGCCGCGCCAGGTCCAACGCTGAAGACGTTGGTGAGCGATTCCTGCTCGGGGTTTCCGCCGTTATTGGTGGTAACAGTCAGGCTGTAGAGACCTACATCGGCAGTCCCCTGAATGGTGAGATCGATCACCGCCTGCGTGGGGCTGGTCACGTTGACGGAGTTCACGGTGAGTCCGTTATTGTTCCCGAAAGACGCCACCGTATTGCCATTGACCCAGTTCGTCAGGCTGCCGTTCATCTGAATCATCAGGTGCTGAGTGCCCTGCTGGCCGGAGGTCGGCGTGATGTTCAGGCTGGTCGAGGTTGTCTGTATTACGTTGAGGGCGTCGGTGCTGGTCTTCGCCACCTCGCCGTCGGTCGTCGCGGTTGCGAAGCGGAATCCGATCGCGGCTGTATAGGAGACCGCGATTTGCCCGGTGATCGACGTCGGCGAGTTCACGGTCAATTGCGTGACCGCAATGTCCGAACCATCGAAGTTCATGGTGGTCTCGCCCTGGAGGAAGTTAGTATTGGTTCCGGTTATGTTGAACGGAACAATTCCGCCCTGCTGCACGGTCGCCAGAGTGGGGCTGGTGCATTGCGCCGCGATCAGAATTTGGTTGCCGGTGGGATTGCAATTCGGTGTAAACGTGATGGCCGCGATGCCGGGATTGACGCTGAACAGAGGACCGGTTACGTCTTCGGCGCCAGTGATCATTTCCACGGTGCGCGCACCGACGGCAGTGGTGGGCGAGATCGCGATCGTGGCTGTGGCGACAGACGGCGATAGTATCTGCAGGTTACTGACGGTGATCCCGGCGCCCAGAATAGCGATCGTGTTGGCCGAGAAATTGGTCAGATTTCCGGTGATGGTGACACCAGTGAGAGTCTGCCCCTGCTGTCCGGCACTGGGCGTAACGCTGACCAGGCTTGCCGACGCCGGCGCGTCGATGAGGAAGCCGATGCTGAGTTGTTCCGTGCCCGTATTCACGAATGCCTGACGCCAGCCCAGTGCGGCCACGGGGTCAATGGCGATGTTGACGGTCAGCGAAGTCGCGCTGTTGATGACCAGTCCGCCGGGGGTAATGTCGGGGCCGAAGCCGACCGTTGTATTATTCGCGGGAAGCGCAGCGGTGCTGGTGAAGCTGGTGAATTGCCCGGTAATCGTGACGGTCAGATTGTTGTTCTGAGGCGAGTGGGACGGAGTAATGCTGGTAAGAACCGCCGGGGTGCTGGTGACGCAGAACGGGGCGGTTACAATCTCGTCCCCGGTTGTCAGCGTGACATCCCGGTTGCCGGGCGCACAGAGCAATGCCGGAGACGCGGGGGCGGTTTGCGAGATCGTAAACTTCGCCGTAGCGGTGGTAGGACCAAGCGGAGTGAAACCGCTGATCTGGATTCCCTCCCCATCGATATTCACCTCAGTCTGATTCGAGAAATGGGTGAAATTACCGTTGAAATTAACAGTGACCACAGTCCCGATCATGCCGCTCGACGGCGCCAGCGACAATGAAGGCGTGAACGGCAGTACGGTGAACACGTTGCTTGCGCTTGCCACTTCTCCGCCCGTGGTCATACTGATGCCGTGCAGACCCAGGCCGGCCTGAGCTCCGAGAGTGATATCGACTTCAGCGGTGGTAGGGCTGTTGACGATCACCCGGTTGATGGTGATATTGGAATCGCCCAGGCTGGCTACGGTGGTGCCCTGGAACCAGTGCGTGTTCGATCCTGTGACCTGGAGAGCAACGCTCGATTGCTGCAATCCGGAATTCGGCGTTACGCCCGTGACGGATGCGCCGTCCGGCGTGACGGTGAAATTGAAACTGAAGAGCGTTCCGTTGCTGGTCAGCGTTACGGAACGTCCTCCGGTTGCCGCGACGAAGGCTATCGAAATATTGATGTCGACACTCGTCGCCGACAAAGCATGAACCGAATTGACCGTGATGAGCGAGCCGAAATTTGCGGAAAGGGCGCCGGCCAGAAAATTGGTGAAAGTGCCGGTGACGATTACGTCGATCGAGTTAGCGCCCTGCGCGCCGGTTGTCGGAGTAACACCGGAAATAAACGGCGTGGAAGCGGAGACGGTAACGGCACTACCGAGGCTCGCTACTTCGCCATTGGTCGTCGTGGTGGCGCCGTAGACGCCTGGCGCGACTCCCGGTCCGACCGATATGTTCACTGTCAGCGAAGTATTGCTGTTGACGATAATGCTGCCGGTGTTGATTCCGCCGCCGAAACTTACTGTCGTTCCGGATGTCACCCAGTGCGTTCCGAGGCCTGTCAGTGTAAGGGTGGCGTTACTGCCCTGCGGGAGCGGAGTGTTCGGAGCAGCGCTGATGATACTGGCGCCGCTCGACGTGACCGTGAAACCGTTTTCCGCCACGGCAAATTGACCGCCGGTAACGACCGTCACCATGCGGCCTCCGGGGGGGGCCAGCGGATCGATGGTCAGTCCTACAGTCAGGTCTGTCGGCGAGTTCACGAGGATGGAGGTGACCGTGATGCCGTCGCCAAAGTTCGCGGTGGTGACGCCCTGCACGAACTGGGTATTGAGGCCCTGCACGTCGACACTCAGACTGGCGCCTTGGGGGGCGGCGTCCGGATTAATAAGTGAAAAGGAAAGGCCGGGAGTAGACGTAACAACGAAGCCGACCGGCAGAGTTGCCACTTCCGAGCCGGTGGTTACCGTAACCGGGTAGACGCCAATGGTGGCATTGGGAGCGATGGTGAATGTGGCGGTCAGTTTAGTCGTGCTGCTTACGACCATGCCGGAAGGCGTAACGCCCGTTCCGCCGACCGACACCACCGACGTAGCTTGGCCGAAGTGGGTGTAGAGACCGGTGATGGTCACGTTTACGGCGGTGCCCTGCTGGCCGGCGCCCGGTGAAACGTTGGAAATCGAGCCTGCGGGATTGATAGTAATGGTCGCGCAGGTGTTGGTCGTAAAAGCAACGTTGGAAGTAGTCTGCCCTGAAACACAAACCGTCGCCGTGTAAGGCAGGTTTGCCGAAAGAGACGGTGGCAATTTGAAGATGAGCGAACGGTTGCTGCCAGCACCTGTGACGGTGGAGGGTGCAAAACTTACGGGAGAGCCATTACCCGCCGACGGCGTCACTTTTATGCTGACCGCACTTGGGGTGATCGTTCCGGTTGGGTACCCGGTACCGGCCATAGAAATATTCGACCCCACCAGCACGGGGGCGGCCGGCGCAGTCAGGTTTACCTGAGCGGACGCGGCGCCCGCGAGGGCAAAGACGCCGAAGCACAAGGCGAGAGCCTGGGTACACTTATCGATGTTGAGCCGCACGGTGAGCCTCCGATGGAACGATCCGTCAGTACTGAGTCAAAAAACTTTAAGAAATACTTATCTTCGGACCCGAAGGTCAGCTTCGGTCGACCGATTTCTGCGCCGGGCGAACCACGCGAATGGAAGCAACGCGATCAACGCGGCCAAGGGGAAAAATTCATCGGGTTCCGGTGTTACTGTGCCAGTGCCAGTGCTTTGATCCGTGACCGTAATGTCAGGACTCTGGGCGTACGGGTTCAGGTCTTCGTCGACCAAGGGAGGCTGAGGGCTCCCACCATTCCATACCAAGTCAAAATTGGGATCGGCAAAGAAAGTTGTAGGGTTGGTTATGCTGCACCCGTTCGCAGAAGGATCGTAAAGGCAAAAACTCGACGGAGAAATCTGTCCCGAAAACTCCACGCTTGTAATTGTGGTGATCGGGCTATCGGGGTTGGCGCAAAGCCCCGCTCCGCCGCACAGGTCAAGATCAAATACATTGTTGTTGGAACCCGGCGTGATGTCGCCATACGTGGCGCTCGTGTATACAAAGGGGCCGGGCTCGGTGGGTCCACTGCCATTGTAGTAAGTGCTCGTATAGTTTACTGTCAGTGTCCAGTTCGTGAAATCCAGATTAGAGCATGCCGAGTAAGGGGGGCCGTAGCCAGAACAATTACCGGGACCGGTCAGGTTGCTGATCGTCAACTCCTGGATGCCACCCGTGGGAAAGTCAGCAAGAATCGAGAGATATCCAACGCTGATATCCGCAAAAACCGGGACAGAGGACAGCACCATCAGCAGGACAACTGATTCAGCAGCGCGCATTTTCTTCAACCCCACCTCATCGTAAAAGTTAGAATTTATTCAATTCGTATTCCTAAATCCAGTTTCGACGCCGGGCGAACCACGCGAGCGGAAGCAGCGCGGTCAACTGAAAAAATGACCCGGGCTCCGGCACCGAGTTCAGGACTTGATCAGTAACAGTAATGTCAGGGCTCTGGGCATAGAAAACCGAATTTTCGTCCACATAGGGACTCTGAGCGCTGTTGCCGTCCCACACAAGGTCAAAGTTCGGATCGGCAAAGAATGTCACCGGGGAGGATTCGTTGCACCCGTTCGCAGAAGGATCGTAAAGACAAAAACTCGACGGAGAAATCTGTCCCGAAAACTCGACGCTCGTAATTGTGGTGATGGGACTGGCGCAACTCCCTGCTCCGCCGCACAGATCGAAGTCGAATACATTGTTTGCGGAACCTGGCGTGATATCGCCATACGTGCCACTCGTGTAAACAAAGGGCGTGGGTTCGGCGGGCCCGGTTCCGTTATAGTAACTACTCGTATAGTTTACGGTCAGCGTCCAGTTAGTGAAGTCGAGGTTTGTGCATGCGGGATAGCTGGAGTAACAATTACCGGGACCGGTCAGGTTGTTGATCGTCAATTCCTGTTCGCCGCCGGTAGGGCTGTCAGAGAGGATCGAAAGATATCCAACGCTGATCGAATCGGCAAAGGTGGGGAGTGAGGAAAATAAAAATAAGATCAAGAAAATAGAGTAAGTAAGACTTTTTGGCATTAGGCCCGATTATGATTCAGTGGCGAGTATAAGGTGTTATTCCCTTCGCCGTCAACGATAATCGGCCAGTGATTTGGTTAGGGTAACATGAATACTAGTATTTAGCTGCCCTGCGCAGGGAAGTTCCCGCTGTAAACCGGTCCTAATCCCGCGTCGGCTTGCGATTGGGAGCCGGCGACGGAACCACTGTGATCCCCGATTCCGTTACTAGCCTGCCCAATGCCCTGTCTTTTTCCGCGTTGAAACCGACCCGGCTGTTTTCGGGCAGCACCACGTCTTCATCGAGGATGGCGCGGCGAACACGGCTGTATCTGCCGATCTTAGCCCGCGTCAGCAGAATGGATTCCTCAATGTCGCAATAACTGTTAACCCGGACAAACGGAGACAGCACGCTGCGGTTTACGCGGCCGCCGGAAATGATGCACCCTGGCGACACCATCGAATCCACTGCGAGGCCCATTCGGCGGCCTTCCTGCGCAAAAACGAATTTCGCCGGCGGCGCCTGGACGGCTCGGGTACGAACAGGCCATCGCTCGTCATACAGATTGAACTCGGGCGATACCGCGACCAGATCCATGTTGGCCTCATAGTAAGCATCCAGCGTGCCCACATCGCGCCAGTAAAGCGCAGCCTTCCGATTCATATCGTGGAAGTCCCAGGCCACCACGCGCCGACGCCCCAGGCAGCGCGGCAAGACATCCTTTCCAAAATCGTGCGAAGAGCCGGCATCGGCGGCGTCGGCCACGAGTTCCTCCGTCAGAACCTGCCTGTTGAAAATGTAAATCCCCATGGAAGCGCTGACCTTCGACGGATCGAAGGCGGAGCGCGTCGGCTCGCCGTGCCGCGGTTTCTCCTCAAACCCCCTGATCCGGTAATCCGGATCGATCGCCGCCACGCCGAAGCGGTTCGCTTCGCGCGGGTCGACCTGGATAGTGGCGATGGTGATTTCCGCCCCCCTCGACCGGTGCCAGGACAGCATATCCTGGTAATCCATCTTGTAAATGTGGTCGGCTGAGAGCAGAAGGACTTCGTCCGGCCCCTCGGTCAGGATGCTCTGCAGATTTTGATAGACGGCGTCCGCCGTTCCCTGGTACCACTCCTCGCTGACGCGCTTCATGGGTGGCAGGATCTCGATAAACTCTCCCCGCTCCGGCGAGAAAATCTGCCATCCGTAGCGGATATGTCTGTTTAGTTCCAGCGACTTGTATTGTGTTAGGATGAGGATTCGGCGGATGTCGGAATTGATGCAGTTGGACAGGGTGAAATCGATAATCCGGTAGACGCCACCGAACGGAACTCCTGGTTTCGCGGTATCGCGGGTGAGAGGATAGAGCCGTTCGCCCGCTCCTCCCGCCAGCAGTATCGCGAGAACGTTCACCATATTAAAGTAAGGTTTGGCGGAGCTGGTCAGCGGCGCCGGCAGGGGGGTTCAGGCCGTCGTAAAGATTTTATGGGCTTGCTTTGAATCAAGTCCATATGATATCAGTACCTTGGCAGATAGCCGTTTGGGTTTAATGTGGCGGTTGATCTGCCGGGGTTCAATCTGTGATCGGTTGGGAGGTGTCGTAAGTTTTGGCTGAAGTAAGACTCCAGGACGGTGAAACCCTGGAAAACGCCCTCAGGCGCTTCAAACGCAAAGTGCAGCAGGAAGACATCATCAAAGAAGTCAAACGCCACTCTTTCTATTTGAAGCCGGGGGAGAAATTGCGGGTCAAGCAGGCGTTGGCACGCAAACGGAACCGGAAGAAGAGCCGCCGGGAAGTTGAATAAGCGCGCAAACCGCACGGCGGTTTGAGGCGCGGTTTTCGGACCTGACGGCGTATAACCAGGCGGAGCGAATGGCAAGCGCTCCGCTTATCCTCAGGATGGTGCCATGCCGGAATTTCAGGATCGGGTTTTAAAATGCATGGATTGCGGTGCGGATTTTGTCTTCACCGCCGGTGAACAGCAGTTTTATCACGAGAAGGATTTCAAAAACGAACCCAAACGCTGCAAAGCCTGCAAGGTCAAGCGGCAGAGTTCTCCTTCTGAACGGGGCACACCGCCTGGACGCGTCGAAACCTCAGCTATTTGTTCCCAATGCGGACGCGAGACCACAGTCCCCTTTCGCCCCACTCAGGGGCGTCCGGTCTTCTGCCGGGAATGTTTCCAAAGCCGGAAGGCCACGGGAGTTTCGGCGGGGTGACGGGTTGTGGCTGATTCCAGAGCCAGTGTTCGGGAAATCCCGATGCAGCGGACGGAATCGGATCTCCGGAGTACCGCCACAGTTCCCACAACTCCGAACGACATACCTCAGGACACCTTTCCCGCAAAAACAGCACCCTTTAAAACAGCAATGGATCTGACCGAACCATCCCTGACGGAACCTTCGATCGAACACCTGCGCCTCAAACTGCGCTACAAGGTTCTGTACCATGTGGGCCACAATTGCGCCGACGTGGACGATCTGGTTCAGGAGACGCTGGCTCGTTTTTTTCGGGCCGAGCAACGCCAGGCAATCCGCAATACAACGGAATTCGGAGCCTTTCTGAACGGCGTCTGCCGCAACGTAATCCTTGAGTATCGGCGCCGGATCCGCCGGGAGCCGGCAATCGATCCGGATATTCCCATCCCGGACAAGGGTGTCCGGGCCGAGGCCGAAATCCTCGAAATGCGCGATGCCATCGACAGCGGCCTGAAAGAATTGGCCGAAAGGGATCGCCTGATCCTGCGGGCGCTCTACCTGGAAGGCCGTGAGAAAGAAGAGATTTGTACGGAATGGGGTATGAGTGACGCCCAGTTCCGGGTAGTACTATTCCGTGCCAAAGAACGCTTTCGCCGCGTCTACGGCCAGGAAATGAAACGAAAAACCAACGTTGAGCACTGAGTGGATGGAAGAACGCATGGTTTGCAAAATGGAACCGGTAGAACGCGAGCAGGTGATCGCCCGATATCTTTCCCGAGCGCTTGAAGCGGAAGCCGTGGAAGAGTTTGAAGGCCATTATCTCGGCTGCGATGAATGCTTCGACGAATTACTGGTCAGTGAGCGTCTGGCTGCGGATTTGCGCGCGTCAAACCTCGCCTGGAATCAGACGGAGGGCGTTTCCGTTCTGCGATTCAAGGCCAACGCGGAGTTGACCCATTCGGCTCACGAGTTGGAGGAGTTGCGCAAGGAAGTCCTCGAGCAAAGCGACTCCCGCGTCATTATCGACTTATCTCGAGTGACACGGATCGACAGCGCCGGCTTGGGGCAATTGATGAGCTGCTACTCACACCTGGTCAAAAATCGTGGCGCACTCAAAATGCTGAACCCGGCCCCTGAGATCAAGAAGCTGCTCGACATGACCGGGCTAAGCACGCTTATCCCGACCTTCCACGACGAGAAGGAAGCCGTCAGCAGTTTCCGGAACTGATTTTTTGTAGACCTGCACGGACATGCGGCTACGAGCCGCCTTTCCCTTTGCGTATCTCCTGTTCAGTGTTTATCCGAGGCTTTTGCGATTTGGCCGGCGAACGAAAGCCTGGTTGCGTTCGTTATCCTTCAGTAGAGTGCCTGAATACGCGATTGAAACTGAAGGACTAACCAAGGTTTTCCGCGGCGCGTTCTCCGGCCGCGAATTGCGGGCCGTTGACAATATCTCTTTGCGCGTGCCGGTCGGCTCCACTTATGGGCTGCTTGGTCCGAACGGCGCCGGCAAGACGACTTTCGTCAAGATGCTGCTTTCCTGCACGTATCAGACCTCGGGCCGCGCCCTGGTTTTTGGCCGCGACGCGCGCGAGACCGAAGCCCGCCGCCCGATCGGCTACCTGCCCGAAAACCATCGTTTCCCGACTTATATGACCGGGCACGACATGCTGGATTTCTACGGCGCCCTTTCCGGCATGGATGCGGCATCCCGGCGCAAACGTATCCCCGAACTTCTGCATCGAGTCGGCCTCGATGAACGCGCGCATAACCTGCGGCTCGGAAAATATTCGAAAGGCATGCTGCAGCGCGTGGGACTCGCGCAGGCTCTGATTCATTCGCCGAAGCTCCTCGTCCTTGATGAACCCGGCGACGGCGTCGATCCGGTGGGCCGCAAGCAAATCCGCGACGTTCTGCAGGCCCTGGAGCAGCAGGGAGTAACGATATTCCTCAACTCCCACCTGCTGGCCGAAGTGGAATTGTTCTGCCGCGAAGTAGCCATCATCCAGAAAGGTAAACTGGCGCTCAGCGGCACTGTCGAGGAACTCACCAGCGGCAGCGGCTACAGCATCGAAGGCCTTCGCGTACCCGAAACGCTGGAAACCGAGCTTCGCGCCCGCGCCCGCTCCTTCGCTTCCCACAACGGATCGCTGCAGCTATTGTTCGCCACGCGCGAGGAAGCCAATCAGGCCATCGATCTGCTGCGCACGAACGGCTGTGAGCTCGAATCGCTGGGCCGGACGAAGAGTACGCTCGAAGAGGTGTTTATGAAGACCGTGGAGCCCGTGAAATGAGTTCGTCCCATGAATAAGACGGCGAACACGACGGCGGCTCTGGTCCGCGACACCTTCCGCGAAGCTTTCGCGCGCCGCATCTTCTGGGGCTTCTTCGGCTGCTGCTCCGCGCTCCTGCTCTTCCTGATGTTCATCATGCGCATCGATGTGGTGCAGGGCGCGATCGCAACCGTCACCATCTTCGGCAGCAACAGGACGAGCTCGGATGTCGAGGGCCTCGTGCAGCAGACGCAGAGCGTGATCGCCATGGTCCTCTATTTCGCGGGAATGGCTCTGTCCGTCTTCGCTTCAGCGGGTCTGGTCGCGGCGGTCTTCGAGCCAGGGCGCATCGAGCTGCTGCTTTCGAAACCCGTCTCGCGTACGCATTTGCTGCTGGGCCGCTATCTCG
Organism: Bryobacteraceae bacterium; assembly: GCA_036273015.1. Classification (GTDB taxonomy): domain Bacteria; phylum Acidobacteriota; class Terriglobia; order Bryobacterales; family Bryobacteraceae; genus BOG-234. The sequence continues at coordinate 52,580 of DATAXN010000017.1, read as the reverse complement.
GGAACGTGCTGGTAGTGGCGGCCAACATCGTCTATCTGGTCGCCGGCTCCTGGATCATTTTCGGCGTGAAGACGAATGTCTGGGGCGTGGGATTCCTCATTTCAAGTCTGTGTACGATCTTTATCTTCGCTGTGCTCCTCGCGGTACTCGTGTTGGTTGGAGTGCTTTGGGACAGTTCCGCCGTCGCCATTATGGCGGTGTTTGCGATCATGATTATTACGCCGATTCTGGCGCAAAAAGCCACGATCGAGCGTCTGCTGAGCTCAGAATGGTCGCGTGTAGTTGTGCGGTTTTTTTATTACGTGCTGCCGAAAACATCGGATGTGAGCGTGATCATCCGGCACATGATCCTGAATCAGCCGATCGAGAGTTGGATGCCCGTTTGGTCCACCGCGATTTTCGGAGCCGTTGCGCTTGGCCTCGGCCTTTGGCGTTTTCAGCGAAGGAGTTTCTAATGCCCCCATTGGTACATGGCCGGTTACTCGGCCTCATTGCTTTCACAGCCGCGGTTGCCGCTGCGCAGCCCCGCGTCGACAACGTTCTGGAGCGGATGGTTCCACCCGGTTCCACCAGTCTGGTCGGCGGTCACATGGACCAGATCAAACAGACCGAAATCTACAAGAAATTGTTGTCGTCTCAAAACCTCGGGCAGATAGACCAATTTGCCTCCGACACCGGTTTCGATCCGCGGCGGGACGTCCGGGACCTTCTGTTCGCGTCCACGCCGAAGGGCAGTGTCATGGTAGCCCGCGGAACGTTCCACCTCAACCCCGCGCTGCTGAAGAACATGCACAAAACCAAACACCGGCAATATGACATCTGGGGCCTGGGCGACAACGGTTTCTGCATCCTCGATTCGACCCTCGCCGCGGCCGGCGATCTCCCGACCCTCGAAGCCGCAATCGACGAATGGACCTCGGGTGCGCACACCGCCGCCCAGTCGCTGCTCGCCCGAGTGACCAGCGTCAGCCCGCAGAGCCAACTCTGGGGAGTTTCGGTCGGCTCCGGAAATTTTCTGGCGGATCATCCTCCCGGCGCCAATTCCGGATTGGATCTCTCGACCGTCTTCCGCAATCTGCAGAACTACTGGTTTCAGGCGGAGTTCAACGCCGGACTGCGCGCCGATGTGCATGGAACCACCGCTACGGAAAAGGAAGCCATCAACCTGCGCGACGTCGTCCGCGGCCTCGTCGGCCTCGGTCGTCTGAATGTGCCCGAAAATCAGTCGCAACTGCTCCGGGTCTGGGACGGAATCACCATCGACCAGCAGGGCCGCTCGGTCACGGTCCACGCCGACATCCCGCAGGACCTCATCGATAAAATGGTGCAGCTCCTGAACTCCGGACCGGCAGTGCAACACCAGATCCTGTAAAGCACTCTCACACTGCCGAGTCGATTCATTTCATAATGAAGAGTATGCAGTCCGATCCTGCGGAGTTGTTGAGAAATGCACTCACCCTTCCGGCCGAAGCCCGCGCCGCGTTGATCGATTCGCTACTGGACAGCCTCGACACGGAAGTTGACCCTGAGGCTGAGGACGCGTGGCGCGTGGAAATCCAGCGGCGTGTCGAACAGATTGCCAGTGGAACGGTGACACTCCTTCCCTGTGGCGAGGCCCGCCGCAGGCTCGCCCGTGCTGCGACATTTGATCGTTTTTTGAGCATGACCACTTGACATCCAAGTGAAAGTCTGGCACCTTCTACTTGTATATCAAGTGGAGAGTTGGCCGGGGCGCTGAATCAAAGGCTCACTCGTGGGAGAGGTCAGCAAAATGAGTTCTAAATATTTGGTTTTCACCATCGCATCGGCGGGACTGGCATGTCTCGTTCTGACCGGCCAACAACCGGCGCAGGCAGCCGAACAGATGCCTGCCGGACAGCAAACGGCTTTGGTGCAGAAGTACTGCGCGGTTTGCCATACCGATCAGGTGAAGAACGGCGGCTTGTCGCTCCAGCACTATGACGCGTCGCAGGCCGATCCGGCGCTGGCAGCAATGCTGCTCAGCAAACTCCGCAATGGCGCGATGGGCGCCGCGGGCTTGGGAGTTCCGGACAAACCAACACAGGAAGCCTGGGTCGCGGCCACCACTGCGCAGGCGGAACGATCCCGAGACTGGAACGTGACCCGCACGACAGACCTTACGGCAAGCATCGTGCGCGACGTCGCGCCGCGGAAACCGGGAGAGGATAGTCCACTCTATCGTTTAACGCTGGACTGCAATACCGCCACCCACCAGGGAGATTTCCAACTGAGCTGGTCGCCGGCCCCTCAAACCAACCGGACCTTTTCCGTATCGGAGGATGGCAACGCCGGAATTCCCTATAAATTAGACGGCCGGGAGGAAAAGATGGGCAACGGCACCGCAGGTACTTCGGGCATGGCGGCCACAAAGCTGAATGGTCCCCTGCCCGAGAAAACACTCACGGTCACCGATCTGTTCCCTGGGGAGACGGTGGTGTTTCCGCTGGACAATCTCGACCGAACCGTACGTAAGCAGTTGGCGGGATGTCTTTCGGGCGGCAGCCGCAATTAGCTCCGGCCACCCTCTCGACCGGATAACGAAGCCTGCCCTGTAGTAACATAAAGGCTTAGCCCACAATTAAGGTTCCCGAAATGCAGAACGCATTGTTATCGAAGTTTGTTGAAAAGAAGCGCCGCACCAACCTGACGGCTTTCCGTCCCGGCGACACCGTCAAAGTTCACGTCAAGATCAAAGAAGGCGAAAAAGAGCGCATCCAGATTTTTGAAGGCACGGTGCTGGCCCGCAAAAACAAAGACATGGGCGAGACCGTTACGGTGCGCAAAGTCAGCTTCGGCCATGGCGTCGAGCGCATTTTCCCGTTGAGCGGCCCGATTGTCGACCACATCGACGTGGTTCGCACCGGCAAAGTTCGTCGCGCCAAGCTTTACTACCTGCGCGGACTCAAGGGTAAAGCGGCTCGTCTGAAGGAACGCACGTAGTCCACCGGCAGGGCGACTTATGGCCCGCGCCGCCGCACCCGCAAAAGCCGCCAAACTTACGCGCTGGAAGTGCCAGGGCATCCTGGAACAGGAGCTTCGGGCTCGCGGTTTTCAATTTATCGCAGGCGCCGACGAAGTAGGGCGCGGCTCTCTGTTCGGCGCAGTCGTAGCCGCCGCCGTCATCCTCACGCCGGACGCTCGCATCCGCGGCCTCAACGACAGCAAGCAGATCGAGCCCGAACGCCGCGAGGTGCTCGCCGAACGAATCCGGGAACGCGCCGCAGCCTGGGCCGTCGCCGCGGTCGACGCCGCCACGATCGACCGGATCAACATCTACGAAGCTTCGCGGCTCGCCATGAAAATTGCCATTGAGCAGTTAAGGCCGACGGCCGATTTTGTGCTCGTCGACGCCGTCCCGCTCGACCTTCCCCTGCCTCAGCAGCCCCTCATCCAAGGCGACGAGCGCTGCCACGCCATTGCGGCCGCTTCCATTGTCGCCAAAGTTTATCGCGATCGCATGATGCGCGAATGGGACAAATTCTATCCCGAATACGGACTCCGGAATCACAAGGGCTACCAGGCCCCGGAACACATGGCGGCACTGGAGAAATACGGACCCACTCCTCTGCACCGGTTCAGTTTTGCGCCGGTACGGCGGCATGCATTGTTCTCACCTCTCCCGCGGGATCGCCAGATGGAGATGTTCGCCGCAGTTTGAACGCCGACCCCATGAGCGATCAGCCATCGAGTGTCCCCGACTCGGATGAAGTTGTCGAAAGCCCCGCCGATCCGGCAATCACGCCGCCCGGTAAAGGCTGGTTCCAGCGGCTCAGTTCGGTGCTGTTTATCATCTTCTGTTTTGAACTCGGCCTCTTCCTGCTCATCTACCCGTGGACCGACGGCTGGGGCGACAATTACTTCGCCTGGGCCGTTCGCGGCAGCGTTCAAACGACCTGGCACTCCTTCTGGAACAACAGCTTTGTGCGGGGCGGCATCAGCGGCGTGGGCGCCATCAACCTCTGGATCGCCGTGACCGAGGTATTCCGCATGTTCTCACGCAGAAAAAGCTGACCTCATGTCCTTCGCGACGAAAGTAATGTGGGGCGGACCATCGTTTTTCGTGGCCTGCCTTCCGGCAGCAGACGACACAAACCGATCGTCTGCCCCACATTTTTGCGGCGGAACTTCAGTCGGAAGGAAGGCCCGCTAGCGTATGCATGTCGGCGAAGCCATGAGCTTCAGCCTGCAGGCTCTGCGCCAGAATCCCGTTCGCTCGCTGCTGACCGGTTTGGGCATGGTCATCGGCACCGCGTCCGTGATTCTGGTCGTCACCATCTCCCTCACCAGCCGCAACTACATCATTGAGCAGATCGAAGGCGTGGGCTCGAACATGGTCTATGCCTCCTATGAAGTCGGAACGCAATCGTCCTCGGCGGAGGTCAATGCCGACTTCATCAAAAGGTCCGATGTGGTTGCCGTCCGTCAGCAGCTGGCCGGCAGCATCGTCGCCGCCACCGGAATCGAGAGCAATTACGACTCGACCTTCATCAACGGCAAGGAAGAGCGGCTGCTCATCATCGGCTCGGACGAATACTACCGAATAGTCCGTAACCTGGCCGTGCTTTCCGGACGTTTCCTCGACTCGAGCGACGTCGAACTGCGCCAGAAGGTCGCTCTGATGACGGAGAAGCTGGCGAAACGCCTTTACGGCAGCGTGGGCGCCGCGCCAGGGCGTTCCATAAAACTGCATGGCCTGCAGTTCACGGTGATCGGTGTCTTCAAAGAGAAAGGCAACACCTTCGGGCAGTCGGAGCTGAACTCCGAAACGCTGCTCATTCCCATAACCGTGCAGCAGTATTTCATCCGCGTCGAGCGGATCGATCCTTTCTACGTTCAGGTTCGATCCGCCGACGACGTGGAGAACGTGACGAACGAGGTGAAGCAGATTCTGGAGAGCCGGCACCGCGCCGGCGCCACCTACAAAGTGGAGAACCTGACCGGCATTCTCGATGCCGCGAAGAAAATTTCCCGCGTTCTCAGCCTGGTGCTGGTGCTCGTATCGGCGATCGCACTCGTCATCTCCGGAATCGGCATCATGAACATCATGCTGGTCACCGTGACCGAGCGTACCCGCGAAATCGGCGTCCGCATGGCGGTGGGCGCATCGCGCCATGACATCCTGCTTCAGTTCCTGACGGAAGCGATTCTGATCAGCCTGACCGGCGGCACATTGGGCATCGTCGCGGGCGTGGCCGTGCCGTTCAGCGTGCAGTTTTTCGTCGACAATCTGCGCATCCCCATCTCAGCGTGGTCCGTTGGAATCGCTTTCACGGTATCCAGCCTGGTAGGCCTGATTTTCGGCATGTTACCGGCCAGCCGCGCCTCTCGCTTGAATCCGACGGAAGCGCTGCGCTACGAATAGTTCATGCACAGGATCGTTCTTTTGCCCGCGGCCGCGGTTTTATTCAGCATGGCCGCCCGCGCCGAAACCCATACGCTGACGCTGAAACAGGCCGTAGCCCGCGCCCTCACGCAGAACCCCGAGGTCGTTATGGCCCGCCTCGATGAAGCGAAGGCGTCGTTGGGCGTTCGCCTCGCGAATAACCCGTTCAGCCCCCATGTGGGCATGGGCACCGGCCTCGCCTACACCAATGGATTCCCTTTGAGCATCGAGGGATCGGCGCCGGCCATATTCGAAGCCAAAGCCAACGAGTCACTGTTCAATAAGCCGCAGCGCTACGCAGTCGCCCAAGCGAGGGAATCGGTGCGCGGCGCCGGTTTTGCCTCCGGCGAAAAAAGCGACGAAATTGCATACAAGGTGGCGTCCCTCTATATCGACGTCGACCGCGCAGGCCGGCTCGCGGATTCGGCCGGGAAACAGGTCGAGAGCCTGGAGAAGGTTCTGCAGACCGCGAAGACCCGCGTCGAGGAAGGCCGCGATCTGGCAACAACGGCGCAGGAAGCGAACGTCAACCTGTTGCGTGGGCGGCAGCGTCTGATTTCGCTCCAAACCGATCGCGACTACGCGGCGCACAGTCTGGCGGTCACGCTGGGATGGGATGCGGGCGATCTGGTCACACCGATGCAGGAGGATCGCGTAACACCGGCCATCCCGGTAAATGAAGAAGCGGCGATTCAGACCGCCCTGAGCGGAAGCAAAGAACTTAAGCGTCTGGAATCGAATTACGCTGCCAAGGGGCTGGAAGTCAAAGGCGACAAAGCCAAGCGGCTTCCCAAAGTCGACCTCGTGGCGCAGTACGCCCTGCTGTCGCAATACAATAACTACCAAAACTATTTCGCGACCTTTACACGCAACAACGGCGAGCTGGGTGCTTCGATCGAGGTGCCGATTTTCAATGGTTCCGGCGCGCGCGCGGAAGTCGAGCAGGCTCAGAATGAGCAGCAGCACATTCGGGCTGAAGTCGAAGTGGCGCGCAACAAAATCCGGCTCGACATCCATCAGAGCTATCAGGAAATTCAAAAGACGGATATCGCCAAAGAGCTCGCGCAGGCCGATCTCGATCTTGCGCGCTCTCAGCTCTCAGTGGTGCTGGCGCAGATGAACGAAGGACGCGCCTCGCTGCGTCAGGTGGAGGAATCGCGCTTCAACGAAGATGAAAAATGGATCGCGTTCTATGACGCTCAATTCAACTCCGAGCGCGCGCGGCTGAATATTCTGCGGGAAACGGGAGAACTGATGGCTGCGCTGAAGTAACGACTGACATGGGCACGCGACTATAGTCACGACGATAGATGTCAGCTTCTCGCTTGGGCGATGAAGTTCACCTTTTCGCCCCTGCGTGCATCCCTCGGTGTCTTCCGGCGCACGTGGTGGTTCCCTAAGGAGCAATGGTTTCGGCCAGTTTCGCTCGGTGGCAAGCCCAGGGATGATTTGTGAGTCTGCTGCTCAAATCATTGAGCTAAGGGCCCGAACTTTCTTCAAATACTCCGCCTCACGCCCTCTATAATCGGGACTTGCCGAATGCCCCCAGTCCCGACGAACCTCTAGCCTTCATCAGGGACTGTATTGTCTGGGGACGAGTTCACTGGACTTATCACGTGACGATGCGACTTCAGGAACGGCGGCTGACTCGCGAGGTGCTTCGCAGGGCGATCCCGACGCTCGAAATCATCGAGACGAATCCCGAAGACAAATATCTGCCGAGCTTTCTGATGAGGGGCGAGGTTCCCGAATTTGTGTTCCATGCTCTCATCGCCACCGATGTCGAGGGCTACAATATTCGTGTAGTGACCCTGTACCTTCCCGATCCCAATCAATGGGAAGAGAATGGGCGTAAACGGAGAATCGCGGTATGAAATGTCGAATCTGCGGAGGCGCGATGGAACCACGGGTGACCGACTTACCCTTCAAGCTCGGCGACACGTCCATCGCGATTGTGAAAGCGTTGCCGGTCCTTCAGTGCCTCCAATGCGGAGAAACGGAACTGGAAGACACCGCGATGGCGCGAGTTGACAGCCTCCTCGCCAAAGTGGATCGCTCCGCCGAACTCGAAGTTATCCAGTACGCCGCCTGATCCACAGCTTCATCCCGCCTGATTCAAGACCGCCCACGCATCGTATCCGCCCGTCAAATTCGCAATATCCCGAAATCCCGCGCGCCGCAGAATGCTGGTGGCGATCGAGCTGCGATAACCACCCTTGCAGTGAACCACGACAAGCTTGTCGCGGTCCAGCTCGCCGGTGCGAGCCTGCAACTGGCCTAACGGAATCCGCACCGAGTTCCCGATCGCGCCCGCTTCCACTTCTCCACGTTCCCGAACGTCGAGTACGGTAATGCGCTCTTTCTCGTCCACCAACAAATCGGCAAACTCCTGCCCCGTGATCTGCGGGATGTAGTCCAGTTCGTAGCCGCCCTTGAGCCAGCCTGCGATTCCGTCTTCCAGATACGCATCGACGTGCTCGATGCCAACTCGAGCCAGCCGCAGTTGAGACTCCCGGAGATGATCGTCATCCTCTCCGACCAGAATGATTCGCTTGTCCAGACCCAATATCCGCGCCGCCCAGGATGCATATTGCCCCGAGAGCGCAATGTGCATCGAGCCTGGCACATGCGCCACCGCAAACTGCATCGCCGGACGCGTATCCAGCACCATCGCCCCCTCCGACTGCAGCCGATAAACCTCCGGCGCACGCACCGGCACGGGCGGCGGGATCTGATCCATCGCCATCGCTCCCTGGCGGTTCAATTCCACTTCGCGGCCGAAGTACTCCGGGCGCGGTGGCAGGCCGTCCGTAAGCAGGCGGATGAACTCCTCGCAAGTGGGCGCCAGCAACGCATAGTTGGTCCGCCGCTCCTTGCCGATGGTGGAAGACCGCTCCGAGCCCATCTGCCTTCCGCACAACGATCCCGCCCCGTGCGCCGGAAAGATCTCCGTCTCATCCGGAAGTTTCAGGAGTTTCTCATGCAGACTCGTGTAAAGCATCGCCGCCAGTTCCTGCGGTGTGTGGTTGCCGGACAGGTCGGGGCGTCCGACGTCTCCCACAAACAGCGTGTCGCCGGTGAACACTGCGCGCGGATGAGAGGGGGAACTGAGGTCCGTCATCGCAATGCAGACGCTTTCCACGGTGTGGCCCGGCGTGGCCAGAAAATCGAACCGGCACTTCCCGAATTGGAGCGAATCGCCGTCGCAAATCGGCGTGTGTGGAAACTGAGCACCGGCCTCCGCGCCAAGATAGATGCGCGCGCCCGTGCGCTCCGCAAGCTCGCGATGGCCGGAGACGAAATCGGCATGCAGGTGCGTTTCGATAATGTGCGCGATCTTCAAACCACGCTGCGCCGCGGCATCCAGATAGATGTCCACGTCGCGCTGCGGGTCGACTACAGCTGCGATACCCTCCGAACCGACCAGGTATGACGCATGCGCCAGACAGCCCAGAAAGAAATTTTCCACCAGCACCGGTTCCATACGATGTTCCATCAGTATAAGCAGTTTCGGCGGGCAAATGGCGCCGCCGGTGGGTAGGCAAAAGAGATAATAGGGCTTGCTTCGGGAGCCTTCCACTTCTTAATGCCGCGCGTCGCTGTGATCGGAGGCGGCCTTGCGGGCCTCGCCTCAGCCGCTGCTCTCGGCAGCGCGGGCTTCGACGTCGATATTTACGAAGCGCGGAACTTCCTCGGCGGCCGTGCTACGTCGTGGCCCGTCGGCCAGTCCTCCAACGGCGCCGAAGGGGAAATGATTGACAACTGTCAGCACGTTCTGCTGCGCTGTTGTGTTAATCTCCTGGATCTTTACCAGCGGCTCGGCGTCGTGAACAAAATCGGCTTTCACCGTGAGTTCCACTTCGTCGAACCCGGCGGCCGTGTGTCGATTCTCAAACGGGGCATACTTCCCGCACCGGCGCATTTCTTCGGATCGTTCCTCAAACTCAAATTCCTCGACATTCCCGACAAGATCGCAATCGGCCGCGCCGTCAATGCAATTCCGCGCGAGCGCCGCACTCGCACCGACCTCGACCGCATCTCAATGCTCGAATGGCTGCGCGAAAAACGCCAAACCGAGCGGGCGATCGAGCGCTACTGGCGTCAGGTGCTGGTGAGCGCCGTAAACGAAGAACTGGATCGTATGGCCGCGGCGCACGGGTTCCAGGTCTTCTGGCTGGGAATGATCGCGCGCGCGGATTCATACGAAATGGGCATCCCGGCTGTGCCGCTCCGCGAGCTCTACGATGAGCATTCGCTCGCGCGCGCCGGAGCGATCCGTATTCAGCATCGATCTGCCATTACAGCCATCGAGACGACCGATTCAGCCATCACCGCGATTCACACCGCAGCCGGCCCAAATGCAGCCGACTACTACATCTCAGCGCTGCCGTTCGAGCGTCTGCAGCCGCTGCTCCCCGGTTTGCCGGTCGAATGGGCGGCCTTCGAGCACTCGCCGATTACAGGCATCCACCTGTGGTTCGATCGCCCGGTCACCAGCCTGCCCCATGCGACGCTGCTCGATCGCACCATTCAGTGGATGTTCAACAAGAGCGAGGGCCGGTATATTCAGACCGTAGTCAGCGCCTCGCGCAGCCTGACCGAGATCCCGCGTAATGAAATCATCGACCTCGCCGTTCGGGAATTGGCTGAATTTTTCCCTGTAGTGAAAGACGCGCGGCTCGAAAAGGCACAGGTCATCAAAGAGGTGCGAGCGACATTCTCGGCGAAGCCTGGGCTGGAGGCGCTTCGGCCCCTCTCCCGCACGCAGCTCAAAAACTTCTTCCTGGCCGGAGATTGGACGCGCTCGGGATGGCCCGCCACGATGGAAGGCGCTGTGCGCAGCGGTTATCTCGCGGCGGAGGCGGTCACGGACGCAGCGGGAACTCCGAGACGATTCCTGTTGCCCGACCTCGCATAAAGTCGCATATCGGGATGTCGGATAATGGAAGCTATGCGTAGTTTGGGGATCGCCCTTCTGCTCCTCTTTTCCGCAACATTGTTCGGCGGATCCGGGACAAGACTCACGGTGCAGATCAATTCGGCCGACACGGGGAAACCGATCGACCGCGCCAGCGTGATCGTGCGCTTTCGCCACGGCCTCAACCCGGTGAAGATGAAAAAGATGATCACGAGCTGGGAGATGAAAACCAGCCAGCAGGGTTCGGTGAGTATTCCTGAGATGCCGATGGGCGAGATCACCGTCCAGGTCATCGCAGCCAACTATCAGACCTTCGGCGACGTCTTCCAACTCACCATGCCTGAGCAGACAATAGCGATCAAGCTGAACCCGCCGCAGACTCAATATTCGGAAGACGCGAAGGGCAAGTAAGGCGGCCAATCATGGCTGCATCTGTCTTTTAGGCGGCTCATTCGCCATACAGGAGCGGTATTACCGCTTCCGGCGTCAGCGAGCGTACTGGAGATCCGCGAAATCCCTTTGGGTTCCGCGTCACGATGCATTCACATCCGGCCAGCCGCGCCGCTGCTGCGGTTACGGAATCCTCGAAATCGGAAACGGGTAGTTGCAAAGCTTCGCGAATCACCGCTTCATCGACTGCAGCCACTCCAAAGACTTTCAGGATCGCCGAAAGGGTCCGCGCGGTCCTGGCGTTTCCCATTTCCTTTCGAATCAGATAGTGAATTGTCGTCACGGCGTGCGCTGCCAGCATCCCCTGCAAGGCGCCTGTCTCGACGGCAGTCCAGACCGCGGCGCCGGCATCCGCATAAGGTTGCCGGTTGAGCAGAACGTCGAGGACGATGTTGGTATCGAGGAGGATTCGCTTCATCGATACTTCGTAGCCAGATGCCTGCGGTAGTCGTTGACATCCGCATTCCGGAGAATTCCCCGGACCGAGCGCAGTATGGGAGCGGCCCCTCTGGCTGGAGAAGGTGGATCGGCAACCGCGGCAAGGTAGGCTTCCACCATCCCGGACACCGAAACTCCTCGCCGTTTCGCATACTGCTTTGCGACCGAGACGATGCGGTCGTCCACGCTCAAAGTAAGCTTTGCCACGTACGTATTATATCAGTTAGTTTATACGTATTTGCCGGCATCATGACAGCGTGTATGATGATGCTACGATAGCAACATGAGGACAACGGTCACTCTGGATCCTGACGTGGAAAGATTGATCCGCGATACGATCAGGGAACGCGGCATATCGTTCAAGGAAGCTCTGAATGAAGCCGCGCGAGCCGGGTTAGGCGGCAAGGGACTTAGACACGTCAGGAAGTTTACGCAGAAATCGTTTCGTATGGGGGCAGCGCAGGAGTTCCGTTGGGACAAAGCGCTGGCTGTTGCCGACGCAATCGAGGATGAAGAACTCAGCCGAAAGCTGACATTGCGCAAGTGATTCCGCGTAAATGATCATTCTCGATGCGAATCTTCTGATCTACGCAGTGAACGCGGATGCCCCGTTAAACCGGAAGGCGAAATCCTGGCTGGAATCGGCTTTGTCCGGGCAGGAAACCATCGGATTTCCCTGGAATGTACTTCTCGCATTCCTTCGCCTCACCACCAGACCCGGCTTGTTCCGGCGTCCCCTGACCATGGAGACCGCCTTTGGTCTGCTGGCTTCCTGGTTGGATCAACCGTCCGCGACTATCGTGCATCCCGGTCCACGCCATTTGATAGTTCTGCGCGACCTGCTCGCGCCTCTGGGAACTGGCGGAAATCTGACCTCCGACGCTCACTTGGCGGCCTTGGCCATCGAACACGGCGCGGAACTCTGTTCCTCAGATACGGACTTTGCGAGATTCAATGGCTTGAAATGGCGTAACCCGCTGTTATAAGGCCAGCGCGCTCGCGCGGTCAAGGGGTCAAACGAGATTTCCCAACCGAGTTGCTCCCCTTCGGGGGCGATTATCGAACGCTTTTCTGATCGCCGTGGACGGCGCCGACCGGAGCAGTGCACTGGATAAGCTCTATAGCTTCGCGCTTAACGTCTGACCTGATCTCACGACGGTAGAGCCCAAGGGTACATCACTAATCGTCACGTTCACCTTCCCCAATTCAGCCTTTGCGCTGCACCTCCACAGCGAGCGCACCAGCCGCTGGCTGACGAGAATTCGTTCGAACATTGCCCGCAGTACCAGGACGCGGGAGCAGGCCAGTCCGCAGTAGCTTTTGCCGGCCCACGAGGTTCTGTACGGATTACTGAACGTGCAACTGCGATAGTATTTTCGCGAAACGTGAACCGGTAATCGGGCTTCTGTCTGAATTCGAAGGGCGCCTTTTGGCATCGCACGTCGGAAATGGCGGCCTGGAACTCTGTTAAAATCGGGCGATGGCGCTGATAGACGAAGTTCGGATGGACCGGTCTGTAATCTCGGTCGTCACCACCGAAACGCCTTCCGACGCAAAGGAATACTGGAAGACCCGGACAATGGAAGAGCGCCTCGTGGCGCTGGAACTTACCCGCCAGATCCTGAATGCCTACGACCCGGATACCACGCGATTTCAAAGAGTTCTTGAAGTCGCTCGATGCGCATAACGCACGATTTCTGCTGATCGGCGGTTATGCCGTGAACGCCTTTGGTCATGTCAGAAACACCGTCGATATGGATCTCTGGATAGCCTCCGACGCGGACAACGAGCAAAGAGTTCTTCAGGCGATTCGCGATTTTGCTTTCCCGGCCGCACTGGCCGACCTTCTCCACGCGGACGACGCGATGGTGCGTATCCCCGGAATCGCTCAGGAGTTAAAAGAACGCACCGGCGCGGCGGCTGTGTTCTCTTTTCATTCCCCGCACGTACTTTTCATATTGGCCACCCAAGACCGACATGTGGACGCATTCCGCAGTCGGACGCCTGTAATCGAGTCTGGCTGGAAAGGCCACATTGCGGTTAGGGAGCACTGACCGCAAACCGGCAGCATCAGCCCAGCAGGGCCTTGAGTTATCCCGACTTCCCTGGCGTGAGCGCCAGATTGGTGAAGTCCCGGATCGATACGATCCGGGCATTGCCGAATTGCCCCAAACGGAGCAAGTCCTTGTCCTCGCTGACAATGAAGTCCGATTTGGCGGTCGCAGCGCATTCGAGTATGCGGTCGTCGTCGGGATCTTCTTTGATGACGTGTAGGGTTTCTGTCGGGGAGACGTGGCTGCCGAGTGCGCGCAGCTTTTCCCGTGCATCCTGGAGCATGTACCCATCCCACCGGAACTTATCGCGAAGCACGCGGTTGGTCTCGGCCACTATCGCGTCTGAAATGTCAATGCGGATGCTTCCGGCCCGCGCGTGGCCGATGATCGCGGTCGCCGGGCCGCCGAGGTGCAGCGCCCTAATATAGACGCTGGTATCGAGCGTGGCGCTGATCACTGGCTGGTTGGGTTTAATGGCGGTGCTGCTCAGCTCGAGATTCGGCTATAAGCCGGTCGATGTCGGACTCTTTGACACCGAGTGTCTTCGCCCGCTCCGCGCCATAGTCAAGCAGCCTCGTCCAAGAACGCTCTTCGACGTACCGCTTCACGGCATCGGTGAACACTTCATCGACGCTACGATGTTCCGCCTGCGCCGCGCTCTGGATTTCCGCCAGCAATGGCTCGGGAAGTGAGATGTTGTTTGCTGCGTCCATGGCCGTTCCTATTCTATCGTTTCCGGAGATTTTGCCTAAATCGAAACGCGCGCCCCTTCGTGGACAACTATCGAACTTTCCTGAAGTGTACTGGAATGCCGGATTTCGGCGAATGCTTCAGGCTCTCTGCCTGAGTAGGGATTCGCTTCCACGACGCTTGCTGGACCTTACCTGGATACCGTATGCGGTATCATTTATTTGTGTCAGCCGCTGGTAAAACTATCCGGAAGATGCGCGGAAACCAGACTGGCTGGCGTATCGAAGAGTTGCAGGCGGTTGCGAACGAGTACGGGGTTGGCTGGCGAAAACCAGGCCACGGTGGGAGCCACGTGATTTTCAGCGCTGCCGGCGTTCGTGAAATCGTATCGGTTCCGGCAAAGAGGCCGATCAAACCGATCTACATTAGACAGTTTCTGGCGCTGGTCAACAATGCGGCGGAGGTGAACCAGAATGAACAAAAGAACGAAGCGAAATCTTGACGCATACCAGTTTACGGTCCGCCCGCTTTCAAAAGAAGAGGGCGGCGGCTATTTGGTGGAGTATCCCGATATCCCTGGGTGCATGTCCGACGGAGAGACGATAGAGGAAGCGATCGCCAACGGTCGAGAGGCATTGCGCGACTGCGTTGCCGTGTTCCAGGAATCCGGTCGGAATGTGCCCAAGCCGGGAATTGAAGCCGCGCAGTGGCGACAACGTTTGCCGCGCACGCTTTACTCGAAGCTGACGGCGCAGGCAGAAAATGAGGGAGTGAGTATCAATAGCTTCGTGACCGCAATTATTGCTGAGGCCATCGGGTCCAGACAAGCGCACCAGGGAAAACACCGCTGAAAACGACACCGTCCCAATTTGCCGGAGTCAATTTCAGGCTGGCAAGTGGGAATGGAATCAGCGCATTTTTCCCGGCTCCCCCTCGTGGATTCGAACCAATAACCTGCGCCGGCATTTACTCCCGTACTTCGCGCTACAATCGTAATAACGGAGCCACAACTAACCATGCTCTTTCGAGCTGCCGCAGCGGCAACTGTGCTCGCGGCTTTTACGTCATTTTGTGCTTTAGCTGACGGACCACAACCTCCCCGGGCAGGTAAAGTAGAAATCCTCAAATCCAGCGAAATCAAACCCGGCATGCACGCCACCGCGTGGACCGTGTTCAAGGGCGATACGCCCGAAGCCGTGCCCATCGAAATCATCGGCTTGTACAAAAACATGTGGGGACCGGGCCAGGACATTATCGTCGGCAAAATGGGCGGCAAAGCCGAACGCACCAACGTCGCCGGCGGCATGAGCGGCAGTCCGGTTTACATCGACGGCAAGCTGATCGGCGCGGTCGCCCTGCGGATGACCTCCTTCTCCACCGATGCGATCTGCGGCATCACCCCGATCGAGCTGATGCTCGAAATCAACCGGTTCGACAAGACAAGGCCCGTCGCCGCGCGCATACCCGAGCGGGGAGATCAGCATGCGCAGGCTGCTTCGCTGCAGGGATTGCAGGGCATCAGTCTTACGCCCATCGCAACGCCTTTGATGTTTTCCGGATTCAACGACAACGTCCTGCGCGATTATGCGCCGCTCTTCAATGAACTGGGAGTGACTGCCGTCGAAGGCGGGGCGGGAAACGCGCTGACTTCCAGCAAGCCGGCAGCCGATTGGAAGACGGCGCTGCAACCGGGACAGACTATCGCCGGCGTTCTCGTATCCGGCGATATGAGCGTCACCGGCCTCGGCACGGTCACTTATAACGACGGGAAAAACATTCTCGCCTTCGGGCATCCGTTCTTCAACATCGGACCGCTCGATATGCCGATGAGCAAAGGCGAAGTGCTGACGATCCTGACCTCGCAATACCAGCCGAATAAGCTGGCGAACGCCACCGAGATCGTGGGCGCGCTGCATCAGGACCGGCACAGCGGAATTATGGGTGTCCTCGGCGACGAAGCGCCGATGATTCCGGTAACTGTGGACGTCCGTTCGATGGACGGCAAAAATGCGGTCTCCGCCGAAAAGACCTATCACTTCAACGTATTCCAGCAACAGAAATGGACGCCGCAGTTGATGGCGATGACCCTGCAGAACGCGATTGGCGGGATCAACGAAACGGTGGACGAAGCGACGTACCGGCTGAGCGCGCAGGTTCACTTTGCGGACGGCAAGAATTCCCTCAGCCTGAACACCATGCAGAGCGCGGGTGACTTTCCGATGCCCGTATCTCAGATGCTGGCCAACTGGTGGGGTGACAAATTCGATCGGCTGTACGCCAATGCGGTGAAGATTCCGGATCTGAAGGATGCCACCGTTACCGTCGATCTTTTGCCGGAGCGCCGTGTGGTGACCATTGAAAACGCATGGACTCCCAATGACAACGTGCGGCCCGGCGATGAAATTCCGATCAAGGTTTTTCTGCGGCCTTATCGCGGCGAGCGCATCGAGCGCGATTTCACGCTCAAGCTGCCTCCCGGCATCCCGAAAGGCGAACACCGGATTCTGCTGAGCGATGCCAATGTGGCCAATCGTACGCAGGTGCAGGCGACGTCCACCAACCGCTATATGGACGTGCCGCAGCTCGTGTCGCTGCTCAACCAGGAACGCAGCAACAACAAGTTGTATGTGTCGCTGGTGGCCTCCAATCCAACGGCTTACTACGAAGACAAAACGCTGCCGAGTCTGCCGTCATCGATACTGAATGTCATGCAGGCCGGGCGCACCACAACGCAGACGATGATTACTTCACCCGAGAGCTCGAGTGAGCAGATGTCGCTGCCTTTCGATTACGTGGTAAACGGGAGTTATACTCTTCGCGTCACGGTAAAGTAGCCGTGCCAATGAGAACCATCCTGCTCCTCGCCGCGGGAGCCACACTTTGCTTCGCGGGTGAAACCCGCTCCTGGACGCAGTCCGACTATTCCGACTTTCAGAAGGGCAATCTGAAAAACCTGTCGATTCGCAGCGACGGACGCCTGTCCCTCGCGCCGCGGACGACCGAAGTCTACGATTCGGCGACCGCCTATCTCTGGGCGCTCGCGCACGATTCCAAAGGCAACCTCTATACCGCGGGCGGACCGGGCGCAAAGCTCTTTCGCATTTCTCCGAACGGCAAGGGCGAAAAGATCGCCGAGTTCGATGCGCTCGAAATCCATGCCATCGCGATCGACTCGAAGGACCGCATCTACGTGGCGACCGCTCCCGACGGCAAGATCTACCGTGTGAACGCCAACGGAAAGGCCGAGGAGTTTTACGATCCGAAGCAGAAGTACATCTGGTCGATGCTTTGTGACGCGTCCGACAATCTCTACGTCGCAACCGGAGATCAGGGCGAAGTTCACAAAGTCACGCCGGATGGCAAGGGCACTGTCTTTTTCAAGACTGACGAAACCCATGCCCGCTCCATGGCCTTCGATCGTGAGGGCAATCTGATCGTAGGCACCGAGCCCGGCGGACTGGTGATTCGCGTGTCGCCAAAAGGCGAAGGTTTTGTGCTTTATCAGATGTCCAAGCGCGAAGTAACCGCGCTGGCCATCGGCCCCGAAAATGAGATCTATGCCGCGGCTCTCGGCAGCAAGACCGCGGCTCCCGCCGTTGCGCCAACGCCTCGTGCAGCTCCCGTTCTGCCGGGCGCGCCGCGTCCGGCCCCGCCGTCGCTGCAATCGATCGCGCCGGTGACTATTCCGGGCGGCTCCGACGTTTACCGCCTGTCCGCAAAGCAAGCCCCGGAAAAAATATGGAGTGGCGCGCAGGATTTGGTGTATGCGCTCGCGCTCGATGCAAATGGCCGGCTGCTGATCGGCTCTGGTAATAAAGGCAATCTCTATCGCGTCGAAACCCGGTCTCTCTATTCAACGCTCGTGAGCTTCCCCGTCGCGCAGGTCACCGCATTGATGTCGGGCAAAGACGGCACGCTCTATGCCGCAACCGGCAATGTCGGGCAGGTGTTTCGCGTCGGTCCCGGCATCGAGCCCGAGGGAACCATCGAAAGCGACGTATTCGATACCGGTGGGTTCGCCACTTGGGGACGGATTACCGCGGACGCCGATCTTCACGGTGGGAAAGTAATGCTCTCGGCGCGCTCCGGCAATCTGGACCGTCCGCAGCAGAACTGGAGCCCGTGGTCCACGCCCGTGAATGCATCCGACGGTGGTCAGATTACCGCGCCTTCCGCACGCTTCATTCAATGGAAGGCGACACTGACCTCCGCCCCAAACGGCAGTTCTCCCACGCTTGACTCCGTGGAGACCGCGTATCTGCGGCAGAATGTGAGGCCATCCATCGATCGGATTGAAATCACGCCGCCGAATTATAAATTCCCCAACCCGCTCCTTCAGCTCACGTCCTCCAGTCCCGCGACGCTCTCGCTTCCCGCGATTGGCGTCACGCCGTCGCCGAGAGCCGCTTCCGGCAGCGGCCCCACCACCACGCCAACAATGATATGGTCCAAAGGTGCGCAGGCTGTTCGTTGGGCGGCATCGGACGAGAACGGCGACACGCTGATTTACAAAGTTGAGATCCGCGGCGAGAAGGAACAAGCCTGGAAACTGCTCGGCGATAAAGTGCTTGCGAATTATCTGTCGTTTGATTCCGCAGCCTTCCCCGATGGAGAGTATCAGATTCGGATTACCGCATCCGACTCCCCTTCCAACACCCCTGAGAACGCGCTCACAACGCAGGAAGAAAGCGATCCCTTTACGATCGACAACACACCGCCTCAAATCGCGGGGCTGACTGTAAAGGGCAAGGTGATCCGGTGGCATGTCGCCGACGCATTGAGCTTGGTCCGCAAGGCAGAATATTCGTTGGACGGCGGCGAGTGGACGGTCGTGGATCCCGTGACCAAACTTTCCGATTCAAAGGCTCTCGACTACTCGCTCGAGCTGAAAGATTTGAAACCCGGCGAGCACACTATCGCCGTGCGCGCTACTGACGAATTCGACAACGTGGCAGTCGAGAAGCTGGTCATTTAACCACGTTATTTGAACGTGTCGCAGGCCGAAATCTGCCCGGTATCCAGACCGCGCCGGAACCATTGAACGCGTTGAGCGGACGTTCCGTGTGTGAACGATTCGGGGTTCACATAGCCTCGTCCCATGCGCTGAAGCCGATCGTCGCCAACCGCCGCGGCGGCGCGCATCGCAGCGTTGATGTCGGTTTGATTGACGAGACTGCGCTGCTGCGTCGAATGCGCCCAGATACCCGCGAAGCAGTCGGCCTGCAGTTCCAATCGCACAGACAACGGATTCGCTTCGCCGGGTTCGCGCAACTGAAGACGGCGTATCTTCGGCTCGATGCCGAGCAGCTTCTGCACGTGATGGCCGATTTCATGCGCAATCACGTATGCCTGGGCGAATTCGCCGGGCGCGCCAAAGCGCCGCTTCAGCTCCGTGAAGAATTCGAGGTCCAGATAGACCTTTTCATCGCCGGGGCAATAGAACGGACCGGTCGCCATATTCGCTCTTCCGCACGCCGATGGAAAGGAGTCCCGGTAGAGGACAAGCTTCGCATGGCGATACGGGATGTGCGCCTGTTCGGGAAGTATGCGGTCCCAGTTCTTCTGCACATCGTCCAGCACGAACGAGACGACCCGCACCTCAGGGCGCTCCTGCTCATCGCGAGCCGTGTCTGGTCGCCGATGGGTCGCCTGCGCGACCGCTGACACTTGGAGAATAAGGGCGCCAAGGATGACAGCAACGACGACGGCTCCGCCGGATATCCGCTTCATTGGCTTTAAGGATGCTACGATCCGGGGGAATGAATCAAGCCTCGCCGTGTTACGATGAGCATTACTTAGTCCGCCCTGTATTTTGAACCACTTACATGAACCTTCGTTCCCTTTTTAGTCTGTTTTCGTCGGATCTTGCAATCGACCTCGGCACCGCGAACACGCTCGTTTACGCCAAGGGAAAAGGCATTGTAGTCAACGAGCCGTCGATCGTCGCGCTGAACAAAACCACGGGTGAAGTGGAAGCCGTCGGTAAGGAAGCCAAGGAGATGCTCGGCCGCACTCCGGGGAACATCGTGGCCATCAAGCCGATGAAGGATGGCGTGATCGCCGACTTCAAGGTCACGGAAAAGATGCTGAATTACTTCATTCAAAAGGCGCACAACCGGAAGATGCTGGTGCACCCGCGAATTGTAATCGGCGTCCCCAGCGAAATTACCCAGGTGGAAAAGCGCGCCGTGATGGATTCGGCCTACCGGGCCAAAGCCAGTGAAGTGCACTTGGTTGAGCAGGCGATGGTGGCCGCCATCGGAGCCGGTCTTCCCATCACCGAGCCTTCCGGCAACATGGTGGTCGATATCGGCGGCGGCACGACGGATATTGCGGTCATTTCGCTCTCCGGCATCGTGTATTCCCGCTCCGTGCGCGTGGCGGGCAACGCGATGGACGACGCCGTCATGCTGTATCTCAAGCGCAAATACAACCTGCTGATTGGTGAGCGCACGGCGGAAACCATCAAGATGGAGATCGGTTCCGCGTTTCCCATCGATAAACCACAGACCATGGAGATCAAAGGCCGCAATCTGATCGAAGGCGTGCCGAAGACGATTACGGTGAACGACGGCGAAATTCGTGAAGCCCTTTCCGAGTGCATCGCCACGATCATCAACGGCATTCGCGTGGCGCTCGAACGGACGCCGCCCGAGCTGAGCGCCGATATCAGCGACCGTGGTATTGTTCTCACCGGCGGCGGGGCTTTGATCAAGAACCTCGACAAACGCATCCGCGAGGAAACGGGCCTGCCGGTCTCTATTGCGGACGATCCGCTGGCGTCGGTCGTGTTGGGTACGGGCAGAATGCTGAGCGACTTCAAACTCCTGCGGAAAATCTCGATCGATTAACGGCCTTCGCGGAAACCAGGAGAAGATAAATAGTGTAGGCGCCCGAGTAACGTCAAACGGCGCACTGTCATGGAATCATCGATCTTCTATCGGTATCGCAACATCATCGTGCTGCTGATTGTGATCTTCGCGCAGCTGATTCTGCTGGCGTGGCAGGTCAGAAGCGACAGCGATGTGCCGATGGTGCGGGTCTGGGCAGTCACCGCGGTCGCTCCCGTCGCAAGCGCCATCGAGGGCTTCCGCAACGGAACGACCGGCTTCTTCAGCAACTACTTCGAATTACGAAATGCCCGGACGCAAAGCCGTCAGTTGAAGACGGAAGTCGAGCGGCTGCGGCTGGAAAATCAACTGCTGAAAAACGAGCTGGGCTCCGCCCAGCGCGCTGAAGCGTTAGCGGGATTCCAAGCCCACAATCCATCGAAGATGATCGGTGCGCGCGTGATCGGCGCCACGCCGGGGATCGGAACCAAATCCGTGCTGATCGATCGCGGCGCGCAGTCAGGCGTTCGTCGCGGAATGGCGGTGGTGACACCGGACGGTATTGTCGGGTCGGTGATTGCGGTGTTTCCGTTCGACAGCCAGGTCCGCTCCGTAACCGACCCGGGTTTCGCTGCCGGAGTCGAGTCGCAAATCAACCACGTTCACGGAGTTCTGAAAGGCCTTGGAACCAGCAGCGTGCGGGTCGATTTCGTTCCGACCGGGCAGAAGGTTGAAAACGGTGAGATGTTCTATACCTCCGGTGAAGACCGAATCTTTCCCAAAGGGCTGCCCGTCGGAAAGGTCACCAGTGTTCGGGAGGGGTCGAACTTTCAGGACATCACCGTCGAACCCTCGGGCGCGGAGTCCGCTCCCGAAGAAGTGCTGGTGATCCTCGATCCGGTGCATCAGGCCATTCCCGACGCTCCAGCCGCCGATGGCCCGGTATTCCTGGCTCCGGACGTCAGTCCCGGCGATCAGGCGCAACAGACCGGCGGCGCCGGGCTGACTACCGCCGACAAGCTGCGGGATCAGTACAAGAAGATCGGCGATGCACAGAAACACGTATTCGGCGAGGGGCTGCCCGGCACGCTGCCGCCGAACTTTAATCTGAAGGTGCCCGGAGTGAACGCGCCTGCCGAGCCTGCGGCGCAGGCTGCGCAGCCTTCAACCGCAACGGCGCCCTCGACGACGGCGCCTGCCAGGAAGACTGACACCAGCGCGAAGCCTGTTGCACCCGCAACCTCCACAACTGCCCCGGCGACGCCGCCAAAACCGCCGGCGCCCAGGCCCGCCGCGACTGCAACATCTCCAGCGCCCGCGAAAGAGCCCCGACCCTGATGGCCAGCGGCCGCATCATGGTGGATAGCGCGCGCCAGGTGCGCTCCGCCGAATATCCGGTATGGGTCTATTTTGCGGTCCCGCTGCTTGCTCTCCTGATACAGGTATATCTGCCGCTGTTTGAGACGCTTCGTTTCATTTCGCGCATCGAACTGCCGCTGCTGGTGACGATCTACTTCGCGCTGATGCGGCGGTCGCAACTGCGCGGGCTGGCGATCGGCGTAACGTTGGGACTGGCGCAGGATTCCGTCTTCCAGCAGCACATCGGAATGTACGGTATCTGCAAGACGCTGGTGGGATATTTCTCCGCGTCCATCGGAATGCAGTTCGACGTTGAACACGCCTTCGTACGGCTTGTTCTGTGTTTTGTCTTTTACTTATTCCACCAGTTCTTCTACTGGCTGCTGCAAAGATCGCTGCTCGATCAGCCGGCGGTGTTCGATATCCAGACGGAACTGATAGTCGGGGCGATCAACGCAGTAATCGGCGTTGTGCTGTTTCACGCTCTCGATAAGCTGCGTAAACGGGATTAGCGCGCGTAGATCTGAGGCGTCAGCAGAGCAGGCGTGAGCGGCGTGCTGGTCTTGAAGAAATTCTCCGAAGCCAAGCGACGGTAGACATCGCCCGCGACACCCGATGCTGTCGCGCCGATCGAGGGACGTCCGCCGGTGAGCATCACAACGACGACCAGTTTGCGGCCGCCGGTTTCGTTGAAGGAACCGAACCACCCGAGGTGAGTGCGGCCTTCGCTGCAGGTGCCGGTCTTCCCGAGAATCTCGTCTTCCTGCTTCGCCCGCACCGCCGTGCCGAACTCAACAGCGCCGCGCATTCCCGGCTTCATCTGGTCGATCAGCTTGCCGATGTCCAGGTGACGCTTTACCTCGGGCTGAAACGTGTTGATTTCTTCCTGCGACCGCGGATACTGCAGCCAGTACAACGTCCCCCCGTTGGACATCGCGCTCATCAATCCGGCCAGTTCCAGAGGCGTCTGGGAAATCTCTTCACCAAAGCTGGTGAGCATTCCCATTCCACCGTTCTTGGGCGGCGCGGGCGGGAACGTGCCGGCGTGTTCGCCTTCGATGTTCAACCCGGCCTTCTCGCCATAGCCGAACAGATGCGCGTAATAGCTCATCCGGTCATATCCGAGCTTCACGCCCAGACTCGCAAAGTAGTAGTTGTTCGAATAAGCCAAGGCGTCGGTCAGGTCGGGCGAGCGCCTGCTGTACAACCGGATGGGGCTCGTTCGCTCCACCAGGCCTTCCCGCAGCGCGGCAAGTGCGACGGATACCTTAACGGTCGAGCACGGCTGGAAGCCGCCACCAAACGCCAGAGGTTGGTTCACGATACTTAGAATCCGACCGGTCGTGGGATCGTCAACCACAACGGCGCCATTCAGGGGACCCAGCGCATCGACCGCGGCTTTGCGCACCACGAGATCCTCGCCGTCCACTTTATCGTTGGAAATGGAGTCTTTATAGGTAGGCTCGTCCCACGTCTGGACCCAGCCCCTTTTCTTCGACTTCGTACCGGCCGCTGTCAAAGGCTTTGCCACCAGGGCGGTTGCGGTGATTGCCGCGGGAGCCGCGATCGCCGTTGCAACAGCCTTTTTCTTTTTGTGATGCTTTGCCGGGGTGGTAGTTACGGCAAACGCAGCACTGCTCAACAGGCCTGCGGCCAGGATAAAGACAACAATTTTCATTAGACGCAATGGCGCGGAGGATGGCAGATTCCGGGGAGCAGCCGGAAAGCCTATTTTTGCGCTTTCGCCGCTTCCGGTCAACCGAATTGTTTGATTTCTTTCTTTCATTTCAAAACGACTACTACTACTCAGTTTATCGTCACCATGCTATGTTTCTCGTGTAAAAGATCACAAATATTGAGCAGATTTAATGCCCTCATCCAAACGTTCAAAATCCGGTAACAGCGGAAACACAGACTTTATCACTCTGAACCGGCAGGTGGTGGAATGCCAATGCTGCCCTCGACTGCTGACCCATTGCCAGGAAGTCGCCGTCACCAAACGCCGCGCGTTCCTCGGTTGGGATTATTGGGGCAAGCCCGTCCCATCCTTTGGCGATCGCGCCGCCCGACTACTGATTTTGGGCTTAGCGCCTGGCGCACACGGTGCTAATCGTACAGGACGTATGTTCACCGGGGATCGTTCCGGCGACTTCCTCTACCGCTCCTTACACAGGGCGGGTTTTGCGTCCCAACCCGAAAGCCGCAGCGTTGACGACGGTCTTGAACTTACCGATGTCTGGATCACAGCAGCGGCTCACTGCGCCCCGCCCGACAACAAACCCACGCCGGAGGAGCTTCGCAACTGTCGTCCGTTCTTCGAGCACGAACTGGAAATTCTGACCAACGTTCGTCTCGTGGTCGCGCTGGGGAAAATCGCCTTCGATACTTATCTGGGCGTCTTAAAAGGCCGCGGTGAGATTGAGCGGCTGTCGGATTTTCGATTCGGCCACGGAGTGCTCTACGACAACAGACGCCCCGTTCTGCTTGGCTCGTACCATCCGAGCCAGCAAAATACATCAACCGGAAAACTGACTCAGGCGATGCTCGACGACATCTTCCTTCGCGCCGCGGAACTTATCCGATCCGGACCAGTTCCCGCTGCACCGCGCCGGTAGTTGACGCGGATGTCGCAGTGACGAAGACGTTGACCTCGGAGCGCACGCCGAAGTCGTCGAGATAGATTCCCGGTTCAACCGAGAAAAGAGCACCCGCCAGAATGCGACGCTCATCGTGCGTTTCGAGATTATCCATGTTGGCGCCCGTGCCGTGCACCTCGGTTCCAATCGAATGACCGGTGCGGTGAACAAAGCGATCCGCGAATCCTTTGTCACGGATGTAATTTCGCGCTGCGTCATCTACTTCAAATCCCCGGATCTCGCGCTTCGATTTCACCGCACCGGCGACGGCATCGACGGCACGATCTCTGGCGTCGCGCACCGTCTCGAATACCTGGCGCACACGATCCGGCACATCTCCGCAGAAGCCCGTCCAGGTGATGTCGTAGTAAATTGCATCGGGTTGGTCGAGCTTCGCCCACATGTCGATGAGAACGAAATCTCCCGGGCCAATCGGCAAATTGGTTTCGGGGGCCGGCTCATAATGCGGATCGCCCGCATGTCCATTTACGCCGACAATCGGGCCACTGTCCGTGACCATCCCAGCCGCCTGAAACTGGTCGCGGACCCAGTCGCGAACCATCACCTCGCTTACCCCTGCCGCCAGCTTTTCGCCTATGAAGCGAAAGGCCCCGGCGCATACTTTATCGACCCGCCGACCCGCTTCTTCGTGAGTGGCAAACTGTTCAGCGTTCAAACAGGCCTCGAACTCCTGGATCAACTCCGCGGAACTAACGACATCGACGCCCTGCGCGCGCACGAGTTCGATCGTTCCGGCGTCCACCATTGCCACGTAGGGAACCGCGCACAGCGGTGAATATTGCATAGCTACGCGTTTTAGTCCCTTTAAAAGGCGCGCGAGTTCCGCGTGTTGCTCCTGCCAACTGGAGTATTTGCGCTTCTCGCCAGGCAGCGCATCGATGATGCCCGATTCAATCCGATGCACCAGCCCTCGCGGGTCGCCATTCGCAGGGATCAGGTAATACCAGCGGCGGGTGACGTGCCGCGCCGAATGAAGGCCGAGCACCCGATAAGCCAGCGGATCGCGCTCGTGATGGTCAAAGAACAGCCAGCCGTCAAGCTGCTCCCGGCGCAGTGCTTCCTGTATACGAAGAAGGTCCATGCGATTTGCCTTTTAAGCGTGTGTCGCGCTTTCCGTCGCGACTGTTTTTCGCCATTCGATTTGCGCGCGCAGATCGGTGACTCCGGCAGCCTGACGCGGGGAAAGCACCTCAAATGAGATGACGTCGTCCAACCAATCATGGCTGGAGCCATCCGGATACTGCGTTGCGACGGTTACCGTATAGTGCTGCGGCGTGAGCCAGCAGTCGAATCCGAAGGCGATGTCGAGCTCTTCACCCGGATCAAATGCGCCCAGGTCGACCTGCTCAATTGCGGTGTTCGTGCCGTAGATTTCCATACCGATTCGATTGCGAATGAGTATACCGACCATCGGCCCGACCTGCCTGTGCCGAAATGCTGTGCGAATCCGAAGGGTGACTCGCTCACCACTGGTCACCACACCGCAGGGTCGTCCCGATTCATCGATCAGAGTTACATCGAGGATCTCGCTCGATCCATCCCCATGCCTGTTGCTGGCCGTCAAATGACCGCGCCGGTCGCTTTGCTCAAACGCTTTTTGCCGCTCCAGCACCACGCCGATGTACTTGTCGATGACGTGCTTTGGCTCGCCTTCCGCCTCGATGCGTCCATTCAGCAGAAAAATCGCGCGGTTCGACAATTGCTTCACGAGGCCAAGGTCGTGCGAAACAAAGAGGACGGTCGTTCGCTTCTCCCGCAACTCTTCAAACTTCCGAATGCAGCGATTGGCAAAAACCGCGTCGCCTACCGCCAAAGCTTCATCGACGATCAGAATATCCGGATTGACATGAATGGCTGTGGAGAACGCAAGCCGCACGTACATACCGCTCGAGTATTCCTTGACCGGTCGATGAATGAAGTCACCAATCTCCGCAAAGGCCTCTATCAAAGGCAGATTTCGCTCCATCTCGGCGCGGCTGATCCCCATGATTTCGCCGTTAATGAAGACGTTCTCGCGGCCGGAAAATTCGGGATTAAAGCCGGCGCCCAGCTCCAGAAGGGCCGCAACTCTTCCGCGTGTTACGACCCGGCCTGTCGTCGGCTGGAGGATGCCGCTGATGACCTGCAGCAGCGTGCTCTTGCCACAGCCATTCGGACCCACCAGGCTGACCACCTCGCCGCGCTCTACGCTGAATGAAATGTCACGTAACGCCCAAAAATCGGTATGCAAAGGCTTGTGACGCAACGGATTCAGCTCGCGGATGCGATCGAACGGAGTCTTATACAACCGATAGAGCTTCGAGACGTTTTGAACCAGCAGCAAATAACCAGTGTAGCGGCCTGGAGGGCCGGTCCAGCCTGGGATCAGAGCCGCATGACCAGAGTCAGGTCACTGCCAGGAATGGATGTTCCGACGCCGGTAATATTGAGGCTCAGGATATCTCCGGAGCGCAGAGCAGGCAAGCCAAAGCCTCCCACAACGTTGGAAAGTGTGGCTCCTGCCGGAATTTGCGCAGTGACGTACGCAGCCCCGTTGCGATTGATCTGTAAAACGATCGGCGCTCCAGTGGGAGCGGTAAGGACCATGCCGTAGATATCACGAACCGAGCGATCCGAATCCACAACGATGTTCGGCGCCGCATTCGTCTGAATTGCAAGATAGCCGGTGATCTGGAACGAATATTGCCCGCCGCCCAACGTGCGCAAGCCGGAGTCGATTGTCTGGGTATATGAATTCACCGCAACGGCGCCCGCACCAAGAGCATTGGTCATGTAGAGTTCGACGCCGGCGAGCCGAACGTCCGGCAGGGTGACGCTGTACTTCCAATCTCCGCTCGCAGGGCTGCCGAAGAAGCTCTTGATGAATGGAACAATCAGGACACTCTGATTCAACTGAAAGGCCGTAATCGGGAGTAAGTGAGCTGCCGCCGTAGTGCCCTGCACGCCCCGCGTGACTATTGAAGTACCGTCAGAATTCGTCCCGGTAACCTGCACAACTTCCTGTTCAATTTGCAGGAACGTATCAGCCTCAACGGTCGCGCCGAACGCGATACCGGTATCAGTGGCCGCAATCGGCGATGCCGGAGCAAACGGGGCTACGCCGTTGACCTCGTCGTAATAGTGAAAAGTATATGTTCCGGCAATGATGCTCGTGGTGTTGATCAGATCGGCGAAGGCAATGGCGGCCAGATTCAGCACACCGCCAGTAGTCGGCGAAAGCACGACGCCGAAGACGGGAGCCGGCGGGACAGCCGCATCGGCGGCAAGTCCATTCGATTCGCCGAGCACCCAGCGCGTGAGAGGCGAAAGCGCGTATGCGGCCTCCTCATTCGCCACGTTTGCCGCGCGCGCGGAAATTTCAACGCCGGAACCGATACGCTCGGGGATGTCAATCCCGATAGGGCTCGCGATTCCGCTGGTGCCGCTCTGCCAGGAATTTTCCGCGACGACGAAGAAGCTGGTTGTATCCGGCTCGATCAACCAAGGCCCGCCGATCGTCAACGTATTTGCGGTGTTGCTCGAGATTGGGTATTCCTGGCCTGCTCCCGCTCCCCTCGTAATTCGGACGACTGCCGATTGATATTCATTTACATTCAGCTCGAGCGCGGCGTTGCCCACCGTCGTTGACGAGTGGACTGTAACCGCGGCCTCGGACAAGAGCTCCCAGCGCCAGTAAATGTTCACGTGATCGAATTGAGGATCGGGCGGCAGTATGCTCAGCGGAGGCAGTCCCGTGTCGACGAAGGAAGATGCGGAGGTCTGCGCCGAAGCGATTCGGAACAGCAATTCCGGGCTTGTACCTCGATAAACGTTAAAGCTCACGCCGCCGACCGGCAGTTGAATGCCATCGAGCACGACAGAGTTAGTGTTGACACCGGCGGTCGTAGTGGCCTGAGCGATAAACGAAAGCAGACTCTCTCCACCGGCGCTGTCTACAGTGCTTACGGCGTAAAAATAGTTCACCCCGCCCACCAGTGTTCCGCCGGTGGCACTCATCACGGGCGCGAGGCCAAGCAGAGGCGCCGTCAGGTTGCCAATCGTTCCGGACGGCGCAGTAAAGGAGACGGTCAGCTCAACGTCGGACGAGCCATCGCTGGCCGTAACCTCGCTTTCAGTAATCCCCAACTGCAGATTTCCATTCGCATCGAGAACGGCGCCAGTCACAGGCGCCGGTAATCCGGAGCCGCGACCGGATTGCACGCCGAGCCCTCCGGTAATTCCCGTCGCGGTGTCCGAATACCAGCCGTCATCGTGGTATTGGGCAGCGATGGTCGCAGTGCGGAAACTGTTCCCCGGTGTGATCTTCGTGATTCTGAAAGGAGTCCGCTCCAGATTCTCCTTCAGGTATGAAACCGTGATCAGATCGCCCGGCAACAACCCGAGGGCCTTGACGCTGGTCTGAAACTGAACGAACGCATTTCCTGAAATGCCGCGGTTCAGGCCCAGCAGAAGCATACGCGATGCCTGGTTGAACGTGGAGATTCCGACGGCATCCCACATGACCGCCACTTCCTGCTGGCACAGGTCCGCATCATCTTCATCTTCCAGAGAGAGACTGTCCTGCTGATACTGGTTGAAACTGTCCTGAAATTCGATCGACAGCCGATTCGGCGTATCCTGCGCGCCCAGCTTCGCCAATTGCAGACTCGAGCTGCCGTCCGCATTGCGCGCAATCGAGCTTGCATCGAATTCATAGGCCGGCCAGCCGCTGTTGAACGGATTCGCCGAGTTACTTCCCGGCGGCAATGACGGCTGCTGAAGAGCGAACGTGTTTTCGACCCGTGCTTCAATCAGCCCGCTGGTATTCAGAATCAGATACAGCCTGGACCCGTTGCGGATCGAACGGATAATTCCACCCGCGCTCTGGCTCTGATTCAGCGCGAAGTTGCACTGGAACCTCGGTAATTGAACCGAGCCACCGACCGGATCGTCGACGGAAATCAGCTGATCTCCATAGGCTGCAGCCGCGGCGAAACTCGCCGTGTTGATTTCTTCCAGGGTATATCCGCAGCGCATCAGGATATCCAGCAGGACCCAGGCCGGATTACCGGAAAACTGCTCGCCCAGCAAATTGCCGCCGGGATCGAATTGCCAGAGTTTCAAACCCTGCATCAGGACCTGTACGGTGGGAATACTGGTTCCGTCGTTAATCCGATTCGGCACGACCACGGAAAGGTAAGCCATGCTGCCGTACGGATCGCCCAATGCATTGCCCTGCCCATCGGTGAAGTTCGGATCCTGCTGACCGTTTCGCGTGCCGGGGGTGATCAGATTGAACCAGCCCGTTGAGGTCATGTTCATTCCGTTCACGCCCTGCGGAATCACGATGTCATTGACGAGGACCGTCAGAACGCCCTGTATGGCGCCCATCCCGAGCAGAACTTCCATGCGCGTGAGATTTCCGTCGTTCCGGGAGAACACAACATCCGGCGTCGTCCATTGTGTTCCATAAACCAGCGGGACAAAATCGTTGTAGGCCGCGGTGTTTTGCTGAATGGCGGAGAGCTGCGAATTCTTTTGCCCCGCGCCGCGAACGAGAATCGTCGGCGGCAGATATTCCAGCCCGCCGAAGCGCGCCGTAGTGCGGCCGCTGGAATCGATGGAGAACATGCCGCGCTGCTCGCAATCGGACCGCGAATACGAGCAACTTGTGAACGGCACATTGCCATCCAGATTGCCGACCCCGTTTGACTGGTCCGGAGAATACCCGCATCGATAGAAGGGCGAATACTTTCCACGCGATGCGCCGCCGTCCACGGCCTCCAGACGCTGTGCGGCGTTTGTTGGAAATCGCCACGGGCACATTCGCTCGACGCGCACATTCGGAACCACGGTCCTCTGCATCGAAAGCCGGTTCATCGCGCTCAGCCGGAAGACCGTCTCGGTAATCGTGTCCGGCGGATTCATCAGGCCGCGGAATACGACCGCTGAGTCCGTTGTCGCCGCGCCCGCTGCAAGATCGAAGAAAACGGACTGCACAATCAACTGCGAGCCCTTGAATCCGGTCTGTTGCTCGATTTCCGAAAGCTCGGAATCGGCATTCGCCAACTCGAACGTCAGCTTCGGCGGACCGCCGATTTGCGTATCGGACGCCAACTGGGCTTCGAACAGGTTATGGCGGATTACGCGCCCTTCGTATGGCGTTCCGTTCCACGTAACGGTCTGACTGCACCAGTGCCGCACCGTTCCATCGGCCAACGTGCAGTCGAAAAACAATAATGGAGTATCGGCGGTCAACTGCTCTTTGGCCGTGAGTGCGCTTTGCATTGTTTTCTCTTCAGACTCGTGAAATCAAGGTAATTTCGCAGGATGAAAAACCAACACCCGTGCTTGTGACGGCCAGTTCGTCGCCGGCAAAATACGTCTCTTCATAGATCCCCAGGGGGGCACTGGTTTGCTTGTACAGAGAAGGGTACGGCTGCGCTTCCAGCTGAAGACCCCAGACATCGATCGTTTGCCCCGCCGCAAGAACGATCGAGAACGTCGATTGGCTTGCTCCGGCGACGCCTGTGCCATTTACAAAAAAACGCTGCCACGAAGGGCCTACCGTCACCATGTGTGCCGTTCCATCCCGCTGCAACGTGACGGAACCAGACACGCTGCTCCGCAGATAAGCGCTGAAACATGCGACGTAATCTCCGGACACACCCAGCGATTGCCGGAGAGACTGCGTTCCCTGACCGGTATTTGTCAGGGACGACGCCCGCTGCGTTCCCAAGGGATCCGCCACATTGGCGGTTGCCTGCAACAGTCCCAACTGCCAGGTGGACTGCGAAAGAGTCTCACTCCATCCGAGCAGGTTGGCCAATGGATCGATAAATGTAAACGCGCCAAACGCTCCGTGTGAAGCCGTGAACAGTCCGCCGAGCTTCTGAACTTCCGTATCCGTCAGGTCCTGGTAGGACAATTTCCATCCGATTTGTCCGGCGGCCGTATCCGGCAGCGAAATGACTTCGTTGCTTTCCATCTGGTTGACGATTACCCGCCATCGCCGCGAACGGCTCAACGGAAACTGAGCAACCGATCCCGCTCCGATCTGTGGAAACCAGCTCATGCAATCTCCTCGATCGTGATAGTTGTGCTGCTGCTCATTTCAGCATTCATGACGGCGTAGAACTGCTGACCGGAGATCATGCATGTTGCCACGTTGTCTCCGGTGACCGGATCCGTAAAGGCGAATGCCGCGCTGCCCTGTTGCTCCACAAACGCGATGACGGCGGCCAGTTCCTGCGCGTCCAACTGATCGAGTTTCAGCGTCCATCGGCGCAGACCAGCGCCATATAAGCGAAATTTTTGCTGACTTCCGTCCATGAACCGGACGGACTGAGTCGAGAAGCGCGCACTTCGATCGAGCGGGTACTGCGCGACGGCTCCCGTTTTCAATACCGGAAACGAAGCCATATGCTCACAAGCTCGCCACTACGCCGTTGATCGGATGCATATTCAACATCGCCTCGCGCACCGCATTCGCAATATCGGTACTGCGATCCATGAACGACTGGCTATCCATGGCATTCACATTGACCGTGACCTGCGGCGCCGCGGCTGACGAACCGCTCGCCGGTGTTGCGTTCGGAGCGGCCGAATTGAGCATGCCGCTGATCGCTACCGGCGCGGGAGGCACGTAGATCGGAAGCGGTTTGGGCGCGGAACTTCCTCCGAACAAACCCGCAATACCGGAGATCAGAGGCGAGAGCAACCCGAATCCGCCCAGAAGACCGGAGGCAGCGCTGCCCGCGGCGCTCAAGGCCGAGTGGCCGCTCTGCGCCGACGTATTGCCCTGAATCGCCTGTGTATTCGCCTGAATTAACGATGCCTGCTGTTGGTAGGCCGCCTGTAATTGAGAGATCTGCTGTCCCGCCTGAGACAGCGATGTCCCCAGATCGGTGTTATTGCTGCTGACACCGACGCCGATCGTCGGAGGATTTGGAATTCCTTTTCGGCCTTTGGGCTTGATCGCCTTAAAGGTCTCTTCAATACTGTGATGCGCCATCTCGTTCCTCACGCTCCATCTCGTCCCGCAGAATCAGAAATGCATCCACCTTGCGCGCTTCCATCTCCGTCGAATCGTTCATGCCGAGCCGTCTTTTCACAAAGAATTCTTCGAGTAGAGCCAGGCTCTCGCCGGTAATCAACGATTTCGGACATTCCTGGACCTCTATCTGCTTTCGTCCCCAGACGGTCCGCGGCTCGCCTCGCTGTTCTTCCGGCAGGAAGCCGCAGCGACGCTTCACCTCCAGGCCGTGCTTTCTGCAACTCACGCAATTCCACCCGGCCCGGTCCGGGAACTGCCGATTCGCAGTCACAAAGTGGAACGCGACGATCAGTTTTTTCTTTCGTTCTCCAGCAATCCGCACTCGGCCTTAACGGCCGTCAGCGCTTCGAGAAACAATTCTTCCGGACCGCTTTCGATCAACGATTCGGCTGTCGCCGGCGCGCCGTCGATCTCCAATCCCCGAAGTTCTTCCAGGCCCCAACGGATGTAAATCCGATCGATCTCAGCGCCGAGGAGGCTGGCTTCCATGCCGTTCTTTGCATCCTGCCCCGCTTCGAAGTACTCCAGCCTCGCGGCAAGGTTGCGAACTTCCCGCATCAGTTCAATCCGGCGTCCGAACGTCATTCGCGCGATGACGAACTCCACGCCCGGACGCTCCCGCGATGCGACGAGCTTCCGGCTGCTCCAGCCTGTATTCAAAGACGACGCGCCGATCATCCGAAGGCCACCACGATTTCGTCGTCCGCGGTACCCTGCGCCTGGGTTTCCGTAAACTTCCACTGCAGCCGCTTATCGGAATCGTCGAACTGCGGGACGACCGGTACAAGGCCCTGCAGGTAGATTCCCAGGAGCTGGCCGGGAACCTGACCCAACTGGAACATCATGCCGACCGGCGTTTGCGCCCTGGCGGCCTGATAGAGACCGGCCGTTGCGGCATCGTCCTGACTGAACAACTGCAGCGTCACGCTGACCGATCGGTTGCCGGGTACGACAGCCAACGGCAGACTTGTGCCGAATTCCTTCGATCTTGTGTCCAGATTGTTTTGAATCTGAATCGACGCTTCAGACACAGAGAAGAATTGATTCGGAGTCACTCCGAGCCAGACCTGACCCAGATTCCCCGGCACCGGCGAGTAGAGGAATCCATCGAGCGCAGGCTCGGCGGGAAAGGTCGGCTGGCCACCTTGCCCTTCGATGAAGGAAGAGCTGTCGATCAGATCCTGAGCGGTTCCTTTGAATTCAAACTGATGGAAGTCGCCATTCAGCTTAACCGTCATGCTGTCCACACCGACGCCGGGCAGCACTCTTTGTACGGCAGTCGATGGGTCCCAATAATCGAAAATGCTGACGCTCGGCAATTGTTCCGCCAGATTGTATGTCGCCGTTTGCCCGATTGGCGCGCTTTGAACCGGCGCGATGGAAAACGGGGCGTTCACAACGACAGTCTGCGGATCGGTAATCGACGTCACAAAACGGATCTCGCCGCCTGAAGTAATTGCCTGACCCACTGTCAATCCGTGCGGCGTCGCGAACGCGATGCTGGTGACTGTGCTGCCTGTATTGGCGGTGTTGCCCGCCCAGAGAGAACCCGGCGCGCCCAGTGCCGCTTCAAACAGCGGGCCGTGCGAGGGCAGTGTCGTCGGGTCAGGCCAATCCCTCATGTAGGACGTCATGCCGAAGGAAGTCTGAAGACGGAGGCCCGGCGGCACTCCCTGCCACGTTCGGCTCCCTGTTTTATCCATCCGCTGACTCTTGGCCCGCTGCTGCTGCGCCGTCAGCTTGACGGCCGGTATTCTGCTGCCCGGCGCGATTGCCGGTATCTGGCCATAGGAGCTTTCGCTGCTCACATACCAGCGGTTTGCATTTGAAGAAACGTATGCCATTGTTTACTTACTGACCTCCACGTCGAATCCCACTTTTGCCCGCTGCAGAAAATTCTTGCCGCCGCGCCCAACCGGCTCATAGCTCACGTCGTAGCCGCCCGCATAAAAAAGTCCGCTGCCCCAGTCGCCTCGCGAAGCATCGAGAAGCGTACAGACGGCGTCCACGTAGACATCCACGTTCGACGCGATATCGGTCAGCTCGTCCTGGGAATGCCGGACTTCCACGACGAGATGCGCCTTCCCCGAGAACTGGCGGAACTTCTCCTTCAGCGTGTTCGACATCTTGTCGCAATAAACCAGCAATGCCGGATACTGCACAAACCCGACTTTTTCGCTGATATCCACGCTCGCGTTCAGCGCCACGATGTTTCGAATTGCGGCGGCCTGCAGGCCGGCATCCGATTGCTCCATAGCACTGACCTGCGATGTCACGCCGCTTGTCGGCGATGTCAGCTTCGATACAACCATCGAAGTCAAAGTTCCGCTGAGGCCTGCCATTTCGTTAACCTCTCAACATCGTCCGCGCCAGAGGACGCGTGAAATCGGGCTGTTGGCCATTACCGGGCAACCGCCCCTGCGTGACCTCTCCGGGAACGTACTCGAAAATCGCGCCGATCGGTAACGGCACGTTATTCTGCAGCATCATCGCGTTCAGCAACATTCCCGCGTAGACGTTAAAGCCCACGATGTTCTTTGGAGCGCTCGTCACCTGAATCGTCATCAAGTTTCCGTCCGAGACCGTAACAGACGACGACAGTGACGGAACGCCTTCCTGACTCGCCGCATTCACCCAAGTCACGCTCGCGTAAAATGTTCCGCCTTCCTGTGGACCCGCAGTCGTCGAAAGTATTGGCGCTGCCGCCTCCGTAACGGGATCGCTGACAAACCCCATGCCGGCGGCAACGAAACTTTCGCTCGCGTCCGACGCCTGCGCGGTATATTCCTGCCATTTCGCCTGATAACGATCGACAAGCTGACTGAAGTACGCGTCTCGATACACAAGCGCGAGAGAATGCATCACCTCCCAGCGCTTCAACGGCGGCGTAACCACGATCTGCTCCAGACGCAGCGCAGGAGCCCAGATCGAGTCCGGCGAAGGACGCGGCTTGAGTAACCACAAATGGAGGTCTGTCCGGATCTCGTCCACCGCCAGCCTCATCTTCGTCGTAACGTCAATGCCGGTAGTCGTAGCGACATCCAACAGGCCGGTGTCCTGATCCGTCAGATCGCCGATCGTGCAGGCCGGTCCATCCACGAACAATGCCATCGTCAGTTCCGCTCTTTCTGTTTCTTAAGTTCGTTCGCGGGAATCACCATCACCTGCACGCGCTTCGCCGCCTCGTTTTGCTCATGCCGCTCCAGTGCCTCGCGATTGGCCTCGTGAAACTGGCGCGTCTCATCTTCGGTGGCCACTCGTGCCCGACCTTCCGCGATCAACTTCGCCGCGATGAGACGAGACGCCTCCGTCTTCACTCCGGCCTTGCCGCCTTCCGGCGTGTCCTGACTCACCGTGACAATGTGTTCTCCGGTGAGGCCGGCTTCCGCTTCCCGAACCTTCTTGTAGTACGCCCGCACGTCCATCGATTCGCTCCCTTCGTAAGAAAATCAGTTCAATAAAAATGGGGGCGGATCACCCCCGAAAAGATCTCCGCCCCCATGCCGTCGCTGAATGTCGATACGACGGCTAGCTGTTGATCTGAACCGCGAACTCGTTCCGCAGAATCGCGCATCCGTAGAGCACGTCTACGGTGAACTGCTGCGAAAGCGTATTCGGCTGGTAGCTCATCGTGACGCGCATGCCGAAGTTGCCCAGCTCGGCGTATTCGGCGATGGCGCCCGTTCCCGGCAGAGGTTGCGGCAGCCGGCGAACCACAAGTCCGAGCGCATCCTTACAGAACGCCAGATTGTGGGTGTTGATCGGGGAACTGCCCGTTTTCTGAACATATTGTGAACGGAAAACAAAGAAGTCTTTGATCTTCCCGATCGTGCCGTCCACCAGAGCCCGCAGGCCCGCCTCGCCGGTATTCTGAAATTCGCTGAAGCGCGGTATCTGGCGCATCGCCGAATAAGTGTTGCTGTCGACCACCAGGAACTTCGGCGCGTTGGAGGGAACCTTCGACTGGAACAGCGATGTCTCCGCCTGATCCAGCAGCGCTTCCGTGATCGGCGTTCCCGCCGTGCCCAGCGGCGCATTGGCCGAAAAACCCGCATACAGATTCAGCAGATCGCCTTCGATCTTTTCCGCGATCGCTACCACCGCGGGCTGCATGTAGACCCTCAGCAGATCCGGAACCGCGAGAACTTTCGTCACATCCGGAATCTGGAAGGTGGCCTCGGCGTGTGTGTTCAGCACGATCTGCGCATTGCCGAGGCTCGGATTCTGCGGCGTCACCGTCGCATTGCCTGTGCCGGTGACATCCGCGAGATTGTTGGCCACCAACTGAGGCGCAATCGGCACATTGACTGTATCGCCCGCCTGCGCCAGGGTTGGTTCATAATCGCGATTCACAAGGTTCCCCATCACGAGGTTCCCCACCAGGGCGGGCAAAGCATCGGCCGCTACCAGTTTGACTATCGCGTTTGCTACGTTTGCTGAAGTAATTGCTGCCATGTTTCTCCTTGAGTCAGTCTTTCTTCAGCGCCGGCGATCTTTGGCCGCCTGCGCTCGCTGCTTTTAACTCGGGGACTACACCCCCCGCGGCGTCTGCGTCGTTACCACCCGCAAAATCTCCTGGCGCACCCGATCCAGTTCTTCTTTGGTCATTGACGGGCTGATCTTGTCGAGATCGACACTTCCGCCGGTGGCCGGAGGCGCCTTTTGGATTCCCGTCACTCCCGTGCCGCCGGCGATTCGCGAGGGCAGAAATTCGGGGTTTTCCTGAACGAAGGCCGCCAGAAAATCGCCCAGCGGCTGCTCCCCGTTGTCTGCACGCGCGACGAGCCGCCCATCATCGGTACGAACGATTGCGTCCTGCACTGCACGGTACGCCAGATCGACTTTCGTGACCCCCAACTTCTGCAGCTCTGTCCGAATATTGGTGCTGCGCTGCGCTTCCTCCGCCACGGCCTGGCTGCGCTTGTTCTGCTCTACGAGCTCGTTCACCCGTTTCTCGAGCTGCTCGCGACGCCGCCGCTCTTCCTGCAATTCAGCCTTGTAGGCCGGCTCCCGCCGCGCCGTATCCTGACGCATGTACTCGTCTACCGCCTGCTGCACGATCGTCTGCACGTTTACCGGCTCACTCATAACTTGTCTCCCTTTGGCGCCGCTTCGTCGGACGCCCCTTCGTTGGACGAAACGACGTCAACCAGTCGCGCCGCGTCGATCTCTTCGGCGATGCGGTTCTTGATCTCCTGCCGCGAATCGCAGAGATACTTCATTGCCACCCGTTTCTGAGTCTGTTTCGTCAGCGTGGGCGAGGGAATCCCGAGAGCCAGCAGACTCTTCGCGTCCGCGGCCTCGGTGCTGAAGTCCGTGATGTCGAATTCGTCCAGCCCGAGGACATCGATCCCCAGATCGTCCTGCCGTGCCTCGGCAATCGCATTCAGCACATTCCTGATCGAGTCTTTGGTAGTCGCGCCGTAGGCCCGCAGAATCTCCTGCGTCACGCTGAAGTCCCACTGCCTGCTGAGGCCGGACTGGCTCGACCCTGTTCCGTCGCCCGCCTGCTGCATCAGATAAGACACGCGATAGATCTCATCCTTAAGCCGCGACAGATTGTCAGCCGCAATCTGAAAGACGTTTCCCGCAGGCTCCGTCCATCCGAATCGATCCTCGGGACCGAGCTGAATATAGTAACTCTCGCCGGTGATCTGGTTGAACTCACGCTCCGAATAGATCACCGGCATCGCAAACAGACCCATCGTCAGGGCCCAACCAAGCGCGTTCGACTTATTGAAATGCTCCAGCTGCAGCAGCGCGATCTTGTTGGTCAGCCAAAGTCCTTCGCTGACCCTCAGTTCGAAGATCGGCACGCGTCCGATTCCGGCAAATCCGTGGCTGCCCTGGTCCACCAGCTCAATCGTCTTTTCGTCGGCGCCGCGGCGCTCGTAGATCTCGTACCTTTCCCGGTCGTAATAGATCCAGCGAGTCTCGCGCTTCCAGCCAAACGCCCTGACGTTGTCCTGCTTGAGCAGAGACGTGCGGATCACCGCCCATTCCAGTTCGCCCCTTTGGTCGTAGCTCCAATTGATCAGCTCGTCGGCATCGTAAGCAACCAGGTAGGCTCGGCTGCGGCCCGACGCATCCTCGTCGGCACGCGTCAAAGCCGGGCCGTCGACGCGTGGAAAATCGACCACAACATAAGACTTGCCGCAAACGAGCGCCTCGGTCAGCTGCTGTTTGAAGAACTGTGTCAGTGTCGTCCCGCGCAGATCGCAGTTCTGAACGAATCCCGCAAAAAAGTCCTTCGCTGGTTCGTTTGTACCTTCGAACTCCACTACCGGTTCCCGCCGGACCAGCGTTGCCGTATACCAGTCCACGATCGAGCCCAGATAGTTTTCGTAGAAGACCCGCGCCAGTCTTTCCTGATAGACCTCGCTCGGCTCTTTCTGTCGCCGCAAAAGATATTCCGCCGCATGTTCCCGAAACTGCTCTCCGCCCGCGTAGAGGTGACGGTAACGGCGCCACATCCGCGACTTGGCTGTATAGTCCGGATGCTCCTGCTCGATATGTGAGTTTGTCGTCAAAATAGCCTCTCTCCGCGTTCCCCAATCGTTCCGCTGCGGTCTTCCTGCCAGATCAAATAGCCCAAGGCATCCGACAGGTGAGTTCGCCTGCGGTCCTTGTCCTTGTCGATCTCGGTTGAGTCTTCCCGATACGAAACCTGCTCAAAGTCGTCGATCAGCTCTCCGCATTTCGGATCGACAAACAATTTCACGTCACCCCGCGCATTGCGGAGGCGTGCGTTCACCAGCGCCACGCGATCCCGCACCGGCGGATTCGCCTTCGGAATCCGGTACGCGACCTTGCCCGGCCGGCCGCCGAAAAAGTTCCGTATCACCTGGTAATCCGAATACCCCGTCGTGTTCATCGAGGCGCCTGTCGCGTCGCCATATACCACAACGCCCGCCTGCGGCAGCCCGAATCGCTTCTCGAATTCCTCGCATGCCTGCTCCGTTGTTGCCCGGCGCAAGGCGATCTCATCCAATACCGAGACCACGCCATTGCGCTCTACCTGCGCTATCACCGAACACATGGGATCGACGTTAAAATCCAGCGCCCAGATCACCGGCCGCGCCGGATCGACGTCTATCCGCTTCACATTCCTCTCGCGATCGAACGCGTGATAAACCAACCCGCCCCGCACATTCAGGTAGTCGCCCAGGACCTCCTGACGGTAAAAGTTCTCGTCGTAGCTGTCACGCAACCGCTCATAGAAATCCGGCGCCTGTTCCAGCAGGAACCGATTTTCAAACGGCGCCGCGTTGATGGCCTCGTAGCCATTCACCGGATGCGCAACGAACTTCCGGTAGACCCAATCGAATCCCTTCGGCGTCCAGACGGCAAATCCGCAACGCTGCGTCGCCCTGGGATCGCGCAGGCGACCCTCCAGCCGCAGCCATGCGGCTTCCATCGTGTATGTCAGCTCGTCGAGGCCGAACCATGCCAGGTTCGTGCCGCGCAGCCGTTCAAACTCATCCACCGCCCGCAACAGGATTCGCGACCCTGTGTCTTTCATCGTCAGCACGCTGTCCGCTTTGTTCAGCTCGAACGGAACGTTGTTGTCGTTCAGCATTTCGAGCAACGCCAACTGCGTTGCGTCACGCAACATCGGATATGTCGGCGACCCGATCAGCCCCGTCCGCCCGGGGTTCAGATAACTCAGCCGGATTGCTTCCTGGCAGAGCGCCGCACTCTTTCCCGAGCCAATGGGCCCCGAGAAGCCTTTGAACCGAGCCGTTGAACTGTGAAACTTCTTCTGGCTCGGCAGCGGCGTGTACTTTATTCCTCGCCGTATGTTGTCGGTTGGCATCCGTCAATCCATCCCGCTGTCAAAGACCCCGGTTGCGACTGCGCCAGTTCCCGCCTGAGCCCGAAAAGACGAACCAGATCTGTCAGCGACGGCATCACTCTGTCATCGGACAGGCTCTCCTGGACATATTCAAGAATTCTTTCTACCTCCGCCGCTTCATCCGCGCTTTCCGCCGCCGTTTGTTTCAGAGCTTCTCTTTGTTTCATGCGAGCCCTTTCCAGCCGCCGGTTGGTTCCGGCGTGCATTTGTTTCCCGTCGAAAAGCTACCATTGCGCGAGTGCGCACCACGCACGTCGCAACAGTGAAACTATTGACTACAGGGCAAATAGAGTTTTTAAATTGCGGTGACCGGCGGTGAGGAATGCGGGAAAAACAGCAGGAATGAGGTGAAATCGGGGCGAGAAGGAGGCAAGAGATGCGCGTCGCTCGGGAGTTATCCGCCCGGAAGGCCAAAATTACTTCGCGGAGCCAGATTCAATCGAAGCCGAATATCGTGTTGAACCGATCTTTCTTTCGCCATGGACCTGTGACCCGGCTCCAAACCCGGCCCCTACGAAATCGTCTTCGCCATCGGCAAGGGTCGCATGGGAGAAGTGTGGAAGGCGC
This sequence comes from Bryobacteraceae bacterium, assembly GCA_036273015.1. GTDB lineage: Bacteria > Acidobacteriota > Terriglobia > Bryobacterales > Bryobacteraceae > BOG-234. The sequence goes on along the minus strand of DATAXN010000017.1, from coordinate 11,323 downwards.
ACGACCCGTACTCGGGCGTGATGGTCATAGCCGTTCAGCAGCGCCGGAATGCCGTTATCGGCCTCTGCGCCCTCGCGCCTATCCTCGGCGTCAGCCATGACAAGCGCCGCGGGAGAAGGATTGGATTCGACGGTGACCGTTGGCCAAGGAAGCGTCATCATCGCGGATCTTTGCGGTGCTCCCTCGGCCTTGTGAGCATAGAGGGTGCCTCCGCGATGTACCCAACGCGATAACGAAGGCGGACGCCCTTTCGCGAAGTTTTCAAACGGATTTGGTGAAACGAGCCGTCTTCCCCGTAAGTTTTAGGAGTGTATGTCAGCAGGTAGCCATGGCGCGAATCGCCCATCGCCGCGCGAATCAGATAGGAAACGTCGTTGTCACCGTACCAGGCTCTGCCACCGGTCTGTTCCGCCAGCTCTTCCATCGTGCTGGTTCTCGCAATATCGAAGGAACCCAATACGCCCCGCGGATCGATCGGGTAGAGCACAATATTGGCGTTCGTCACCTCACGCATAGCTCGTTCCACATCTTCATGAAAAGATTCCTCTTGTGGCTGGCCGCCCATGTTTGTCCTGACCTCCAACGGGAATGCCGCCGAAACCCAAAGCAACTCCTTCTCACCCGCAAAGCGCTTCACGGTATCCGATATCAGTGTTAGTGCGTTGAGTGTATTCCGTATCCTTTGCTCCTGATAAAACACAGCATCGGGCGCCAGTCCAGCCATTGGAGCAACAACTTGGCCGGGAATCCGGAATTGAGCCGAATTCGGATCTTGAGCCGCCGACGAATCCTGGTCGCCTCCAGACGGTAGTTCTCCGTTGTATGACGTCACGGAGTTGCGCAGGGCAGCGTAGTCGGTTGAGAAGTCGTGTAGCAGACGCAAGCGGTCGCCCAACGCAAAGATGGCAATGTGATCACCGGGCGGTAGTGTCTCGAGCATCCGAAGGACACCTTCGCGTCCATAGTTCTGGTCTGACCAGGCAGTGTTGAGGGCATCGAGCACGATAATACAAGGCCGCTTCTGCAGGACACGCGAGGGCGGAGGTGAGTCCGCATCCACAGGGCCTTGGCCCGGCGAGCCTCTCTTTTCAAAGCTCACTATCGTTTGTTCCTGATTGTTGTCGAACAGGCGCAATTCGCCCGGCCGGAGGTCGTCCACCGGCTTGTCGCCAGATCGGGTAGCCACTACCGAAACCTCGACCACGCGCGTTGTCGCGCGAAAGGACGGTCCTGTATCCTGGGCAACAGCCATAATGGGCAGCAGCGCCAGAAAGAGTACCATCATTCGCCCCGCAAGGCGCTCCCCGGATTGATGCGCGACGCGCGAAACGCCGGGAGCAGGGACGCCGTGATCGACATACAGGCAAGCAGCGCCGCCACGCTCGAGAAAACCACCCCGCCTTCCATTGACAAGCCACTCAGCCGGGTCACGAGGACGCGCATTACCGCCGCGCCCAAGGCAATCCCGATCACCCCTCCGGCAGCCGCCAAAACCAACGATCTTCTCATAACGTTCCAGATCACTACACCAGGCCGCGCGCCGACGGCCGCACGTATCGCGAGTTCGCGCGTTCGCTGCTTCACTGAATACGCCAGGACGCTGTAAAGGCCCAGCGAAGCAAGCAAGAGGGCGAGTATTCCGAACGCTCCGATCCCTCCCGCCGCGACCCTCTGCGGTGCCAGCGAAGCATTCAGCAGATCCTCGCCAGTACGGAAATCGTACATGGGAGCGTGCGACCCGATTCGTTCCCACTCCCGCCGGATGAGTGGCGCCATCTGCTCCGGCGCAACTCGCGTCCGGACCATCAGGTAGTTCGGCGGAGGGCCTTCCGGAGACAGTGGAAGATAGATGTACGGCTTTGGTTCTTCCCACAGCGATCCGTACTTCGCGTCCCGCGCTACGCCAATGATTTCAATCGAAGCGCCCTGCATTTTCATTAGCATGCCCACGGGATCCGAGCCATGCCGCGCGCGAGCCGCCAAAGTCCCGTTGACGACTGCGAATGTCTGCTGGCCCGTAGCGCGGTTTGTCGGAAAACCGCGGCCACTCACAATGTCAATACCCACAGTGTGGAAGAAGCCAGGGTCGACAAAATTGCGCTGCAGGAGTATTGGCCCGGATTCCTGGCTTTCGACCGGGATACTACCCTGAACCGGGGAAAGGAGATTCTCGCGAGCCAAAGCTGCGGATTCTACGGTAGGCAAGTCCGACAATCGCTGTTCGAGTTCGGTCTGCGCGCGCCGGAACCCCCCGAGCAGGGCCGGATTGGTTGGCGTTCCAAAGGTCGCCGTCAACAGGTGGTCCATCGGCAACCCCGGATCGATTGAATACGACCGTAGCAGATCTCTTGCGAAAAGGCCGCCCCCCGTAAGGAGAATCGCCGCGAAACATATCTGGGCCACGACAAGGCCATTGCGCAGCCATCCGTCACCTCCAGGCGAGAGCGCGTTCCCCGATTCCTTGAGCGAGGTCGCGGCGTCCGATCGCGTCGCACGTAGTGCGGGAAAAAGCCCGAACAAAAGGACCGCCGTGCCGGTAATCGCCGTCGAAAACACACCCATTCGGTCGTTCATGGTGAGGTCTAGTGCCAAGGGAAGACCGAACGCGTTCGGAACGCGGATCAAAATCGCCTGTAGTCCCAGCGCGATTACGAATCCCACCAAACAGCCAGGCACCGCCAATAACAAGCTTTCCGTCAATATCTGCCGCACTAGTCGCATGTGTGCCGCCCCGAGTGCGACTCGGACGGCAAATTCGCGCCGCCGCGCGAGCGCGCGCGCCAACTGTAAATTGGATATGTTCGCGCAAGCCAGCAACAGGACCAATACGCTCGCAAGCGCAAAGATGCCGATGGACTGACCGATTTCGTTTCGGTAAGCAGGCCAGAACTTGGATTCCGACGCGCCCAGGACAACCGCGGTAAGATCGCGGTTTGTTCCCGGTTCGGCGTGAGCAAGTCCCGCTGCGATGGTTTTAAATTCAACATCGGCCTGGTGGGCGGTGTAATTTGGATTTAGCCTCCCGATCATGACCAGCCATGGTGCGCGGAGGTTGAACAGATTTGCAAACGGAGGCACGACAGAGGCTGCTGCGCGGAGCGGAATCCATACCTGCGGCGGTTCCTGCCAGTTCAGGTTCGGCCCACGAAAGCGGCGTGGCACAATTCCGACGACGGTGAAGGGCCGGTCTTCGATCAGGATGGTCTTTCCGAGGGCTGCCGGATCGTTGTCGAATACACGTTGCCAGTACTCCTCATGGATCAACGCGACGGGTTCGGCCGCCGCGGAATCGTCGGTATCCCGGAAGACGCGGCCTTTTATCGGATTCAGACGAAGCATCGAGAAGTAGTTACCCGTTACTGCTTCGATTTGCACGCGATCGGTGCGCTCGCGAACCGTGGCATTTACCTGGAAGCGCACGTAAGCGGAAAGGTGCTCCAGGGTGGTTGTTCGCTGACGGAATTCTTCGTAATCCGGAAATGAGCTGGAAACGTATCGGCCCGCTTTCCTGTCCAACGCGAAGATGTTGACCAGCCGCTCTGCCTGGGGCACGGGTAGTGGACGAAACAAGGCTTCGTCAGCAACGCTGAACACTGCTGTCGTCGCCCCGGTCCCCAATGACAGTGTCAGAGCCACTGCGGCGCCGAATCCGGGGTTCCTGCGCAATCCTCGCGCGGCATAGCGAATGTCCTGTGCGAATTCGTCGAACAGGCGGAGGCCAAGCGCGCGGCGGCAGTCCTGTTTGACGGCTACAACCGCGCCGAATGCTATCGCCGCCTGCCGTTCAGCTTCACGGCGCGTCAGACCGGAGCGAACAAGATCTTCTGCGTGCGCCTCCATGTGAAAACGCAGTTCCTCGTCCATTGCCGCTTCCATACGGAAGCGGTGCGAGATCGCCATCACGAAGGCACGCACACGGGACAGCATGGGATCTGGGTCACGTCACGCGCGGAGCGCCGCCGACATGACGGCCACCACACGTGTCCATTTCTGCGATTCCTGCAGAAATCTGGCGCGGCCCGCTTCTGTCAGGTCGTAATACTTGGCGCGCCTGTTATTCTCGCTTTGGCCCCAACTCGACGAAATCAACCCTTCGGCTTCAAGTTTGTACAGCGCGGGGTAAAGAGAACCCTGCTGAATACGCAGCGCGCCGCGGCAGATCTGTTGGATCCGAAGCAATACACCATAACCATGCAATGGCTCAAGGGAGACTGCCTTTAAAATCAATAAGTCCAACGTTCCGGGAATCAACTCGACGGTTTTGTCCATAAACTTTCCTAGATAGACTAGGAGAAATGTAGCTCTCTTACCTTCTGTTGTCAAGGGGATTGCCGATCTACTGGATGGCCCGGCTGCCGATTAGGCGTCACCACGGCCTCTCGGGATCTGGTGCCGGACGGCAAGCGCGTGGCTGTCGTTACGCCCGTGGAAGCCGCAGAGGCACTGAAGCAGGAGCACGATCGTGATGCTGCTGAACTTTTCCGACGAACTGCGGCGCAAGGTGCCGGTAGGGAATACCGTTATTCATCGATAGCCGACGCGAATTTTCAATTCAATAAAAGGCACGCCTCAAAGGGCGTAACTCCCTATTAAAAAGCTCGTTTTCAAACGGTTGCCGGATTATTACCGTAAGGTCGGGAATCCGGAACAACCACATGAGTGGAGAAACATTTGCGACAATCGGTGGTTGTGAAAACGTGAAGACGTTCTTAGGCTTAGGGGCGATTCTTGCTGGTGCGGAGCCACCACGCGTCGTCGTCTTCCTTGATGAGATCAAAAAAGGCCGGCGAATCAGCCGGCCGGATTCAGTTATCTTCTAACGCGGACGACGGTCATGCCTGAGCAGCCGTCCCCTGCGCGCTTTTACGTCGGTCTACTTTTTGACCTTGGGCGGCACGATCGCGTCTTTGGCGCTTTTTGCGATCCGGAACTTGACTACCTTCTTGGCCGCGATCTTGATGGTTTCACCCGTTGCCGGGTTACGTCCCATGCGCGCCTTTCGATCCACACGGACCAGACGGCCCAGTCCGGGGACTACAAAGAGGCCATTCTTCTTGACTTCCTTGATAGCGGTTTCAGAGAGAAACGTAAGTACCTGGCGCGCCTTGGCATTGGGGATTTCGCAAGCCTCGGCCATCGCCTTGACGATTTGAGTTTGGGTCATTGCCATGCATTAGAGTATATACCACACTGAAACATTTAGTAGCAATAATGTTTTGTGACGTGGTGACAGCCCAAAATGGAAAAATTGGCCTGCGGAATCAATGACTTGGCATCGAAGCACATCCCCGGCGTGGTTTTGTGGGGCTAAGATGCGGTCGAGGAGATGTAATGACTATCAACTGTCTGGGACGGGTCAACGTCGCGACACCCGGCACACCCGTACCGCTCTCAATCGATCCGACCATTACAGCATCGAAGCTGTTTCTGCAGGTCATCCCGGGTCTGACGGGAAAAACCTACTTCGGCATGCAGGCCATGAATAAGACAACGCTCGCCGGTGTTGCTCGCGTGCTTTGGCCGAACGCGACGGGTGGTTTTTCCGAGCACTTCGAGATTGAATCGCAGGATGGCGAAAATTCCATCCATCTCACGGACTACGCGATCGACGCCGATGTGGCCGGTGAGGGCCTTCTGGTTACCTACTGGAAGGAGTGAGTTTATCTGCCGACTCGCGGACCAGACGGACGATATGAGGCGGACTGTACGTCTGTTTCCCAGACTTTTACTTCTGCTACCTCCACAGGATTTTCCTGCGTGAGTCCTTCCTGCATCTTTTCGCAGATGTACCAGGCGATATTTTCAGCTGAAGGATTCAGGGTGATAAACGGTTCAATGTCGTTCAGAAAAACATGATCGAGGGGCTCGGATACAGCGCGCAGCAGCCGTTTCAGCTCGGTGAAATCCGCCAGCAGACCGGCCGCATCGAGCTTTTCGCCCCGCAGCATAACCTGCACACGATAGTTGTGTCCATGCACGTTTTCGCACTTGCCGCGGTAATGACGCAGCGCATGCCCCGCCGAAAATGTGTGTTCTATCGAAACCTCAAACATCGAAAAACCTTTCCACGTCCGCGAACTTCATGGAAAACGCATAGTCCGGCAGACTGTCAAAAAATACCTGCCCGTAGCGTTGCTGAGTGATTCTGTTATCCAGCAGCGACAGCACCCCTCGATCCGATCTTGTCCGGATCAGACGGCCGAATCCCTGTTTCAGGGAAATGGCGGCCTGCGGGATCTGATAATCGTAAAAAGGATTACCACCGGCATCGCGCACATTGCGGATCCGCGCTTCCACTACAGGATCGTTCGGCACCGCAAACGGCAACTTATCGATGATAACGCAGCTCAATTGCTCGCCCGGGACATCGACTCCCTGCCAGAACGAAGAAGTGGCGAAAAGGACGCAATGCGGCGTTTCCCGGAACTCGTCGAGAAGCGCCATCCGCGGCGCCGTTCCCTGCACCAGGAGGGGATATTCGATGGCGAAGGAAACCCGGTCGTACACGAGCCGCATCTGCTGGTAGCTGGTAAACAGCACGAACGCACGCCCACGGCTTGCCTTTAGTATCCGGAGAATCTCCTCGCTGGCGGCTTTCACCCAACCTGGACTCGACGGGTTCGGGAGATGATTCGGGATGTACAAAAGCGCTTGGGATTCGTAGTGGAAATGGCTTTCCACGATCAGGGTCCGCGCTTCTTCAAGCCCGAGGCGCGACTGCACGTAGTCGAAGCGCCCGGCGACTGCCAGCGTCGCGGAAGTCAAAACGGCAGCATCGATCTTGCTCCAAAGGTGCTCGCGCAGCAGATCGGCAACGTCAATCGGGGTGGCCTGTAGAAACACTCCGCGCCCGCGACGCTCGATCCAGTGGACAAAACGGGGGTTGTTGCCTTCGATCAGGAATTCCAACGCCCCGCGCAGTTCGTTCGCCCGGCGAAACAGCGGAATGACCTCCTGCGGAGCGTCCTTGATTAATTTGAGATGGCTGGCCAGCAGATCCAACGCCGCGAGAAGGTCGGTGTAGATCTCATGATGTTGCTCGAAAAATTCAGATCGGCTGACGAAACTCGATCGCCCTTCGCCGCCAGGAAGCAATCCGAAGAAGTGCAGTGCAATCTCGTCCAGTCTGATCAGTATCCGGTCCAGTTCTTCCGAGCCGAACTGCCTTACCCGCGACATCGCGCCGATGTCACGGCGGAGTTCCTGCATTCGGTAGCTGCTCATCGAAAACCCGAAATACTGACCGGCGATGTCTTCAATTTCGTGGGCTTCGTCGAATATCACCGCGTTGTAGTCCGGCAGAATGCTCGCCATCTCCTCTCTCCGGACCGCCAGATCCGCAAAGAACAAATGGTGATTCACGATGATGATGTCTGCTTCCGCCGCCCGCTGATGCATCAACGTGATGAAGCAGCGATCGTATTGTTTGCACTTCGAACCGGCGCAAAGCTCCGAGCGCGCGTCCACCTTCCCCCAGGCGGAGCTGTCCTCGGGAAGCGTTCGAATCTCCACCCGATCACCGGTTTCCGTCGCTTTCTCCCACTCGCGGATCACCTGAAAATCGGCGACCTCCTCCATGCCGGAAAGCACGGGCGAATCCTCGGCCTCGTAGATCTTCTGCCGGCACGCGTAGTTGCTGCGTCCCTTCATGTAGCAGACGCGCAGCGGACGGTCAAACAATCGCTCGAGAAAGGGAATATCGCGAAAGAACAACTGCTCCTGCAGCGCCTTGGTGCCTGTCGAAATAACCACTCGCCGCTCGGAGAGAAGCGCCGGCACCAGATAAGCCAGAGTCTTGCCGGTCCCTGTGCCGGCTTCAACGATCAGCTTGCGGTTCTCCGCCAGAGCCACTTCCACTTCCGCGGCCATTTCCAATTGACCCTTTCGCGACTCGAAGGCGGGATGCTTTTCAGCCAGCAGTCCACCCGGACGAAAGAAGCGCCGCACAGCATTCCGGGTTTCGACGGGACTCACTCCCATACTCCACAGTTCAACACACGCGGAAAGCTATCATTGCAGATGTCCATGCCAGATCGCTCGATACCGGCCGTGGTGATCGTCGGCAGGCCGAACGTCGGCAAATCGACTCTCTTCAACCGCATTACGGGCCAACGGCGCTCCATCGTGGGCGACGAACCCGGTATTACTCGCGATCGGATCCACCAGTTCGCCACGCACGAGGGACGTGAGTTCGAACTGATCGATACCGGCGGCGTTGTGGTCAGCGATGACGACTACATTCCGAGCCGGATTCTCGCTCAGGCGCGGGTTGCACTCGATCAAGCTTCACAAGTCATCTTCCTCGTCGACGGCCGCAGCGAAATTACAGCGTCGGACCGTGAACTGGCGGCGATGCTCCGAAAGATCGGCAAGCCTGTGACTGTCGTGGTCAATAAATGTGACACGGGTGCGAGAGAGGACTTAGCGCACGACTTCTACTCGCTCGGCTTCAAAGACATCTTTCCTGTTTCCTCCGAACACGGGCTTGGTATGGACAGAATGCTCGACCATGTTACCCGGGATTTTCCCGTGGAGCCGGAATCGGCGGCTGAGGCGGGCATCAAAGTCGCAATCATTGGACGTCCGAACGTCGGCAAGTCCACGTTGTTGAATGCATTGACAGGACAGGAAAGATCGATCGTCTCTCCCATCGCCGGCACCACTCGCGACGCTGTCGATGAGGCGGTGGAGCGCAACGGCACGAGATTCGTATTCGTCGATACGGCTGGTATCAGGCGAAAGGGCAAGACGAAAGAAATGGCGGAGAAGCTCAGCGTTGTCATGGCCCGCCGCCATATCAGGATGGCCGACGTTGTACTGGTCGTGATGGATGCCGGCGAAGGTTTTGTAGCGCTCGATGCGACAATCGCCGGTTACGCGCATGAGGGTGGACGGCCCGTGATCCTGTGCATCAATAAGTGGGATCTCATCACCTCCGGTAAGCGCAAGCAGTTCGAGCAGGACGTGCGCGATCACCTGAAGTTTCTCGACTACGCCCCGATGGTTTTCATGTCAGCGTTGAACGCTACCGGCATCAACGAGTTACTGGGACTGATCAAACGCGTGAACGAATCTGCCACGCATCGGGTGACGACCGGAGAGCTAAACCGATTTGTCGAGACGCTCAAATTCGAGGAGCGCAAGGTCCTTTACATTACTCAGACCGGAGTGCGTCCACCCGCCTTTATCCTCTTCACAGACAAAGCCGGGCCGCTGCACTTTTCACATGAGCGCTATCTCATGAATCAACTTCGCAAGCGGTTCGGATTCGAAGGCACTCCGATTCACCTGAAGATTCGGGGTCGCACGCGCAGGAAAGACCGGCCACCTCAGAGGTAGGGAACGCCCAGCAGCAGATCAGTTTGATTTCGCTAAGCCAAAGTCTTCAGTCACAGATATAAAATGTGTAGCGTGTGGGTGGCGACGAAAGCCCCAGTTCCGCTTCGCGAGGACGTGATCCGGTTGATTTTGAAATCGGCAAGGCGTAAATGCCATATTTCTCGTGGTCAGCCATTTCGCAATGGTAAGGCGATCGGCGATGTTGTGGGACTGATTAGCGAGTGGACCTGGCAGGAATGGGGCATCTATCTCTCCGCGATCGTGGTTCACAAGAATACCTCTTATCCCGGAGGTGGATTTTTCGGATTGCCGGGAATTCCGAGGAAGTTCGCTCGGGACGAACCTGGGTGGGCAGATCAGACACTGACTGCGGATGAGAAGGTTTTTCTTGAGAAGTGCCGGCACAAAGTGTTCGCATGGGCCGAGCGCTGGAGAACGATCAGTGATTGAATCGATGCGACGCCCGACGTTGGCTACTTCATCTCCTTCCATGCTTTCCGGGATTCCTTTTCATAGTTATCGGCCTCTTCCTTTCTGCCGGTGGCTTTTGCAATTCCGGCCAAGTCGGCATTCAGGGTGACCCTGTCTTCAGCGGTAGTAGCACGCGGAAGCATCTCACGATAGATCGTCTCAGCCTCGGCGTACTTCTTCTGTTTGACCAGCACATCAGCTAACCAAGTGCGGCCGAAATCGCCGCCGGGAGCCAAGCGCACTGTCAAGCGATAGCAGTATTCGGCCGCGTCAAGCAGGTCCAGCTTCTCGAGCTCAAATCCCAGACTCCGGTACGAGTCCGCGACTCTTTTGTTCGTATCTGCATATTGCAGAGACCGGATGTGTAACAATGCAGCCTCACGATGATCCCCCGCTTTGCCCGCGGGTTCGCCCATAAGAAGACCTTCGCTGGAAATCAGCAGCCAATCTTCATCTGATGGTGTAGTTCCAACATGACCTTCGGCTTGGTGCACCATCGCGACTAGAGCATTTTCATAATAACTATAGAGTATAGCCGCAATGGCGGAAGTAGTTGGTGGCGGTTGGTGGGGTGAGAGTGGTGAGGGCTTCAGAGAGAGCCTGTTGGAGAGCAACGACGGAGCGGGCTTTGAGAGTTCGGAGTTTCTGTTTCATTTGAGCCCAACACTTCTCGATGGGGTTGAAGTCTGGCGAGTAGGGCGGCAGATAGCACAGAGAGGCGCCGGTTTGTTCAATAAGTTCTTTGACTCCGTCAACTTTATGCGCGCCCAGATTGTCCATAACGACCAGTTGACCGGGTTTTAGCCGCGGGCACAGCACGTGCTGCAGATAGGCCAGAAAAACATCGCCGTCGGTGGCAGCTTCCACAGACATGACGGCCACCCAGCCGGAAACACTGACTGCTCCCAATACCGTCATGGTGCGCCAATGGCCTGCGGGAACACCCTCGTCGACGCGCGCGCCGTGTAAAGCGCGCCCGTAACGCCGGGTCATTTCCGTCGTGATACCGCTTTCGTCGACGAAAACGAGCTGGGACGGGTCGATGTAGTGCGCTTGCTGTTGCCAGAACCGGCGTTGCGCCTGGACTCGCTCGCTGTCCTGCTCGGCAGCGCGGAGTGACTTTTTTTAAGACGCAGCCCCATCTGCCGGAGCACCATCCAGAGCCAAGTGACGCCGATCTCCACGTCCTGGTGGTTGCGCAAATCTTCCTGCAGTTCGACCAGCGTCCGATCCGGCTGCTCTTTCACCCGTGACCGCAGATAGTCGATCACTTCGGCGGTAATCCGGCTCTTGCGTCCACGTTTCCTGCCGACAGGCCTTTCTGTCTTTCCCGTCCGGCTCCGCGCAGCTGAAATCTTCTCGGCCCACCCTTCACTTACCCGAAAACGCTTCGCCAACCTGGCCAGACTCCCTTCACCCTGCTCATGCGCCTCCAGTAACTTCCGACGCAGATCATCTCCATAGGCTCGCGCCATCTTTTTTGTCGACGAAAGGTCTGCCAGAGCTCCTTATA
>DATAXN010000016.1:0-7266 GCA_036273015.1 Bryobacteraceae bacterium | reverse complement strand
GTTGGATCGCGTGCTGGGACGACTGGATGCGCAGCAGGAGGCGCTGAACGCAAAGGTCGACCGCATTGCAGCGGCGGTGGAAGATCGCGGGCCGTATGAGATTTCGGCGCGCGGGGAAAGTGCGCGACAGTTGCACGAGCGCCTGGCCGGGCTTGAAAAATCGAACGCCGACCTGAAAGCGCAGGCAGCGCGGATGGCGCGGAAGACGCTTCCCCCAATGGTTTCTGCGATTCTGGCAAAGAGTTGCGGCGAGTCGGGCGCGGAAAAACTGGAAAAAGGCGTTCTCGACAAAACTCTGGAGAGCTTGAGCGTGGAGCAGAGAATTGCGGTGAAGTCGGAACTCGCGCGTGCGGGGATTATCGACTAGGCGCGGTTGAGTTTCGTTGCTGGATGGGCACGACTTTGGTCGTGCCTTTTGTTTTTTCGGCAGCGTGGTCCGAGCCCGAATGTTGCTCGTGCGGGTAGGGATCCTTCGACTGCGCCGTATTGTCCTCCGGACAATTCCGGCTCCGCTCAGGATGACAGGCGTAAGGAAATGTCCTTTATAGCTAACAAAATCAAAGGAGAAAACATGCAGGGAAAATTTGTAGATCTGTACGCGTCGGCCGACTACCTTGGGCCCGGCGCGATTGAGATCGACCGGTATCAGACGGAGATCTTTGACATCGTGCGGCGGCGGGGCGTGTTCGGGCAACGCATCAAGCAGGTGCCCGCTACCGGGCATCCGTCGCGGTTCTTCGAAGAGACGGCGATCAACTCGCCGACAGCCACGCAGGCTTTCGTCGATCCACGCAACATCACTCCGACCATCGGAGCGCCGACTCGCGTGGAGATGGCGGTGCCGCTGAAGGCGCTGGTTTCGCAGATCAACTACAACCTCTTCGACCTGGAAGTGACGGCGCAGCAGAGCCAGTTCGCTTACTTGCAGGCGAAAGATCTGGCGGACTCAGTGGATGGGCTGCTTCGCACCCACGATGTCGCGCTGTGGAACGGCAACGACACGTCACTCAGTTCTCCGACTACGCTGCAGTATTTCGGCGTGATTGGCCAGATCGTTGCCGGTGGAAACACGACCACCTGCACGACCAGCGGGCTGATCGTGGACACGCTGAAGAGCACGATCGCGCAGATGGTGGCGAACTCGTCCTACGCGGTGCGTCCCACGGCGATCTATTCGAACCCCGTTCTGCTCGACCTCATCGATCGCGAAATGAAAACCGAGTACAACGTGGTCCTCAACACCGTCGAAATCACCGGCGGATTTCGCGTGAAGGCGCTGAGCACGCAGGCCGGCGATCTGCCGCTGATTCCAGACTGGACGATTCCGTATACCGGCACGCCGGGATCGGGATCGGCAGTGCTGCCCGCGTACATCGTGACGGAAGACCTGATCGAGTACCACTGGCTCAGCGATCCGAATCCGCGCGTGTTCAAGCTCGGACTTCCCAACACTTTAACCCAGCAAATGGTGGTCGTGAAGTTCGGCGCACCTGTAGTCAAGGGCGCCAATTTCGCGCACTACCAGGTGAACATCCAGCGGTAATGAAAAAACAGTCGCCAGTTGTCAGTGGCCAGTTGCCAGTCAATCGCGGTGGATTGACGATGCACTGCGCGCTGACAACTGGCAGCTGACAAATTCATCATCAGGACTCGATATGAATTATCTTGCTCCATCTGACTACGCGACTTACGGATTGGACCCCACGACGGACGCTTCCTGGGTGACGGCGGCTTCAGCGATTATCGATGCGCATTGCCGCCGGATATCGCTGGGAGTAACCCAGTACGAAGAGCGGCTGAAGCTGCCGCCGGAACTGAATACCGTACGGCTGAGCTATTTGCCTTTGCTGACGGTGGCGCCGCTACCGACAGCGATCGTGACGCTGATGGGTCGCTATGGGATTCCGCGGCGCGGAGAATGGCCGTTCCCCGAAATGAGCCTGGAATATGCACTCGTGTTTTCCTTGCCGGGCATGTGGACGGCGATCGATCCCACGACGATCGACATCTGGCAGGAAAGCGGCGAGCTTACTTTTCCGGTGAACGCACTGGGATTGTTCTTCAACGAAGTTGACGTCACCTACAACGCGGGATGGAGCACGATTCCGACGCCGGTGCAGGTGGCGTGCGCGCAGATTATCAAGAACGCGCAGGCAACGCCCGGTTTGAACGTGCAGGCGAGCCAGCTCAATCAGATGCGGATGCAGTATTTCGGGCCGACGCTGCTGGATGAAATGGTGCGCAGCCTGCTCTCGCCCTATGTCTCGGTCAAAGGATCGTAGGAAGTCATTCTTCATTTTTCGTTGTCTTCGACTTCGATGGAATCTCTGGGAGGACTCATGGGTGGAATTAGCGGCGATGCACTCGTGCGGGCGGCAAATGCGATGTTGCAGGCGCTAGGCGGGGACCAGATCAGCTTGCTGTTGCCGGGAACGGCGACCGCGAGCGATCCCGGGGGCCAACTGGGGCTGGTGGATCCGGGCGTGCAGAGTGTGATTATCGCGCCGGTGGTGACAACGAACTTGCCTACGGAAAACGACGGCCCGGCCAGGAGAATTGAGTTCACTCTGCCGGCTTCCGCGATTGCAACGCAATTGCCAACGCTCGGCCTGGCCTCGGCGGAAGCCTTATTCGCAGCCGCGCTGGGTCTCGTGTATGACGGCGACGTTTTTCATATCGAGAAGGTTGTTACGGAAAACTTCGCCGGAACTCCGTACTTCTACATCTTGACGGCGGTCGAATAAAAAGCAGGAGCCAATTTCCATGCAATTTGCCAAAGACAGTTTCCTGCTTGCATTGCAGCAGAGGCTGGCAGGACTGAACCCGGCGCGCACCGTAACCATCAACGGCGCGACTGTGCCGGCTGTAGTTGCGGTCGAAAATTTGCCGCCGTCTGCTGCCGAGCCTCAACCGAACGCGTTTTATATCGAGTGGGGAAATGCTGCGATCGTCGACGGCCATGCCGGGAACTCGCCCCTCATGAGCCTCGCGTGTGAAGTCTCGTACTACACGCTGGGCACGGTGCAGAGCATGGTAGATCGCGGGCGAGTGATGGGCGAACTCGATAACGAGTTTCTCGGAATCTGCCAGCCCCCAAACACGGAAAAGTTTGACTATACGCAATCGCCGGCGGCGGATCTAGGGACGACCGTGTTCTGGAATCAGCCCGCGTTTGTGGAAGCAACAACCAGCGGAGCGGAAGATAACACCGTTTCCTACCAAAGCCGTGGGGTGAAACGCGCCATGTACGAGCAAGCGTATCAGGATGGTCGTGTGGAGCGGCGGGCCACGCTTACGATTTTCTTCTTCGGGGAGGTGACTTTGTTATGAGCACAACACCGTTGCGTCCCGCGATGGTTCCGGTTTCGCGCCAAATGCGCGCGTACTTCGCGCCAGTCAATCGAGCGACGGAGACGGCGACAATTTTCGATCCTGCGGCGACGGGCGCTTTTCCGTTGAGTTCACCTCCCGCGCCGTGGCTCGACCTGGGATGGATTGAAGGCTTCGATCGCTTCTACGATACGCCGACCGACGCCGTGCGCTCGGGAACGAAAGCGTTTCCTGCGAGTCAATTTCGAGGACCGCTTGACGCTCGAGTCGATTTCGATTTTAAGGAGTGGGGAAAGCTGCAAATGGCTCTGGCCGGCGGATCGGAAAATATGAATGTGCTGGCGACGACTTCCGGCGCAACGCCTGCGCCCTCGGGAGGAACGCCGATTCCCGGAGTGGCCGCGCTGCCTGGTTCGACAGCAAGTCAACTTGTTCTTGGAGCAGGAGCGCTGGGTGGATTTGCCATTGGGAATCTGGTCGCGGTTGATCTCGACTATCAACAACAGATTGGTTACGTAGGATCGGGAATTTCCGCGGCCTACGTGAGCAATGCGGCGGCGGTAAATAATGACGCTAACTATGTGCGCCGGGTGACATTTAATGTAGGTCGCGTTGTCGAGATAACTTCGGATTCCCTGATTCTGGCGCAGCCGTTGCTGGCGGGAGCGCCAGCCACTGGAGCGTCTGCCCAGGTGGTTGCGGCATTTGTGGATCGCGAAGGCGGATCGTTTTTTCAGGAATGGTCGGCGTTGTTCGTTGCGGAGCCAGAGTCAGGTGGGCGGGTGTGCTTTTACTATCCGCGATTGAGCCCGAACCCCGCGGCGGCGCGTGGAGCGAGTGTGAAGTCGGCAATGGGCTGGACTCCGCCCAAAAGCGGAGGGACGACAACAACGAGGGCAAAATCGAATAACCAATCGGCAACTGCCGGAAGCACAGCACAGAAATCCATCCGGGAAGAGTTCGAGGTTATCGATCCTCCAATAAGCTCACTATCTCTCCATGCCTCGTTCATCGCATTGCCATATGTCGATACGAATGATGGACAGACGGTTCTGTGTTATCGCAGTTACTTTCCTGCATCGCTGGCTGCGATATATTGAGGAAATAAGTGGAGCAATAGAAGGCATAGCTCGAAGCGGCTTCCCATGGTGGGAAATCGTTAGTACTGCGCTAGGATCGTGACACCTGTTATTGCTTAAGTATGCCAATCTAGACATACATCCTCCCCCTCGATTGCTTAAGTACTTGCGACCTGTGTCTCAAGCTTGTGGTAAGTGAGCCGCGGGCGCAAGAAGCCGTGTTCTGTTCAGAAAGGTACGTTTCCAAAACAATGAAGCTAACGATTGACAATCTCCAAGGACAAGGGCCGCAGGACTATACCGCAGCGTTGGACGCGACGAGACTTCCGAAAATTCAGCGCAAACTTAATCAGCCGGCGGAGCTGCAGTTCAGCTTGGTGGCGAATGCTCCGGGGTTTGTAGTGCCTGTCGCAGGGGCACGAGTAACTCTGGGAAAAGCGAACGGCAGCGATGTGTTCACAGGCTATATAACCGGAGCGCCTCAGTACGAGTACCTGGGATGGGGTCAGGAAGGGCCGGTATACCGATACAACCTGGAGGCCCAGAGCGACGAACTCTTACTGAATCAGAAGGCTCTACCCAACCGCTGCCCTTTTGTGGACCGGAGCGCGGGTGACGCGCTCCGGCAGTTGGCGCAGGATTTGTTGCCGGGGCAGTTTGATACGAGTGCTTTGCAGAATGTCGATACGCTCGCAACCTACGCGGCCAATCCGCAAAAAGAATTTTCGTTTCACGCGGCCGAAATTGCGGTGGCGGCGCGCGCCAGCTTTCGCGCGCTGAACGGTGCGCTGATTTTGGCCCCGGCTGGGGCATCTGCTTATGCGTTGAACGAAAGCGATCCGAATTTCTCCCCGGAAGGTCTATGGCTCAACAGTCCGAATCAACTGATGAATGATGTCATGGTCATGGGAGCGGAGGAACCGCAGGCTTACGTTCGAGACTACTTTGTCGGCGACCAGGAAAATTCCGATTTTTACCTCTCGCAAACACCTTTCGCCCAGGCCAAGCCGGCCATTCTTGATGAAGAATATCTCGGCCCGGAGTTGGATCCTACGATATGGGTGGTTGATGATCCGTCGTCGGCAGTATCCATAGTGGGACAGACTCTGCAAATTGCAGGCGGCACTGGCATTGATGGCCAGACCACTGTGAGTTTCATTGAACTGATCGAACTTGGGGGCGCGCTGGAATTGCAACATGGAGACGTCAGCTTTACGGCTTCGTCTCAGGGCGTGCTAGGTGGACTCTACGCCGGTCCCATATCGGCGACCGGATGCCTGGCCGGTTTCCAGATCACTCCGTCGGGAAGCGGTTCGACGATTCAGGCCCTCATTAGCGGCATACCTACCGGGCCGATCATGACGGCCACGCCCGGCCATCAATATTTCTTTACGACATACCTGTACTCCATGGAGGTATATCGCAGCGGCCAGACGTATCATTCCTCGCTGCATCCTGCGGGCAGCGGCTGGGGCGGCACGACTGTCACGGCGAACGTTCGCTTTGTGTTGGAGGTGCAGGATATCAACCCCGATGACCCGGCGACGCAGGTAGCTGCCGCCACGGTGCTCTACGATGATGTGATCATAAACGCTCCCGGTTTCTGCACTTATTCTTTAGTGAATGCAATGAATATGCAGTGCAGCGTCGCCTATACGTACGCAGCCCACATATCGCTTGCCGAAGTAAGAACAGCTTTGCCGGATGCGAACTACATAACTCAGTTGGTTGGCACCCTCGCGGAGGGAGCTCAGTGCGAGATTAGCAGCGGCTCTTCGCTGGATTTCTTCACGGAGTATGTTCCAGCGCTGAATGAGTTAATCGTGGCCAGCTACCGTGGTTCCGGGCGGGCTGCGGCTCAGGTAGAAAACGCTGCCAGCGTCGGGTCTTTGCAGAATGGCGCCGATGACGGGACCAGGGGCGCAGTGCGTGTCGCCAAAAATCCCGCAGCGCGTAGTAGCGTGGATTGCGAAAATGCAGCGTTGGCGATTCTGGATGATTCCATCGGAACGGCGTGGATTGGAACCTACGAAACCTGGAGTGATTTTTTGCCGGGCACTGCAGCGGACATTTTTCCCGGCGATGCGGTCACGCTTAATGTCCCGTCGCGCGGAGCATCATTTACGGCGATTGTGCGCGAAGTCACGATCGAGGTTGCAGATCCTGCCGACGACCGCGGTTTCTACATGATCGGATTCGCAAACGATCTTGCGTCTCCGCTGGGAATTGAACTTGCTTCCACCGCAACGGTTATCCCGCTCGACGATATGCCGCCTCTTTTGCAGACGACGCAAGTCGGCAACTATTACCAGGTCAATCTCACGGAAGCACAAATCACGGCGGTGACCGCAACCACCGTTGAAGTGGATATTGGCATGGCTGTGCCCAGCGGCTGCGGGGTCGAAGTTCGCGAAGACGATTACAGCTGGGGCACCGCGAACGACCGCAATCTGGTGGGAAGATTCAACACCGAGACGTTCAGCTTGCCCCGGCTGGAGCAAACTCAGACGTATTTTTTGAGGCTGTACGACAGGTCTTCTCCGCCGAAGTACTCGCGGTATTCGGCCGCGCTCCATATCGATTTCCCGCTCGCCGGAACCTGGCAGTACGAAGGGACCTACACATGGGAGTGAACGATAGAACCATCGACTTCGAGTTTCAGCGTGAGGTGCTCGATAAGTTGGTGCGGCTTGAAACCAAGATGGACAGTTTGGTCGGAAATGGGCAACCGGGCCGGATGAAGGTGGTCGAGGACAAGGTGGCGATACTGGAAAAAAACGATCTGCGCAACACGCTCCACAATCGGCTGGTTAACGGGTTCATCAGCGCCGGAATCAGCGTGGCGATCGCGCTGCAT
>DATAXN010000015.1:0-41206 GCA_036273015.1 Bryobacteraceae bacterium | reverse complement strand
GTCCTCGTCGAACAGGACCGATTTCGAGTTGGCATAGAGCGTCACCGTCATCGTGTAATGGCCAGTGCCCGCGTTGTTGATGACCACCACGCCCGGAATCAGGTACTGCGGACGGTTAAACGTGTAGTTCACCGTCACCACCGTCTTCAACGGACCCTGATCGACCACGCTCACCGTGTAACTCTTCGCGGAGGATACGGGCGTCTGGAGCGCGTCGCCTACATTTCCGGCATTGCCCAAACTCTGGGAATAGAGCATGTTGGGTTTGGGACCCGCGCCTGTCCACGAACCGCCAGGCAGCTGAATGCCCTGAATCGGCGCAAGACTGAACGGACTGGGATTGGCGCCCGCGGTAACGATGCGCACACCGGTCAGCCCATTGGTGATCTCCAGATTATTCCCCACCTGCTTCGTCTGCACCGGATTTACGGGGGTTGCGACGGGCGGTATTCCGGACTGCAATGTCCATGTGTAATTGCTGTTCGGCGGAAGATTGCTTCGGATCGCTATACAGCCCTTGACCGCGGTGGCATCCGAGCACGAGGAAACCCACTGGTACGGCACCTCGACGCCCGCCGGCCCGATCATACGCGTGGTCGACGGCGGTCGGCCGCCATCATAACGGAATTCGATCGGCTGATCCGGCCATGTGGCGCCGAACAGCTCATTCAGCGAAAAGGTCGTGGAGGTTGCTGGGGTCTGGGAGGTCCCGGACACAGACAGAGAGACTTGAGCGGAGGCAGATTTGGTGGGATCGGCGACGCTGGTAGCCGTTACTGTGATCGACTGCGGCGTGGCGAACGAAGAGGGAGCAGTATAGAGACCGCTGTTTGAAATAGCGCCAAACTGCGGACTGATCGACCAGGTTACCGCCGTATTCGCCGTGCCCAGAACCGTCGCCGTGAACTGTTGTGAGCTCGACGCAGTGAGTGTACCTGCGCTCGGGCCGACTGATACGGAGATGGTGGCGCACGACTCGGATATGGCAATGGCATCCATAACGGCTGCCGCGCTCGATGCCAGAGTCCAGGTCGGCGCAGTACTGGAATTGGAATTCAGCGACGATGCTGCTGCCCGTATATTCGGAGCCGTGGACTCAAGATAGCCACCGCTAATCGATGCAATATAGGCGTTTGCATAGATCTGCTGCACGATTACATCATTGGTTCCGGTCAGAGGCAGCGTGATTCCGGGCTGGCTGAGGGCCGAACTATTGTTGTTCGCGGCTGACCCGGAAGCATCCAGCGAAGCGGAACATCCGGATCCAACGGAAAATTCATAGAATTCCATCTGGCGAGCCAGCCCGGAGTCGCTTACTGTTCCGGTAATGGTTGTCGCGCCCGGCGTGGAATTCAATGCATACCAGCAATCCACCAGGTTGTTGCCGGTATTGGCTCCGCAATTGGGAGCGTGCACCCATGTGCCGCCACCGGAAACAGCCGTTACCTTGTTGCCGGCCAATACCATAGAAAACATGGCCACCAAGATGTGTCCCGAGCCGGTAGAAGCTACCGCAGCGGAGCAAGAGGTCCCGGATGAACCCGAGCAGAGGTTGCCGCTGGTTACTTGTTGTACCTGAGTGATTTTTGCCTGGGCAATGAAACAGAGGAGAAAGCCAAGAAGTATTTTTTTAAACGGCACGAATGCTCATTTCTTTGAGTTTTTTAAAACAGTTATTAACAGTACCAAATAATCTGGTACGTATAGAACCAAAATCTCATATTAAGATATCATTTATCAAATTAACGTACTAAATAGTACAGTACTAATTATCTAAATCTTCGCCCATAAAGTCAATCAAATATCAAGAAATTATACGAAAGCGAAATATAAGTACTTTTAAGTACATACTTTGGCTTCACGCTCGGCTCATAGTCCGCCAAACGGTTTCTGCCCCGTGTACGTACCAAAACGGCCAGCCCTCCCCAATTCCGAGACCAGCCAAGGGTCTTTGATACAATTTTTCAATATGCCCGCACGTTAAGCTATCCAAAGATATCCATTCCATTCGGCCGCTCCAGGGAGGCCGTTCCACCTGAAATTCAAGACCAAGGAGAACGACATTACATGAAGCGCTTTTTGCCCTCCGGTTTTATGATTTTCGCGGGAGTTCTGGGAATCGCGACCGCATCCGTACACAGCGACCAGGACGTGACCAAGAATCGCAAAAAGTTCGATCTGCGGGAGACGATCCTGCGGAAGTTTTTAAAGGACAAGAACTGTCCCGATCAGGAGTTCACAGAGGTTTTTATCGCCGAGGCTGACGCCCATGGCCTGGACTGGCGACTTCTTCCCAGCCTCGCCTTCGTTGAGTCGGGCGGCGGCCGGTTCGCCAGGGGGAATAACCTTTTCGGCTGGGCCAACGGTAAGCAGACCTTCAGCAGTATCGGCGACGCCATCCATACGGTGGCTTCCACGCTGGCGCACGGAAGGGCGTATCGCGGCAAGGACACGGGACGTAAACTCGCGACCTATAACCAGGGAACCGACTATCCCGCAATGGTGTTGCAGATCATGAACCAGATCTCGCCGCGGCAACAAGTCCAGACCACGGATTGAGGGCCTTGGAATCCGGACGTTTCAGGAGTACTGCAAGCCTTCCGCGGGATTTCCCGGTACGCCGGAATGCGGCATTCGGCGAAGACACCAGCGCAGCCTTTACTTGAATTTTGTATTCTTAAACGCAGGAAATATATCCGGAGAGGCGCCGCATGATGAGGAAATCAATTCCTGGGTCTGAATTCAATGACCGTCTGAAGGCGTATTTCGGAACTCTTGGCGCCTCTTCCATTGCAGATGCGCTGAAGCGAAGCGCGGAAAAATGGCCTGTGTATGCAACTGCGGCTGGCGCGGCTCTTGCGATGGCGAGTAATGCTTCGGCGTCCATTATCTACAGCGGCGATCTTGATTTAACTGTTTCCATCCCGAAGGCCAGTGGTGTGTTTACCAGTGCGAAGAGCTTTTTTCTCCCGATAAGCAGCAGGGCCCGCATCGTGGCCTACCAGGAGACCAAGTTCTGGACTCAGTACCACGTGAGGGTAGGGGTCGCGGGATTATTCGGCTCTCGGCATACATGCATGTTCTAACCCAAGGCACCCACTATGCGAAGCGCTTGTCTTCCGGTGTGCCGATCGCGGCGGGCCGTTCAGATTTCAAGGAGGGCATTGCTCGTATTGCGTGGATATCTGCTGCTCACAGTGGTGTCCCACTTCACACTACCGGGTGGTCCAGGAAAACCGGGATTGCGGGCTTTGAGTTGATCACCCGGGGCGCCAGCCATCAGAAAGATGCCGGCTGGATCCGCTTGCAATATACGGTAGGCTCCGACGGTCTCGTCAACAGCCTGACCGCGATCGATTGGGCTTATCAGACTGATGGGAGCGCCATCCTCGCCGGTGATACGGGTATTCCTTCTACGCCTGAGCCGTCCACTGCGGCTCTTGCGCTTCTGGCAATGGGGGCGGCGGGAGTAGCAGCCTTGCGGCGCAGACGGGAGCTTTGAGCCGAGGTGGACATCCGTTCAACAGTCTGAATTCGACGGAGTCTGGAGGCGTACTGCATGAGAATCTGTCGGCGTTTTTATGTTTCGTTTCCTATTGTTCTGCTCTGGATTGGCGTGGTCGCCTCATCTGCGAACGCCGCTGAAATTTACGATTACACCGGGAATGATTTCACTGCCCTTTACGGAAATAACGGCCCGCTGTTCCCCGTACCCGACGACCATCTAATTGCGTCATTGACATTCTCCAGTCCTCTCAATCTGACGGATGCGCCGGTACCGTTGGGAACAATCCTATCCTGGTCGATATCCGATGAACTCGGCTATTTTTACGCTGACTCAACTGACTCAGGAGTATATTTTCAGGCGGGAGGCACGACAGACCCGGATGGTAATATCATTTTCCTGGAAGTCAGCGTGTCCTGCAACTACTATGAAGGGACGAGCGCCCCCCCCATGTAACAACGGGAACTTGCTCAATCTCGACTTCGACGACGGCGGTGACGATGTTGTCACTGGCAACCAATATTCTTCGATCTCATTGCAAAACCAGACAGACGGTATATGGACGGACTCCTCCGCCGCCCCCGAGCCTTCGACTTCCGAATTGGCTTCTCTGGGCGGGGTAATCTTACTAATCGTGCTGAGGCTGAAACAAAAACAGCGCGGCCCGGCGTAATTTGCCAAGTTCGTGATTTGCCGTTTTCCGGCGTTTGACAAGCCGCTTCACCCCCTCTACACTTGATAGAATCCTGAGTCGTACGCGGACGGGCATCTCCGTCGCGTACTTTTCGGAATCCGGGGAGTTGACCAGTGGCAGACAACGAGAGCGCTGGACCATTGGAGCCGCCTGTCACAGCGGTGGATCCGGACGAGTATCAGCATCTCCTCGAAGATTACAGCCATCTTGCGCCTCCCTCCCGGCACGAGGTTCTGGAAGGCCGGGTACTGAAGATATCCGGTGGAGATGTTTTCATCGACGTTGGCTTTAAATCCGACGGCATAGCACCCATTTCGCAATTCACCGACGCGAACGGAACGATCACAGTCCACGCCGGCGATCTGGTCGAGGTTATGGTCGAAACCGGCCAGTCGTCGCAAGGCTACGTCGTCCTTTCGCACGAAAAGGCGGCTCGTCTCAAAATCTGGGACCACCTCGAAAACGCCCTTCAGCAGCAACTCACGATCTCCGGTCTGGTTCTCGGCCGTGTGAAGGGCGGACTTTCCGTCGATGTCGGCGTACGAGCGTTCATGCCGGGTTCCCAAGTGGATGCGCGGCCGATGCGCAACCTCGATCAATTCGCCGGCCAGAACATTCCCGTCAAAGTCGTCAAGCTGAATCGCAAGCGCGGCAATGTCGTCGTCTCCCGAAAACTGGCGGTGGTGGAAGAGGTCGAAGCCCGCAAACACGTCACGCTGGAAAGTCTGCGCGAAGGCGCGGTCATCTCGGGAACGGTAAAGAACCTGACGGAGTATGGTGCGTTCATCGATCTCGGGGGCATCGACGGCCTGTTGCACGTAACGGACATTTCATACGGCCGCGTCACACACCCGGCGGAAGTATTGCACCTGGGTGAAGAAATTACGGTCCAAATCCTGAAATACGATCCCGCTAAAGAACGCGTGTCATTGGGCATGAAGCAACTCCTCCCCGATCCATGGGAAGGGGTCGTGGAGCGCTTTCCCGTCAATACCCGCATCGTGGGCCGCGTAGTCAGCGTCACCGATTATGGAGCTTTTATCGAGATCGACAGCGGCGTGGAGGGTTTGATCCACATCAGCGAGATGACCTGGTCACGCCGGATGAAGCACCCTTCGAAGGTTGTGCGTCCCGGCGATCAGGTCGAGAGCGTGGTTCTCGAGGTCAATACCAGAGACAGACGTATTTCCTTAGGACTCAAGCAGTTAGAGGCTAATCCCTGGACCACGGTTGAACAACGCTACAGCGTTG
Organism: Bryobacteraceae bacterium; assembly: GCA_036273015.1. Taxonomy (GTDB): domain Bacteria; phylum Acidobacteriota; class Terriglobia; order Bryobacterales; family Bryobacteraceae; genus BOG-234. Next base: position 35,756 of record DATAXN010000015.1, on the reverse strand, counting down.
GTTCTGTGGTGGAAGGCCGGGTCCGGAACATGACCGAGTTTGGTGCTTTCATCGAGATAGAAGAAGGGATCGACGGGCTGGTGCACATCTCCGATTTGTCCTGGACCAAACGGGTGAAGCACCCCAGCGAGATTCTCCGCAAAGGGTCGGTGGTTCAGGCGGTCATTCTGGCGATCGACGCCGGTCATAAGCGCCTGTCGCTCGGCGTCAAACAGCTACAGCCGGACGCTTGGGAGACGTTCTTCCAGGGGCATCACGTGAACGATACGGTGCACGGCAAAGTCCTTCGGCTGGCAGGATTTGGCGCCTTTGTCGAGATTGCCGAAGGAGTAGAAGGCCTTTGCCACTTCTCGGAGGTTCCCGGCTGGTCGGGAAGGAAGTCCGACCCGGCCCCGCTCACACCCGGCCAGGAGATGGATTTCAAGATCGTCAAGATGAACGAGGCGGAGCGAAAGATCGGGTTAAGCCTGAAAGCGTTCGCGGATGCCGAAGAGCGCGGCCGGCTGGACGAGTATCAAAAGCGGGCCGCAGCGGCCAGTTCCAGCCTCGAAGACTACCTTCCCCGTCGCCATCCCCACTGAGGCACTTGCAATTTGGCGACTTTCGGGCGATATTCTAATTTCCCCTAATTGCTTCATCCTATGCCATTTGGCAAAATCAAAGTAAGGGTGGAAGATGACCAAAGCCGATCTGATTGAAGAGGTATCGCGAGTTGTCGAGATGACGCGGAAGGAGTCCGAGGTCATCGTGGAAGCGATCTTCGACAGTATCGTGCGCTCTCTTCGAGGCGGCGACAAGATCGAGATCCGGGGCTTTGGAAGCTTCCGCACGCGCCAGCGTCAGTCCCGCGTGGGCCGGAATCCGAAGACCGGTACGCGCGTGGAAGTGCCCGCCAAGAAGATTCCTTACTTCAAGCCAAGCAAAGAGTTGAAGGACGTGGTCAACGTCGGCGGTAAACCCTCCGGACACGAAGCCGGGCCTTCTGAAGTCTCTTCGGCGTAACAACCCTTGGATTACATCTGGAGTCCGTGGCGCTATCCGTATTTGACAGCGGATACCAAGCCGGAAGGCTGCATATTCTGCGTCATGGCCGCCGCAGCCGAAAAGGATGACGAATCGCTCATCGTCTATCGGGGCGGGCACAACTTCGTCGTACTCAATCGGTTCCCGTACACTGCCGGGCATCTGATGGTGGTTCCCTACCTTCACGCTCCCGATCTTTCCGGACTCGATGAAACGATCGCTTCCGAATTAATGGCGCTGACGCGGGCGTCAGAGCATCACCTCCGCACGCTCTATCGTCCCGACGGTTTGAATTTGGGCATGAACATCGGCGAGAGCGCGGGCGCGGGCATTGCCGGCCATGTTCACATGCACGTCCTGCCTCGCTGGACGGGCGATGCCAACTTTATGACGACCGTCGCCCAGACGCGCGTGCTTCCCGAGGAATTAAGCGTCACCTGGCGCCGCCTGAAAGACGCATTCGCCGGCTAAGGGCCACGGCGATCGATCCGATGGTTCCTCTGCGGTACGAATAACTGAGATCGGGAGGATTGTGAACGGCGGAAGACGCCGGGCGAAGCCCGGCGCCAGGCATGAAAGCCTGCCCCACGCACTCTCCTGTTGCTTTCCCAGATGAACTGTGGGATGCTTATTTTGGAATCCAACAGGAAGAGATCCCGGAGGCTGACAAATGGGCGAAAAAAAGGATGTCTGGCAAGGCACGCTGGCGTTGATGGTCCTGAAAACGCTTGACGTTCTCGGGCCTCAGCATGGCTACGGCATCGCGCGCCGCATCGAGCAGATCAGCGAAAATCTTCTGGCGGTGAACCAAGGGACCCTCTATCCGGTGCTCATCAAGCTGGAACAAGAGGGTTCTATCTCATCGAGTTGGGGTACTTCCGACAATAATCGCCGGGCGAAGTTCTACACTCTGACGAAGTCCGGCCGGAAGCAACTGCAGGCGGAATCGAAGCATTGGCGCCAGACCACCGAGATTATCGACCGCTTCTTCACGCCTGCCAAGGCCTGACGATATGGACATCAAGCGGGAAGGCGTCGCGAAAAACAAAATAATCCGACGGGTTATTTACCTTACCCTCGCCGCTGCCGCCATCGCGGCCGCAGGCTGGCGCATCAATCAACTGAAGCCCGCCGCGCCTACTGTGGAACGCGGCACCGTCCTGATCGATACGGTGAAACGCGGGCCGATGGTGCGTGACGTCCATGGTCTCGGCACCTTGGTTCCCGAAGACATCCTTTGGATTCAGGCTGAGTTCGATAGTCAGGTCAATAAAATTCTCAGCCAATCGGGCGATGAGGTCAGCCCGGATTCCGTTCTGCTGGTTCTCTCGAATCCGCAGATGGAAGCCGACGCTACTGATTTCGAGTGGCAGACCAAACAAGCCGAAGCCAACTATGCGGATCTCAAGGTCCGGCTGCAGAGCCAGACATTTGACGAACAATCTCTGGTTGCCACCATGCAGGGCGACCTGAAACAGGCGCAGATCACAAAGGAAATCGAGGAAAAGCTTCTGGAATCTCACCTCGATTCACAGCTGAACGCGAAGCTCGCGATCGCGAAATGGGAGCAGGCGGAAAGCCGTTTTCAGATGGAGAAGCAAAAGCTCGACATCCAGAAGCAATCGGTCGATGCCCAGCTCGAGGCGCAGCGCGTCCAGATCGAAAAGTTGCGGGCTACCTGGATGCTGAAGAAGAAGCAGGTCGACGATCTCACCATCCGCGCCGGCATCAAAGGCCGTATGCAGGAGATGACGCTGCAGGTCGGACAGCGCGTGAAGCCCGGCGATGTACTTGCCAAGGTAGCTCAGCCCTGGAAGCTGATGGCGCGTCTACAGATTACAGAGACGCAGGCCAAAGATATTCTGCTGGGCCAGAAGGCGTCGATTGACACACGAAACGGCATTGTCCCGGGTCATGTTACGCGCATTGATGCGTCGATTGTGAACGGAACCCGTACCGTCGACTGCAAACTCGACGGTCCCCTGCCCACTGGAGCGGTGCCGGACCTGAGCGTGGACGGAACAATTGAAATCGAACGCCTGGCGGATGTGGTCTACATGCAGCGTCCGGTGTTCGGACAACCGAACAGCTCCGTAAGTCTCTTTAAGCTCGACCCGGACGGTAAAGAAGCGACGCGGGTCGTTGTACGGCTGGGCCGCGCGTCCGTCAACGCTGTTGAAATTCTGGACGGCCTGAAGCCGGGCGACCAGGTGATTCTCTCGGAAATGTCCGGGCAGGATCAAAATACACGAATTCGATTGAACTAATTCCGCACCTGAGTGCGTTTCTTAAATGGAGACTCCGCAATGACCGAACCCCTTATCCACATGCAGGCAGTGAAGAAGGTATTCATCACCGACGAAGTGGAAACGCACGCACTCGAAGGTATCGATCTCGATATCCAGCGCGGCGAATACATCTCGATCTCCGGTCCCTCGGGCTGCGGCAAGTCGACGCTCCTCGCGATCCTCGGACTGCTCGACTCACCCTCCGACGGCTCTTACGTTCTGAATGGCCGTCCGGTGCAGGATCTGAAGCTCAGCGAGCGCGCCCGCATTCGCAATCGGGAAATCGGCTTCGTTTTTCAGGCCTTCAATCTCATCGGCGATCTCACTGTTTATGAGAACGTCGAACTGCCTCTTACCTATCGCGGAATGGGAAGCGCAGAACGCAAGCGCCGCACGCAGGAAGCGCTTGAGCGCGTCGGCATGGCTCACCGGATGAAGCACTATCCCGCGCAACTTTCAGGTGGGCAGCAGCAGCGCGTGGCCGTTGCGCGCGCATTGGCAGGCGATCCGTCGATCCTGCTCGCGGACGAGCCCACCGGAAATCTTGACTCGGCCAACGGCGAAGCTGTGATGGACCTGCTGACCGAGCTGCACAAGGGCGGCGCGACGATCTGTATGGTCACCCACGATCCTCGTTACGCCCGGTACGCCGACCGATCCATCGATCTGTTCGACGGCCGCATCATGACGACGCAGTAGGACTTCAGGACTACCGTAACGCTCCAGGCCGGGCGAAGCCCTGACCCGAGGCTGAAACGCTCGGTCACCTTGTCAGGGGATAAGGCCTGTCCAGTACTCTGCGACTTGCCAACAGGGCCGAAGCCCCGCCCCACATCTGCTGTCAGCGTCTTCATCTGGTTTGTTGGCCCCGAAGGGCCATGTGGACTCCCTTGCGGAAACGCCGTCCTCCCTGCAGGCGAATTTCCGCAGGTTCGTACCAGCCGTTTTCACTTCGCATCCGATGATAAAATCAGCGGATCGACCTGATCCGCTCCTGGAAGCGAAGCGTATGCTGCTGACGCTGCAGTGCCCAAAATGCAAATCGAATGACATCTCCCGAAGCCGCAGAAGATTCTGGGAGCGCGTCGTACTGTTTGTTCTGAGAGCTCAGGTATACCGCTGCCGCGACTGCCGCCGCCGATTTTGGGTGGGCGTCGAATGGGGCGGAGTCATTCTCGGGACACTGACCGTGGTGGTCGTCGCCGGCGTGGCGCTCACAATGGTCGCAGTTCATCGGAACCAGGAAAAAGCCGCCGCGGCAGCGACTGCTTTGCCCAAAGCACGACAGCGCCGCAGGCTTCCGCCTTTGCCGAAGGGACTTCCTCCCTTGTCCAGTATTCCGTCTACTGTCAGTAAGGGCGATGCATCGGACAAGGCCGACGAAATCAACACCAAGTAGCAAGACCTGGAAGCAGGCGAATCGATTGAATAGGCCATGCTAATCTTAGGTTTCCGTTTGATGCAGCCTATATGCCCGCTCGCGTGAGCGAAGCCTTCGTTCTGCAAACCTGGCCGTTTCGGGAAGGGGATCTGATCGTCAGCTTTCTCACGCGCGATTTTGGGAAGCTGCGGGGCGTGGCACGACGGGCGAGGCGGCCGAAAAGCGGTTTTGGCTCCGGTTTGGAGCGCCTTTCGCACATCAGAATGTCCTACTTTCAGCGCGAGACTCGCGAACTGGTGAACATCGATTCGTGCGAAATTCTCCATTCGCAGTTTGCCGTGCTCAACGATTTCGCATCGGCCTGCGCGCTGGATTTTTTTGCCGAGGTCTCGGAGCAACTGCTGCCCGCCGCGGAACCGAATGAGAAATATTTCCGTCTGGTCACAGCTGTTCTCGATCATCTCCGCACCAGTGGAAACGCCTGGTTGGCCGTTACTTACTTCAGCGTTTGGGCGGTGAGACTCGCCGGCCTGCTGCCCGAACTTCATGTCTGTATGGGATGCGGCGCAGACCTTCAAAACGAGCGGGCATATTTCAGCCGTCAGCACCCCGGACTCCACTGCGGGGATTGCCGCCGGGCGTCGGATCTGCGATCCACATGGGACCTGAGTTCGGAATCACGGACCATCGCCGAAGCGATACTTCACACTCCGATCGGTCAGTTGGTGGATCGCCCCTGGACACAAAGCACGGCCGCCGATCTGCGCCGTTTTCTCGCGCAGCAGGTGGAGTCGCAGATCGAACGCAAGCTCATTACCTTCCCTGTTCTCGAAGCCGCCGCCTGAATCCATCCCCATGTCCGAAACTCCCACCTTCCAGGAAGTCGTCTTCAGGCTGAAGCGATATTGGGGCGACCGTGGCTGCATCGTTCAGGAACCGTTCGACGTTGAAGTCGGCGCGGGAACTTCGTGTCCCGAGACGTTTCTGCGCGCCCTCGGTCCGAAGCCCTACCGGACAGCGTACGTACAGCCCAGCCGCAGACCCGCGGATGGGCGCTACGGCGACAATCCGAACCGCCTCTATAAGCACATGCAGCTTCAGGTGCTTCTCAAACCGACGCCGCCGGACGTGATCGAACAATACATGGGCAGTCTCGAAGCCATCGGCATCGATCTGCGCAAACACGATCTGAAGCTGGAAGAAGACAACTGGGAGAATCCATCGCTCGGTGCATGGGGCGTGGGCTGGCAGGTCATGCTCGACGGACTGGAGATCACTCAGTTCACCTATTTTCAGCAGTGCGGCGGCATCGATCTCGAACTGGTGCCCGCCGAGATTACTTACGGGCTGGAGCGCCTGACCGCCTTTCTGCAGGGTGTCGACAGCGTATACGACATCGAATGGACACCCGGCGTGAAGTACAAAGACGTGCGCTATGCGGACGAACTGCAGTATTCGGTTTACAATTTCGAACTGGCTGACATCCCCACTCTCTGGAAGCTTTTCGAAATTCACGAGACCGAAGCGCGGCGCCTCCTGGAACTTTACAAGGATTACGCCGACAAAGCGCGATTCCCACTGCTTGCCACATACGATCACGTGCTGAAGTGCAGCAATCTCTTCAACACGCTGGATGCGCGCGGAGCAATCAGCGTCACGGAGCGGGTGGGCGTGATCGGCCGGATACGAAGACTCGCCGTAGATGTCGCCGCAAGCTGGGTGGATGCATCTGCCTTGAAATCAAACCAGGAGCAGGCCGCATGAACCTGCTTCTTGAAATCGGCGTGGAGGAGATTCCGGATTGGATGCTGGCGGGCGCGAAGGAATATCTCGGGGGCGCGGGCGGCGGGCTTCTCAAAGCGCATCAGTTGGGCGACGCGTCCATCCGCACCGACTCCACGCCGCGCCGCCTGGTCGTTCGCGCGGAAGGTGTCATCAGGCAACAGCCGGATTCCGAAGAGCGCGTATGGGGGCCGGCAAAGTCCGCACCGCAGGCCGCTGTCGCCGGTTTCGCAAAGAAACAGGGTGTTGGGTCCGATCAGTTGGAAATCCTTTCAGATGGCAAAGCGGAAAAGTACAGTTACGTCCGCAAAGTCAAGGGGCGAGCCGCGAGTGCAATTCTCGCCGAAGCCCTGCCCGAACTGATTCTTAAAACACCTTTTCCGAAGAGCATGTACTGGGTTGCATCGAATGAGCCCGGGAAAGGCCCGGTGCGCTTCATCCGTCCCATCCGATGGATTGTGGCGTTGCTCGACAACCAAGTGATCCCGTTCGAAATTGCCGGCGTACCCGCGGGCAACCAGTCAAGCGGCCATCGCAAACTGGGCGCGGCGCGCTTTCCGGTAAGTTACGAAAACTATGAAGAGAAGCTCCGCGAAAATTTTGTCATCCTTTCCTTCGACGAGCGCCGCAAACGCATTCGCGCCGTACCCACCAAGTACATGTGCGACAACGAGCTTCTGGACACGCTCGTCAATCTGACGGAGTGGCCCACGCCGATTACGGGTTCGTTCGATCCGGAATTTCTGGACCTGCCCAAAGAGGTCCTGATCATGGTCATGCGGCATCACCAGAAATACCTTTCGGTCGAAACGCCCGATGGCAATCTGGCTCCGACATTTGTTGCCGTCACCAACACGGATGGCGACCCCGATGGGCTGATCCGCCATGGCAATGAGCGCGTGTTGCGCGCCCGCTTCAATGATGCGCGGTTTTTCTGGCAAGCGGATCAAAAACGGAAGCTCACCGATCGCGTGCAGGACCTCGCGAATGTCACCTTTCAGGCAAAGCTCGGAAGCTATCTGGAGAAGACTGACCGTGTCGAGGAGCTTGTTCTCACTCTGTTGCTGTACGCGGCAAATCCCGGGAAACCTCTGACGGAAACAGATATCCGGAACGCAAAAGTCCGTTATACGTTCGGCGCGGATAATGCGGAGCTTTACGCCGTTCGTGCCGCGCGGCTTGCGAAGACCGATCTCACGACCGAACTCGTCAAGGAGTTCACGGAACTGCAGGGCGTCATCGGCGGACTCTACGCACGCGCGCAGGGCGAACCGGAAGAGGTTGCTGTCGCGATTTACGACCACTACAAGCCGGTCAGTATGGAAGACTCCATTCCCCGGACGCCGGCCGGGCAGTTGCTTTCCATCGCCGACAAGCTCGACACGCTCCGCGGATGTTTCCGCGTCGGGCTGATTCCTTCGGGATCGAAAGACCCGTTTGCGCTTCGGCGCGCTGCGCAGGGCATCGTCAAAATTCTGGTGGAAGGCAAGCTGCGATTGCCAATCCAGACTCTGTGCGAAGGCAGTCTCCCGCTGGAAGAGTTTTTAGCCGAGCGTGTCCGTTACTACTTCCGCGAAATTCGTGGCTTCCAGTACGACGAAGTCAGCGCCGTTCTGGTCTCCGGCTGGGATGACCTTCTCGATGTGGAAGAACGCCTGGAAGCGGTTCGCGCCGTCCGCCCGACGGAAGATTTCGAACCGCTGGCGGCGAGCTTCAAACGCATCCGGAACATCCTGAAACAGGCTCAGTTCGAGGGCTTGGGCGATGCGCTGGATGCATCTCTGCTTGAATCCGGACCGGAGTCGGCACTCTACGAAAAATTTATGTCGACCCGCGAGGCGTGCCGTGTTCTTGCCGATTACCGCGCGAGACTGGAACAGATTGCTTCTCTGCGTCCTCATGTGGATCTTTTCTTCGACAAAATTCTGGTGAATGCTCCCCAACCGGATGTTCGCCGCAATCGGCTCACGCTGCTTCACACCATGCTGGCCGAGTTTTCAACCATCGCGGATTTTTCCGAAATCGTGACTAATTCTCCGGATCATAAAGGAAATCAATAATGCGCAAGCACGTGTACTTGTTTGGCGGCGGAACCGCCGAAGGCGACGGTTCCATGAAAGACACGCTCGGCGGCAAGGGCGCCGGGCTTGCGGAAATGTCCCGCGCGGGTCTGCCCGTCCCCCCTGGCTTCACTATTGCCACCGATGTCTGCAATATCTATTTCAAGAACGACAATCGAGTATCGGAAGACATCCAGAAGGAGATCGACAAAGCGACTAAGAAGCTCGAACAGTTGATGGGACAAAAGCTGGGTGATGCGGCCAACCCGCTGCTGCTCAGCGTTCGTTCCGGCGCGAAGTTCTCGATGCCGGGCATGATGAACACCATTCTCAATCTCGGGCTGAACGACGCCACCACAGCAGGTCTCGCTGAAAAGAGCGGTAACGAGCGTTTCGCGTATGACTGCTACCGCCGTTTCATCCAGATGTTCGGCGAAGTAGCGCTCGATGTTCCGATGGAGAAGTTCGATCACATCTTCGATTCGCGGAAAGCGAAGGTAAAGGCGAAACTCGATACGGAGCTCAAGGCCGAAGATCTGAAAGCCATCATTGCCGAGTACAAGAAGCTGGTTCAGAAGGAAACCGGCAAGCCCTTTCCGGAAGAGCCCCGCGAACAACTCTCTCTTGCGCGCGACGCCGTGTTCCGCAGTTGGTGGACGCCTAAGGCGAAGTATTACCGCACCATGGAGAAAATTCCGGACGACATCGGCACCGCCGCCAATGTGCAGGCAATGGTGTTCGGCAACATGGGCGACACTTCCGGCACAGGCGTCGGTTTCACACGCGATCCCGGTTCCGGCGAGAAGGTTTTCTACGGCGAATTTCTGATGAACGCGCAGGGCGAAGACGTGGTGGCCGGTATCCGCACGCCGCGGCCCATCTCCGAGCTGGAATCGGTCGTCCCTGAGGCGTACGCGCAGCTTCGTGAAATCACCACCAGCCTTGAGAACCATTACAAGGACATGCAGGATTTCGAGTTCACCATTCAGGAAGGCAAGCTCTACATGCTGCAGACCCGCAACGGCAAACGCACCGGTCCCGCGGCTGTGCGGATCGCGGTTGCCATGGTGGAAGAGGGCATGATTCCGAAGCAGGAAGCGATCATGCGGGTCGCACCCAATCAGCTCGACCAGTTGCTGCACCCTGTGTTCGATCCGAAGACGCTGAAAGATCTGGTGAAACTCACCACCGGCATCTCCGCGTCACCCGGCGCCGCAGTCGGGCGCGTTGCATTCACGGCGGAGGAAGCGGTCGAGATGGCGCCCGGTGGTCCGGTGCTGCTCGTTCGAAAGGAAACCACGCCGGACGACATTCACGGTATGGACGTGGCGAAGGGCATTCTGACCGCGATCGGCGGCAAGTCGAGCCACGCGGCCGTCGTCGCGCGCGGCATGGGCCGGCCTTGTGTCGTCGGCGCCAGCGAGATACGTATCGACGAAGCGAAGAAGGTATTTACGGCCCAAGTCGCGGGCAAGACCGTAACGGTCAGGGAAGGCGACTTCATTTCACTCGATGGAACCACTGGTGACGTCTATCTCGGCAGCGCAAAATCCATCGAGCCGAACCTCAACCACGACTACATCGGCAAATTCATGGATTGGGCCGATGAATTTCGCGGTAAATTCGGCGTGCGCGCCAATGCCGATATTCCGCGCGATGCCAAGGTAGCCAGACAGTTCGGCGCCGAGGGTATCGGCCTCTGCCGGACCGAACACATGTTCTTCGCCGAAGACCGCCTGCCGCATGTACAGGCCATGATTCTGGCCAAAGATGAGAAGTCCCGCCGGAAGGCCCTTCAAAAACTTCTGCCGATGCAGCGTTCCGATTTTGCCGGTCTTTTCAAAGCGATGGACGGATTTCCCGTCGTTATCCGGACTCTCGATCCGCCGCTGCACGAGTTCCTGCCCAAGCGCGAAAACCTGATGGTGGATTGCGCTCTCCTTCCCCACGCCGACACAAAGCTGAAAAAAGAGATGTCGGAGCGCTACAAGATCGCAGTGAAGGATTTGAAGAAAGAGCTGCCGAACCTCCTGCATCGGGTGGAAGAGCTGCACGAATTCAACCCCATGCTGGGCCATCGCGGATGCCGTCTCGGCGTGACGTATCCCGAGATTACGGAAATGCAGGCGCGCGCCATCTTCGAAGCCGCGGTTCAGGTAGCGAAGAAGGGTGTCAAAGTGATCCCCGAGATCATGATCCCGCTCATCGGCAGCGTCGAAGAGTTCGACAACCAGAAGAAGATCGTGGATCGCGTGGCCAGCGAGGTCTTTACCAAGGCCGGGCAGAATGTCCACTACATGGTGGGGACGATGATCGAAATCCCCCGCGCCGCTCTGACGGCGGATCGCGTGGCGAAGGACGCGGAATTCTTCTCCTTCGGCACCAACGATCTCACCCAGACCACAATGGGCCTTTCCCGCGACGACTACACGCGCTTCCAGAAGGACTATGAGAAGGAAAAAATCTTCAAGGCCGATCCGTTCGCGGTGATCGATCAGGAAGGTGTCGGCAAGCTGGTCGAAATGGCGACGAAGCTGGGGCGCAGCGCGCGCCCCGGATTGGAAGTGGGAATCTGCGGTGAGCACGGCGGCGAACCCAGTTCGGTGCAGTTCTGCTACAAAGTCGGGATGGACTACGTTTCGTGTTCACCCTATCGCGTGCCGATCGCAAGGCTGGCAGCCGCACAGGCCGCGATATCAGGCGGCAAAGGCACTACCAGCCGGACGGCGTAGGCTGCTGCAAAAACAAGATCCCTCTCCTCTGCGATCAAGTCAGAGGATACCGATCGTCGGGTTCAGGCAGCGCGACGCCTCCGGCGCCCGAACGGGGGTGTGGGCGCAGTGTTGCGCAAACCATGGCCGGATAGTCGTCATCGTCCGGAAAACTCCTGATCGAGGGACTCCGCCGTGTTACGACAACACAACGCGGCGCGGGTCTTTCTGTCCGAAGCCGTGCCGCGCCGATCCTCCGGCGACAACCTGCGCATGGTTGAGAAACGCCACCAGTGACACACCGCCTATCGTGTTGCCCAGCAGTACCGGCAACATGTAATGGGTCAACCAGCTGATCCACGGCAGCACGCCCGTCATCACAAGGAACAGCACTTCAATCGATCCCGCGATGATGTGGGTGAAGCTTCCCAACCCGACAAAGTAAGTCATGATCACGATCAGCGGAATGTGTCCCGTGTCGAGAGCCGCGCGCATCCACACGAGGGTTGCAATCAGCCACCCTGCGAAAATACCCCGCAGTATCGCCTGGCCGGGTGTTACCGCGAAGGACTCTTTGGCAATCTGCGCAAAAAACTTCTGCGTTTCCGGCGCGAACGCGCCGGTATTGCCCAGAACCCACGCAATGATGTGCGCCCCGACGAGATTTGCCGCCAGCACAATCGCCCAAAGCCGAAGCATACGGACCAGCGAAGGCCAGTTCCGGCGCGCCAGTACGGGAAGGACCGCGGTCAGTGTATTCTCCGTGAACAATTGCTGACGGGCGATGATCACGATCAGGAATCCGAATGAGTAGCCGAACTTCGCCACCAGCGGACGCCATGGCGCGGCGGGAAGATACCGTCGGAGCAGACCTTCCGCGATCAGGGAAAAGCCCATCGAGAGGCCCGCGGAGAGTCCGGAAGTAGCGAGGGCCGAACTGGAACGCTCGAACTCCGCATCTCCATCGCGGCGAACGGCTTCGTGGACGACATGCGCCTTTACGGAAGTTCGCTGCTCGGCCTCTTCGTTTTCGCGTTCGGTAAGCTCCGGAGTGACAAGGCTCTCTTCAGGATGCAGTTCCGGCGCGATCTGACTCTCAGCCTCCATTCCCCGTGACTGAGCAATTTACTCGCCACCCCTGCCGGACGCGCTGAGCTGGTAAAGGGAGTCCACCTCGGCCTTAAAGTTCTCCACCACCTGTTTGCGCCGGACCTTAAGGGTTGCGGTCACTTCACCGTCCTCAATGGTGAACTCCCGGTGGAGGATCCGGAAGCGCTTCACCTGTTCGAACGGGGCAAGCTGCTTATTGACCCTCGAAACGATCTTCTGCATCTCTGCATGAACCTCCGGCGCTTCGTGCAGCGGTATGCTCCGGTTCCCCGCCGCGCGAATCGATTCCGCGACCGGCTCATGAACGGTAAACAACGCAACCAGATGTGGAAGGCGATCGCCCAGCAACAAAACCTGGCTGACCAGCGGCTCCAGCTTGAACATCGTCTCGACCCGCGAGGGGAAGATTTTCTTGCCGTTCGAAGATACGATCAGCTCCTTTTTGCGGCCTGTGATGTAGATATAGCCCTCAGAATCGACCTCACCGACATCGCCGGTATGCAGCCAGCCGTCGCGGATCACCTCGGCGGTGGCCTCCGGATCTTTGTAGTAGCCGCTCGACAGAGTCGGACTGCGGAAGATCAATTCGCCTTCCTCACCGATCCGGAATTCCACGCCGGGAAGCGCCTTTCCGATACTGCCCGGCCGCGAAGCATAGAGCGGATTAAAGGCGACAACGCCGCCCTCTGTCAATCCATAGCCTTCAATCAGCGGCATGCCGATGGCTTCGTAAAATTGTGCGAGATCAGCTCCCAGCGGGGCCGCGCCCGATGCGGTGATCTTCAATCGCCCGCCGAACCGCTCGCGAATCTTTCCAAAAATGAGACGATGCCCGAGATCGAGCGGGAGACGGATATGAAGCGGAACCTTCTTCCCCGCCCTCTTATATCTCGCGGCGGCCAGTCCCAATGCGAGTGCGCCAAAGAAGGCTTTTTGAGCGATCACGGGCTTCTTGAGAACCTCGGTGCGAATGCTGGTGTAAACGCGCTCCCAGACGCGTGGCGGCGCGAGGAAAAACGTCGGCTGAACGGCCTTAATCTCGGGCTGCAGCTTGTGCAGGCTCTCCGCGAAAGAAACAGCGCTGCCGCTCAGAATGGGCAGAATTTCAACCACTACCCGCTGTGCGATATGCGCCGAGGGCAGGAAGGCGATGGTAATGTCGTCAACCGACAGAGGCAATACGCTCGGCCCCATGTTGATATTCGCGATAATCGCGCCATGCGTAACCATCACCATCTTCGGCTCGCCCGTGGCGCCCGATGTCAGATAGAGGATGGCATTGTCTTGCGGCGCTACTTCGGAAACCGGCCTGGCCGCGTCCCGGCCCAGCTTGCGCAGATCTTCCAGCGATAACGCTCCTTCGGCTTCACCCGTAAGGAGAATGAAATGGGCTACCGGCGCGCCCTTCAGCTTCACCAAAGTCCTGGGATCTTCGACGAAGAGGGCTTTCGCGTCTGCCATCGAAATCGTGCGCTTTAACTCATCCGGCGGATAGCTGGGATAAAGCGCCGCAGCCACCGAGCCGCTCATGAGGATTCCCTGGTCGGCCAGGTAAAACTCAGCGCGAGTTTCCGAGCACAGCGCGATATGATCGCCCCTGCCGAGACCGAGCACGCCCAGGCCGCCGGCAATCTCTTCCGCAGCCTCGAGGTATTGGCTCCAGGTCCACGTGTGGACTTCCTTACCGGCGGACTGGCGCAAGGCAAGCCGGTTGCCGTATTGCTTACCGGCATTGCGCAGAAGTTCGGGAATCGTTTGGGCAGTCATGTTTGAATGGTCAACGCGCCTTTGCCGGCTCAGCCTGGCCGGCAAGTCCGGCGACTCTTTCCTGCAGCATTTCGTTCAGACGTCCGCGATCGTGCAGCGTCATTGCCGACGTGTCGATCGGTTCGCCAATGTGAATCTCAACCTTCGCGGGGCGGAGCAACCAGGAGCCCATCGGCAGCACGGTCCTCATATTCCGGAGACCGACCGGCAGCACAGGCACACCCGCCTTGATGGCGATATACGCCGCTCCCTCCTTGAACGGACGAATGCCGTCTTCCGCCGTACGCCCGCCTTCGGGAAACAGCAGCACTGAAATGCCGGTTTCACGCATCAGCTTTGCTCCGTCGGACATGGATTTTAAAGATGCTCTTGCATCTCCCCGAACCACAGGCAGATGTCCCGCGCGCCGGAGATGCCAGCCCAGTAAGGGAATCGAATAGAGGCCCTTCTTGGCAAAAAACCGAATTTCCAGCGGCAGCGCGCTGTAAAGAGCCGGGATGTCCATAAAGCTCGAGTGGTTCGCGACCACGACATATCCGGTGCACGAATTGAGCCTTTCGCCTCCCCTAATCGTGGCATGAACCGAACTAAGCGCCATTAGCATCCGTCCCCACTGGCGGGCGAGGCGGTGCTGGGTCTTGCCCGCACGGTCCCACAACGAGCAAACATATGAAATCGCGCCCATGACGATTGTCAGGACAATGACGGCCGGGGCAGAAAAAAGAGCTGCTCGTAGTTTCCACACAAGTAATTGGCCGGAGGAATCCGGAATCTCCATTATCGCGTCCCTATGATCGCGGTCGACCGTCTTGTAGACTAGCGGATTAGGAGCCCATGATGCAGAAAACAGTCACATTTTTGTTCGCCGGCGCACTTGTTCTCGCCGGCTCCAACCTTTACGCCCAGAAGGGCGATGCCGCCAAGGGTAAAGAAGTCTTCGATCAGTGCAGCGTTTGCCACAATGCCGACAGCACCGATACGAAGATCGGCCCGGGCCTGAAGGGACTCTTCAAGAAACCGAAACTGAGCACCACGGGAAAACCGGTTACCGACGCCAACGTTAAGGAGAAGATCGAAGAAGGCGGCAACGGCATGCCCGCCTACAAAGATATTCTCTCGGATGAAGAGAAGGCCAACGTAATCGCGTATCTGAAGACGTTATAGAAATCGACCCAACGCTCCGCGGTCCCAGCCTTGAAACAAGGGCTGGCGACCGCAGGGTGCTTATCCCTTCTTCTGCGCGACCTCGATTGCCTTCTGCAGGATCAGATCGTCCGCAGGCTTTGTCTCCCCGCCACCAGCGACGGCCTGTCCGGCCTTTTTGTCCGACCCGAGAATTGCAGGCGCCGGCGCGGAGTCGCTGTCGTCGTCGATATCCGTTCCGCCCGGTTCCGCTTCCGCCACCAACTCTTCCGGCGTAACACCGTTGTCCTGAATCGACTTGCCATCGGGTGAGTAATATTTGGCGATCGAGAGGATAATCGCGCTGCCGTCATCCATCGTGATGGGGCGCAGGATTGAGGCGTCTCCGTAGGTGCGTTCTCCCACTAAAGTCGCCCGCTTGTCACCCTGCAAAGCGGCGGCGGCCACTTCCGCAGCGGCCGCAGTGCCGCGATTGGTCAGGACGACCAACGGCAGGGTCGTGATGTCCTTCTTCGGGTCGGCATCATAATCCTTCCGCGGTGACTTCTGCCCCTGAGAGTAGGTGATCAGCCCCTTGGCGAGAAACAGGTTCGCCAGTTCAACACCATCGTCCGGAGTACCCGATGCGGAGTACCGCAGATCGAGAATCAATTTCTTCGCACCCTGCTTCTGCAGATCGGCAACTGCGCTCGACACTTCCTTGATCCGGCCGTATCCCATGGCCGCGATCTTGATGTAGCCAATACCGTCGGGCAGGATCTTCGATTCAACGGGCGGGGGTACGACAACCGCGCGGGTCATGGTCAGCTTCTGCGGCTCCGGCTTACGGCGCAGAACCGAAAGATCCACTGTGGTGCCGGGCTGCCCTTTCAGCAGAAGATTGGCGTATGCGAGCGGCATGTCGCGCGTGGCGATCCCTTTGATCGACTCCAGCATGTCGTTGGTCGTCAGGCCCGCCTTCGCGGCCGGAGATCCAGGGACAACGGAAACCACAGTGATATAGCCGAACTTCTTGGCGAGCACCATACCCAAGTCGCCTTTGTAGGTGTCGAAGTTCTTCAGATATTCCTTGTACTGTTCGGCATTCAGATAGCTCGCGTAGGGATCGATGGATTCCAACAGCCCGTTCATGGCGCCCAGCGTGACGCTGCTCATGTCGGGCTCTTCCACGTACTCGCTCTTGATGCGCGAAAGAACTTCCGAATAGACCGCCAGATGTTGGTAAACGCTGCTGTTAGCCGATGCGCCGTCATCCGCCGGGGCGCCCTTACTGACGACGCCACCCAGCAGCAGCAGAGCCACCATGCAGGTGGATGACATCACAACAACAAACTTCGTGCGGCTGTTCATATATTTTCCCTGACGCGGCTGACGCGTCTGCTGTTTCGATTATATGACCTTTGGGGATACCGCTGCCGGAGGCCTGAAAAGCAGGGGATTCCATACACTTGCCGGTCCGGAACAATTTGGCAATCAAAGAGCATCGCATTGATTTAAACTGACTTTTCATGTCCCGCATGCTCAATGAGATTCGCCAGCAGCCGGAAACGCTCGCGCGTACGCTCGCTTCCGAGCTCCGCCGGGTCGAGAAGTTCAGATCGCTGATGAATCGGCGCAAGCCGAGGCTGGTAGTGCTCGCGGCGCGGGGCACGTCGGACAATGCGGCGCAGTTTGGCCGCTATCTGATTGAAATCACGACCGGCATCCCGGTATCGCTTGCCGCGCCCTCGGTTTCAACCATCTATGACGCGCGCATGAACTATAAAGAAGCGCTGATCGTGGCCCTCTCGCAATCCGGCGAATCGACGGATACCAACCAGGTTCTGGAGCGGGCGCGGAAGGGCGGCGCCGTCACCGTCGGGATCACGAACGAATCGCGGAGCAGTCTGGCCAAACTCGCCGAGCACGTCTTCCTGGTGCGCGCCGGACGCGAGAGAAGTGTTGCCGCGACCAAGACCTATACCGGGCAGTTGATGGCGCTGTATCTTCTGGCCTATGCCTTAGGCGCGAAGATCCGCATCGCGGACCTTGAGGCCATCGCGGACTTCACTGCGAGCGCACTCACATTGGAAGCCGAGGTCGCAGCGATGGCAGAGCGCTACCGCTTCATGCATCACGCGGTTGTGGTCGGGCGCGGGTTGAATTATGCGAATTCGCTGGAGTTCGCCCTGAAGATGAAAGAGACTTCGTACGTCGTCGCGGAGGGATTCTCCTCAGCGGACTTCATGCACGGGCCGATCGCCATGGTGGAACCGAATTTCCCCGCGTTTCTGTTCACTCCGTCCGGCCCGACCTGGCTGTCCATTCAGGAGATGCTGAACCGGCTGCGGGGATTGAAGGCGGAAACTGTGGTGATCACGGACCGCAGGAACCTTCTGGCGGCGAACCTCGCCTCGCGGGTGATCTCAATCCCGGCGCGGATTCCGGAACTTTATTCACCCATTCCCTACATCATTCCGGCGCAATTGTTCGCCGCGGCGCTGGCGACTGAGAAAAACCTGGACCCTGACCGGCCACGGGCGCTGAGCAAGATCACGCGCAATCTTTGAGTTTGAAACTCACCGTTGCCCGATCAGGGGATCGAGCGAATTCAGCCGACCTTCGACATCGGACATCGCCTTCGTGTACATTAAGGCACTGCTCGATCACAAGGAGTACGAGAAAGGAGAGTGGAAAAACAAATGGCCGTAACTGAAATCAGCCCGATCAAATACGGCAAGGTGCTGGCAAAAGCGCTTCCGAAAGTAATCGAGACACGTGAAGAATTCGATCGGCACGTTGCGATTATGGAAGAGTTGGATCGTCGGGCGGAATCCGGCGAGGTTCTCAGCCCCGAGGAACGCACTGCTGGCTCTTCTGGAACAACTTGTAAGGGACTATGACGATAGAATCGAACTGCCAAAGGTTGAGCCGTACAAGGTCGTGCTGCATCTGATGGAGCACAGAGGGCTGCGTCAGGCGGATCTTCTGCCGGTATTCGGTTCGCGCAGTGTGGCCTCGGACGTTCTATCCGGAAAGCGCGAACTCAGTAAGGCGCATATTCGTGGCCTCGCCGGGTTCTTTCGTCTGTCGCCGGCAGCGTTCTTTTGATCATTCGCCGCAGCTTTGGCGACGGGGAATGAGGCAACACCCGGACGCCGCCGAAAGGGCAAAAGCAAGACAGGTGAGGTTCACGTTTTGCATGGTTCACCGCTCCGCTTTTATCAATAATGGGGTGTGCGCCTGAACCGACTTCGATACCGCATCACGCGCGGTGGATTTCTTTTCGTCACCGCGCTTGCTCTTACCGGCGCGGGCGCGTTTCTCTCCGGCAACAATCTTCTCTTCCTGGTTTTTTCAGCGATGATGGCTTTGCTCCTGGTATCCGGCTTCATCAGCCGTTTGGTGCTCGCAGGTCTCGAACTCGAACTGCTTCTGCCGGAGCACGTTTCCGCCAGAATGGTCTCCTCGGCGCGCATTCGCCTCCGCAACCTGAAGCGCCTTACGCCCTCCTTTTCGATTGAACTTTCGGGTTCATCGATTCTGAAGGATCCGGTCTACTTCCCGCTGGTGCCGGGACATGGAACTGTCGAAGCCGCGGTTCAGATTGTTTTCCCCCGCCGCGGACGCCACAACGAAGATCTCTTTGTTATCTCGACGAAGTTTCCGTTTGGCTTCCTGCACCGGAGCACTACGGTGACGCTTCGGCGCGAAACGATCGTTTACCCTGCCTTCGAGCCGCGCGTGGGTATGGAAGCGTTGCTGGACTCGATTTACGGTGAGATTGAGTCGCATTCCCGTGGCGATGGCCGGGATTTTTATCGCATTCGTCCCTACGAGACTTACGACAACGCGCGCCATGTCGACTGGAAAAGCACCGCGCATACCGGCAACCTGCAGGTACGGGAATTTTCACGCGACCGCGAACGAACCGTGGAAGTCTTCTTCGACCGTAGAATTGCTCCGGGCGAGCAGGAACGGTTCGAGGAACTGGTCGAGAACTGCGCCTTCTTCGCCTGGGAACTTTGCGAACACGGCGAGCACGAGGTGCGGCTTTGGATTCGTTCGCAGCGCTTTGCCCTCGCACTTCCGGAAGAAGGAGAAATTTACGATCTGCTGAAGTTCCTGGCGCTTGTGGAGCCGATCGTACTTCTTCGTCCGGATGAAACAGATCCGTCAGTCGAAGACTCTGCCGATCCCGCGAACCTCCAGATCGTTTTCCGGGTGACGGACGCCGCAGGGGCCTCCTTTTCGGAGATACACTCTGGTTAAGTGCCGAGGACGAAGAAGATGCCGCACGAACCGCCACGCACCGCGGCGCGCATTCTGTTCGTGGCCCTGTTTGCAGCCCTGCCGGCTCCCGCACAATGGCTCACGTATCCCGCTCCAGGAATCCCACGGCTGCCGGACGGCAAACCGAATCTTGCCGCACCCACGCCGCGAGCCGTGGATGGCAAACCCGATCTCTCGGGAATCTGGGTGGGACCCGGCGCCGGGGGCTATGACCGAAACATCGCCAGAGACCTCAAGGCCGCCGATATTCAGCCGTGGGCGGAAGCGCTGTATCAGAAGCGAGTGCTGAACGAAGGTAAAGACAGCCCGCGCGCAAATTGTGAGCCTGATCCGTTTGTGTACTACCACGCGGTGGACGTAGCGCGAATCGTTCAAACCCCGGGACTGATTGTAGTGCTCTACCAGGGCACAACAAACAGCGTTCATCGAACGATCTTCACCGACGGCCGTAAGCTTCCGGTCGATCCAAATCCGACGTGGATGGGATATTCCGTGGGCCACTGGGAAGGAGACACGTTGATTGTGGATACCGCGGGATTCAACGACCGGGGCTGGCTCGATATCGAAGGCCACCCGCACACCGAGGCGCTTCACATCACGGAACGATTCCACCGGCGCGACTTCGGACACATGGATCTCGATATCACCATCGACGATCCGAAGACGTTCACAAAACCTTTTTCCCTGAAGATGCCTCAACTGCTGACACCCGACACCGACCTGATTGAGAGCGTTTGCGAGAACGACCGTTCCGTACCGCACATGCTGGGAGGAACCGGGGCGAGGTTGGCGCCGGAGGTTCTGTCGAAATACACCGGGGCCTATGAATTCATGGGAGGCCAGCAGGCGATCATTACCAGGGAGGGAGATCTGCTCTATCTCCAGGTCGGCACGAACCCGCTCCGGCTCCCGGTTGTGCCGGACACGGGAAACGTCTTCATTTCGCGCACGAACGGAGACCTGATCGAATTTCTGATGGATACCCACGAGATGGTCACCGGGTTTATCTTCCACCAGGGAGACAACGCCCGAAAGGCGACCCGGAAACAGTGAGGTCATCGATTCAGGTAGGCCCCATAAAAAAGAGCGAACTCGAAGAAGCGGGCCGGATTGTCCGGCTGGCATTCGGCACCTTCCTGGGATTACCGACGCCAACAGACTTCATGGACGACCGCGATCTGATGAAGCCGCGCTGGCGATCGGCGAACGTCAAAGTAGTCGCGGCACGAGAAAACGGACGCCTGATCGGGTCGAACGTCGTCACGCGTTGGGGATCGTTCGGCTTCTTCGGACCGCTGACCGTGCTGCCGGAATATTGGGAACGCGGCGTCGGACAGAAGCTGCTCGAAGCCACTATGAAGGTTTTCGAGCGATGGGGCGTGCGGCACACCGGACTCTACACCTTCGCGCATAGTGCCAGGCATATGGGTTTGTACCAAAAGTTCGGTTACTGGCCGCGCTATCTGACGGCGATCATGACGCTCACCCGACGGTCAGGAAACGCCCAGCCGCCGACATTGCTGGCAAGTCTTGCCAGGAGCGAGCGCGAGCAAGCAGTCGAGGCTTGCAGGAGACTCACGCATAAGATCGACAAGGGACTCGATCTGACCGGGGAAATCCGTGCCGTGCTGGCTCAACGAACGGGCGACGTGGTTTTGATTCACACACGAACCACGCTGGACGGGTTCGCCGTGTGCCTGAACGGTCCCGGATCGGAGGGCGGCTCGAAGATCTGTTACATCAAATTTGCCGCTGCGCGCGGCGGAGATGGCGGCGGTCAGCGATTTGACCGACTGCTCAGCACCTGCGAGGCTTTTGCGGCATCGCGCAGCGCAACAATAGAAGCCGGTGTGAATTTGGCCCGTGAAGACGCCTACCGTCGCATGCGCGCCCACGGATTTCGAACCTCTGGGCAGGGCGTCGCGATGCAGCGTCCGCATGCCGATGGCTTCAACCGCGCGGACGTTTACGCCATCGACGACTGGCGCTAGCTCGGTGGCAAGCCTCGCCCTTCAGTGAAACTACTTTCAGGCCGGGCTTTCATTTGTGGCTCTGATAGGCGTGCTCATTCATTCCGGCTCGGGCGTCAAGGATTCCCGCACGTGATATTGCCGCGTGAACTGCTTCCACGCCTCCATCGGATACTTGCCGATACGCCCCTCGTAGCACTGCCAGACGGTGTTGTACCAATCGTTCCACGTTAGCTGCCGCCTCGATGTCGCGTCCGGAGCTTCTTTTAGCTTGCGAATAAGCCTCTGTTGATCGGTTGTGCAGTACTGATCCAGCATCGCTTTGAGCGGGGCCACTGCTCCTGTTTTGATGTATTCGTAGCGCGCCTCTTCCATTCGCAGCGAGGTCGTCAGGTTATCCAGCAGAAAGCGCCGGACGGGTTCCAATGATTCCGGCAACCGCTCCTGCTTCAGATCTCGTACCTGTTTACGCCCCTTCTCGATATTGGCTTCGGCATTGCGCAGGAAGGCACCGTCCACGATGGTTGGCGGACAGTTTGGATGTCCGGACTGGCAATCCTCCAGCTTCGGAACAATCATTACCTTGTCGTACACTATCTTATTGTCCGCGGTTCCTTTACCGAACGAGCTACTGGCCGCCGTCTGATAATGGCTCAGAGGCGGGCTCGTGTCAATAAGAGGCGAGAACACCGGGACGAGCCGCAGGTTCATCGTGTGCGACAGCGAATCGTCCACCGTTGCCGAATAGATCTCCGGAGAACTGCGGAGCGAAATGTGCTGCTCCCCGAAGATCGGGAAGCAGCACACAAGCGCCAGCATGAATCGTGTTGGGATTCTCCGACTCATTGCGCCGCATTCTTTCGAAAACCGTCGCATCGAAACGGCAGGTACGGGCGCGAATATGCACTGCTGATTATAATCACGGGTCCAGCACCGTGGATCTCGGATTTTCCCGCACGCGATATTGCCGCGTGAACCGCTTCCATGCCTCCATCGGATATTTGCCGATGTGCACTTCGTAGCATTGCAGCACCGCGTTACCCCAGTCATGTCGCGCCAATTCGCGCCTCATTTCCGCGTCGGTCGTTTCCTCCAGCTTGCGAATCAGGCCCTGCTGGTCGGTTGTGCAGTACTGATCCAGCAGGGCTTTGAGCGGCGCCACTGCTCCCGTCCTGATGTATTCGTAACGCGCCTCCTGCTCGCGCAGCGAAGTCGTGAGGTTATCCAGCAGAAAGCGCCGAACGGGGTCCAGCGATTCCGGCAGCCGCTCCTGCTTCAGATCTCCTACCTGTTTACGCCCCTTCTCGATATTGGCTTCGGCGTTCCGCAGGAAGGCGTCGTTCACGAAGGTTGGCGGGCAGTTGGGACGCCCGGACTGGCAGTCCTCCAACTGCGGGGCAATCATCAACTTGTCGTACACTATCGTGTCGTGCTCGTTTGTTTTACCGAATGAGGTGCTGACCCCCGTGAGATATGGGTTCGGAGGCGGGCTTGTTATGACAAGCGGCGAGAACACCGGAAGCAACTGCAGGTTCATCCTCTGCGACAGCGAATCATCCACCGTTGCCATGTAGATGGCGTCAGGGGTCTTAATTGTAATTTGCCGGTCGCCGGCGAACAAGGAGCAGGCGAGCACGAAAAAATACGCGGCAGTCGGCGCCAACCTAATTGCCGTCGTCATCGTTGTCATATACGGCCCTCTCCCGATCGTCATCCACGGGTTTCGAACCTCCATGCAGGGCGTCGCGAGCAGCGACCGCACGCCGACGGCTTCAACTGCGCGAACGTTTACGCTATCGACGATTGGCGTTAGCCTGGCGGTAAGCCTCGCGCTTCCGTGAAACCACTTTCAGGCTAGGTTTTCATTTATCCCGTTGAAGGCGTGCTCATTCCGGCTCGGGCGTCAGGGATTCCCGCACGTGATATTGCCGCGTGAACTGCTTCCACGCCTCCATCGGATACTTGCGGCTCGGCACTTCGTAGCACTTCAGTACCGCGTTATGCCAATCGGCCCACGACAGCTCGCGCCTCTTCTCCGCATCCGGTGCTTCCCCGAGCTTGCGAATAAGCCTCTGTTGATCGGTTGTGCAGTACTGATCCAGCAGAGCTTTGAGCGGCGCCACCATACCGGACTTGATGTATTCGTAGCGCGCCTCTTCCATACGCAGCGCGGTCACCAGGTTATCCAGCAGAAAGCGCCGAACGGGCTCCAATGACTCCGGCAGCCGCTCCTGTTTCAGATCTCGTACCTGCTTACGCCCCTTCTCAATATTGGTTTCGGCGTTGTGCATAAACGCGTCGTTCACGATCGTTGGTGGACAGTTTGGATGCCCGGACTGGCAATCCTCCAGTTGCGGGGAAAGCATTATTTTATCGCTCACGAGGTCCGTCGCCGTCAGATAAGGGCTCCGAGGCGGGCTCGTGTCGATAAGAGGCGAAAACACCGGGACGAGCCGCAGACTCATCGTGCGCGACAGCGAATCGTCCACCGTTGCCGAATAGATCTCCGGAGAACTGCGGAGCGAAATGTGCTGCTCCCCGAAGATCGGAAAGCAGCACACAAGCGCCAGAATTACTTTAGGAGTCCTCATCGTCGTCGTTGTCATATACAGCCCCCTCCGGATCGTCATACCAGTTCATCGGAGTGGGTGAGTTCACACAGCCAGGAATGACGAAATTGTATGTATTGCCGGATGAATCTTTTCTTGAGACATGTACGTGGTGTTTGCTCTGGCATCCGGGCAGCACAATCTTCTTTCGTCGCGGGGCTGCTCCACCGTTTGCGAGCACAAGACGAAGCCCTTCTTCTATAAGAGAAGTGAGGGTTCTGTTTTTCTGACGGGCCTCGGATTTCGCCTTTTGCAGAAGCCATCATCGAGCCGCACTGTTGTTCTCACTGGGTTCCCGATCAAATATGTCCGGACATATCGTAACCGGCAAGCCGTTATTCCTTTAGCCCGCTGGCGACGATCTGCACGATATCGAGTAACTGGGGCGGCGTGCCGGGGACGGTCTTCAGCGCGTCCCGAAACATCGAAGCGCAAAACGGACAGGCTGCGGCAACGATTCCCGCGCCGGTCGCGGCCAATTCCTCCGCGCGCGTATTGTTGATGCGCCTGCCTTTTTCCTCGCCAAGGAACATCTGTCCCCCACCCGCTCCGCAGCAGAACGAGCGCTCACGATGGCGAGGAGCTTCCAGCACCTCGACCGACTGCGCGAGGACGGATCGCGGCTCATCGTAAACACCCCGATAGCGGCCGAGGTAACAAGGATCGTGATACACAACCTTTTCCCTGGCCGCACCGGTGACCGATGGCAAACGGTCTTTGTAACGCGCGAGCAGTTCCGAGTGATGCTCGATTTCTACTGTGCGGCCGGCCTCGCGCCAATCCACGCTCATCGTACGCACGCAGTGTGGGCAGATACTGAGCAGTTTTACCACCTTGTTCTGCGCAATCGTCTCAAGATTCTCTTCAGCCAGCGTGGTGAACAGAAGGTCATTTCCCAAGCGGCGGGCCGGGTCGCCATTGCATTTTTCCTTTTTCAGTACGCCAAACGTGATCCGGAGATGCCTCAATACTTTGACTAAGGCCAGAATCGTTTCGCGGCCGGCCGGATCGTACGCGCCCATGCAGCCCAGCCAGAGGCAGTATTCCTGGGCGCCGTCATAGATGGGAAGGGCGTTCTTCTCGATGAAGTTCTGCCGATCATTCGAGGGAAGCCCGAGCGAATTGCCGTTGCGCTCCATGGTCAGGAAAAGCTTCGTGCCGTACGAGTCTTCCCAAGCGCCGGTATTCACCGCGCCGCGGCGCAGGCCCACGATGACAGGAAGGTGTTGAATCCCCACGGGGCATTGAAATTCACACGCCCCGCAGGTCGTGCATTGGAATACGGCTTCCTCAGAGATGTGCGCACCCAGCAGCGGCGCGTCCGACAACGGCCCATCATCGTTTAAATAAGCCCGCAACCCGAGAATCACTTCCTTGGGACTAAGCACCTTACCCGTGTTGTAAGCCGGACAATGCTCCGTGCAACGGCCGCATTCCACACACGAGAACGATTGCAGCGCATCGATTCGCGTCACATCCTTGCCGGCAACGAGGCCGAAATCCTCATCGCCGGCAAGCTTGGGGATATCGCTGAATATTGGGCGCTTCAGGAAGATCGTGGCGGGGCTCAGAATCAAATGCAGATGCTTGGTATGGGGAACCAGAGGCAGGAACGCCAGCAGTGTGAGAGTATGCGCCCACCAGATCGCGTGACCCGCCGCTCCGGTCTCCGGGAACGACAAGCCCGCCAGATAAGTAATCATCAGGAGAAAGATCAGCCCGGCGATGATTCCCGACTCGGGTGAAACCTTGCCCAGCCATATCGGTCGTTCGATAAAGCGCCGCGCGGCAAGATATGCGATCGAAATGGCTACAGCAATCGCAAACAGGGCGACAAACCCGAAGTAAAGGCGGCCAAATCCGCCGGCCCGCGAGAGTATCCGGACGCCGAATCCGGCGGCGATGTGATTCACCGTAATTAAGGCAAAAGCACAGAACCCCCAGAACACAAATGCGTGCGCCAGTCCGGCAAGCGGTCGCTGGCGAATCACCTTGCCCTGCAGCAGAACTTCCCAAACGAAGCTGCTAATCCGGGGAGCGATCTCTCCGAGGCGGAATCCGGTATCCGGCCTGGATGCGGAGATTACATGAATGACCCTCCGAAACCGGTACCAGAAGCCGGCTGCGGACAGACAGATCAGAATCGCCAATACTAGTTTTTCCAATGGGTTGGACAGGGTCATAGTACTTGGGATGTGAGCCCGGAACAGCACATGATGCTACATTCGAGATTGTGCTGAAACTGGCGGTCGTCTCGGGGGCGGCCGGATTCGTCGGATCTCATATGTGCGATCGTCTTCTCGCGGAAGGCGTCGCTGTTCTCGCTCTCGACAATCTTCTCACGGGAGCGGAACGTAACATCGAACACCTGCTCGGGCATCCGCACTTCGAGTTCCGCAGGCAGGACATCACCCTTCCCTTTGAGGTCGATTCACCGGTCGATTTCGTGATCCACATGGCCTCGCCGGCGAGCCCAAAAGATTACCTGATGTATCCCATTGAGACGCTCGACGTCGGCTCTCTGGGAACCCGGCGCATGCTGGAGCTGGCCCATCAAAAAAACGCCAAATTCCTGGTGACTTCGACGTCCGAAACTTACGGCGATCCGTCGGTGCATCCTCAGGTTGAGACGTACTGGGGCAATGTGAACCCGGTCGGCCTGCGGTCCTGCTACGACGAAAGCAAGCGTTTTGCGGAAGCCCTCACCATGGCTTATCACCGCGATCGCGGGGTGAAAACCAGCATCGCGCGCATCTTCAATACCTACGGACCCAGGATGAAGCTGAACGACGGCCGCGTGGTGCCCGCCTTCATGGATCAGGCGCTGAAAGGCGAACCGATCACGATCTTCGGCGACGGCTCTCAGACGCGAAGCTTCTGCTATGTCAGCGATCTGGTGGACGGCCTGTACCGGCTCATGCTCTCCCAAGAGGAATTGCCGGTCAATCTGGGCAATCCGCATGAAATGACGATTGGCGAATTCGCAAAAACGATTCTGGCGCTCACCGGCAGCCGCGGCGGCGTAGTGCACCACGAACTGCCCGAGGACGATCCAAAGCAGAGACGACCGGATATCACCAAGGCCGGAAAAATACTGGGCTGGAAACCTGTGATTTCGTTCGAAGAAGGCATGGGCCGAACGATCGAGTATTTCCGCTCCGTCCAGGCAAGCCAGGCAAAAGTACCCGCCGAAGCATCGGTCTAAAAACAAACAGGCGGACCCGAAGGCCCGCCTGTTCCCAAAGATTCGAAAGCTTCGGTTTGGCTTAAGCCGGCTGTTCCTTCTTCAGCTTCTCACGCTGTTCGCGCAACACTGCTTTGCGGCTGAGCTTGATCTTGTTGCCTTCGAGACCGATGACCTTGACCAGAATCTGGTCGCCTTCCTTCAGTTCGTCGCGAACTTCCTTCACACGGTTTTCGGCAATTTCGCTGATGTGCAGCAGGCCGTCCGTGCCGGGGAAAATCTCGACGAATGCGCCGAAGTCGACGATCCGCACCACCTTACCGAGATATGTCTTGCCGACCTCGGCGGTCGCGGTGAGATCGCCAATGATCTGCAGCGCTTTCTTCGCGGCAACCGGGTCGTTGGATGCCACGTGAACAGTGCCATCGTCTTCCACGTCAATCTTGACGCCCGTCTGCTCGATGATGCCCCGGATGACTTTGCCGCCCGGTCCGATGACGTCGCGGATCTTATCCTGCGGAATCTTCACTGTGTAAATGCGCGGCGCGTACGGAGACATATCGTCGCGGGTCCCGGAGATAACCTCGGCCATCTTGTCGAGAATGAACAACCGCCCCCGGCGCGCCTGTTCGAGCGCTTCCTTCATCAGAGCCGTGGTTACGTTCGCGACCTTGATATCCATCTGAAGGGCAGTGATACCGTCCTTCGTTCCGGCAACCTTGAAGTCCATGTCGCCGTAGTGATCTTCGGCGCCCGCGATATCGGTGAGGATGGCGTACTTATCGCCTTCCTTGACCAGACCCATCGCTACGCCGCCGACCGGAGCTGCGATCGGCACACCGGCGTCCATCAGCGCGAGGGTAGCGCCGCAGACGCTCGCCATTGAGCTCGATCCGTTCGACTCCAGAATGTCGCTGACCACACGTAAGGTGTAAGGGAATTTCGCTTCCTCGGGCAGAACGGCGGAAATCGAGCGCTCGGCCAATGCACCGTGGCCGATTTCGCGTCGGCCCGGGCCTCTCATGAAGCCTACTTCGCCCACACTAAAAGGCGGGAAGTTGTAGTGCAGCATGAAGCGCTTGAACGACTCGCCGGACTCCAGAAGCTCGACGCGCTGTTCGTCATCCTTCGTCCCCAGCGTCGCTGTAACCAGCGCCTGCGTTTCGCCGCGGGTGAAGACGGCCGATCCGTGGGTCCGCGGCAGCACGCCCACTTCGCCCCAAATCGAGCGGATCTCATCGAACGCACGGCCATCGGGACGACGGCGCGCATCCAGCATCTCATCGCGGAACACCCGCTCCTTAAGTGTGTCGAAGAGCTTGCCGGCTTCGGATTTCTGATCTTCGGCGGCTTCTTCCACAACCCGCGCGTGCAGGGCGTCCACGCGCGCATAGCTTTCCAGCTTCCCGTGTTTCTGGGTATTCAGAGCATCCATCAGCTCGGCGCGGACTTTCTTGTCGATCGCGGCCAACAGTTCTTTGTTCACCGGAGCGGGAGTGAAGACCTTCTTCGACTTTCCCGCAGCCTTAACCAACTGTTCCAGAACCTTGATAATTTTCTTGCAGGATTCCTGGCCATGCTCCAGAGCGCCAAGGACTTCCTCTTCGGTAACCTGCTGGGCTCCGGCCTCGACCATGACAATGCCCTGGTCGCTGGCCGCCACAATCATGTTGAGCTTGGAAGCGCGGGTCTCTGTGTAAGTTGGGTTGGAAACGTATTTACCGTCGACGATGCCGACGCGCACAGCGCTGACCAGATGCGCAAACGGGATATCGGAAATCGCCAGGGCGGCCCCCGCTCCGACCATTCCGAGGACGCTCGGGTCATGCTCCGGGTCGGCAGACAAAACCAACGCGATAATCTGCGTCTCGGTGAGATAGCCTTCCGGGAACAGCGGCCGCATCGGCCGATCGATCATTCGGCTGGTGAGGGTTTCCTTTTCGGACATTCTCCCCTCGCGCTTGATGTAGCCGCCGGGAAATTTGCCCGCCGCGTAAGTGTACTCGCGGTAGTCACAGGTTAAGGGGAAAAAGCTCTGATTAGGTTTCGGCTGCGCCGCGGAGGTAGCGCTGACCAAGACGACGGAATCGCCCCAGCGGACTGTAACGGAACCTCCGGCCTGCTTGGCCAGTTTACCCGTCTCGATCGTCAGCTTGCGTCCGTCGAGATCGACTTCAAATGTGTGTACTTTCATTTATTCAGTGCCGGAACGCGACCACAACCGGTCGGCCGGACATCCTTCTCTGCCGAAATATCGGCCGAATTACGTTCTGACGAGTGAGGAGTTGACAGGACGAAATCGACGGGCCAGCCAAACAAAGCCAACCGCGCCGCCTGTAATCGCTGCCCGGAACGAGCCGCGAGGCGAGTGCAAAATACCACCGCTTCGAGTAAGGACCCGATACAACTAGTGGCGGATTGAAAGTTTCTGAAGAACACTCTTGTAGCGTTCCGGACCATTGACTCTGAGGTAGGTCAACAGCCTGCGGCGCCTTGCTACGAGGCTCAACAGGCCCCGGCGCGAAGAGTGATCTTTTTGATGAGTTTTGAAGTGCTGAGTCAACTGAACGATACGATCCGTCAACAATGCGATCTGCACTTCCGGCGACCCGGTGTCGGTTTTATGATTTTGATTCCGGGCTACAATCTGCCGCTTTGCTTCTGCCACCAATGCCATCTAAAAGGTTACTACTCCTTGTCTTCTCTTTTCTCGTTTAATATCAACGCCAGTGTAACACAGATCGCGCGCGGCCAATGTCAGGATATGTTGGGCTACCAGCACTTGAGCCGGGAGGACTTCGTTCTGCAGGGCTGGAAGACGGCGATTTCCGGCTGGAATTTCTGGAAATCGTTACTCATCCTGTGCACCAAGGACCGTCAATTCGTTTGCGGATGAGTCCATGACAGACGGCGAAGAACTCGCCGGCATTAATCTTCAGGTCGGCTCAACGCCGCGTTTGGAATGAGATTTCCCGAAATCAGTCTTGACGAACCCAGATTAGTCTATTATATTGATCTAGTATGAGGCGATTACGAAATAGCCATAAGGCCCCCTTCCTACAATATTGCCGTTGTTGTTGCTGTTGACCGTTGCATTACCGGCCCGTGCCGGTGCGTCCAATAGCTCCAGCCACAAGACTTTACGCAGGAGGATTTACTTCAATGGCAGCATTCGCTTTACAACCGATCGCACGAACCCGTTATTACATCCGGCTCGATTCATCCGCCGCCGGACTCGAAACAGATCACACGCTGTTACTCGACGCTTCTCGACTTCACACAGACTCCCAGACTGCGGTGGTCTATGGCTTCCAGCCGGAGATTTCGGAGTTGAATGCCATCGCCGCTCGATCCAGCAGTGCGGCGCGCGTCAAAGATGTCAGTGTAACGCTCAGCGCGGCAACCAGCCAATGGTTAGATTCACTTGCCAACCCGGTCCATGGAAGGCCGTCGGCTGAGCCGAATTTCGAGAAATTCCCGGAGGTTCTTCAATACCAATTGCAGCGTCTGATGGTCGTTCCTCTCCGAACGGAGAACGATATTTTGGGGCTCCTGACATTGGGGCGGTTCGCAGACAGCGTGTTCGACCAGGCGGCGCTTGAAGTGGCGCATCGGGCGGGGCGGGTGCTGACGGCCGTGCTCGAACGCGATTCGCTTCAAGAGAAGCTGCTGGAGCGAAAGCTGGTCGAACGCGCCAAGGGAATCCTGCAGCAGCGCCGGAGATTGTCGGAAGAGCAGGCATATCTCCTGCTGCGCAACAACAGCCGACGCCGCAGAATGCCCATGGTGAGTCTGGCGAAGGAAATCATCGACACCTATGTGCAGGCGGGCGCACCGGCACGCTGGCAAACCGCCTGAGGCACAACCTGAATAAAGGAGCGCAATCGTGAAAGCTCTGTCTGCTATTCAGTTCGCCGCGACCGCCAGCGTGTTGGTGGCCGGATGGCTGTCTCTTCCGGCGCACGGGCAAATCGCCGTGAAGAACCAGGGATACGTTCCCTTCAGTGAGGAGCCTATCAACTATCGCTCCGAAAATCTGACCGACCCGGTGGCCCTGCTCCAAAAGCAGATCGACCGTGGCGAGGTGAAGCTCGATTACGAACCGAAGCACGGCTACCTGACATCGGTTCTCGAAAAGCTCGCGATTCCCATCGACTCCCAGACGCTGGTTTTCTCGAAGACAAGCTTCCAGTACAAGAAGATCTCGCCTGAAGAACCCCGCGCGTTGTACTTCAACGACGACGTGTATATCGGCCAAGTTCATGACGGAAAAGTGATCGAAGTGGTCTCCTTCGACCCGGTGCAGGGGGCCATCTTTTACATACTCGACGAACATCAGAGTGAGCATCCCGTCTTCCAAAGGGCGGAGCTCGATTGCACGCAATGCCACGTCGCGGCCGGAACCAAGGGAGTACCTGGCGTTCTGCTGCGGTCCCTCTATACCACCCGCACAGGTACGCAGGCCACCCCATCCCAATCGTTCATCACGGGTCAGGAGAGCCCGTTAAGCGAGCGCTGGGGAGGTTGGTATGTCACCGGCACATACGGTTCCCAGACTCACATGGGCAACGTGGTGGTGGAAGACAAAGATAATCCCGAAAAGATCGATCGGGCGGCCGGCGCAAATCTGACCGATCTTTCGAAAAAGTTCGACACTTCACTGGTCCTCTCGGATAAGAGCGACGTCGTCGCGCATCTCGTCCTCGCGCATCAGACACAGATGCACAACCTGATCACGTTGACGAACTACCAGACACGAATCGCATTGTACAAGGCAGGGTTGCCGGCAGACGCGAAGGCGGATTCCATCCCCGAGGCTGTGCGGCAGCAATACCAGAAACCCGCCGAACAATTGCTGCGCTATTTGCTTTTCGCGGACGAGGCTCCGCTGGAAGGCCAGGTCAAAGGAGATTCGGGCTATACCGAGGAGTTTGCCGAACGCGGCCCGCGCGATCCGCAGGGGCGTTCGCTGCGTGATTTCGATCTGCGCACTCGAATCTTCAAATATCCCTGCAGTTACCTCATCTACAACGAGGCGTTTGATTCCCTGCCTGCGCAGGCGAGGGAGTATGTCTATCACCGGTTGTTCGAAGTCCTGACCGGTCGCGATCAAAGCCCCGCGTTCGCCCGTTTGAGCGGCGATACCCGGCGCGCGATCCTCGAAATTCTGCTGGCCACGAAGCCAGGTCTCGCGGCCGAATGGACCGATTACAAGAAGGAAATTCAGTCCACTCGCGCCGGCATTCAACCCATGCACGACAGACTAACGAATTGAAATCAGAAAGAAAGGAATATCCGCATGAAAGGCTACACCACTAAAATTCTCAGCCTGGCGGCGATCGCCATCGGTTTTACGACGAGCGGCTTCGCAGCAGATGCCGCATCTCTTGAAGGCCGATGGGACGCCACACTCACCACAAAGACGGGCGTAATTCCGTTTCGGCTCGACATTTCCGGCGAAGGCGCCACCCTCAAAGGCACCCTTTATAACGGATGGGACCCCTTTGAAACCACGACCGGGGCCAAATTCGAGAACGGCACTCTCATCCTGAACATCGACCACTACCTCACGAAGATTACCGCCAGCCTGAAGGATGGGCAACTCGACGGCAAAGTGATATCGCAATCGCGCGCCGATGCGGCGACCTACGGGTTCCATGCGACGCGTTACGTCCCCGCGGTCGAGCCGTCGGACGCCCCTTCGGTCGCAGGCTCCTGGGAAATTCCTCTCGATAAGCCGAACGCCAAGGGCGAAAAGAGCCAGCGGCTTATCGTTCAGCAAAAGGGCGCCGAGGTTTCGGCCTCAATCCTGCGCGTCGATGGTGATACCGGAGCGCTCAACGGCGCCTATAAAGATGGCAAGTGGGTTCTGAGTCACTGGGATGGCTCTCGCCCCGGCGTGATGGAACTCTCTCTGACCAAAGACGGCACGCTCGAAATTAAGCAGGAAGGTGGTCGCGCCGGTAACAAGCTGATCGCCTACCGGACCGAAGTCGCACGCGCCAAAGGTCTCGCCGAGCCGGAAGACTACACGACTCACACCACAATGCGGGATCCGAACGAGGTGTTCGCTTATAAGTTCCCCGATGTGAATGGCAAGATCCTGTCGAATGACGATCCTAAGTTCAAGAACAAGGTAGTGCTGGCCATCGTGACCGGAACCTGGTGCCCCAACTGTCACGACGAAGCGCAATATCTGGTACAGCTCTACGCGAAGTATCACGACAAAGGGCTGGAGATCGTCGCGCTCGATTTCGAAGAACCGGAACAGCAGGACGATCTGGCCCGCGTCCATGCGTTTATCAAGCAGTACAAAATCCCCTACACTTACCTGATCGCCGGCGCGCCGGCTGAGATGTGGGAGAAGGTCCCGCAGGCAGTCAACCTCAATACCTGGCCGGCAACCTTATTCGTCGGCCGAGATGGCCGGGTGAAGCACATCCACACCGGATTCGCGTCTCCCGCCAGCGGTGTATTCAATGACGAACTCAAGGCGGAGTTCACTTCGACGGTCGAGCAATTGCTGAAAGAAAAGGTGGAAATCACCTCTGCCAGCCTTCAATAGCTGTTGTCGTAGAGCATCGCTCTGTCATAAAAGCGCCGGGACAAGTCCGATTCCTGTACTTGTCCCGGGATGGCATGGCTCCGGTCCGGCGCATTGGCAGGCGATCTGGCGTGTCGAACACTCGGACTGGCTCTGGGTGGAACAGAGCGATTGGGAAACGCCGGATTGCGGGCGATGGATCGACAGGCTCGACAGAGTGGTTGAGCATTGCCCGGGTTCGGTGATGATCGTTGCGCACAGTCTCGGGTGTCTGGCATTCGCACATTGGGCGAGTTTCGCTCGCGAGCGCGTCCGCCTCAAAGTGGAAGGCGCATTCCTGGTGGCGCCCGCCGATGTAGAGCGCGAGAGCAGTCCGGAGGAGATTCGCGGATTCTCACCGGCTCCGAAGTGCCGGATGCCGGTTCCCACTATGGTGATAGCCAGTGAGAACGATCCCTGCATGACTTTTCCCCAAGCCAGGCGGCTGGCGGTTCTCTGGAAAAGCATTCTGGTAAACGCCGGCGCCGCCGGTCATATCAATGTGGCTTCCGGACATGGTCCCTGGCCGATGGGCATGACGCTGCTCCGCGGGTTTATGCGCGACCTGGCGGCGCCAGTGCTGGAAACGAGCCGGAAGGGCTGTTGAGGTTGGCAGGGAATTTTCGCGGGACTGGGCATTTGGGTATTTCTTAAAATGATGAACGCCGATCAGGGCGGATAAACGCGGATCGCTCCGTAAAAGTCCGATGTTGGGTTCAGTTCGTTTCGAGAAATTTTTTTTTGAAAAATTCCAAACCGCCTCAACAGACGCGCGCCTGCTCTTCCCATGCAGAAGAACAGGCGGCAACCTCGCAGCCTCTGGTCATCAGCCAAACCCGCACACAAGAATATTCGGTTGTGAAAGAACAAGAGCCCGGAGCTCCTCGACAGAGACGGCCTCGATTTAAAAGCGAATCCCAAAGCCGACACCTACAAAACTGAGTGACGGTGCATCCTCCGAAGAGTATTTTCGGGGCGAGGATCTGATCCCGGCACAAGTATGCACTACGGAAATAGGCTCGGGCGCGTTAAATCAGATAAGTAGCGTTATTTCAGCGAATAATAGATCAGCCGGGGCGTGAACGGAAAAGAATCTCATCGATTTTGCGGCGGAATTCTGAACCCACGAACGAGTCCACGGAAGCAGAGGTTTCGCGACGCCGGATGAACGAAACAAAACCGGCTTGCATGAGTAATTTCCCCGAACGCCGTTTTGTGGATAATAAGCGCTTTTATCGGTCTCTTTCCTCTCGCCAGACGGACGTGAGTCCGTTTCAGAGATAGGAGGGATGCTCTGTGCGACGGGGAACCAGATGCAATTGTGTCGCCCGATTGGCTGTTTCCTTCCACAGCCTCTATCCCACCGAACTGTTGGCAATAGAGTTGTCGAACTCGATTGATCTCCGAAGTAGTTCGACTGCCGAAGCTATCTGCTTCTCGGTGATGGTCATCCCCATTCCCACCACCGTGCCACGTCTTCCTGATACCGAGCGTCTTCGCAATTCCAGCCCACGGGCTTTGGCGAAGGTGTGCCACCCGGCATCTTCACCTGATTGAGGACACGCGAATGAAATCCGAACTGTATTCGCATTATGCGCAATGTACGCAAATACCCGTGACTTTGCCGAGGCCCTCAGACTGCAAGAACTTGGCGTCCTGGCTGCCAGAGTGTCCGGAAAATATGCCCGCAGCGCATCCAGAACTGTTTGGCACAGGGCGCCACCACCGGATTTCACTCTTGTCCAAGACAGATCTGACCTGAAGGAAAATAACGAAAAACAAGCCCTCCTATAATTGTTCCGGGCCGAACCATCTTTTTGCGGAGCTGTTTCGGCAGCCGAATTCCCAACAGGAGGGCAAAACGATGGTACAG
>DATAXN010000014.1:0-13688 GCA_036273015.1 Bryobacteraceae bacterium | reverse complement strand
AATTCCCCGGCAGATCTGCCGGGGCCTCATTGAAGCGTCGTTGCCAGCGGATTCAATGCGCCGCCCGGCGCAATTCCCCGGCAGATCTGCCGGGGCCTCATTGAAGCTTCGCTGAGTCCGACTACTATTTTGATCGGCATTGTAATTCCCCGGCAGATCTGCCGGGGCCTCATTGAAGCGTCAAGACTCACTGCCATCTGCATCTCAACGGATTAATTCCCCGGCAGATCTGCCGGGGCCTCATTGAAGCTCGGCGTCCCTGTCGTTCTCCAGACTTAGGAACATATCGTAATTCCCCGGCAGATCTGCCGGGGCCTCATTGAAGCTCCCCACGTGGGAGGAAACGACGCGCTGGACGGATCGAATTCCCCGGCAGATCTGCCGGGGCCTCATTGAAGCGTCTATAAATTGGCGATGGCCGCCGTTCAGAATGCCTCAATCCTCATTGAAGCCTCCGTGGTCAAGCGAACTACTAATGCGCGGCGACACTTTCTTTCAGGTGTGGGCTCAAGGTCCCGACGGATCGTCCACTACCTCGAATCGCCAAATCCGTTTCGTGACACGGCCCACCGCCTACCGGGAGCGAACCGAGCCATAAGTCGATATCGTCCTGCCGGTACCGAACAAGCGGTCCCATCTTCACGAACTGTGGTCCGCGATTCGAGACGCGCCACTTCCGCAAAGCGGCAAGGCTCACTCGAAGCTGCTTTGAGACGTCGGTCTCCGTCAGCAGAGTGTGGGGGCTATAGATTTCTGCCATATTTTTCTCCTGCTTCCTGGTTTCCTTACTCACCCGACTGACGTCAGGCGGTCGTGGCCGCCGTTACAAGAGCCATTCACGGGCTGGTGCGGGAGACTCATTCTCCGGCCATTCTCGGTTTGTTTATCCCGTTCTGGCGTGGCCTGCGGAGGCCGCGAACCAAGCCTGGACCGCTCCTGAAAGCGCCGATCAAATATTTCGAGTCGTTCAACCGCGTCGAGCAGTTGCAGGCTTGCCTCAAACATCTGGTCCGTACGAGCTCCAAACTGCTCAGTGTGCTTGATAGCGAATTTGATCCGATCAATAGCTGTGCGCGCCTGGTACGCCATTTCGAATTCGAAGGCTGACGGCCTTGAGTTCACTTCATCTTCGATGGTCTGGCGACTCTGATTCCTGACTTCTGAACTCATGGTTTGATACCTCGGTTTTCTTTCCGTTTACAATTTCCTTGTGAGCCATCTGCTCAGAGCGCCGTTCGCGAGCGCTGTCACCGTGCAGCCCCGCTGCCGGGCCATGTCGCGCAGTTGGCGGTCAGCACGGGAAGACACAATCGCAGTCAGAGCGTGGGCATTTCTTCCCGGCGGAATCTTGTTTAACTCGACCTTCGCCAGATCAGTCGAGCCGAGTGCCTCGTCGATCTGCCGCGAAAGGTCGCCCCTATGCCGCATCGATTCCCTGAGGCGGTCATTTACTTCCTCCGTCAGTCGAAGGTATAGTCGCACTTTGTCCATCTGTCTTCCCTAACGCGTGTAACCGGTATTGGAGAATCCCGTTCTCTTGCGGAGTTGTCCTGGCGGCTGAACCGGCAGCGGACTTGCCCCGATGGGTTCGTATGGAGCGTCGAACAAGATGTCGCGATTGACGCGGACCGTGAATTTGTAGCCGACCGGAACTTTGATCGTCGGTTGAACATTGAGGTTCCGGCGCGTAATCTGCGCTCCGGTCTCGCTCATATCGCGCCCCACCGAGGCGGTCGCTGTGTTGCTGACGCTCGGAGAGGTCAAAGCGCTTTGTGTGTTGCGTTGCGAAAGATCGAACGCCGCCGAGAAAGCACTCGTCAGCGCCGAGAATCCGAAGAGTCTCTTGTAGTGATGATCGACGTCATACCGCAGGCCGGAATTGCCATGGGAATCGAGGCCCACCATTCCGTTAATGTCTACCGACGACGCATCGGGGAAGATGATTCGATCCCACACAACCTGGACGCCATCCTGGCCATACGCCACGCGCGAATCGTACTTGCCCACTAAACGCGAACCCTGCGGGATCAGCAGGTACCGCCCGGTGGCGGTGTCGAACACACCGGACGTGACCAATGCTTTGATGTCGCCGGGCAGATCCGAATTCAGACTCTGTTCGAGAATGGCGGGGATTTCCCAACCGGCCTTGATCTCATACGCGCCCAAAGGCGCTGTCCTCGTCGAGTGCAAATAATCGTCCGCCTTTTGTTGCCCCGATGAGGCAAGGAAAGCCACCTTAGCCGCCTGCATGTTTTGGCCGTCGGAGTCAGGGTCGTTACGCGACGGACTGCCTGCGAGCGCGACGGCGCGGCTCAGAGTTGCTGGCGCGGTTCCGGACGGAGTCTGCCCCGCAATGGCCTGCGTGAGTGCCGCAATCTGAGCGAGATCATTGCCAGTGGAATATGACGCGCTGCCCCCGGTGAGTGATCCGAGTCCCGCAAGCCCGCCTCCCGAACGGATGCTCGTCGGTGCGGACATCGCTTCCTGTTCACGCTTGTAAGCGGCAGCGATTCGACGCTCTTCCGGGGTCGGTTCCGCTACGGCCGGCGTCGGCTGAGTAGCCGGGTAGGACGGTTGCCGAACCACTACGCGATCCTGCGCCGAGGAGCAAGGCTGACCAGTTTCGGGGCTAAAGCGATAGGGGAGCCCCGTCCGCGGATCTAACCCGCACGACCCGTTCGGGAGCGACTGCGTTGACCCAGTTGGTGCCATTGCGTTCGCGTCGACTGGCGGCTGCAACTCATTCGAGCCGCCGTGAACAAGCGACGCGTTCCCCACGGGAACGTCCTTTTCGACTTCTCTGGCCGAGGCTGTTGCCGGACCTACTCCCGTTGGGAGAGTGGTTTCACGCGCCTGAATCTGTGACCGCAATTGGCGACGGTATCCGCCATATGCGAAGAGCGATAGCAGCCCAAGCACAACCGCCCCGATCGCGAATCCGGCGCGCTTACTTATTCTGGTGGAGGTCCGGGGCGTTGGACGAAGATCGAGTCCAGCAGGCGCCGAGATGGGCTTCACTTCCGGCCCGGCTGCTGCGGGCCTATCCTTTGGGTTGCTGTTCACGGGTGATCTCCACTTTCTGGGCCTTCTTGCCCACCCCCAACACCAGCTGCGCTCGTTCAAATAATCGGTCCACGATATATGTCTGGTCCTGCACTCGGTAGTTGGTCATTTCACCTTTGCCGTCAGAACCCAGCACGACGAGTACGGGAGCCTCCTGATGTTGGACCTCGGGACGCATCTGGATATAGGTCTTCGCACCGTCGTCGAAAACCCGGACTGGCCGCATTTGCTCAGTTGCGCCCGTCACTTTGTAGCTGAAGTTGAGCTTGTCCGCGGTTATCAGCGCCGGCATCACTTGCGCCTCGCGCTTGTTGTCTTGCGCCTGGGCACGTTGCGCGACCAAATGTTGTTGCCATTTTTGGCTGTTGTCGTCGTCGGGGTAACTGAAGGCTATACGGGCGACGTACTCCTGAGGCTTCGAGACAAGGCGAAGGTAATAGGCGCGCCGGTCGGTCGTGATGAGCAGGTTGGTGTCCAGTCCCGGCTCTTGGGGTTTCAAGACGATCACAGAAGTGGACTCCTCGCCCTGACCGTAGGCGGCAGGGGAGATATTCCACCGAATCGAATCTCCGATCTGTGGCTCGCCGGTAATCTTCTCGCCAGCTTGCAGTTCAATCATGCAAACGCGGAGGGGGGCACAAACGATAATCGGCAAGCCTGCGCCGTAGACATAGAGGACTCGTCCATCCGACCCGGCTGCGGGAGTGTTTTGCCCGCCCCGCCATGTCTCGCTCACTCGGACGGCTTCCATTGCCGTCGAACTCAGCGGGACATCTGTGCGCGGTTGGTAACCCTTTGGAGCTTTTCCGTCCGCATCGGGACTTCCGGGGACGATCACCTTCTGGGTATCCATCGCTGTTGGGTCCTGCAGCGTTCGGAGCTGCCCGCCAAAATCGTAGTTCTGTACCGCGGGCGGCTGTTGGGTTGCCGGTACGCGCTTGACCTGTACAGGCGCCTGCTTGGCGGGATTCGGCGGGTTCCCAGGCGATTGGCTGAACAGAGATGGAACCGACACGGCAACGGTGAGAGCGGCCGAGATTATTTGCTTCTTCATGAATTGTTCCTTTAATTGATTTACAAGACTTTCGCCCAACTGGCCGCCGTCACATAAAGGCCGATGGGGTTAACTCGTGCCTGCTGCTCTTCGGTTGGCGGATTAATCGCAACGGTGAACGATCCTTTCCAGTGGTCCGTCGATTTCACCGTTCCGAAGAGGTCGCGCGCAGTCTCAATCCAGTCCACCACGAAGCTGCGGTCACTCGTCGGCAAGACCGATTTGACCTCAACCGCGACAGACTCCGTCTGTGCACGTTTAAAGGGCGGATCGCTCCGGTAAAAATCGCTGATGAACGCCTGCGCACTCGTGCCCGTGGCAATGTGAGCGTAAGCGCGGTCGATTGCTCTTCGCTGTGCGACTCCGTTCGTGGTTACCAGACGGACGTTTTCGATCCAGCCCAGAATTACTGCGCGGCGAAGACGGTCGTCGCCAACTCCGGTTTGATCGGCGAGACCCGACGCAAGGGGCCGCCCGAGGCTATCGACGAGGACGACAAAAGGCACGACACGTGAACTGGCAGAGAGCCAGACGATGCCGGTCGCCGCGACGAGCGCAACCAGCCCGGAGATCACGGCCATGGTTCGCCAATTTCGGGCGCGCGTGATGAATTCGCCGTAGCGTTCATCCCATTCTCGGCGAGCCGCCAGATATGGGTTGTGTATTTCAACCGCCGGCGGTTTGGATGCCGAATTGGCGCTCTTATGTAGCAACGGAAATCCCATAGTTCGTCTACTCCTCAATAAACTCACTCGTCGTGTTCAATAGGCATCCGTGGAGGCGTGGCATGTGGCGCCGCGTCGGAAGGCAGGCCACCGATTCGTGAACGCGCACGTCGCAAGCGTCCTGTCAGACCAGACAGTATCCGTTGTGTTTGTCCCGCGTCGGACGATGACGGTCTGTCTCCGCGCTCTGACGCCGGCGATTCCGAGGTCGGAACTCCGGAACCAGCCCATTGCCGACCTCTTGGCGAATCTCCACTCACATTCCCGTCAGCACTCCGAGGGGTGGTGATCGGAACTGAAAAGGTCGTGAATCCTGAGGCGGGACGCTCACTCTCGAATCCCGATCCGGTCAGGCTGTCACCGCCGACCGAAGACAGGACCGCGGACCGAGTTGGCGATGCTGTCGAATACGAACGCGAGCCGCCTCCAGACCCATTCGTCGGTGGGGAGGGCTGTCTCGGACTTCCGTTTGGCGACGGACTAGTTGCTGGGCTCGGCGGAGGAACATCTCCGCCTAAGCCTCCCGTACCATTCGCACCAGCGACCGAGGTGATCGCGGTCGATGCGCCTCCTCCAGATCTGCTTCCGGCCACACCTGCAAGGCTGGCTGCACCACCTGCGAGAGCAGCGCCGCCCCCGGTCGCGAACGAGCCAACTGTTGCAGCGCCCGCGACGACTCCGGTTCCCGTGGCCAGAAGATCTCCGCCAGTGAGGGCAGGAGAGCCGCCGAGTACTGCCGCGAAGAGCTTCGGAGCTTGCCAGCACAGCATGAGAAAAATCAGCGAGGAGCCCATGATCCCGAACGCGCCCATCGCGGGAGAGGGTGAAACGCCTACCTGTTGTGCATCAGCGATCCACCCGACCGAGACGTTCATGCCGACGCCTATAAGGAGGTAGAGGATCATGATCTTGACACCTGTCGCGACGCCGAGACCGATGAACCGTTCGACATAAGGCGCCGTCCACCGTGAGCCTCCGAAGCCAAGAAAAAGGAACCCAGCGGCAACAACGATATAGCTTTCTACCATTGCGACGATGAACTGAATCGTTACTCCGCAAAATGCGAGAACGATGAGTACCGCTGAGAACACCAGCGCAAGACACGTACCG
Source organism: Bryobacteraceae bacterium (assembly GCA_036273015.1). Lineage (GTDB taxonomy): Bacteria > Acidobacteriota > Terriglobia > Bryobacterales > Bryobacteraceae > BOG-234. The sequence continues at coordinate 7,736 of DATAXN010000014.1, read as the reverse complement.
GTGTTGGTAAAGAACGCGGACGTACTTGCTCCGTCCATGAGAGCGCCCGCGATGTTGATACCCTGCGCGAATACCGCGCTTGGGGAGATCCCTGCGAAGCCTGAGGAGGTTTGTCCAATCTGTTCGAAGCTGTCGATGATTGCCGGAATCCAAATGCGGCCGTTCAGGAGCAGCGTGTAAAACGCTCCGATCCACATGATCTTTCGAACCAGCGCGGACGTCCACGATTGCAGGTCGGTCCTTTCCAGAAGCATGACCGCTGCGCTCCACGCAAACTCGATAGTGGCGAGGATTCCGAACAGCGCATTTGCGTACGGCCAAACGTTGGTGGTCCACTGAATTCGCTGAGCTCGGTATTGATCCAACATTTGACTCGGTTGTGGCTGACCCCGCATCGGCACGGCGACGCAAACGAGAATAGCGACAACGGTCAGGTACCGAATAACGTGTCGGCTGTAAGAGTTTCGAATTGACACACACCTCTCCCGTACGTAATCTGTTCAGATGAAATTTCGGCCGTTTTCAGGCCCGCTTTCGGCTCCGGTTACTTCCAGCCAGGGTGATATTGCTTGTCGTCGCTGGGATACCTATAGGTACTCATCGCGGCGTTCTTCGCTGCAACGCAGACGTGGCCCTCGGTCGAATCACCCCAAGTCGAGTCGCCCTTTTCACGCGCCGGTGCGCACATAGTGCTTACCTCTACCGCCACGGTGCGATGTTTTCTAAACCAATCCTCGAGACTAACGGCGGAGGCATGCGTGACATCGCCTGCTCCGGCTCGCTGCGTCTTCTCTACGATGGCGCTCTTAGGCTCCCGCGATGGGCCGCATCCGATTAGCCACACCGCGCTCGCGACGAGTACAAATAGCTTCCAGTTCCGAGTTTCTCTCACTGTCGAACGGATCATGGGCAAAATGCGTCGTCTCCTATTTATATTCTCCTCACTTCCAGCCCGCGTGATAGACCTTGTTATCGTTCGGAGCGGGGGAGTACGTAAAGAAACGCTCTGTCGCAGCCTGACCCGCCGCCTGCTGCTGCATGATGGCGGCCTGATAAGCCTGTTTGCTCGACAGGTCGGCGATCATCAACTCCCGAAGCTTCATAAGCTGCTCGACCTGCTGTTCCGAGATATCCCCGAGTGCGTGCAGCGCTTCGAGCCGGCCGTCGGTTCCCTGAAGTGACGCTTTCAGCGAGTTGAGCACCGCTTGCTCGCTCTGGAGCTGCTGGCCTTGCATTCCCGCGGCGCGAAGTGTTCCCAAGGTGGTATCCATGGACGTTTGCGACCAGTTCCGGTATTGCGTGTAGTACGCGCCCGCGTTGTACCCGTAGCCTGGATACGTTTGCCGGTACAGTTGGTCAATATTCCCCAGCGAGTATGCGAGCGCCTGGCCGCCCTGAACGATCCCGGCCAGTTGGTTCAGGTCGTTCGTGATCGCGCCGAACGTATGGGCCGAGAGCGCTTGGGTGTTCTTGAGCATGTCGGCATACATGTTCAGTTCATTCGCGACCTGGGTGCCCTGCCGGATGTACTGCATCACGAGTTGAGCGTGATTGAGCAACTGCGTTACCTCACTCGCGAAGGCCCCGGCCTCGACACGCTCCGGATTTTGGACCGAGAGTGCCACCAATCCCACCATAATCAGGCGCTTGCGCATAATACTTCCTCCTCTTCCGGCACGCCTTCTATGCCTGCTTCTTCGAGCGACTGGTAATATTCCGCCCATTGAGGCAACCGCTTAAGCCGGAGCCACTCAGCGCGCCAGGAATCGGGGTAGCGTTTCATCACGCTCTCCACGATCTGCCGCTCCTCCGTGCCGTTCACGCCGACCCAGGCAAGGGCCACCTTCCCGATACCGAGGTTTACAAGTCGCCGCCCGAGTTTACTGACCACATAATAATGCTGCTTTGGAATGCTGGCCTGAAGGATCTCCAGCTCGCGTTCATTGAGTCCGACTCGCGCGTAGAATTCCCGGGAGCCAGAATTCTTCGACTCCGCGTTTGGCAACAGGATCTTGGTCGGGCAGTTCTCAAGCACAACGTCAGCAATCGGCGAGTTGGCGATGTCGCTGATTTGCTGGGTCGCCATGACCACCACCGCATTTCTGCGCCGCATTGTCTTCAGCCAATCCTTTAGCCGGTCTCGAAACAATTCATGTTGAAGGTACGACCACGCTTCGTCCAGAAGTACCAGCGTGGGCGAGCCGTCAAGGCGCTGCTCTATTCGACGAAACAGCTACAGCAGAACGGGGATTACCGCTTTGTCGTCGAGTTGCAGGAGGTTTTCGGTTTCAAAGGCGAGCATGCGCCCGCTGCCCAGACAATCGTGCTCGGCATCGAGTAGCGGCCCCAGCGGACCCATGACCGTGAAGTGTTGCAGAGCATCGCGGATTTCGATGTCCTGCACATTGGCTGATAACTCCGTCAAAGTTCGTGTGGGTGAGAGCCGCAGCTGCTCCACGGCATCCGCTACGGAGTTCCGATGCTTCGGCGTGAACTTCAGTCCGTTGAGTTCGCAGAGGACCTCAATCCAGCCCACTGCCCACGCGACGTCCGAATCGTTATCAATGTCGCGCAATGGGCAAAACGCGAGATCCGATTTGGGCCCGGCGAGATCATAGAACTCGCCACCCACAGCTTCCGTGAGCATCCAGATCGAATAGCCACGGTCAAAAGCGAAGAGTTGAGCCCCCGGATATCGAAACCACTGGGCCGCGAGAAGACCGAGCGCTGTCGATTTGCCGGCTCCCGAAGGTCCAACAATTAACGCGTGCCCGATGTCGGACACATGCAAGTTGAACCGGAAGGGAGTGGCCCCGGTAGTCGCCGCATAGAGAAGCGCGGGGCTGTTTTTCGGCATTAGCGAGCTCGGATTCTCGCGGAGACCGGCCCACACCGATGTAATGGGCAGCATGTCTGCCAGGTTGAGGGTATGCATGAGAACCCGCCGAACGTTGGAATAACCGTCGCCGGGCAGCGATCCGCGCCACGCTTCGACTGCGTTCACGTCTTCGATTCGGCATGAGAACCCGAGGTTCTGAACTGTCTTCATTACGAGCCGGGTGTTCTCGTAAAGGCGTTCCGGGTCTTCATCGAGGCAGATGATATTCGCGCTGTATTGGCAGAACTGCACGTCGCCGGCGGCGGCCACCCCCATCGCCTGTTCTGCATCAATTGCCATTTCCTGCGCGTGGACATCCACCGCGCCATTCTGCGTCTGCAGAATCTGGTCTTTCCAGCCCCGGATCTTCGACCGCCATTTCTTGCGGTGTTTATCGAGCATCGCCCGGGCCTCTTCCGGATCGATGAGGATGGCCCGCGTGTTCCAGCGATACTCAATAGGCAACTGGTCGAGTTCGCGAAGAATGCCGGGTGAACTCATGCGCGGAAAGCCATCGAGAGTTACTACACGAACGTGTTTCTTTCCAATCCGAGGCTCCATTCCGCCGTAAAAGTCCTCGCAGGCGAGCAGATCGTTCAAGTAGCAGGGAATCTCGGGCAACGCGAAGGGATGATCCAGACCGCTGATGCACCGGCGGAAGTATCTCAGCAATCGATCATGCACGTGTCTTCCACCGCAGTCGTCGGCGACGCTGGTCCGAGCCAGTCGGTCAGTCTGGAAGAGTTGCCCAAACACGTTCTCAAACATATCTGCCCTCTGCCGGAAGCGCTCAAGATGCTGGGCCGCCGTCTTGTTGCTGTTGTGCACAGCCCTTCCTTCAAACAACCAGCCCTTCGCACGTTCCTCCATTGCCGGTGGTGGCAAGTACGTCAGCGTCAGAAAATATTCGCTCTCGAAATGGGCGCCTTCATCCATGAACTGTTGCCGACGTTCGTCGTCGATCACGCGCGTGACGGGATCGGGAAATGCGCCGTGCTCGGGATATCCCGGAGCGCACGACCGGATGGCGTCGCATTGCACCATCCAGCCAGATCCGAGTCGCAGCACGTGGTTCAGGCGGGCGCTTAACGCGTCCATCTCGGATGCGGCCGCGGACATCATGTCCGGTCCGCGATAGGACCAGCCCGCCAGCAGCGACCCATCCTGTTGCAGGAGGATGCCGTCGTCGATCAGCGCATAGGGAAGCAGTAGGTCGGCAAGCCCGCGCGGATTTCTTCGGTGTTCGCTTCTATGCATGGCTGATTCGTTACCTCCAGTTGGATGTATGCGGCACGCAGCGGCTGAACAGCGCGCTCTTTGCCGGGTAGAACGACCGATAGCGTATGTGCCGCATGTAAACCTGTCGCAGCAACGGATCGGCTTTGCCCATTCGTTGCAGAACTGCAATCGAAGTGATCCAGAACGCGACGGCCAGACCGATTCCCCACAAAGTCGCCAGGCTGAAGCCCAGGCTGACGGAGACGAGAATCGTCACCAGGACGAGTTCGCGATCGCCGCCGAGGAGTTGGTTCGGGCGATTTGCGGACTGGTGGAACATTACTTCTCTGGGCTGATTCGCAGTCATGGCGCTATATCACCGCTGCGTTGACACCGAACGCACTCGCCAACATCGGCGCTGCGAATACCAGCACTGAAACGACAAGCCCGATCATGCTGGCCCGCCGACCGAACTCCGTAAGTTCGCCGCCCCAGAGCATCGTGCCACCCGCGATTGCTATTCCGATGAGGCCTATGGCATAGGCCACGGGACCAGTGAGTGAGGTCGCGATGGTTTGCATAGGGCGCTCCCAAGGCAGATTTCCCGCTGCTGCCGCATGAAGCTGCATGCTGGACGCCCAGGCTGCGACCGATAATGTCGCAAGCCGGTACTTATATGACTTCGAGTTACGTTGCATTTACTGGAATCTCCTAAGTCGTGCTGTTTGGTCTGTCTCTCTTACGCGTTACAGGCGCTCAGTAACGTACTGCCCGCCTGCATACCCGGTGACGAGCAGGACTTCTCTCACTTTTCGTCCAGCCGGCAGGTCGGGTTCTTCATCGATAAAGATCACAAGATCTACTGCCTCGGCGATCAATGTTTGTTGCGGCGCGCTCGTTGCCTCAGCTACCAGGCTTTCGAGACGAATCAATCCGCTCATCGCGTCATTGGCGTGGATGGTTGCGAGCCCGCCCGGATGCCCTGTGTTCCAGGCCTTCAGCAAGGTATGAGCTTCCGCACCGCGTACTTCCCCCACTACGATCCGTGTAGGCTTCAAACGCATGCAGGCGCGGAGGCATTCGAGCATCGTTACTTTACCTACTGCCCGCAGGTCGAGATAATTCTTCACCCCGCATTGCAGTTCGGTGGTGTCCTCAATCGATATCACCCGATCGTGAGGAGTCAGCGATGCCAGTGCATCCAGGCAGGCATTGACGAACGTGGTCTTGCCGCTACCAGTCGAACCAACGACGAGGATGTTCTTTTTCGCACGCAAAGCGGCGCGGATAATTTCAGCGTGAGAGCAACCGCGAATGGCGCTCAAGAAGTCGTCGCGCCTTCGAATGCGATTCAGGGGATCGTGTTTGGCTGTGAGGATTCCACGCTCTTCATATTCCTCAAGCTGAAATATTCTGCGCGGACGTAGCCGAATAGCGAAGATGGGTTCGCGAACTACCGGTGGGACGATTCCCTCGAAACGGCTACCGTCAAGCGGTAACTCTGTTTCCAGTATTGGATGTTCATGATTCAAAACGGTTCCGCGCCAGGCCGCAATGGTACTGAGGGCGCTGGACGCTTGTGCCGATGGAATGCTGCCTACACGGGAAAATCCTTCTCCCATCCGCTTCACCCATAAAGAGGAATCCGGGTTGAGTATGACGTCCTCAGCATGGTCGTCGCGCAGTAGCGCCAGTACCTGCTCACCCATTTCACGCCTCAATTTCGTGTCTAATCGAGTTCGATGCTCGTCATGAATGACGGCCAGGTTTGTCATAGATTTGTCATGTCGGAGCCAAATAGAAAGTTCCTATTCCGGGCCAAGTAGAAAGTTCCGGTTTTGAGGTTGGTTGAAGAAACCCCATGGTAATGTTCGCACAGCTTTGCCGGGGTCGCGCCCGGTGGAGTTGCCCAAAGCCGAGGCGACGGGGTTGGCTCCGAAGCAATCGGCGGGAGCCCTGCAGTGACGCAGAACCGTGTAATTTCCGGAGCGCCTGCAGGGCTCTGCTCGAGCCGTGGATCCATTGCTTTGGTGAAACTCCGGAGCGGAGGCTTTGGGCTATGAAAAAGCGCGTCTTCCGAATGGTTCTTAACCATCGATGGACTTCCACAGCGGCGGGCTGGGACGATTGAAGAAGCCCCGCATCCATTGACTGCGGCCACCGGCATTGTGATCTTGGCGAATCGGTCTGCCCGGTTTGGGTTGTGGCGGAATGGGTCGGGCGCCGCACTCGGCGATATCAAGGTAATGGCCTCGATAGCGCGCCTTCAACTCCCCGTCGAGCCTGAGTTCGACGCGCAGGCGCTGTCGCCGCATTCCGGCTTCGACTACTGCACGCAGGATCTGAAAACGCCGGCCGGCGAAGCTGAAGGTATAGTCGTTGCCGATCACGCGCTCTTCCACGTGACACAGAATCGCCGCCAGATCCAGATGCTCGTTGAGCGGCCGGTGATGGTTGGGAAACTCCTCCACCGGTCTGGCAAAGCGCGCATTCCATTCCGGCCAGTATTCGTTTTCCAGAAAGCGGTTGGCGTCCTCCAGAGTCGTGACTCGCGCCAGGCGCAGTTGCTTCACCAGTCGATCCTGCGCCGTCCGAAAGCTGCGTTCGACACGACCTTTGGCTTGTGGTGAATAGGCTGCGATCCAGCCGATGCCCAACTCGCGCAGCCCGCGCCCGATCTGCGTTAAACGATCCTTCTCGACCTTCTGTGCTGCACTTTGGCGAGCTGATGGTGTCGTGAACATCGAATGGCGGTCGGTGTAAACATCCACCATCCGGCCATTCTTCTCCAGGTATTCCCACAACACCGCCATGTTCTGCGGTGTCGCATCGGATTCCACGAAACGTCCCCAACTCCAACTGGTGGCGTCATCGATCAACCGGACCAGGTAGCGCACGGCGCCTCGTCCTTCCAGCCAGTCGTGGTCGCTGGTGTCCCATTGCACCAACTCGCCGAACCCGCTTCGCCGCGGTCTCCAGCAGTGAATGTCACGAAGCTGGCGTGAGCCCGGTTTCCACAATCCGGCCTCAATCATCCAGCCGCGCAGGGTTTCCTTTCCCACTTCGATGCGATGGCGCTTCCCCAGTTGCTCAGCAGCGAAGGTGGGTCCGAAATCATGCCACTCCGGGCGCCGCACGATCGCCAGCGCCGCTTCCCGGGTTTTATCCGGAATCCTTCGGTTCGAGTTCCGCCCCCGCAGTCCATGAATGACGACCGAGTCCCCCTCCTTTTTCATCAGCCGCAGCAGATGGCGTACCCAGCGTTCGCTCACTCCCATCCGATCCGCCGCTTCGCGCTGCGTCATCTTGCCGTCTCGTGCCCGTTTCAGCCAATCCAGCCAATCCCGCTCCTGTTGGCTCATCGCCATTCGTTCCATCCTTCAGCCTTGCGGCTGTCAATAGGAACTTTCTACTCGGCTGAATTAGGAACTTCTCACCTGGCCGCGACAGTCATAGATTTGTCACTTGACGTTTTCTCGCGATGTGCTATATTTGCGGCCACTAGTGTCCGGTAAAGTACTTTGCGCGATCCCGCAAGCTGTATGTCCTCAATGGATTGGCGGCGATCCGGCTAAAAACGATTTGAACTGAAACCGGGAAAAAATCGAGCAGAATGGGCTCGCCGGGCCGCCGCTGCATT
>DATAXN010000013.1:0-6780 GCA_036273015.1 Bryobacteraceae bacterium | reverse complement strand
GCGATGATGGCATTGGCGGCGCGCTGGATGGAAGAAATCGAAGATAGCGGGCCCGCTCCCGGCTTGCCCTCACTTCCTTTCGTTTTTCCCGCCTCCATCCACAGCTGAAGTGTTTTCGCACTTCTGCCACGGGCTGCTAGCGAGAGCTCCTACGATTTGGACTTTCCTCCAGCAGCCTGTGGTAAAGCTAACTCCTCACGGTCACGGCCCTGTAACATGATGATTCTGCAGACCCGATGCCCTTCTGCTCGGCTGTGTTCCAGCGGTCTGGGCGGCAAATGGAGGTGTCTTGCCCCACGTCCTCACCAGCCGCTGGTCGTTGTTCCCGCCGATTGCCCGATTTATGGCTTGCCGCCACCCTGGCTGCCGCTCAGATCCACACGATCAGCGATACTGCCCGTGGCTTGGCTCTCCATTTTGCTCATCGCTCGGTGGGTGGCTTCGCGCCGTTAATCCTGAATAATCCGATCACGAACTCTCTCGGGCGCGCTCGTACAGCTTGTATCTGTATCACGTTCTGATTCGCGGACTTTACCTGGCTCTGGTACCCGGCTCGAAGGGCAGAAACTTTAACGTCGCGGATTGGTCAGCCAGCTTGCGGTTGTACTTCTTTCCATAGTCGCCGCCTCGTATTGGTACACTGAGCTGTTCCGGGTTTCCGATCCCGGTTTCGCGCGGATCGGGTTACAATTGTGTATGACCACGTTGGACATTCGGATCAACTCCCCACTGGCTTCGCAAAATAAGCCCAGCACGGTCGGGATTGATCTTGATCCCGCCAAACTGGAATTCGGGAAAACGTTTGCTCCCGATTGGTTCGTTTCCGAATACCGGAACGGATCCTGGCAAAACGCGAGGGTAGAACCTTCGCACAACATCTCCCTTCATCCCGCCGCAATCGTTCTTCACTACGGGCAATCCATCTTCGAAGGAATGAAGGCTTACCGCTGGGCAAATGGCAAGGTGGCGCTGTTCCGTCCGAAGGAAAATGCCCGCCGGTTTGCGCGCTCGGCGGAACGTATGGCCATGCCGACGGTGGACACCGAATTCTTTGTGGAAGCGGTGAAAGCGCTCGTGCGCACCGACGCGGAATGGACGCCGCGCGAACCCGGCAGCCTCTACATCCGCCCGACCATGATGGGCACCGAGGCATGCATCGGAGTCCGTGCATCGCACGAAATTCTGTTCTTCATCATTGCGTTGCCGTCCGGCGCTTATTTCAAAGAAACCGACGCCAACCGTGTCAGCACGGTGAAGGTATACGTGGCTGAAACCAGCTCTCGCGCAGCCCACGGCGGGACCGGCGATGTGAAGGCTTCAGCCAACTACGCAATCAGCCTGCACACCATCGAGGAAGGAAAGAAAAAAGGCTGTTCACAGGTGCTGTTCCTGGACTCCCAAGGCAAACGGCAAGTCGAAGAACTGGGCGGTATGAACGTGTTCTTCGTCGAGGACAACGTGCTCTACACACCTCCGTTGCATGACACGATTCTGCCGGGCATCACACGCGACTCGGTAATCCAGGTGGCGCGCGATCTCGGTATCACCGTTCGCGAGACCCCGATTCAGATCGACGAGGCCGCCCAGAAGGTTCAAGCCGGCCACATCACCGAGGTCTTCGCCTGCGGCACTGCGGCGGTAGTGATCGGGATCGATGAATTGCTTTTCGAAAGCGGCCGCCGTCTTCAGATCGGCGCAGGGGTGGCTGGGGACGTGACCCGAAAGCTCAACACCGAACTGCAGGGTATTCAATTCGGCCGTCTGCCGGACCGGCACGGCTGGACCGACATCGTTACCTAATTCAGGACTTCATCTAACCGGCGGCGCAGTTCCGCAACCTCATCGCGCAGCCGGGAGACCTCGGCCTCCAGATCGGAGATTCTGTCCGTCTGTGCTGACGGGGCATGAGTTGACGCGGATGCAACCTCGACCGGACCGCCGAGCGTATGCGCATATCGCGGCTCTTTGGTTCCCGGCGCGTGGGGTAACTTCTGAACGAACGTCCCCATCATCTTCTGCAGCACTGTTTCCGTCTCGTCGAGGTCTGCGAAGGCGTAGATTCGTTCCGTCCGTCCTTTGATCTCGCCGACGGTTTGCTGGCCGCGCAGCATCAGGACGCACAGAATGGCAGTTTCCCGGCGCCCGAGATTTAGTTTCTCGGTGAACCGCTGCGCAAATTTGGTGACGCGCCCGCCGCCTGTGATCGCCGCGGCGAAGCCACGAGCTTTCAGTCCGTCGATCGCAGTCACCAAATCGCCTTCGGTGTATTCCGTTACCGGCCAGCGGTTCGTCTTCTGGTTGCATGCCGCAACGAGGCTGTTCAGCGTCATCGGGTAGTACTCGGGTGTTGTGCTTTCCTTTTCGATTAACGCCCCGAGCACGCGCAGCTCGACGGAATTCAGCGGATTATCCATTGGCGGGAAGCACCTTTTCAGCAAGGGCGAACTTCAATGTGTCGATACCCTGCCCTGTTGCGCTGGAGATCTCGAAAAACGGCAGCCCGCGCGACTTCGCCAGGTCGCGGAGAGCCGCTACCTTGTCCGGGTCCTGCGCCACGTCCATCTTGCTTGCCGCGACCAGCATGGGACGTTTCGCAAGACCTTCGTCGAAACTTTCGAGTTCCACCATCAGCGTTTCGAAGTCGTGAATCGGGTCCCGGCCGGTGTCCGACATATCCACCAGATGCACGAGTACCTTGGTGCGCTCGATGTGCTTGAGGAATTGGATTCCGAGTCCCCGCCCCTCGTGAGCGCCTTCGATGATGCCCGGAATGTCGGCGACAACGAAACTGCTCATATCCGGCATCTGCACCACGCCCAAATTCGGCTCGAGCGTGGTGAAGGGATAGTCCGCGATTTTGGGGCGCGCGGCCGAGATCCGCGAAATCAGCGTGGACTTGCCCGCATTGGGGTAACCCACCAAGCCGACATCAGCGAGCAACTTCAACTTGAGTTGCAGTTTTTTAAACTCGCCGGGCTTCCCTTCTTCATGTTCAGTAGGAGCCTGATGGGTGGGAGTGGCGAAATGCTGGTTGCCACGTCCGCCGCGGCCGCCTTTCGCCGCGAGCCAGGTCTGCCCATCTTCTGTGAAATCGAACAGGGTCTCGCCGGTTTCCTGGTCAATGACCGTTGTGCCGACGGGCACCTGAATGGTTACGCTGTCGCCCTCATGGCCCGAGCGGTTGCTGCCTTCGCCGTGCCGGCCGCGCTGCGCCGTGTATTCCGGGTTAAAGCGGAAATGCAGGAGCGTATTGCGGTGAATGGTGGCGACCATCGTCACGCTACCGCCACGGCCGCCGTCACCGCCGCTCGGACCACCGCGCGGGACATACTTCTCCCGCCGGAACGCCATACAGCCGTTGCCGCCGTCGCCCGCTTTAACTGTGATTCTTACTTCGTCGACCAACATGGAAAAGGCCGCTGAAACCAGCGGCCCGTATCTTTCTCTGGAAACTCACACTCTGGAAACTCACACTCTGGAAACTCACAGGCTGAAGCCTGTGCTACGTCAGGCTGTGACAGGAGTTTCGACGGCTTTGATACTGACGAACTTACCCATCCGGCCGCGATCGCGAAATTCGACGATGCCGGTGATTTTGGCAAACAGGGTATGGTCGCTGCCCAAGCCGACATTTTCCCCGGGCTTGAAGGGCGTGCCGCGCTGACGAACAATGATGGAACCGCCGGGCACTACCTGGCCGCCGAACACCTTGATACCGAGCCGCTGCGCGTTGGAGTCGCGCCCGTTTTTGGAACTGCCTAAACCTTTTTTATGTGCCATGAGTTTGTCTCAATCCTGGGGCGCGCACAACGGAGCATTTCGCCCTGTGCGCTTGATTAGTCCGCGCGACTAGACAACGATGTCGCGGATGCGGACCTCCGTGTAGTCCTGCCGGTGCCCCTGCGTGCGCTTGTACTGCTTTTTGCGCTTGAACTTGAACACCAGAACCTTGTCGCCACGATCCTGAGCGGCTACGGTTGCATTGACGCGAGCCGCGCCGGCGCCTTCGCCGGTCAGCAGATCGCCGGAATCCCTGAAGAGGGCCAGAACCTTGCCCAGCGCTACTTCCGCCCCGACTTCGGCGGTGAGCTTGGGAACCCGGATCACATCGCCCGGAGCGACGCGAAACTGCTTTCCCCCTGTTTCGATAATTGCGTGCATTTTGGAGATTAACCTCGATTGGACTGCTTACGGGCACACCACACCCCTCAAGCAAATTGCCAAAACATTGATTCTACTACAAAGGGGTTGCGAAGACAAATCGGATAGGATGAGAGGACATACCGCTCATGAAGATTCATTATTGCGTTCCATGGGGCTTGGCACTATGTTTGTCCACCCTCTATGCCCAGTCGAGTGCTCCAGGCGACTGGCCGATGTATAACCGCGACGTGGCCGGTACTCGCTATTCCCCTCTCAAACAGATCAACACGAAGAATGCGGCCCGGTTGAAACAGGCATGGTCCTACGAATTGAAATCCGAGGTGACCGGCCGGGGTGCGGGAAGGGGCGGCAGTGGTTCCGAGGCAACGCCTATCGTTGTAAACGGAGTTTTGTACCTACCGGCGGCAGGGCGGGTAGTGGCCCTCGATCCCGAGACAGGCAAGGAGATCTGGCGGTATCAGCTGCCCGCAGGGTCGCCAAACAATCGGGGCGTGACTTACTGGCCCGGCGACCAGAATAATCCTCCTCGTGTGATTTTCACCACCGGACACATGATGGTCGGTCTGAATGCGAAGACCGGAAAGCTCGATCCCGGCTTCGGCAATGAAGGCCAGGTGGACCTCGTGGTGCCTTATAACTCGCCCCCCACGGTCTACAAGAACATGCTCTTGGTGGGCGCGAATGTACCGGAGATCAATGCCCCCAACCTGCCGGGAGATACGCGCGCTTACGACGCGAGAACGGGCAAGAAGGTTTGGGAATTCCACTCGGTACCGCGCGAAGGGGAACCCGGAAATGAAACCTGGGAGCCGGGCAGTTGGAAGGATCGCACCGGAGTCAATAACTGGGGATTTCAAATGACCGTAGATGCGGCGCGCGACACGCTCTACACAATCTACGGCAGCCCTGCCAGCGACTTCTACGGTGGAGACCGCAAAGGCAACGACCTTTATGGAAATTCCATAGTCGCTCTCGACGTGAACACCGGAAAGATGAAATGGTACTTCCAGGTGGTGCACCATGACGTCTGGGATTTCGACCTCTCCCCACCGCCGGTATTGCTGGACATAACGATCAAAGGCAGGAAGGTGCCGATCCTTGCGCAGACGGGCAAGGTGGGCTACATGTATATCCTCAACAGGGTCACGGGTGAGCCAATATATGGCGTGAAAGAAACGCCTGTACCGCAGAGTCAGGTACCGGGTGAACAACTGTCGCGCACGCAGCCGATTCCAGTAAAACCGCCGCCGTTCGGGCGCATGAGCTTTCGAATGGACGATCTGGTCACCGCGGCGGATACAACGGAAGAGCATGCCGCGGCCTGCCGCGACCTCGTTGAGAAGAGCGGCGGAGCTAACAATGAAGGGCCTTTTACGCCGTACGCGTATCGTGCGCCGGGCGCTCCGCCGGTATCGAACGTCCTCTTCCCCGGGCCGATCGGCGGAGTCAATTGGGGTGGCAGTGCGGCCGATCCGACGCTCGGATACGTCTATGTATTCACGAATGACTACGGTAGTATCGGGTGGATACAGAAGGAGCCCGAGACGTCAAAAGTGCCTTATCAGCAGGCCAGCATTTTGGGCAATCCGTTCAACTCGAAATTCTGGGCCGTGAAGAAAGATGCCAACGGTCTGACGCTCGGTGCGCAGAGCTGGCCTTGCCAAAAACCGCCATGGGGCAGGCTTACCGCGGTCAACTTGGCGACCGGCGAGTTTGCATGGCAGATCCCGTTGGGTGTTACTGACGAACTGCCCGAGGGCAAAAGGAACACAGGCCGGATCGGCTTTGGCGGACCAATCGTAACTGCCGGCGGAGTGCTGTTCATCGGAGCAACCAACGACAAGCGTTTTCGCGCGTTCGATTCGAAGACGGGCAGGCAATTGTGGGAGACGAAGCTCGACTACAACGCGATTGCCGTACCGATCACTTTCCAGGGAAAGAACGGAAAGCAGTACGTTGCGATCACCGCCGCTAACGGAGGAGCGGGAGTAACCGATCCTGATCGCCGCGGGGGAGAGTCTCTCGTGGTGTTCGCGCTGCCGTAAACGATAATCGAATTCGCGAAGCTGACACCTGCTGGTGGCCTCGACGTATTCGTCTGTTTCGATAACGGATGTCAAAGTGCGCGCTCCCGCAGATGCCCTGTTGCTTACCGAGCGCGTGAAGATGACCGGATGCCGTCAATTGATGCGTCTGTCCCATGGGACGATTAAGGCATGTCCCGGGGCTGGGAAAGTAAGGATGTCGAGTCCCAGATGGAAGAGGCGGCCGCCAAACGCGCCGCTGCCAAGCAAATTCCGCCGACCGAGGAGGAAGTTCGGCTGCGGGCGGAACGGAACAGCATCGAATTGTCCCGGACGAGAATTGTCAAAGACCTGGAAGCCGCCACTCACCCACGGCGGCGCGAGCAACTGGAAGCGGCACTGCGTCATTTGGATCAAAAGCTGGCTGAACTTAGAGCATTTCCATATATAATATAAGGAGCTCTGGCAGACCTTTCGTCGACAAAAAAGATGGCGCGAGCCTATGGAGATGATCTGCGTCGGAAGTTACTGGAGGCGCATGAGCAGGGTGAAGGGAGTCTGGCCAGGTTGGCGAAGCGTTTTCGGGTAAGTG